>CP006667.1:2400000-3099715 GCA_000471925.1 Ralstonia pickettii DTP0602
TCAGCACCTCGGGCAGTCGGGCAGGCAGCGCACCCCACATGCATGGAGACAAGATGGCCCTCATCAATTACATCACCCAGATCCAGATCGACTTCGGCGCCATCGGGCTGCTGGCGCAGGAATGCGAACGCATCGGCATCACGCGCCCGCTGGTGGTCACCGACGCCGGCGTCAAGGCGGCGGGCATCGTCCAGCGCGTGCTGGAGCAGCTGCGCCCTGGCTGCGAAGCCGTGATCTACGACGGCACGCCGTCCAACCCGACCGAAGCCGCCATGCGCGACGCCGTGCGTCTTTATGGCGAGTACCGCTGCGACGGCATCATTGCGGTGGGCGGCGGCTCGCCCATCGACCTGGCCAAGGGCGTGGCGGTGTGCGCCACGCACGAGGGCCCGCTGCGCCAGTTCGCCGCGATCGAAGGCGGCGTGGCGCGCATCACGGCCGCCACCGCGCCGGTGATCGCCATCCCTACCACCGCTGGCACCGGCAGCGAGGTCGGCCGCGGCGCGGTGCTGATCCTCGACGATGGCCGCAAGGTGGGCGTGCTTTCGCCTTACCTGGTGCCGCGCGTGGCGATCTGCGATCCCGAGCTGACCATCGGCCTGCCGCCGATGCTGACCGCGGCCACCGGCATGGATGCCATCGCGCATTGCCTGGAGACCTTCATGGCGCCCGCCTTCAACCCGCCCGCCGACGGCATCGCGCTGGATGGCCTGCGCCGCGCCTGGCTGCATATCGAGCGCGCCCGCCGCGATCCGCAGGACCGTGACGCACGGCTGGCAATGATGAGCGCGTCGATGCAGGGCGCGCTGGCGTTCCAGAAGGGCCTGGGCTGCGTGCACAGCCTGAGCCACGCGCTCGGCGGACTGATGCCGACGCTGCACCACGGCACCCTGAACGCGGTCCTGCTGCCGGCGGTGATCCGCTTCAACGCGGACGCGCCGTCGATGCAGGCAGACGACAAGCTGGCGCGCATCGCGCAGGCGATGGGGCTGCCCGATGCCGACGCCATCGGGCCGGCGATCAGCGACATGAGCCGCCGCCTGGGCCTGCCGTCGGGGCTGCGCGAGATGGGCGTGGATCCGGCGCTGTTCCCGCGCGCGATCGACTATGCGCTGGCGGACCACTGCCACAAGACCAACCCGCGCGAGGCCAGCGCCGAAGACTACCTGGCGATGCTGCAGGATTCGCTGTAAGCCAAGCCCGCCTCACGACAACAACAAAACAAAGGAGACCAAGCATGCAACGTCGCACCTTCCTGTGCGCCAGCGCGGCCGCACTGGCTGCCCCGCTGGCGCGGGCAGCCTCGCCGCTGCCGGCCGGACCGATTCGGATCATCGTGGGCTTTCCGCCAGGTGGCGGCACCGATGTGATGGCCCGCGTGATCGCGCAGCATCTGTCGACGCTGTGGCAGGTGTCGGTGATCGTCGAGAACCGCCCCGGCGCCGCCGGCGTGGTCGCGGCGGAATACACCGCGCGGCAGGCGCCCGACGGCACCGCGCTGCTGATGACCAATATCAGCAACCACGCCATCGCGCCCAGCCTGTATCCCAAGCTCGGCTATTCGGTCGAGAAGGACTTCACGCCGATCATGCTGGTCGGGGTCACGCCCAACCTGTTGATCTGCAACACCGGCGGGCGGGCGCGTTCGGTTGCCGACGTGGTCGCGCTGTGCCGCAGCCAGCCCGGCAAGATCACCTTCGGCTCGTCCGGCGCGGGCGCGGCACAGCATCTGGCGCTGGAGATGTTCAAGCTGCGTGCCGGCGTGGATGCGCTGCACGTGCCCTATCGCGGCTCGGCGCCGATGCTGACGGACTTGATCGGCGGCCAGATCGATTTCAGCTTCGAGACCATGACCTCGGCCACGCCGCAGATCCAGGGCGGCAAGGTGGTGGCGATCGCGCAGACGCGCCCGCGCCGCGCGGCCAGCTATCCCAAGGTGCCGACGCTGGCCGAGTCCGGCTTCCCCGGTTTCGATGCCGGCACGTGGTACGGGTTGGTCGGCCCCGCCGGCCTGCCGGCGCCAATGGTCGAGCGCATGAATGCGGACATGAACAAGGTGCTGGCGATGCCGGATGTCGCCAGCAAGCTGGCCGGCTTCGGCGCCGAGGACGGCGGCGGCACGGCGGCGCGCTTTGCGCAGTTCATCGCCACGGAGCGCGTCAAGTGGGCGCGCGTGGTCAAGGACGCCAACGTCAAGGTGTGACATGAATCGACGCATCACGATTGAGGAAACCCTGCCCCGCGACGCGGAGCGCGCCCTGCTGGTCGGGCGTGCCTGGCTGCCTGGCCCGAACGGCGGCCCCGCCACGGTTGTCGTGCGCGGCGCGGAGCTGTTCGACATCAGCACCACCGCGCCCACCATCGCCGGACTGCTCGCGCTGCCAGACTGCGCCGAACGCGTGCGCAATGCCACCGGGCCTTCGCTGGGGCCGCTGCAGGACTGGCTCGACGCGACTTGTGCGCATGGCCCGGACCCTGCGCACCGCCACCTGCTGGCGCCGAACGACCTGCAGGTGGTCAAGGCCGCCGGCGTGACCTTCGCCGCCAGCCTGGTCGAGCGCGTGATCGAGGAGCGGGCACGCGGCGATGCGGCCAGCGCCGCGGCCGTGCGCGAGAGCGTCAGCGCCATCGTCGGCCCGGGCTTTGCGTCGGTGCGCCCGGGTTCGCCCGAAGCCATGCGCATCAAGGAAGTGCTGGTCGCCCAGGGGCTGTGGTCGCAATACCTGGAAGTCGGCATCGGCCCGGACGCCGAGATCTTTACCAAGGCGGCGCCGCTGTCGTCGGTGGGGACCGGCGTCGACGTCGGCCTGCACCCGCAATCAACCTGGAACAACCCCGAGCCGGAGGTCGTGCTGGCGGTATCCCCGCGCGGTGAGATCGTCGGCGCGGCGCTCGGCAACGATGTCAACCTGCGCGACTTCGAGGGCCGCAGCGCGCTGCTGCTGGGCAAGGCCAAGGACAACAACGCGTCGTGCGGCATCGGCCCGTGGATCCGGCTGTGCGATGCACATTTTGGCATCGACGAGATCGCCCGCACCGAGATCGCCCTGACCATCGAAGGCGAGGATGGCTTCGTGCTGCACGGCGCCAGCGCCATGACCCAGATCAGCCGCTCGCCGCAGGAGCTGGTGGCGCACGCGATGGGCGCGCACCACCAGTACCCCGACGGCATGATGCTGTTCTGCGGCACGCTGTTCGCGCCGGTGCAGGATCGCGACGCGCCGGGCGCCGGCTTCACCCACCATCCGGGCGACCGCGTCAGCATTTCCGCGGCACACCTCGGCGGGCTGGTCAACTGGGTCGGCAACAGCAACGAACTGCCGCCGTGGACCTTCGGCATCGGCGCATTGATGGCCAACCTGGCCCGGCGTGGCCTGCTGCATCCCCCTCCCTGATCCTTACTTGCCCCGCACGGGGCAGCACAGAGCCCGGCACACCCGACCGGGCCGCATGACAACCCAGGAGACACCATGAAACACGTTATCCCGCATATCGTGCTGGCAGCGCTATTGTCCGTCGCCGGCGTGGCCGCCGCGCAGGCACCCGTCAAGCTGCGCTTTGCCCATACCGTTCCGGAATCCGATTCGCAGCACCAGGCCGCGCTCGCCTTCAGCAAGAAGGTCAAGGAGCGCACCCAGGGCGGGGTCGAGATCCAGGTTTTCGCCAACAGCCAGCTCGGCAACGACACCACGCTGGTCACAGGCGTGCGCAGCGGCACCATCGACATCGGTGCTACCGGCAATCCCTTTGTCACCGGGCTGGCGCCGCGCCTGAACGTGCTGGACCTGCCCTACCAGTTCGAGGATGGTCCGTCGGCCTACAAGGTACTGGACGGCCCGGTCGGCCGCTCGCTGCTGGATGAGCTGGGCGCGCACCGCATCAAGGGCCTGGCCTTCTGGGAGATCGGCTTCCGCAGCCTCGGCAACAACAAGCGGCCGATCAACAAGGCCGAGGACATCCGCGGCCTGAAGATCCGCACCACGCCCAACCCGTCGCATATCAAGGCCTTCCAGCTGCTGGGCGCGAGCCCGCAGCCGATGCCGTTCGCCGAGGTTTTCGGCGCACTGGAATCCGGCGCGGTCGACGGCCAGGAGAACCCGCCCACGCTGATGGTGTCATCCAAGATGTACGAGGTGCAGAAGTACGTCTCGATGACGCGCCACGCCTATACCGCGCTGGTGGTGCTGATGAACAAGGCGAAATTCGATTCACTCAAGCCTGAGTACCAGAAGGTGCTGCTGGAAGAAGCCGCGGCCGCTGCCACCTACCAGCGCAAGCTCAATGCCGACAACGAAGCCGCCGCGATCGCTACGTTGCGCGCCAAGGGCGTGCAGGTCAACGAGCATCCCGACAACGCCGGCATCCGCAAGGTGGTGCGCGAGGAAACGCGCCAGCTGTTCGTGCAGAAGAACGGCGACGCCGTGCTGCGCGCCATGGACGCCCAGCGGTAGGAGAACCACGCCATGCCCGCCATGCCCACCGCCATCATCGATGCCCACCACCACCTGTGGCGGCTCGGCCCGGCGCGCCATCCCTGGCTGCAGGAAGGGTACGACCCTGCCGCCTTCTTTCTCGGCGACTACGCCACGCTGCGGCAGGACTTCAATCCGCGAGACTACCTGCGGCAGTGGGATGGGCTGCACCTGGCCGCCAGCGTGCATGTCGAAGCCGAACGGCACGCCGACGAGTCGGTGGCCGAGACCGCGTGGCTGCATCAGGTCCACGCTCGCCACGGCTTTCCCAATGCGGTCGTGGCGCATGCCGATTTCAACAGCGACACGCTGGCGGCGCAGCTGCGCGCGCACCAGGCTTTTCCTCTGGTGCGGGGCGTAAGGTGCAAGCCGCGCACCAGCCGCACCCCCGATGGCAGCGTGCACGGGCAGCCCGGCACGCTCCAGGACCCGCGCTGGCTGGCCGGCCTGCAGCGGCTGGCCGAGCATGGCCTGGCGTGGGACCTGCGCGTGCCGTGGTGGCACCTTGAGGAAGCCGCGGAGGCGATCGCGGCCGTGCCGGGGCTCGCCGTGGTGGTCGAGCACACCGGCCTGCCGTGGGACCGCTCGGAAGCGGGCCTGGCCGCCTGGCGCCGCGGACTTGCGGCGCTGGCCAGCCTGCCCGGCGTGCACCTGAAGCTGTCCGAGTTCGGCCTGCCCGGCACCGGGTGGGACCGCGCCGGCAATGTCGGCGTGATCCGCCAGGCGCTGGAGATCTTCGGCTGGCAGCGCTGCATGTTCGCCAGCAACCTGCCGGTCTCCGGCCTGCGCGCGTCGCTGCACGAAATCGTCAATACCGTGGCCGCCGGGCTGGAAGGCCTGCCCGACGCCGCCGCACAAGCGGTGTGGCACGACAACGCCATGCGCTTTTACCGGATCGAGGCGCCCGCAGCCAGCCTGCGCTGACGCCCCCGTCCAACCAGGAGTTCCCAATCATGAACCGCATTACGCTCCGCCTGGCCCAGGGCGCCATGGTTGCCATGATGGCCACCATGATCGTGCTGGTCTTCGGCAACGTGGTCCTGCGCTACGTCTTCAATTCCGGCATTGCCTTCTCCGAAGAAGCCTCGCGCTTTGTCTTCATGTGGCTGACGCTGACCGGCGCGCTGCTGGTGATGCACGACAAGGCCCACCTCGGCATGTCCACCGTGGTCTCGCGCCTGGGCGAAAACGGCCAGCGCGCCTGCCGCCTGCTAGCCGATGCCGGCGCGCTGGGCTGCTGCCTGCTGCTGGCGCACGGCGCCTGGCAACTGGTAACGATCGGCATGGACGACCGTGCCCCCGTCACCGGCGTGCCGCTGGGCGTGGTCTACGCCTGCCTGCTGGTATGCAGCGTCGGCATGGCGGCGATGCTGCTGCACGGGTTGTGGCGGCTGGTCAGCGGCCGCATGCCGCAGCACGAACTGGTGCCGCAGTCCGGCGCCACCGGCGAATAAGCGCAAGGAATCCATCATGACCATCTTTGTCTTTGTCGGCTCGCTGCTGGGCGCGATGTCGCTCGGCATGCCCATCGCCTTTGCGCTGCTCGCTTCCGGTGTCGCGCTGATGCTGCACCTGGGCAATTTCGATACGCAGATCCTCGCGCAGAACATGCTGGAGGGCGTCAACAACTATCCGCTGATGGCGGTGCCGTTCTTCATGCTCGCCGGCGAGCTGATGAACGCCGGCGGGCTGTCGCAACGCATCGTGCGCGTGGCCGACGCGGCGGTCGGGCATGTGCGCGGCGGGCTGGGCTACGTGGCGATCATCGCGGCCACGGTGGTGGCCAGCATCTCCGGCTCGGCCGTTGCCGATACCGCCGCCGTCGCCGCGCTGCTGATCCCGATGATGCGCAACGCCGGCTACAACGTGCCGCGCGCCGCGGGGCTGATCGCCGCGGGCGGCATTATCGCGCCGGTGATCCCGCCGTCGATCGCCATCGTCGTGTTCGGCGTGGTGGCGCAGGTGTCGATCACCAAGCTGTTCCTGGCCGGCATCGCGCCCGGCGCGATGATGGCGCTGACGCTCGCCGTGACCTGGCACTTCTGCGCGCGCAAGGAGAAGCTGGCGCCGGTGGAGCCGTTCAGTGCGCGCCGCCTCGCCAAGGCCGCGCTCGATGGCGTGTGGGCGCTGGTGCTGCCGGTGGTGATCATCGGCGGCATGAAGATCGGCGCCTTCACGCCGACCGAGGCCGCCGTGGTGGCGGTGGTCTACGCCATCGTCGTCGGCCGCTTCGTCTACGGCGAGCTGAAGCTGCGTGCCCTGCCCGGGCTGATCGTCACCGCGGCCAAGACCTCCAGCACGGTGCTGTTCCTGGTGGCGTGCGCGCTGGTCTCGGCATGGCTGATCACCATCGCCAATATCCCGGCGCAGGTAACCGACCTGCTCGAGCCCTTCATCGACAACAAGATCCTGCTGATGTTCGTCATCATGATCCTGGTGATCGTGGTGGGCACCGCGCTCGACCTGATGCCGACGGTGCTGATCATGACGCCGATCCTGATGCCCGTGATCACCAAGGCCGGCATCGATCCGGTGTACTTCGGCGTGATGTTCGTGCTCAACAACGCCATCGGCCTGCTGACGCCGCCAGTCGGCACGGTCCTCAACGTGGTGGCCGGCACTTCGCGCTGCAGCCTGGACAGCGTGATCGGCGGGGTCTGGCCCTTCCTGCTGAGCCTGACAGCGCTGATGTTCCTGTTCGTGCTGTTCCCGCAGTTGTTCCTCGTGCCGGCCGCGTGGCTGCACTGAGCCGCCACGCCGTTCCTTATCCACACAACACACCATGTCGTCCATCAACGAGATCGAGGACCTGCGCCGGCTCGCCCGGCAGCGCGTGCCGCGCATGTTCTATGAGTACGCCGACTCCGGTTCGTGGACCGAATCCACCTACCGCGCCAACCAGCATGCGTTCGGCCGCATCCTGCTGCGCCAGCGCGTGGCCGTGGATATCGGCGAGCGCCGCATTGCCACGCAGATGCTGGGCCAGGAGGTGGCCATGCCGGTGGCGATCGCCCCCACCGGGCTGGCCGGCATGCAGCATGCCGACGGCGAGATCCTGGCCGCCCGCGCCGCGCGCGATTTCGGGGTGCCGTTCACGCTGTCGACCGTCAGCATCTGCTCGATCGAAGACGTGGCCGAGGCCACCGGCGGGCATCCGTTCTGGTTCCAGCTCTACGTGATGCGCGACCGCGCCTTCGTCGAGCGGCTGATGGACCGCGCCCGCGCCGCCGGCTGCCCGGCGCTGGTGCTGACGCTGGACCTGCCGGTCAGCGCGCAGCGCCACAAGGACCTGCGCAACGGCCTGTCGGCGCCGCCGCGGCTGACGCCGTGGAACCTGCTCAACATGATGGGCAAGCCGCGCTGGTGCCTGGGCATGCTGGGCACGCGCCGGCGCACCTTCGGCAACATCATCGGGCATGTGCAGGGCGTCGACGACATGAGCTCGCTGGCCGACTGGTCCAGCCGCCAGTATGACCCGACGCTGAACTGGGACGACGTGGCATGGATCCGCCGCCGCTGGCCCGGCAAGCTGGTGCTCAAGGGCATCCAGGACGTCGCGGATGCGCGCCTGGCGTGCCAGTCGGGAGCGGATGCGCTGATCGTGTCGAACCACGGCGGGCGCCAGCTCGACGGCGCGCCGGCATCGATCCGCGCGCTGCCCGCCATCGCCGAGGCCGTGGGCGACCGCATCGAAGTCCATATGGACGGCGGCATCCGCTCCGGGCAGGACGTGCTCAAGGCGGTCGCGCTCGGCGCCAGGGGCGTCTATATCGGCCGCTCGATGCTGTATGGCCTGGGCGCCATGGGCCAGGCTGGCGTGACGCGCGCGCTGGAGATCATCCGCAAGGAACTGGATCTGACCATGGCCTTCTGCGGCCACACCGACATCCGCGCGGTCGGCAAGGACATCCTGCTGTCGCCACATCCGCCCGCTTCGTAATCCTCGTAGTCCGCTTGTCGTAGCCACAAACCCAACCACAAACAAACCCGTCAGGAGACAACCAATGATCTTTCGCACAACCCTGCGCGCCCGCCAGGCGCTCGCCATGCTCGCAGCCGGCACCGCCTTCGGCGCCGCCGCCCTGATGCCCGCGCCCGCCGCGGCGCAGCAGGCCCCGTCCGCCGAATGCAAGGCGGCACTGGACGCCCGCGCCCAGAACACCAACTATCCGCGCGACAGCGTGCCGCGCTACATCAAGACGCCCACCGGCTACCTGCTGGTGCTGCGCATGGGCGACAACGTCTTCGAGCAGATCGAAGCCTTCGCCATCTGCGAGAAGGTGCCAAGCGCCAGCCTGTCCGCCATCGGCTTCGCCAATGTCACATTCGGCTTCTGGGATGCGGGGAAGAAGCAGTTCAACCCGCGCACCTTCCGCAATGTCGAGATGGCCAGCATCGTCGGCAGCCTGGCATGGAAGGAAGGCAAACCCTCGATCCATGCGCATGGCGTTGCGGGAGACAGCAGCTTCGATACCTACGGCGGCCATATCCTGTCGATGGAAGTCGGCACGGGATCGCTGGAAGTGACGGTGACGACATATCCGCAGCAACTGGAACGCGGCATCGACCCGAAGATCGGCGCCAACGTGCTGGGATTGCGCGATAGCCACTAAGAGGAGACGGGATTGAGGGGTGGGCCGATGGCGGTCGGCCCCACCCCGTATAATGAGCCCCCGTTTCACCCCGACCTCATCCGCCACCATGCCGCAGTTCCCCGAATCCGCCCCGTTCCGCCCTGAACCGGACACCGGCTCCACGGATTCCACGCTGTCCGAGGGCCCGGACAGCCCCTGCATCGGCATCTGCTCGACGCTGTTCGATGAAATCTGCCAGGGCTGCGGCCGCACCGCGGCCGAGGTCAGCAACTGGGTGTTCTTCAGCGATGAAGAGAAGCAGGTGGTGTGGGAGCGCATCACCCGCGAAGGCACTGCCAAGCGGTTCCGGCAGGGCTGATACGCCTGGCGGCGGTCAGCCGCCCGCGAGCCGCTTTTCCATGTCTTCGACTTCGCGCCGTTCCAGGCGCTGCCGGGCCAGCTTGCGCCAGCTTTCCGCCAGCACGGTGAGGTCCGCCATCTGCGCAAGCGCTGTGTAGTCCAGCCGGTCGACATACAGCACCTGCAGCAGCCGCAGCAGTGGCCATTGCGGATGCGGGCGCGCCACCAGTGCAAGCGTATCGCCCGCCGCGACTTCACCCTCTTCGAGCACGCGGTAGTACCAGCCCGTGCGCAGGCTCTGCTGCACCGCGCGCGACATGCCCGGGGAGCCGAAGCGATGGTTGAGCTTGAAGCAAGGCTGGCGTGCCTGCGAGACCTCGACCAGTGCGGTGCCCAGGCGGAAGCGATCACCGATGCAAACCTCGGCCTCGGTCAGCCCTTGCGTGCTGAGATTCTCGCCGAAGGCGCCGGCCGCGTCGAGTACGCCGATCCCCGTTGCGCCCTGTGCGCCCAGTTGCTCGCGCCACGCCGGGTAATGGTCGAAGGCATAGTGGTGGATCGCCTTCTCGGGCCCGCCGTGATGGCGCGGATCGCCCTGCTCGTCGCCGGCCAGCCCCAGCGTGCCCACGCGCACGGGGGCGGCTGTGGCGTGCTTGTCGATGCCGCTGGGCACAGCCTTGGGTCCTAACGGGCGTACCTGCCCGACCAGCACCGCGTCGATGACGGCTTGCACAGGTGCGGCGGGCAGGCTCATAGCCCGGCGTCCTGCAGCCAGCGCGCGAACATGCGCTCGCCTGCCGCGGCCACGGTGGCGCCGACTTGCGCAGTGCGCGCGCGGATGATACGGGGGTCGATCCCGGCCTTGCCCAGCTCGACAGTATGGCCGATCAGCCAGGCCTCGATATCGCGCGGGATTACCTCCGGATGGAATTGCAGCGCCAGCACCTGGTTGCCAATCGCATAGGCCTGGTGCTGCACCGCGGCCGTGGAGGCCAGCAGTTGCGCGCCGGGCGGCAGGTCGAATGTATCGCCATGCCAGTGCAGCACTTGCCAGTTGGCGGCGGCCAGTTCGGCCAGCGCCGAGTCCTCGCCGGCTGGCGTGGGCATTATCGGCGCCCAGCCGATCTCGCGCGTGCCCGGGTAGACCCGCGAGCCGGCGGCACGCGCGATCAGCTGCGCGCCCAGGCAAACCCCGATCATCTTGCCGCCGGCAGCCAGGCGCTGGCGGATCAGGTCGATCTCGGCCTCCAGCCACGGATAGGCATCGGTCTCGTAGACGCCAATCGGGCCGCCGAGGATCAGCAGCAGGTCGGCCGGATCGTCTGCGATCGGCTGCAGGTCGTCGACGCCGGCCTGGAACACCCGCAGCGTATGGCCGCGCGCGCGCAACGCCTTGCCGATGACGCCGGCATGCTCGAAAGCAAGGTGCTGGATCACATGGGTGGTACGCGTGGCCATCAGGGGCTCCTGCCAGTCGAGAGGGGCCCTCATGGTAGCGTCAATAGCCACGCCCCATGATGACCATGGCAGGATATCGCCTATTTCCGAGGGATCCCGGCATCGCATGCCCCACGGTGCGTCATTTCGCCGCGGCCGGCTCCAGTACCAGCGTGTCCGCCTTGCCCTCCCCTTGCGTTGCCGCCACGGGCGGGATGGTCACGTACTCCACCGCCGCCCACTTGCCGGTCCAGTCCCGGTAACGCGGCAGCAGCGCATTGCCCGACTGCCCGGTGGAATCCATGAAGCGCGATCCCTGCAAGTCAGCCAGGTCATAGAGCGCACGTACGCTGGCGGCATGGGTATTCTCGAACGGCGCCTTGTCGTCGCGCAGGTTGTGGCGGCCGACATTGACCGTATACGTGTCACCGCCGGTCCGCACGCGCAGGTTGAACAGCGGCGACAGGTACGCGACCTTGCCGAACGCCTTGTGCTCGGAGCGGGCCGTATGCGCTTCGCCCCAGTGCCAGCGACTGGGATCGTCGCCATAGCGGCGCGACAGGTCCGCCATGGCCTGGGCCCAGGCATCGGCAATGGCGTCGTGGCAGCTTTCCGTCGGGCGCGTATGCGGGCGGTCGCACCAGAACGCGCCCAGCTTGCCCGGATCGCGCAGGATGTTCAGCATCGGCTGCTGCACGTTGCGCTGGTCCCACAGGCGGACAAAGATCGGCTCGCCTACCTTTTCCTCGAACAGCCGCCGCGACAGCTCGCGCAGCCACGCCGTGACCACCAGTGGCTCGGCGCGATCGGCGTCCATGGTGCCGTCCCACTTGCGCAGCGCGTCCAGCAGCGCGCGCTCGCGCCCCGGCCGAGCGGTGTCGTGGCTGACCGGCGCGGCCAGCAGCAGCGGCAAGGCATCGCGCACGGCCAGCGAGACCACGTCTTTCTGGATCGTAGCGAAACTGTCCAGCGTGTGTTTGGGCGTCGCCGACAGCAGCGCGTGGATCCGGTCATAGCGGTACGGCACCGTCCATTCGCTGGTGATGAAGTACGGATAGTCCGGCGGCACGATGCGCTGGTTAGCCGTCACGATCACGCCTTCCGGCGGGTTGTAGCGCTGCGGCAGCGATTCGAACGGGATAAAGCCAGCCCAGTCGTAGCGCGCATCCCAGCCCGGCGCGGGAGCCAGGCCCTTGAGGTCGTTGTCGGCGCGGCGCAGCGGCACCCGGCCCGGTGCAAAGAAGCCGATATTGCCGTCGACATCGGCATAGACGATGTTCTGCTGTGGCGAGTGGAAGTCGCGCAACGCGGCGGTAAAGCTGGCCCAGTCGCGCGCCTCGTTCATCTTGAGGCCGGCCAGGAAGGTGCGGTCGTCCGGGCGCAGCGCCGTCCACTGGAACGCCACCACGTAGTGCGCGCCGAGCGGGCCGGCCGCCGCGGCCAGCGGCTCGGCCACATCGGAGACCACCGGCCCGTGGCGGGTGCCGCGGACCTTCAGCGTCACGTCCGGGGCGCCCTTGACGCGGATGGTCTCGGTACGGGTCTCGAACGCGGCCCAGCCGTCCGGGGTCTGGTACTGGGATTCGTTGCCGGGCCGCAGCCGCTCGATAAACAGGTCTTGCACGTCCGGCGCGGTATTGGTCAGTCCCCACGCGATGCGGTCGTTATGCCCGAGCACCACCACCGGGATGCCGGGCAGCGTGGCGCCGGCCACGTCCAGCCCCGGCGCCGTCATGCGCGCGAAGTACCACAGCGCCGGCGCCTGCAAACCCAGGTGCGGGTCGTTGGCCAGCATCGGCTTGCCCGACTGCGTATGGGTGCCGGACACGACCCAGTTGTTCGAGCCCATGCCTTCGACATAACCCGGCGGGGCCTTGTCGCCGACGCTGGCCATGGCATTCGCCAGCGGCGCCAGTTGCTGGTACAGGTGGCCGTAGTCCATGGTGCGCACCGGCTGCTCGCCCGGATACGGCGCCAGCAGTTCGCTGATGCGGGCCACCGGCAGCACCTGCGCCAGGCGCATGCGCAGCGTCTCCTGGACCCAGTTGCCGCCCAGGTCCCAGGCCATCATGGTTTGCCAGCCCAGCGTATCGACCGGCTCCCAATGCTCGGGCTGCGCGCGCAGCAGCAGGAACTCGGGCGGCAGCGGGCCCTTGCGGTGATCGATCCAGGCGTTCACGCCGTCGGCATAGGCCTGCAGCGCGGCGCGCGTCTCGGGCGGGGTCTGGGCGAGGATGGCCTCGGCGTTGCGCCGCACGCCCAGCGTGCGCAGGAACCTGTCGTTATCGAGCGCGGACGGGCCCAGGATCTCGGCCAGCCGGCCGGCCACCACGCGCTTGTTCATCTGCATCTGCCACAGCCGGTCCTGCGCGTGCACATAGCCCAGCGCAAACCAGGCGTCTGCCTTGCTGGCGGCGCGGATATGCGGCACGCCGTGGCTGTCGCGCACGATCGTCACCTTGTCGCGCAAACCCGGCAGGGCCTCGGTTCCTGACGCAGGCGGCTGCGCCGCATGGCGATACCAGACCAGCGCCCCCCCGGCACCGGCCACCGCCACCACCAGCAGCACTGCCAACAGCCTGGCCAGCCGACCGAACCAACGCATCGTTGCTCCCCTTTTATCCTTGTTGTTGTGTTGTCAGCGTTGCTGCAGCAGCGCGATTATCCGCGCGAAAAAATGCCCGGACCAGCCGGGCATTTCCCAAGCTTCACAGAAACCCATAAGCCGTCAGGCCACCGGCTTCTTCAACTGCAGCGACTTGTACTCGAGGAACTCTTCGAGCCCGTACTTGCCCGCCTCGCGCCCGTTGCCCGACTGCTTGTAGCCGCCGAACGGCGCCTGCATGTTGAACGGGCCGCCGTTGATATCGACCTGGCCGGTGCGGATGCGGCGCGCCACGCGGATGGCGCGCGCCTCGTCGCCAGACCACACGCCACCGCCCAGCCCGTAGATGCTGTCATTGGCAATGCGCACCGCATCTTCCTCGCTGTCATAGCAGATGATCGACAGCACCGGCCCGAAGATCTCTTCCTGCGCCACCGTCGCACGCGGCTCCACGTTGCCGAGCACGGTCGGCTTGACGAAGAAACCCTTGTCCAGCCCCTCCGGGGTCTCCGGGCCGCCTGCCACCAGTTCCGCACCCTCTTCCAGGCCGCGGCGGATGTAGCTGGTCACGCGGTCCTTCTGCACCGCGGAGATCAGCGGGCCCAGCTTGCTGGTTTCCTGCAGCGGGTCGCCCACGGTAAAGCCTGCGACCACCTTCTGCGCGATCGCCTTCACTTCTTCATAGCGGGCGCGCGGCACCAGCATGCGGGTATGTGCCGAGCAGGTCTGGCCGGAGTTCAGGAAGCAGGCATTGATGGTGCCCTTGACCGCCGACGGCAGGTCGGCATCGTCCAGGATCACCGAGGCGGACTTGCCGCCCAGTTCCAGCGCCACGCGCTTGACCGTCTGCGCGGCCAGCTCGGACACGCGCTTGCCGGCGCGGGTGGAACCGGTGAACGACACCATATCGACTTCCGGATGGCTGGCCAGCACCTCTCCCACCACCGGCCCGTAGCCGGCCACCAGGTTGAACACGCCCGGCGGCAGGCCGGCAGCTTCGATCACCTCGGCCAGCACGAAGGCATTGAGCGGCGCCACTTCAGAGGGCTTGAGCACCACGGTGCAGCCCGCGGCCAGCGCCGGGGCCACTTTCAGCGTGATCTGGTTGAGCGGGAAATTCCACGGCGTAATGGCCGCCACCACACCCACCGGCTCGCGCACCACCAGCGAGTTGCCGACTTCTTCCTCGAAGCGGAAACCGTCCAGCAGCTTGGCGGCCTGGCCCCAGTTATAGACCGGGCCGCCCACCTGGATCGCGCGCGCCAGCTTGATCGGCATGCCGACTTCGCCGGCAATGATTTGGGCAAGTTCTTCGCTGCGGTCCTTCAGCCCTTCGGCGATCTTGGCGATATAGCCGGCGCGCACCGCCGGCGGCGTGGCCGACCAGCTGTCAAAGGCGGCACGGGCGGCCTGGATGGCGTCCTCGGCGTCGCGCGGCGAGCCTTCCGGGATGGTGCCCATCACCGCCTCGGTGGCGGAGTGGATGACGTCGATCTTGCCGTTGCCGTGGGGCGTGACCCACTTGCCGTTAATAAAGAATTTGTCTCGTTGTTGCATGGCCACAGTTCTCGGTTTGTTGAATTGGCGATTGCAATTTTTTGTTACTTTTATGGTGCACGCACATTGTAGAGCGGAATCGGGGCTATGTTTTTTGCCCCCGCCGGAACCGGCGCAAACCCGCTCTGCATAAGGTGGCGATAATCGGCCGCACCCTCTGACGGGATGCTCGCACGGACGGCCGGCAAAACAGGGGAGCGAGACATGGTCGATCCGATCTACCGCAAGACGGAGGCGGGGCAGGACGAGATCAAAACGCGCGCGCGCAAGCTGGACCACAAGCTGCGCGCACTGCTGCTGATGGTCAACGGGGAACGGCGCGGGCAGGCGTTGCTGGCGCAGGTGGCGGGCATGGGCGTCGGGCCCGATGCGATGGACGAACTGCTGCTACAGGGCCTGGTCGAGACTGTGCCGGAGCCGGCACAAGTTGCGCCGGCGGCGATGCATGCGCCGCCCCGCACTGCAGCGTCCCCGGCCGACACCAATCTATTCTCCGTGTATGCCATGCGGCACGCACCGGCGGACGAAGCTACCGGAAGTGCCGATGAGCAGCAATCCGCCCCAGCACACTCGGCCTCGGAAATCGACGCCTTCCAGCGTATCTATCACTTCTATACCGATGTCATCGGCCAGCATCTCGGCCTGCGCGGCTACATGCTGCAAGTGAAGGTCGAGAAGGCGACGGACCTGCCCGCGCTGCTGGCACTGCGCGAGCCGCTGCACGCTGCGCTGCTCAAGGCCAAGGGCGAGATCACCGCGCACGCGATCACCGGCCAGCTCGACCTGATCGCAGAAGTCATTGCCGCCGGCTGAGCGGCCCTCGCAAGCGCACTCAAAGCAAAAGGCCGCCCGGAGGCGGCCTTTCGTCCATGGCGCAGCGCCGGCGGCGTTCAGCCGTCGATACCCTGCGACTGCAGGTACTCGTCATACGTACCCAGGTAGTCGGTCAACGTACCGTCGGTACGGATTTCGATCACGCGCGTAGCCAGCCCGGTGACGAACTCACGGTCGTGCGAGACGAAGATCAGCGTGCCCGGGAACTTGTCCAGCGCGATCTGCAGCGATTCGATCGACTCCATGTCCATGTGGTTGGTCGGCTCGTCCATGGCCAGCACGTTGTGGCGGCCCAGCATCAGCTTGCCCCAGATCATGCGGCCCTTCTCGCCACCGGACAGCACCTTGACCGACTTCTTGATGTCGTCGGCCGAGAACAGCAGCCGGCCCAGCGTGCCGCGCAGCGAGGTCTCGTCGTCGCCGGCCTGCGTCCACTGGCTCATCCAGTCCATCAGGACGCTGTTGTCGGTGAATTCCTCATAGGTGTCCTGCGGCATGTAACCGACGTTGGCGTTCTCGGCCCACTTGACCGTGCCGCGGTCGACTTCCACGCCGCGCTGCACCCCGGTCTGCACCGCGCCGTTGAGCAGGCTGCGCAGCAGCGTGGTCTTGCCCGCGCCGTTCTCGCCAATGATCGCCACGCGCTCGCCGGCCTGGATCGCCAGCGACAGGCCGTTGATGATCTTGCGGTCGTAGGTCTTGGTGATGTTTTCCACCTCGACCGCGAGGTTGTGCAGCTTCTTCTCGAACTCGAAGCGGATAAACGGGTTCTGGCGCGACGACGGCTTGATGTCCTCGACCTTGATCTTCTCGATCTGCTTCGCGCGCGAGGTGGCCTGGCGCGCCTTGGACTTGTTGGCCGAGAAGCGGCGCACGAAGTCCTGCAGCTCGCTGATGCGCTCCTTGGCGCGCGCGTTGGCGGCCACCTGGCGCTCGCGGGCCTGCATCGACGCTTCCATGTAGTCGTCGTAGTTGCCCGGGTAGACCTTGAGCGTGCCGTAATCCATGTCGGCCATGTGGGTGCAGACCGAGTTCAGGAAGTGGCGATCGTGGGAAATGATGATCATGGTGGAATTGCGCTCGTTGAGCACCGTTTCCAGCCAGCGGATCGTGTTGATGTCCAGGTTGTTGGTCGGTTCGTCCAGCAGCAGCACGTCCGGGTTCGAGAACAGTGCCTGCGCCAGCAGCACGCGCAGCTTCCAGCCCGGGGCGACGTCGCTCATCGTGCCCTGGTGCTGGCTGGTGGGGATGCCCACGCCCAGCAGCAGCTCGCCGGCGCGCGACTCGGCGGTGTAGCCGTCGTACTCGGCGTACTTGGCCTCCAGGTCGGCGGCCTTCATGTAGTCTTCGTCGGTCGCTTCCGGGTTGGCGTAGATGGCGTCGCGCTCCTGCGCCGCGGCCCACATCTCGGTGTGGCCCATCATCACCACGTCCAGCACGCGCATGTCTTCATAGGCAAACTGGTCCTGGCGCAGCTTGCCCAGGCGGATTCCCGGCTCCAGCATGACGTTGCCCGACGACGGCTCGAGGTCGCTGCCGAGGATCTTCATGAAGGTGGACTTGCCGCAGCCGTTCGCGCCGATCAGGCCGTAGCGGTTGCCCTCGCCGAACTTGACCGAGATATTCTCGAACAACGGCTTGGGGCCGAACTGCATGGTGATGTTTGCGGTAGAAAGCACGTCTGGAACCTTGTCTGGAGAATGTGGCGCCGCGGCACTGGCCACGTCGCGCAGGTTTTTTGCACCGGGGGTGCACCCCATGCCGTTCAGGGGCCGGCCTTGCCACGGAGGCATCGCGCCGGCCGGAGCATTCCGCGGCCATGGCTGGCGATGCGGCACCGGCCGCGCCCGGTTCTTGAGAGAACCCGGCAGGAAGTCAGGAAATAACCGGGCATTCTACCATCCTGATGCAATCCTTGCACCCCGATGGCAGCCTGGAGGGCTGGCCTGCGCGCGCCGGCGCTCAGGCCAGCGACGGCAGCACCGGATAGCCGGAAAACGCCATCGAGAACCCGTCTGCACGTGCGGCCACCCGCACCTGGGCACCAACCGGCAGCGTCAGCTTGCGCGCGCAGTGCCCGAAAGGCAGCCCGGTTAGCACCGGCACCGGCAGCTGCTCGCGCAGGTACGCCACCACGGCGTCCATGTCATAGCCGTTGTCGTAGTCAGTAACGCGGTAGTTGGAAAAATCGCCCAGCACGATGGCGCGCTGCGTGCCCAGCACGCCAGCCTGCTGCAGCTGGACCAGCATGCGTTCAACCCGGTAAGGCGGCTCGTTGATGTCTTCCAGGAACAGCACCCCACCCTCGACCCGCGGCATGAACGGCGTGCCCAGCAGACTGCACAGCATGGCCAGGTTGCCGCCCCACAGCGTGCCGGCCACCTCGCCGCTGAAGGCCTGGCCGCCGGACTGGGGCGCCGCTACGTCGACCTGGTAGGCCGGATCGCGCAGGATGCCCTCGAAATGCTCCCACATATACGGATCGACACTGTCCGCGCCAAAGTCCGCCAGCAGCATGGGGCCGGAAAAGGTGACGCCGCCGGTCGCTGCCAGGTAAGCCAACTGGAATGCAGTGAAGTCGCTGTGGCCGACGATGGGCGTGGCGCTGGCGCGCGCCTGTTCGGCGATGCGTGCAAAGTCCACTTGCGCCAGCAGCCGCGCGATGCCGTAGCCGCCGCGCACCGCCAGCGTCAGCTCATGCGGCACGCCGGTGCCGATGGCGTGCAGGTCGGCCAGCCGCTCCGCGTCGGTGCCGCCGAAGCGCAGGTAGCGCCGGGCCAGCACATCCGGGTTGGTGGTGTGGTAGCCATGCTGCTTGAGCCAGGCAACGCCGCGCGCGGCGATGGCAACGTCGTGCGGATACCCGGACGAGGCGATCAGTCGGACTTCGGTATGCGGCGGCCTGTTGTTCGGCGTACTCATGCGTCGGTGGCGTTGTTCTGGTCGGGATGGGTTGGGCAGGCGCAGCCCGCTTCAGTTCCGGCATTGCGTGCCGCCTTCTGGGCGCGGCGCCGGGCGCCGAAGAAATCCTTCAGCATCTGCCCGCAGGGTTCGGCCAGCACGCCGCCGGTGATGGTGGTCTGGTGGTTGAGCTGCGCCTGCTCGAACAGGTTGACCACGCTGCCGGCGGCGCCGGTCTTGGGATCGGTGGCACCAAAGACTACGTGGCGCAGCCGCGCGTGCAGGATCGCGCCGCTGCACATCGCGCACGGTTCCAGCGTCACGTACAGCTCGCATTCGGGCATGCGGTAGTTGCCGATCACCTGCGCGGCGGCGCGCAGCGCCTGCATCTCGGCATGCGCGGACGGGTCGACCGAGCGGATCGGCAGGTTGTGGCCGCGCGCGATGATGGTGTCGTTCCAGACCACCACCGCGCCCACCGGTACTTCACCGGCGGCTTCGGCCAGGCGGGCTTCTTCCAGGGCGGCGCGCATGTAGTGCGCGTCGCGCGCGGCCGCCTCGGCGGGATCGTCGGGCAACGCGGGCAGCGCGCGCATGGGCAGCGGCGGCGTCTCTGGCATCGTCCCCGCTCAGTCCTGTGCCGGCAGCACCGCCGGCGCGCTCACCTCGGCCCAGCAGTTGGGGGTCTCGAACAGCACCAGCCTGGTGAGCTGCAGGTGGTGGCCGAAGCAGTCCTTGAACACCGGCGCCAGGATGTCGAAGGCGACCTGGGCCAGGTTCTCGACCGTCGGGATCGCGTCCAGCACCACGGTCTTGTGCCCTTCCATCGATTGCAGGAAGTTCAGCAGCGCGGTGTCGCCGCGATAGATCAGGAAGGCGTGGTCCCACTTGTTGACCAGGTGCTCGTTGGCGAGCGCCTTGATGTCGCCGAAGTCCAGGATCATGCCGTCATCCGACGCGCCCTCGCGATGCAGGACTTCGCCCGACAGCGTCAGGTCCAGCCGATAGCGGTGGCCGTGGATGTTGCGGCACTGGCCGCAGTGGTTCGGGATGCGGTGGCCGGAATCGAATTCCAGCCGGCGAGTGATGGAAACTTGTTTGCTCATGGATAGCGGCGCCGTACTGGCCGCCTGCGTTGGTGCGGACGCCGCGCGTGCGTCCGAAGCCTGTATTGTGTACGTTTTGCCGCCCTGGGGCGACCCTGCCAGTGGATATGCCCCGCGCTATGCGGGGCTCAGCGGATGCCCAGCAGCTTGTGCGTCTGCAGCGACAGCCGCCAGCGCGGATGGCGCTGGCAGAAGTCCACCGCGGCGGCGGTATTTTCCCTCTGCAGCGGGCCGTCCATGGGCTGTACCAGGAAATGGCGGAAATCAAGCTGCTCATATGCGGCAAAGTCCTGGCCGGCCTGCGGGATCACGACCTTGAGCTCGTCGCCACGCCTGACCACCAGCTCCGAGCCCATCTTCGGGCTCACGCAGACCCAGTCGATGCCGGGCGGCACGACCATGGTGCCGTTGGTCTCGATGGCGATCTCGAAGCCCTGCGCGTGCAGCGCGTCGATCAGCGGCGCATCGAGCTGCAGCAGCGGCTCGCCGCCCGTGCACACCACCAGCGGCTTGCCACCCATGCCCTGCGGCCATTCCGAGGCGACCACCGCGGCCAGTTCCTCCGCACTGCGGTACTTGCCGCCGCGCGTGCCATCGGTGCCGACGAAATCCGTATCGCAGAACTGGCACACCGCGCTGGCGCGATCTTCTTCGCGGCCGCTCCACAGGTTGCAGCCGGCAAAGCGGCAGAACACCGCGGCGCGGCCGGCGTTGGCGCCTTCGCCCTGCAGCGTATAGAAGATTTCCTTGACGGCGTAAGTCATGCGTGGGGGTCTCTCTCGGACCGTTCTGGACCGTAAACGAGCAATCGGCAGCCTTCGGGCTGGCCGGGGGGTCAGTAAGTGTTAGGCAAGGCCGGGTGCCAGAAATTAAGAATCTGAGCTTGGGCTCCTGGAGCGGACCGCCTGGGCGGTGCCGCATCGCTGGCAGCGCGGGGCGGTGTGCACCGGGTTTCCCGTGCAGGCTCCGGGCACTGCCGGAGGAACCGCCTGTGGCCTGTCGCAGGCTGCGTCCGGCCGGTCCGGACGTAACGTAAGTATACCAGAGGGGTCAGGGTTTTCGCTTAGCCGGCACCGGCGCGCGGCCCGCCTCCCCAGCCAGGTTGGCGGCCAGGAAATCCAGGAAGCAGCCGATCCGCGCCGACAGCTGCGTGTTGAGGTAATACACCGCGTGGATCGATTGCCGCACCTCCACGGTCTGCTCCACCAGCACCTGCACCAGGTCGCCGGCGCGCCGGTCGGCCTCGGTCATGAAATCCGCCAGGCACACCAGCCCCTGGCCGGCCAGCGCGAGGTGGCGCAGGGTCTCGCCGCTGGAGGCGGCCAGATGCGGCCGGATCGGCAATTCCGAGCCTTCTTCGGTCCGCAAGGGCCAGCGGTTGAGCCCTTCCGGCTGTGTGAAGCCCAGCAGCGAGTGCCCCGCCAGGTCGGCCACGCTGCGCGGCCGGCCGCGCGCCTTCAGGTAGGCCGGGCTGGCCAGCACCCGCAGGCGCGAGGTGCCGAGTGCACGCGCGTGCAGCGTGGAATCGCGCAGCGCGCCGATGCGGATGGCAACGTCGGTGCGGTGCTCGATCAGGTCGATGATCTGGTCGTTGGTGTTCAGTTCCAGCTCGATGTCGGGATAAAGCCGCCGGAATTCGCCAACCAGCGGCACCACCGCGTGCAGCATAAAGGGCGAAGCCGCGTTGACGCGCAGCTTGCCCGCCGGGCGCTGGCGGCGCAGCGCCATCTGCTCCTCGGCCAGGTCGGCGGCGGCCAGGATGCCGCGCGCGTGCGCCAGCATCGCGGCGCCCTCTTCCGTCAGTTCCAGCCGGCGCGTGGTCCGGCGCAACAGCGTGGTTTCCAGCTTGTCTTCGAGCCGGCTCAGCGCCCGGCTGATGCCGGACACGGTCTGGCCGAGCTGCTCGGCGGCGGCCGTGATCGAACCGGTATCGACCACGGCAACGAAGGCGGCGAGTTCTTCGAGCGTCAGCTTCATTCTTGAATTCTAGTCAAATATCTTCTGCAGATCACCCGGTTTTTCTGCAAAAGCATCCGAGGCACACTCCGCTCATTCCCTCATTCCCCAAAGCGGAGGCGCCCCATGCCCATTGCCTTGTTCGCGCTGACCATCAGCGCCTTTGCCATCGGCACGACCGAGTTCGTGATCGTTGGCCTGATTCCCACCATTGCCGCCGACCTGAATGTCTCGCTGCCCTCGGCGGGGCTGCTGGTCAGCCTGTACGCGCTCGGCGTGGCCATCGGCGCACCCGTGCTGACTGCCCTGACCGGCCGCCTGCCGCGCAAGCTGCTGTTGCTGTCGCTGATGGCGCTGTTCACGCTCGGCAACCTGCTGGCGTGGAAGGCGCCCGGCTATGAATCGCTGGTGCTGGCGCGCGTGCTGACCGGCCTGGCGCATGGCGTGTTCTTCTCGATCGGCTCGACCATCGCCACCGGCCTGGTGCCGCGCGAGAAGGCGGCGAGCGCCATCGCCATCATGTTCACCGGCCTGACCGTGGCGCTGGTGACCGGCGTGCCGTTGGGCACGTTTATCGGCCAGCACTTCGGCTGGCGCGAGACCTTCCTGGCCGTGTCGGCGCTGGGCATGGTCGCCTTTGTCGGCAGCCTGCTGTTCGTGCCGCGCTCGATTGCCCATACGCCGCCGGCCTCGCTGCTGCAGCAGGCCCGCGTGCTGGCCGAGCCGCGCCTGCTGCTGGTCTACGCTAAGACCGCGATCGGCTACGGTGGCTCGTTTATCCCGTTCACTTTCCTCGCCCCGATCCTGCAGGACGTGTCCGGCTTTGACGCCGGCGCGGTCGGCCTGGTGATGCTGGTATATGGTGTTTCGGTCGCCGCGGGCAATATCTGGGGTGGCCGCCTGGCCGACCGCCACGGCCCGATCCCGGCGCTGAAGCTGGTATTCCTGCTGCTGGCCGTGGTGCTGTTCGTACTGACCTTCACCGCGCCGCACCGCTGGCTGGTAGTGGCAACCGTGCTGGCCTGGGGCGCCGTGGCATTCGGCAACGTGCCGGGCCTGCAGGTCTACGTGGTCAAGCAGGCCGAGCGCTTTACGCCTGACGCCGTGGACGTGGCCTCGGGGCTGAATATCGCGGCCTTCAACCTGGGCATTGCTGGCGCTGCCTGGGCCGGCGGGTTGATCGTGACCCACCTGGGCCTGATGCAGACGCCGTGGATCGGCGCGCTGGTGGTCCTGGTGGCGCTGGCCCTCACCGAACTGAGCGGCCGCCTGGACCGCGCCGCGGGCTTCGATGCCCGCAGTGGCGGCATGCCGGCCGGTGCCATGACGCACTGAGCCTCACCCTGTACTGAAACTTCCCGAACACATCCTGCAAGCTAAGGAGAACACCATGCAGATTCCCGCCATCGGCCTCGGCACTTTCCGACTCAAGGGCCAGCAGGTCATCGATTCCGTGCGCACCGGCCTGGAACTGGGCTACCACCATATCGACACCGCCCAGATCTACGACAACGAGGCCGACGTCGGCCAGGCCATCGCCGCCAGCGGCGTGCCGCGCAAGGAACTCTTTGTCACCACCAAGATCTGGACCGAAGCGCTCGGCCGCGACAAGCTGCGCGCCAGCCTGGAGACCAGCCTGGAAAAGCTGCGCCTGGACCAGGTCGACCTGACGCTGATCCACTGGCCCTCGCCCGGCGATGCGATCCCGGTGCAGGAATACATGGAGGCGCTGGCCGAAGCGCGTGCCGCGGGCCTGACGCGCGCGATCGGCGTGTCGAACTTCACCATCGCGCATCTGCAACAGGCCATCGACGCGGTCGGCGCCGACCAGATCGCCACGCAGCAGGTCGAGATGCACCCGTTCCTGCAGAACCGCAAGCTGGCCGACTTCACGCGTTCGCAGGGCATCCACATCACCGCCTACATGCCGCTGGCCTATGGCAAGGTGATGCAGGACCCGGTGCTGCAGCGAATTGCGCAGGCCCACGATGCGTCGCCCGCGCAGGTGGCGCTGGCCTGGCTGCTGCAGCAGGGCTATGCGGTGATCCCGTCGTCGACGAAGCGCGCCAACCTGGAAGGCAACCTGGCGGCGGCGTCGCTGCGCCTGTCTGACGAAGAGATGGCAGCCATTGCCGGGCTGGACCGCGGCGAGCGGTTGGCCAACCCGGACTTTGCGCCGGAGTGGGACTGAACGCAGGGGACTGAACGCCGTCCCACGATGCAACGAGCCGGGCCTTGCGCCCGGCTTTTTCTTACTTGAGCCCCAGGAAGTCGCGCTTGCCGATCTGCACACCCTTGTGGCGCAGGATGTCGTAGGCGGTGGTCACGTGGAAATAGAAGTTGGGCAACGCAAAGCCCAGCAGGTAGGACTTGCCGTCGAACGTTATCGGCCCCTGGCGCAGCTTCAGCTCGATCGCGCGCTGCTCGCTGCCTTCCAACTGCTCAGGCGTGATCTGCTCCAGGAATACGATGGTGCGGGCAATGCGGTCCTGCAGTTCGGTAAAGGTGGTTTCCGTATCGGCGAACGACGGCACCTCGATGCCCGCCAGGCGCGCGGCGCAGCCCTTGGCGGCGTCGCTGGCGCGCTGCACCTGTGCCGGCAGCGCATCCATGTCGGCGATCAGCCGGGTCTGGATCAGGTCGGCCGGGTCCATGCCCTGCGCCTGGGCGTGGGCGGCGCCCTTGTCCAGGATCGCGGCGAGGTTGCCGAGCGCGCGGATAAACACGGGGATCGAAACGTCGTACATCGAGAGTGCCATGGGGGTCTCCTGTGCAGGTCTTGGCTGGGTTTTTCGTTGTTGTCGCGGCCGTCGGGCCGTACCGCTGCCGCGAGCATAGACCGGATCGGAAATTGCTGCCGGATTACCCCTGGGCGCATGCGTCATGTGGCGCTGCATCTCGCAGCACCTCCCCGACCGATGTGAGGAAACGACGCCCTGCGAGCGGCAACGGGACCAGGCTGGAATGGGTCGCCCAGATCTCCAGCCCCACTTCCGGCGACACCGTGCGTACCGCCAGGGCCGGGCGCATCGCGGGCGTCACGCTCCACGCATCCACCAGCGCCGGACCCAGCCCTTGCTGCACGAACGCGCACGCGGTGACCGAGGAATGTACTCAATGGCGGGCGCGCAATGCACGGCCCGCTCTCCGAAAAATCTGGCCACGGCCCGTCCCAGCGGCGTGCCTTGCGGATACCCGATCCATGCCGTGCCGGCGAAATCTTCCGGCGTCAGCACCGCGCGCCCGGCAAGCGGATGGTCCTGCGGCAGGATGCACACGAAAGGCTGGCGCCCAGCCGCGTCGACGCCACCGAGGCATGTCCGGCCGGCACCATCGACACGCCAACATCGGCCCTGCCGCTCAGGAAACAGCCGAACAGTTCATCGAAGGTGACACTGCGGTAGTCGATGCGCGTGGGCACGCCACCGGCGCGCAGATGCGCCAGCGCGCGCGGGACAAGCTGTTGCGCGAACGCCGCGCTGGCCACCACGCGCAAGGTGCCGGCGCCCTCGCGGCGCAGCGCGGTGGCAAGGGCATTGACCCGGCGCACGCCGCCATAGACCTGTTCGACTTCAGCGTGAAGGCGACGCGCCTCAGGCGTCGGCAGCAACTTGCCGCGCGCTCGCTCGAACAACGGATAGCCGAGCCGGCTTTCGGTCAGCGCCAGCACGCGGCTGACCGCGGGCTGCGACACATGCAGCATCCTCCCCGCACCACTGACCGAGCCGGCCTGCATGATGGCCTGGAACACCTCGATCTGGCGCAGGTTCAGCGGCCTGCCGCAGCGCGCGGCGTCGCTTTCTGCCTCTGGTTCGCCTTCGCGCGCGCGTGCGCCGGATCGCCCCTGCTGTCTCATGCCAAGCCTCCGAAGAATCTCCACATCGATAACGCTCGATTATGGCCTCAGCACAGGATTCGATGACGGGATTGCGAGGGCCCGATGCTAGTCTGGCTCGCATCTCACGCACTTGAGGAGTCAGCATGCTTCGCACGTTAGCCATCGGGTTTGCCACATCCGTCATCGCCATCGCCACGCCCTGTGCAGCCGCACCGTCGCAGCCCTGGACCGACAAGCCGGTGACCTTCGTCGTGCCGTCCGCGGCCGGCGGCTCGCCCGACGTGTTGTCGCGCCTGGTGGTCAACCAGGCCTCGCGCGAGAGCGGCGTCACCATGGTGATCGACAACCGGCCCGGGGCCGCCGGCAACCTCGGCATCGCGGCGATCCGCCGCGGCGCGCCGGACGGCACCACCATCGGCTTCGGCAATATCAACACGCTGGCGGTCAACCGCTCGCTGTTCCGCAAGTTGCCCTACGACGTCGACCGCGACCTGGTGCCGGTGATCCACCTGTTCAGCCTGTACAACGTGCTGATCGTGCCGGTCAACTCGCCGCTGCACAGCGTGCAGGATCTGGTCGCCCGCGCGCATGCGCAGCCGGGGCGGCTGTCGTATGGCGCCTCGGGCGTCGGCACGACCGGCCATATGGGCGGCGAGCTGTTCAAGTCGATGGTCAAGGCCGATATCGCCTTCATTCCTTACAACGGCGGCCCCGCCGCGTTGCAGGACCTGATGGGCGGGCGGCTCGACTTCATGTTCAGCAATACCTCCGAAGCGATGCCGCTGATCCGCGGCGGCAAGGTGCGCGCGCTCGCGGTCAGCAGCCTGAAGCGCCTGGCGTTGTTGCCAGAGGTACCGACCTTAGACGAATCCGGGCTCAAGGGCTATGAGACGGTGGCATGGGGTGGCGTGGTGGCGCCACGCGGCACGCCGGCGGCGGTGGTCGACAAGATCAACGCAGCACTGCAAGGCGCGCTGCAGGCGCCGGACGTGCGCAAGGGCCTGGCGGCGCTCGGCGCCGAGCCGGCCGGCGGCACGCCCGCGCAGTTCCGGCACCTGATCGATGCCGAAACCGCGAAATGGCGCGAGCTGATCGCCACGGCCCATATCGACAAGCTGGACTGAGCGGCATGCGCATGCAACCCGCCAGGTCCGCTCCCATCGATGCCGAGCTGGTGCTGACCGATGCGCTGCTGGTGGACGGCACCGGTGTACCGCCGGTGCGCGGCCACCTGGCCATCGGCGGCGGGCGCATCGCCGCGCTCGGCGATTTTCCCGTCGCGCCCGGCACGCCGACCCGCTGCGCTGCCGGCCGCGTGCTGGCGCCGGGGTTTATCGACTCGCACACCCACGACGACGGCTACCTGCTGGTACATCCGGAGATGAAGCCGCGCGTCTCGCAGGGTGTCACCACCGTGGTCACCGGCAACTGCGGCATCAGCGTGGCGCCGCTGGTGGGCACCGCGCTCCCGCAGCCGCTCGACCTGCTGGGCTCGCAGATGCTGTTCCGCTTCACGTCGTTCGGAGCGTGGCTGCAGGCGTTGCGCGATGCGCCCGCCGCGGTCAACGTGGTGCCCCTGGTCGGCCATACCACGCTGCGCGTGGCGGTGATGCCTGACGTCAGCCGCCCCGCCAACGACGGCGAGCGCGCGCGCATGCGCGCGATGGTCGGCGAGGCGATGGACGCGGGCGCGTTCGGCCTGTCCACCGGTACGTTCTATCCGCCCGCAGCCGCCGCGCCCACGCAAGAGATCATCGACATCGGCCAGCCGCTGCTGGGCTGCGGCGCCATCTACGCCACCCATCTGCGCGATGAAGCCGACCACATCGTGCCGGCCATGCACGAGGCGCTGGCGATCGGGCGCGCACTGGATGCGCGCGTGGTGTTCTCGCACCACAAGGTCGCGGGCCAGCGCAACCACGGCCGCACGCGCGAAACGCTGGCGCTGATCGACCACGCCGCGGCCATGCAGCCGGTGTGCCTCGACTGCCATCCGTATCCCGCCACCTCGACCATGCTGCGCCTGGATCGCGTACGGCTGGCCAGCCGCACGCTGGTCACGTGGTCGGAGGGATACCCGGATGCCACCGGGCGCGATTTTGCCGAGGTCATGGCCGAACTTGGCCTGGATGACGACGCCACCATCGCCCGGCTGTCACCCGCGGGGGCGATCTACTTCCTGATGGACGAGGGCGATATCCGCCGCATCTACACATACCGCTGGCGATGGTCGGCTCCGACGGCCTGCCCTTCGACCGCCATCCGCATCCGCGCCAGTGGGGCACCTTCCCGCGCGTGCTGCGCGCGCTGGTGCGCGAGGAGAAGCTGCTGACGCTGCCCGCGGCGATCCACAAGATGACCGGGTTGCCCGCGCAACAGTACCGCCTGCGCGAACGCGGGCTGCTGCGCGAAGGCTTCCATGCCGACCTGGTCTTATTCGATCCGGACACCATCAGCGACCTCGCCACCTTTTCGCATCCGGTGCAGGCGAGCTGCGGCATCGAAGGCGTCTGGGTCAACGGTGAGCAGGCGTGGGATGGCACGCGGACCGGCAAGGCGCGGCCGGGCCGCGTGCTGCTTGCGGAGGCCTAGCGGCGACGAGTGTTGCGGCGGGCGCGCCGGAAGCCGGTGACCTGATTTAAGATATCCGGCCATCGCCCCGGACATCAGGCGGCCTCCCGGCCGCGCCCCACATGAACGCGCCGTTCCCCCTTCGCACGGAATGCCCGCCCGGCGCCTGCATCTGCGGGCGCGAAGCGCTGCTGAGTGATCCGAACGCCGACCTGCGCGTGCTGCGGCTCACGCGGCCCGAGGAAAAGCGGCTGGTCGAGCGGCTGGAGAGCCTGACCAGCCTGGCCGAGCTGCGCCGGATGGAGGGCCTGATGCAGGCGCAACTGGGCATCGTACTGACCATCACCCCCAGCGCACGCGGTGTGCGGACGGTGCGCGGCATCAATATCCAGGTGCAGGAACAGCCCGGGCTGTGCCGCAAGATCCGCCAATCGATCCCCGCCGCGATCCGCCGCAGCATGGAACAGCATCCCGAGATCGCCTATGCGCTCGTGGATGCGCATGACCTGCTGGGCGGGATCTGAGAGCCCCTCAGATCACCTGGAGTGTTCTTCTTACGACAATTTTGACCCGCCCAGGCGGGCAGCAGGCGGCCTAGCCGTCAATGCTACGGATGCGGCATCGCTTGCGTCCGCATTCAGTCGACCTTGACTTGCTTGTTTCGCAACGGCATGCGCCAGAGCTCGTAGCGCTCCTCCCCCGCCTTGACCGCGCCGGCAAAGTGCTGGTTCAGGTTGCTGACCGTAAACACCAGGAAGCCGTCGGGATGGATCGCTGGCGTATCCGGCCAGAGCACGCCCTCGTCGGCGGCGGCCAGCGACATCTGCCGGCTGCGCGGGTCGTACTTGGCGATGCCATTGCGCGTGACATCCGTGATGTAGAGGTTGCCCCTTGCGTCAGTAACGATCCCGTCGGTATTTCCGCCCACGTCGCCGATGTCGCGCACAGCCGCCGCGACCGTCGCGTGGCTTGCGCCGGCATCGCGCAGCACCCGCGTGGGAATGGTGTAGGCGTGAGTGCCCGTGGTCACGGCCCAGTACAGCGTGCCGGCGTCCGGCGACAGCGCGATGCCATTGATGCCCAGTTGCAGTGGTTTGCCCGGCCAGACCTCGACGCCATGCGAGACTACCTTGGCACCGGGCTCGGGCAGCAGGCTGGAGTGCCGGTCCAGCACGCGCCGCGCCTTGCCGGAGGCAAGATCCACCACGATCAGGCCGGCCTTGTTGTCCGGCGCGCTGCGCAGGCCGCTGTCGGAGATGTAGGCAATCTTGCGGCGCTCGTCGACGACGATATCGTTGAGGAAGCTGCCGTTGCGATCGGCCACGCCATCCAGTGCGATGCGCCGGACCGTGCGGCCGGTGCGCAGGTCGTACACCATCACCTTCTGCCCGCCTGCCGGCGCTCCGGCCTCGCCCGCGACAAAGCCCATGTCCAGCGCCCACAGCCAGCCGTTGCGGCGGTCGATGTGGAAGCCGAGCACGTTGCGCAGATGGCTGTCCGGCGCACCGGCAACGGCGTTGCCTTCCACCGAGGGGAAGGCAGACAGCCGGGCTGGCCCGCTCTGTGGGCCCGTATCGAGGAGGCTCAGCGTAGCCGGCGCGCCGGCCGAGACCAGCCGCGGCGTGCTGACGAAGGCCCGGCCCTGTGCGTCGAAATGGATGCCGGCAATCGGCGCGCTGGCCGAGCCGGCAAATGGCGGTGGGGTTGCGCCCGGCCGGGACGCCTCCCAGCTGACGCCCGCATAGCTGCGCCAGCGTTCGAGCGGTGCCTGTCCGGCGGCACCGGCAAAGTCAGGGAAGACGGAGAACGAGGCCAGCATCAGGGCTGCCAGCCTGGAAATACGAAGGAACATGGCGGTTTCAGAAAAGGATATCTGGATAGAGCGTCGCAGGCGGGTCAGGCCGCGCGGCCGCGGCCTGCGCTGCATCAGAGGATCGAGCGGAAGCTGCCGCCTTCGACGCGCACCGCGGCGCCGTTGGAAGCGGCCCCGAGCGGGCTCGCCAGCAGCGCCACCATGGCGGCGATCTCGTCGGCCTCGATCATGCGTGCGATCAGCGAGCTGGGACGATAGGTTGCGAAGAAGTTCGCTTCGATTTCGGCAGCGCTCATGCCCGCGCGCGGCGCGGTCTGGCGCAGGTATTCGACGATGCCGTCGGAGCGGGTCGCGGCCGGCAGCACGCTGTTGACGGTGACGCCGGTCCCCTTGGTCAGCTCAGCCATGCCGCGCGACACCGCAAGTTGCGCCGACTTGGTGACGCCGTAGTGCACCATGTCCGGCGGCGTGAAGGCGCCGACCTCGCTGGAAATGAAGATCACCCGGCCCCAGTTCTTCTCCAGCATGCGCGGGAAGTAATGGCGCGACAGGCGCACCCCGGACATCACGTTGACGTCGAACATGCGCAACCAGTCTTCGTCGGTGATCTCGGCGAAGGGTTTGGCTTCGTAGTAGCCCAGGTTGTTGACCAGGATGTCGGTGTGCGGCTGCGCGCCCGCCAGCGCGGCCACACCGCTTGCGTCGCCAAGGTCCGCGACGATTGCGGTCACGCTGGCCTCGGACGCGGCGGCGGCAATGTCCGCCACCGCGGCATCAAGCTTGTCGCGATGGCGGCCGGTGATGGTGACCGCGACGCCTTCACGCGCGAGCGTGCGGGCGATGGCCAGGCCGATACCGGCCGTGGCGCCGGTGACGATGGCGGTCTTGCCTTGAAGTTGCAGGTCCATTGAGTTCCTCGGGATGTGGCCGCCTTGCGCCTGCGCAACGGGCGCGCGCACGGCTGGCATGAATGGAAGGGATTCAGGGCTCGGATGGCAGCGTTGGTGCCGTTGCCCTGCCCACGTTCCGTACTTTATTACCCGCATCACTGGCGATAAACTGGCGCACCAGGAATTCATTTGTTCTTCGGAGGACAAAATGGCACGCCGCTTCGATCACCTCGGTGACGTGGAAGCCTTTCTCGCGGTGATCGAGCATGGCTCGTTCACGGCCGGGGCCGTGGCGCTGTCGACCACGCCCTCGGTGCTCAGCCGCGCCATTGCCCGGCTGGAGGCGCGACTCGGCAGCCAGCTGCTGCGCCGGACCACGCGCCGCATCGGCCTGACCGATCCGGGGCGGCTGTACCTTGAGCAGGCGCGCGCAGCCTTTACGCTGCTCGACGAGGCCGAGCGCGACATCCAGGGACAGGAAGGCGAGCTGTCGGGACGGGTGCGCATGAGCGTTCCCACCACCTATGGCCACTACCGGCTGCCGCCACTGCTGGCGCGCTTTGCCCGGCTGTACCCGCGCGTGCAGGTCGAGCTGAACATCACCAACCGCAATGTCGACCTGGTCGCCGAGGGCTTTGACCTCGCCATCCGCCTCGGCCACCTGCCCGACAGCGGCCTGGTGGCGCGCAGGCTGGAAGACGCGGCGCTGTGCCTGGTCGCGGCACCCGACTACCTGCAGCGCGAAGGCACGCCGCAGACGCTGGACGACCTGCGCCACCATGTCTGCCTGCCCTTCGTGCTGCCGCGCACCGGCCGCATCGCGCCGTGGGTGTTCCGCGACGGCGACCACGACATCGACTGGCTGACAACATCCGCCATCGCGGTGTCCGACGATGTGCTCGGCGTGGTGTCGCTGGCCGAGCAAGGCGTGGGCATCTGCCAGAGCTATGACTTCATCGTGCGCGACCGGATCGAACGCAGGCGCCTGGTCGAGCTGCTTCCGCAGCTGCGCGGCCGCTCGCGCCCCTTCTCGGTCATCTACGCGCCGCACCGGCGCCAGTCGGCGGCGGCGCGGGCGATGATCGAGCTGCTCACGGCAGGGTAAGTGCGCCCGGATCAGGCGATGCCGAAGCCGCCGTCGACCGGCAGGATCACGCCGGTCACATAGGCCGCATCCTCGGCGCACAGGAAGCGCACCACGCGCGCCACGTCGCGCGGCGTGCCCCAGCGCTGCATCGGGATGCGCGCCATGATCGCCACGCTGCGCTCGGGGTTGTCGAGCGCGCCCGAGGACAGCCGCGTGCGGATCCAGCCGGGCGCGACCGCGTTGACGCGGATCCCCTGCGGCGCCAGCGCAGCCGCATAGGCCCGCGTCAGCCCCAGCACGCCGGCCTTGCTGGCGGTATAGGCCGGATTGTTGGGCGAGCCGAAGTAGCTCCACATCGACGCGACGTTGACGACCGCGCCACGCGCCTCGGCAAGGCGCTCCTGCACCACGCTGATCATCGACTGCGAACCGTTCAGGTTTACGTCGACCACCTTGCGAAAGCCCTCCGGCGAGAACTCCCTGCGTTCATGCAGGATGATGCCCGCCGCATTGACGAGCACCGACACCGACTCCAGATCCGCGAGGGCTTCGCGCATGGCGTCGGTCGCCATGACATCGCCGCGCCGGAATTCCAGCGCGGGCGGCAGGTCCTCGTCGGCATCGATGCCCAGGCACACGACGCGCATGCCGTCTTCTGCAAACACCTCGGCTATCGCCCGACCGATACCGGTGCCGCCGCCCGTTACCACTGCAATCCGTTGACTCATACTGCCTCACTCCTTGTTGAAGAAACGGGGGGCGCTACACGCCCAGGTAGGTTGCGCGCAGGTGCGGGTTGGCAAGCAGCTCCTTGCCCGGTCCGGACAGCGCGATGGTGCCGCTCTCGATGACGTAGCCGTAGTCGGCCATGTCCAGCACCTGGTTGACGTTCTGCTCGATCACCAGGATGGCCATGTCGCGCTCGCGCAACTGGCGGATGCTGTCGAAGAGCCGGTCGACCATGATCGGCGCCAGCCCCAGCGACGGCTCGTCCAGCGCCAGCACGCGCGGCAGCGCCATCAGTGCGCGGCCGACCGCCAGCATCTGCTGCTGGCCGCCCGACAGCGTCGAGGCCGCCAAGTGCTGGCGCTCCTCCAGGATCGGGAACAGCGCGAACACTTCGCGCAGCGTCTGCGCGCGCCGCTGGCGCGCGCGCCGGTTGCTGGCGCCGATCAGCAGGTTCTCCAGGATCGACATGCCGAGGAAGAGCTGCTTGCCCTCCGGCGACTGCACAAAGCCCTCCAGCACCACGCGGTGCGGCGCCTGGGCATCGAGCTCGCGCCCGTCCATGCGCACCGCGCCGCGCTTGCGCCGCACCAGCCCCGACACGGTGCGCAGGAAGGTGGTCTTGCCGGCGCCGTTGGCGCCGATCAGCGCGGTGATGGAGCCGGGCGCCAGCGACAGGTTGATGCCGCGCAGCACCTGTTGCTCGCCATAGCCGGACCACAGGTCCTCCACTTCAAATATTGCTGCTGGCATAGCCATCTCCGAAATAGGCGTTGAGGACCTGGGGCATGCGGACCACGTCGGCAGGCACGCCGTCCGCGATCAGCCGCCCTTGCTCCATCACGATCACGCGGTCCGACAGGCCCATGATCACCTTCATCACGTGCTCGACGATCAGCACCGTCACGCCGGTGTCGCGGATCTTGCGCACCAGTTCGACCATCTCGCCCGCCTCGCTGGGCGTGGCGCCGGCCACCACTTCGTCCATCAGCAGCAGGCGCGGGCGCGTGGCCAGCGCCCGGCCCAGTTCGAGCTTGCGTTTGTCGAAGGCGGTCAGGTCGCTGGCGTCGGTATCGGCGCGCGCGGCCAGCCCCAGGAACTCCAGGCAGGCATAGGCCTCGTCGCGCACGCGCGCCCGCGCGCGGCTGCGCGAGAAGCCGCCGACCATGATGTTCTCCAGCGCACTGAGCCCGCCGAAGGGCTTGGACAGCTGGAAGGTGCGCGCGATGCCGCTGGCGCAGATCTGGTTCGGACGCCGCCCGCGGATCTGCTGGCCGCCGAACAGGATGTCGCCTTCGTCGGCCTGGATCGCGCCGGCGATCAGGTTGAAGGCTGTGGTCTTGCCGGCGCCGTTGGGACCGAGCAGCCCCAGGATTTCGCCCTTGCCCACTGAGAAAGACAGCTTGCTGACGGCCTGCAGGCCGCCGAAGCGCTTCGAGATCGATTTCACTTCGAGAATGCGTTCCATGGATCCTCCTTCAGGCGTCCTTGGCGACGACGGCCTTGGCCGGGGCATGCGGTGCGCGCCGGTAGCGCAGCAGCCGTTCGAGCGGGCCGATGATGCCCTTGGGGAAATACAGCACCGCCGCCATCAGGATCAGGCCGTAGATCACCAGGTGCAGGCCGAGGAATTTGCCGGCGAACCAGGCGCGGGCGAGTTCGGCGATGGGGTGCAGCACGAAGGCGCCCAGCACCGGGCCGATGATGGTGCCCTGGCCGCCGACGATGGCCATGATGGCGGCGTCGATCGACAGGTCCAGCCCCATGTTCCGCTCCGGGTTGATATAGCGGAAGAACTGGGCATAGAAAGCGCCGCCCAGCCCGGTCATGAACGCGCTGATGGCCAGCGCGATGATCGGGTAGCGCGTGGTGCTGACGCCTACCGCCTGCGCGGCGGCCTCGTCGCCGCGGATCGCCTTCAGGTAGTAGCCCAGGCGCGAGCGCTCCAGCGCCAACGTGGCCAGCAGCATCGCCACCAGCATGGCAAAGATGATGTAGTAGTACGGCACCTTGCCGTCGAACTGGAACGCCAGCCAGCCTGCCTGCGATGGCGGAATGACAAGGCCCTGCGCGCCCTTGAGCGGAATGCCGAGGAACTCGTCGGTGTTCTCGATCCAGATGCGCACGATCTCGGCAAAGGCGATGGTGGTCAGCGTGAAGTACGGCCCCTTGAGTTTGAAGGTGGGATAGCCGATGCACACCGACAGCAGCGCCGCGGCCACCCCGCCGGCAAACATGCCGAGCCACGGCGACACGCCCAGCTGGGTGAACAGCAGCACGGTGACATAGCCGGCGCCGCCAGCGAACACAGAGTGCCCCAGCGACAGCTGCCCCACATAGCCGCAGACAAAATTCCACGCCGACGCCATGTAGGCGAAGTAGAGGATCATGATCAGCGAATGGAGCGCGTAGCTGTCCTGCACGAACAGCGGCAACACCCCGGCAATGGCCATCAGCGGTATCCCGATCACGGCATTGATATTGGTCCTGGACACGGTCATGGATATGGCCCTCCCCTACTTACGGCCGAGCAGCCCGTTGGGGCGGAACAGCAACACGATGATGAACAGGCAGAACGAGAATACCGACGCGGAAGTCGCCGTGACGAACTGCGAGGCGACCGACTCGAACACGCCCAGCACCAGGCCGCCGAGCAACGAGCCCGGGATCGAGCCGATGCCGCCCAGCACCACCACCAGGAAGGACTTGATGCCGAAGCCCAGGCCGGTGGTCGGCGATACCGACAGGACCGGCACCAGCAGCGCGCCGAAGAGCCCGAGGATACCGGCGCCGATGCCGAAGGTGACGTTGTAGACCTGGCCTACGTTGATGCCCGACAGCGCCGCGGCGTCGCGATTCTGCGCGGTGGCACGGATCTGGCGGCCGGTGTCGGTGTAGCGCAGCCAGTACGACAGGCCGGCGGCGACCGCCACCGCCGCCACGCAAGCGATCAGCCGCGGCACGTTGACCGGCAGCGACGCCACGTCGATCGAGCCGCTGAGCGCATCGGTGGTGACTGTGCGCACGTCGGGGCCGAAGGCCATCAGGATGCCGTTGTCGATCACCAGGAACACGCCGGTGGTCAGGAGCAAGGCGCCAAGCGGCTCGACCACCATGGTGGCCTCGCGCCGGAACAGCGGCGCGATCACCACCGCCTGGGTGAAGTAGCCGAGCAGGAACAGCAGCGGCACGGTGAACAGCACGGTCAGGTAAGGATGCAGGCCGAATACCGACCAGATCAGGTAGCTCAGGTACATGGCGAGCATCAGGAAGGAGCCATGCGCGAAGTTGATCACCCTCAGCACGCCGAAGATGAGGCTGAGGCCAAGCGCGATGCCACCGTAGATGCCGCCCAGCAGCACGCCGTTGACCACGGCGTAGGCCAGAATGGTTGGGTCCATGTCACTATCTCGATAATCACGGGCAGCGCCCGCGTTGCGATACACCCGGCCCGGCACGGCGTGCCGGGCCGTCCTGCCGGACGCTCAGCGCGCGCCGGGTGCCGGCAGCGGCCACACCGGCGTCACCCCTGCCAGCCGGTTCGATGCCGGCCAGATGGTGCGGCGCTCGCCGTTCTGGTTCTGCGAGATCACGCCGTGGGCAAAGGTGTTCTGGCCCTGCGCGTCGAACTTGATGCGCTGGTAGCCGGTGATCAGCGCGGGGCCGCTGCTGATGTCGGTCCTGGCCAGGGCGTCGCGCACTTTCTCGCGCTCGACCGAGGCGGCGCGCTCCAGCGCATCCTTGACCACGTAGACGTTGGACACGCCCTGTGCGCCATAGGAATTGATGCCATAGCCGAGGACCGTCTTGAACTTCGCATCGGCGGCGACCATGGCCGGATCCTTGGCGGCGCGCATGATGTCGACCTGGAAGTCGTCCTGCACGAACATGTTCTCGACCGCCTTGGGCGATACCGCCTTGTAGAAGTTTGGATCCTCCGAGCCGCCGCCGACCGAGTGGATGCCATAGGGCACGTACACGCGGCTTTCGGCAAGCTGGCGCGTGAAGAGGATGTGGTCCGGCGTGTAGGCTACGACGATCAGCGCATCGGGCTTGGCGCTGCGAATCTTGAGCAGTTGCGCCGACAGGTCGGTCTGGTTGGGCGGATACGACTCATCGAGCGAGATGGCGTAGCCGCGCTCCTTCGCCAGCTTCTTGACGTTGGCGGCGTGCGAGCGGCCCCAGTCGGTGCCCTCGTAGAACAGGCCGATACTCTTCGGGCCCTTGCCGGTCTCCTTTTTCAGCAGGTCGAGCGCGTCGATCTGCTCGCGCGCGTCGTAGATGGCCTTGTTGTTGGGCCGGAACACATACTTGAAGCCACGCTCGGTGATCTCGTCCTTGACCGCACCGGTGACCAGCCAGGGCACCTTGTAGCGCTCGGCGACCTCGGTGGCCGGGAAAGTCACCGCGCTGTTGTACGCGCCGACGATCAGCGTGACGCTCTCGCGCTGGATCAGGCGCTCGGTTTCCGCCACGCCGACATCGGGCTTGGACTGGCTGTCGGCGAACACCAGTTTCAGGCGCGCGCCGCCCAGCGCCTTGATGCCGCCCGCCGCGTTGATCTGCTCAGCGGCGATTTCCGCGCCGAGCTTGGTCTGGTTGCCGATGGTGGCGGCGCCGCCCGACAGCGGCAGCACGAAGCCGATCGGGATTTCCTTGACTTGCGCGACGGCGTTGCCGCCCGCCAGCGCCAGCAGCAAGGCCGCGGCGCCGATAAAGCGGCGGCGGGACGAAAGTTGGTGGGTATGCATGAGTGTCTCCTGGTCCGGTCCGGGCACGACGGCCCGGTGCAACTCTGTGTTGCTTCTGTCATCCGGCGCGGGCACGCAGCCCGCGCCTAGCAGGTCAGGCGGCCATCACCTGCTGCGCCAGTTCGCCGATGCCAGAGGCATCGAGCTTGTAGTGCGCGTACAGGTGGGTCGGTGGCGCGATCAGGCTGTATTCGTCGAGGATGCCGTGGCGCACCAGCCGCGTGCCCGCGCCGGCATCGGCCAGCACCTCGGCCACCGCGCCGCCCAGGCCGCCCAGCACGTTGTGCTCTTCCACCGTCATGATCGTTTTGGAGCGCGCTGCCGCGCGCAGCACCGCCTCGCGGTCGAGCGGCTTGACGGTGGCCATGTCGATCATGCCGACCGAGCGGCCCGCTGCATTCAGGCGCTTTGCCGCTTCCAGCGCCGGATGCACGGTCGAACCGGTCGCGATCAGCGTCAGCTCTTCGCCCTGCAGGTGCTCGATCGCCTTGCCGAATTCGAAGGTGATGCCTTCGTCGTAGACGGCGGGCTCGCGGCCGCGGCCGATGCGGAAATAGATCGGCCGGGCATGGTCCTTCGATGCATGGATCGCCGCGCGCAACTGCGGGCCGTCGGCCGGTGCGACCACGGTCAGGTCCGCGATCGAGCGCATGATGGCCAGGTCCTCGGTGGCATGGTGCGACGTGCCGTAGAAGCCCAGCGAGATGCCGGCGTGATGGCCGATCAAGCGCACCGGCAGCGCGCAATAGGCCACGTCCATGCGGATCTGCTCGCAGCACAGCAGCGCGAGGAACGAGGCAAAGGTGGCGACGAAGGGCGTGTAGCCAGCGGTCGCCATGCCAGCCGCGGCCGTCACCATGTTCTGCTCGGAAATGCCGAACTGGATATAGCGGTCCGGATACCGTTGGGCAAAGCGACTCAGTCCGTTCGAATACTGCAGGTCGGCGGAGCCGGCGAGCACCGGCGCGCCCGCTTCGACCAGATCGATCAGGCCGTCGGACAGGTAGCTGAGGCCGGGTGTGATCGCGTTCAGGCCGCGGTATTGCCAGGAGTCCTTGGAGAGTGGCTGGTTCATTGCGGTCAGTCCTTTGCGAGAATTTCTTCGATGGCGCGCTGCGCGTCGTCCGGGGCCAGGTAGCCCAGGTGCCAGCCCGGCTCGGTCTCCATGTAGGAAACGCCCTTGCCCTTGACGGTCTTGGCGATCACGCACACGGGCTGCGTGCGTGCGGTGTCGGCACGCAGCCGGCGCAGCAGCGCGGTCAGCGCCGCCACATCGTGGCCGTCGACGGTATGCACTTCCCAGCCGAACGCCTTCCACTTGGCGTCGAGCGGCTCGATGCCCATCACCTCGTCGACCGCGCCGTCGAGCTGGTAGCCGTTGCGGTCGACGATGGCGATCAGCCGGCCGGTGCGATGGTGCGCGGCCGACATCGCCGCCTCCCACACCTGCCCCTCCTGCATCTCGCCGTCGCCCAGCATCACGAAGGTGGTGAAGTCCTGGCCCGCATGCCGGCCCGCGAGCGCCATGCCCAGCCCGGCGGACAGCGCATGCCCGATCGAGCCCGAGCTGAAATCGATGCCGGGCACCTTGCGCATGTCGGGGTGGTCCCCCAGCGGGCTGCCCAGCCGGGTGTAGTCATCCAGCCATTCCCTGGGAAAGAAGCCGAGGTCGGCCAGGATCGGGAACAGCCCCACCGCGGCGTGGCCCTTGCCCATCAGGAAGCGGTCGCGCCCGGGCCAGGCCGGCTCGCCGCGCCGCAGCTTCATCACGTCGTAGTAGATCGCGGCGAAGGTCTCGGCCGCGGAGAACACCGAGGTGTAGTGGCCGGTCTTGGCGATCTCGATCAGGCGGATCGTCTCCAGGCGCACGAAGGTGGCGCGCTCCCTGAGCATCGCCACCTGTTCGACGCTGGGCGCGAACGGGTCGGCGGCGGTACTGACGAGCGCAGGTGCTACAGGCTGGTTCATCTCACATCTCCAATTTTTTGATGCATCATATATCCTCGTAATGTGCAAAAGCATGAGCGGCTGGCAGCCATGGCGGCCGTCAGATGCCGCCCAAGCAGAGGTACTTCAGTTCCAGGTAGTCTTCGATGCCGTGGCGCGCACCCTCGCGCCCGAGCCCGGATTCCTTGCTGCCGCCGAAGGGCGCCATGGCGGTCGAGATCAGGCCGCGCGTGCGCAGCAATTCAGCATCGCGCAGTTTCATGATGCCTCCGCTGGTTGCAGCATTTGCAGCGCGCGCGCATTCACCGCGCGCATCGCCGCGACCAGGTCGTCGGCGTCCAGCTCGCGCATGAAGTTGCGGATATGGGGCGCAGCCAGCGAGAGCTCGGCGGCATGGCGCAGCTCGTCCTGGGTCGCATCGGGCAGTCCCAGGTCGGCGAGGCACAAGGGCAAGCCAATGCGGCGGTACAGCGCTTCGACCTCGATGCGCACCAAGTCGTCGCGCCGTTCCAGTTCCAGCTGCACCAGCAGGCCAAAGGCCACCTGCAGCCCGTGCGGCGCGTGACTGGCTTCGCGCAGCGCCGACAGCCCGCGCGTCAGCGCATGCGCGATCGACAAGCCGCCGCTCTCGAAGCCGAGGCCCGACATCAGGATGGTGGCCTCCACCACGCGCTCGAACGCGGGCGTGGGCGCGCCGGTACCGGCGGCGGCCAGCGCATCTTCCGCGTCCGCCATCAGCACCGCGTGACAGGCACGCGCCAGCGCTGCGGCCGACAGCAACGGGCGCGTGCCGAACATATTGCGCCCCGCCGGCGCACACGCGCATTGCTCGGCCTCGAACGATTTCGAGATGGCGTCGCCGATGCCCGCCAGCAACATCGATGCGGGCGCCTGGGCGATCAGCGCGGTGTCAGCAATCACGCTGCTGGGGCTATATGGCAGGTGCCGCACGGCCAGCAGGCGGTGCGCCTCGTCATACAGCACATAGTTCTTGCTGGTCGGCGCGTCGTTGGACGCGACCGTGGGCACGGTGATCACCGGCACGCCGAAGTGGTCGGCCAGTGCCTTGCCCGCATCGATGCTGCGCCCGCCGCCAGCGGCTATCACCAGGTCGGGCCGTGCCGGGCCGGCCTCGTCGGCCAGGCGCGCCACCAGGCCGGGCGTCAACGCTTCGTCGAAGCTGGCGCGGCGCGTCGCCACGCCAGCCTGTTCGCACTGGCGCGCCAGCCGCTCGCCGACCATGTCCATCACCATGCGGTCGGCCACCAGCAAGGCATCGCTGCCCACGCGCGCGGCATGCTCTCCCAGCACCTCGATGGCTCCCGCGCCCTGGACGTAGCGCCCGGGCGATCCAAATACTGCTTGCACGTTGTCTCCTCTCGCTGTCACGCGGCGCTCGCCGCTTTGCCGTACATGATATAGGATATATCCTACATCATCGCCGTAAGCAGACAAGCAACTTTTTTTTGCGTACTAACCCCGATGCCAGTCCAGGAGACACTCATGCAGCCAGCCGATCTTCAGCCCCGCGCCGCCATCAACGGCCATACCCGCGTCATCGTGATCCTCGCCTACCCCACCCACCACGTGCGCACGCCGTCATTCTTCAATGCCTATATGGCCGAGTCCGGCACCAACGCGGTCCTGGTGCCCTGGCAGATCGCGCCCGCGCAGTTGGCCGAGGCAGTACGCGGCCTGCGCGAGGTCGAGAACCTGGCGGGCCTGATCATCACCGTGCCGCATAAGCAGGCGATGGCAGGCCTTTGCGATGAACTGGAAGGGATTGCCGCAGACCTGGAGGTCTGCAACGTGGTGCGGCGCACGGCCGATGGCCGCTTCATTGGCGCGATGTACGACGGCATTGGCTTTGTCGAAGGGATGCGCCGCAACCAGATCGACCCGGCAGGCAAGCGCACCCTGCTGCTCGGCGCCGGCGGAGCTGCCACGGCAGTGGCCGCCGCGCTGCTCGATGCCGGCGTGGCGCAGCTGACCGTGGTGAACCGTACGCGCGAAAAGGCGGAGGACCTGGCGGCGCTGCTTAAGGCGCGCCGACCGGGTGCCGCAGTGCAGGCCGCCGCCAGTCCGGATGGCGACTGGGAACTGGTCGTCAACGGCACCTCGCTGGGCCTGAAGGCGGACGACCCGCTACCGCTCGACCCCGCCCTGCTGCGCCCCGGCACCATCGTCGCCGAGGTCATCATGCAGCCGGCCGAGACCGCCCTGCTGGTGGCGGCACGGGCGCGCGGCTGCCGCGTGCATCGCGGCGAGCACATGGTTACCGCGCAGATCCGGCTACTGGCCGACTACCTGCTTGGCGAGGGGCGCGAACAATAGCGCGCCACACCGGAACGGGTGCAATCCGAGAGGGCACATCATATATGATGTGTCCATATATCGACGGTTGAGGCAGGACCCATGAAAGAGCTCGCGCGGGTGGAGAAAAGCAATCTCTCTTCCCGAGTCTATGAACAGATCCGCTCCGCACTGATGAGCGGCAAGTACGTGCCCGGCGAACGTCTGCGCGTGGCCGATCTCGCGCAATCGCTGGGCACCAGTTCGACGCCGGTGCGCGAGGCGATCTTCCGGCTGGTCAGCGAACAGGCGCTGACCATGACTGCCGCCACCTCGATCACCGTACCCGAACTGGATCCCGACACCGTCGCGGAAATCCAGTTGATGCGCACGCTGCTGGAAGGTGCCGCTGCCGAGGCCGCCGCGCTGCGCATCACGCCGCAGGAAATCGCGCGGCTGCGCAAGACGCACGAAGCCTTTATCAAGGCCGTCGCGGTCAGCCCGCGCGAGGCCGCGGCGCAGAACCGCAAGTTTCATTTCGAGCTGATGGCGGCATCGCGGCTGACCAACCTGTATGCGGTGGTCGAAAGCATGTGGGTGCGCATGGGTCCGCTGCTGCACATCTTCCATACCGAACTGCGCGCCAGCCGCGAAAGCCTGGACTCGCATCCGCACTACCGGGTGCTCGACGGACTGGAGCGCCATGACCCGGCCACCGCCTCGCAGGCGATCCGCGATGACATTCAGTGGGGCAAGACGGTGTTGCTGGAATGGATGGCGATGCGTGAAGAGCGCGAGTCCGCCTGAACCGACCCGGCTGGTCGGCGCCGGATCCGGCGCCAGGAAGCGTAGTGCTTGTCTTGCTGCCGGGCACCTGGCACCGGCTGGCATGTGCCAGCGACCTTTCAGTCGCTGGCACAGGAGGCTACAGGACCCTGCCGGGCCCTGCCTGAGCCGGATTTACTCCCACTCAATCGTCGCCGGCGGCTTCCCCGACACGTCATACACAACCCGATTCAGCCCACGCACTTCATTGATGATCCGGTTCGAACAACGCCCCAGCAGCGCATACGGCAGGTGCGCCCAGTGCGCCGTCATGAAGTCGGTGGTCTGCACCGCGCGCAGCGCGACGACGTAGTCGTAGGTACGGCCATCGCCCATCACGCCGACTGACTTCACCGGCAGGAACACCGCAAACGCCTGGCTGGTCAGGTCATACCAGCTCTTGCCGACCTGGGCCGGCTCGCACAGGCCCGCGGCGGCGTCCTGTTCGGTGGCGATGGTCTTGCGCAGCTCTTCGATGAAGATAGCATCGGCGCGGCGCAGCAGCTCGGCGTATTCACGCTTGACCTCGCCCAGGATACGCACGCCCAGGCCCGGGCCCGGGAACGGGTGGCGGTAGACCATTTCCGGCGGCAAGCCCAGCTCCACGCCGAGCTCGCGCACTTCGTCCTTGAACAGGTCGCGCAGCGGCTCGAGCAGCTTCAGGCCCAGCGTTTCCGGCAGGCCGCCCACGTTGTGGTGGCTCTTGATGGTGGTGGCCTTCTTGGTCTTGGTGCCGCCCGATTCCACCACGTCCGGATAGATCGTGCCCTGCGCCAGCCACTTGGCGTTGGTCAACTTCTTGGCCTCGGCCTGGAACACTTCGACGAACTCGCGGCCGATGATCTTGCGCTTCTGCTCGGGATCGGTCACGCCGGCGAGGTGGCCGAGGAATTGTTCGGAGGCGTCGATATGCACGACCTTGGCGTGCAGGCGGCCGGCGAACATCTCCATCACCATCTTGCCTTCGTCCTGGCGCAGCAGGCCGTGGTCGACGAAGACGCAGGTGAGCTGGTCGCCGATGGCGCGGTGGATCAGCGCAGCGGCCACGGACGAATCGACGCCGCCCGACAGGCCCAGGATCACTTCCTCGTCGCCCACTTGCTCGCGGATCTTGGCGACGGCTTCCTCGATGTGGTCGCGCATGACCCAGTCAGGCTGGCAGCCGGCGATGCCGAGCACGAAGCGCTCCAGCATCTGGCGGCCCTTGACGGTGTGCGTGACCTCGGGGTGGAACTGCACGGCGTAGTAGTGACGCGCCTCGTCGGCCATGCCGGCGATCGGGCAGCTCGGCGTCGAGGCCATCAGCTTGAAACCCGGCGGCAGGCCGGTGACCTTGTCGCCGTGGCTCATCCAGACCTTGAGCATGCCGTGGCCTTCCGGCGTGCGGAAATCCTCGACGTCCTTGAGCAGCGCGGTATGGCCGTGGGCGCGCATCTCGGCGTAGCCGAATTCGCGCTGGTCGCTCCACTCGACCTTGCCGCCCAGTTGAACGGCCATGGTCTGCATGCCGTAGCAGATACCCAGCACCGGCACGCCCAGGTCCCACACCGCCTGCGGCGCGCGCAGCTGGTGGTCTTCATAGGTGCTGGCGTGGCTGCCCGACAAGATGATGGCCTTGGGGGCGTACTCGCGCACGAAGTCGTCGGAGACGTCGTTGGGGTGGATTTCGCAGTAGACGTGCGCCTCGCGGACGCGGCGGGCGATCAGCTGCGTGACCTGCGAGCCGAAATCAAGAATGAGGATTTTGTCGTGCATGATGGGCCGATGGCGTGTCTTCCGTTGCGGGCTCGGTCACGACTTCCGTGCCGGGGCCATAGCCCGGCGGCGGTGTGATGACCGGCTCGCGCCGGTATTCTGGGGTATTCGTGTGGCGCGCCGCGGGGGCGACGCCGGGTTCCTTCCTGGTTTCCTGTTCCTGCAGTGCGCGTTCCATCTTCAGTTGCCGTTCGCGCTCGCGCACGCGCCTTGCCGCGGGAATCTGCACCACGGCAAAAAACGCCAGCACCACGGCGATGGTAGGCAGCCAGATCTTGCCGGCGCCTTCCAGCGGCAGCTCCAGGAACACCATCCAGCCGATGATCAGCAATGCGCTGGCCAGGTTCACATAGCCGGCCGTGCGCGCCACCGGCACCGTCAGCTGGCCGTTGAACGCGGCCTGCCACAGCAGCACGGACAGCCCAACCAGGGCCACGCCCAGCAACTGCCCGAACAGGGCCGGCTGCGGCTGCGGCAACTGCAGTGCCGCATACAGCGTGGTGAACGGGGACATCAACAGCAGGATGCCCAGCAGCAAATCCACCAGGGCATCGAAAAACAGCACGGCTCGCAGCAATACCTTCATTGGCGCTCCTCGTCTTGGGCCCGGCCGAGGGTGCGGCTGGCGTCAAGACAACGCCGGCATGGCGTGGCCAGGGCCGGATGGGATTCCGGTCTGGCGAAGGCCGCGCCAGCAGTGGCGCGCCCTCGCCCCGACGATCGTGCCGTTGCGCGCCGCCGCGAGGCGACGGGCGCAACCGCTGCGCGTCAGTCGATATGGTAGTTCGGCGCTTCCTTGGTGATCTGCACGTCGTGCACGTGCGATTCACGCATGCCGGCTGCCGTGATCTGGACGAACTGTGCGTTCTCATGCCAGTCGGCGATCGACTTGCTGCCGCAGTAGCCCATCGAGGAACGTACGCCACCGGTGAGCTGGTGGATGATCGCCATCACCGAGCCCTTGTAGGGGACGCGGCCTTCGATGCCTTCCGGCACCAGCTTGTCGACGTTGGCGGTGTTGTCTTCCTGGAAGTAGCGGTCAGCCGCGCCGTCCTTCATCGCGCCCACCGAACCCATGCCGCGGTAGCTCTTGAACGAGCGGCCCTGGTACAGGAACACCTCGCCCGGCGCCTCTTCGGTGCCGGAGAACATGCCGCCCATCATCACGGTGTGGGCGCCGGCCGCCAGGGCCTTGGCCACGTCGCCGGAGTAGCGCACGCCACCGTCAGCGATCAGCGGCACGCCGGTGCCCTTGAGCGCCTCGGCCACGTTGGAGACAGCCGTGATCTGCGGCACGCCCACGCCTGCCACGATACGGGTGGTGCAGATCGAGCCCGGGCCGATGCCGACCTTGACGCCGTCGGCGCCATGCTCGACCAGCGCGCGCGCGGCGTCGCCGGTGGCGATATTGCCGCCGATCACCTGCACCTGCGGGAAGTTCTGCTTGACCCAGCGCACGCGGTCCAGCACGCCCTGGCTGTGGCCGTGTGCCGTGTCAACCACAATCACATCGACGCCAGCCTTGACCAGCAGCTCGACGCGTTCGTCATTGTCCGGGCCCACGCCAACTGCGGCGCCTACACGCAGCTGGCCGTGGTCGTCCTTGCTGGCGAGCGGGTTGTCGACCGCCTTCTGGATGTCCTTCACCGTGATCAGGCCGCGCAGCTCGAAGGCCTGGTTGACCACCAGCACGCGCTCGAGGCGGTGGCGGTTCATCAGGCGCTTGGCTTCTTCCAGCGGCGCGCCTTCGGCCACGGTCACCAGCTTTTCGCGCGGGGTCATCTTGGCGCGCACCGGGGCGTCGAGTTCCTCCTCGAAGCGCAGGTCGCGGTTGGTGATGATGCCGACCACGGTCTTGCCTTCCAGCACCGGGAAGCCCGAAATGCCGTGCTGCTGAGACAGGGCGATCACATCGCGGATCTTGACGTCCGGCGAGATGGTGATCGGATCACGCAGCACACCCGACTCGTAGCGCTTCACGCGCGACACTTCGCGGGCCTGGTCGGCCGGCTTCAGGTTCTTGTGGACGATACCGATACCACCGGCCTGCGCCATGGAGATCGCCAGGCGAGCCTCCGTCACCGTGTCCATGGCAGCGGACACCAGCGGAATGTTCAGTTCGATCGAACGGGACAGGCGGGTACGAAGGGAAACATCCCGGGGGAGGACGGCCGAATAGGCCGGGACGAGCAGCACGTCATCGAATGTGAGTGCTTTCTGGACAAGACGCATAGCAAATCCTCTAGGCGCAAAAGCGAATTATACAGGAATGCGCGCTTTGCTGATGCACCGCAATGGGGTTCAGAACCCGTACGGGTTCTAGATGCCGTCTGCTATGCTCCTCGTCTTTTTACTCGGGCGAAGCGAAGTATGGGAATCGGCGTATTGTGCGGGCTGCTGGCAGGCGCTTTCTGGGGCATGGTGTTTATCGCCCCGAAACTGCTGCCCGTGTTTTCGCCGTGGGAACTCGCCATCGGCCGCTACCTGGCCTACGGGCTGGTCGCCTTCGTGGCCGCACTGCCGCTGATGAAGCGCATCGCCCGCAAGCTGACCGGCGCCGACTGCGTGGCGCTGCTGCGCCAGGCCTTTACCGGCAACCTGCTCTACTACGTGCTGCTGGCCTTCGGCGTGCAGCTGGCCGGGGTCGGCCCGACCTCGCTGATCATCGGCATCCTGCCGATCTCCGTCACCATCATGGGCCGGCGCGACCAAGGCGCGGTGCCGTTGCCCCGGCTGGTATGGCCGCTGTTGGTGGTGGCCGCCGGCATCGCCTGCATCAATATTGACCTGTTTGGCGGGGGCCAGAGCGCCCATGCGGCCGCCGCCGGCGCGGCGGTGCGCCCGGTCTGGCAGAAGCTGGCCGGGGTCTGCTGCGCGGCCGGCGCGCTGGTCTGCTGGACGCTCTACGCCGTGGACAATGCGCGCTACCTGCAGCGCAACCCGCACTACAGCGGCAACGAATGGTCGGCGCTGTACGGGCTGTCGACCGGCGCGGTGTCGGCGGTTCTGGCCGTGATCGGCTGGCTGTTCGCGGGCGACACCCTGAGCGCGGGCGACGGCGGCCGCGACTGGCAGTGGTTCTGGATGGTCAACGCGGCGGTGGCGCTGGGCGCGTCGCTGATCGGCAACAACCTGTGGAATATCTCCAGCCGGCGCCTGCCCTTGACGCTGTCGGGCCAGATGATTGTGTTCGAGACGCTGTTCGCGCTGGCGTATGGCTTTGTCTTCGACCACCGCTGGCCGCGGCCGCTGGAAATCGCCGCCATTGTGTTGCTGATGATCGGCGTGGCCTGGTCAGTGCGCTTGCACGCCAGCGACAAGTCTGCGTAGACTAGCGAACGATGGCGCGGGGGTCACACGCGCCACGAAAAACAGCATCCAGAACAGCAGTACCCAGGGTCAAACCGGCGCTACGTCGATGACGGGCGCCAAGCCAGCGCCGCGGCTGTCCTGCCGCGGCATTGCCTCGCGCGCAGCCGGCGGCCCCGCAGTCCTTCAGCCGCACCAGTTACTTCCGAGCCACTTTCAGACGTCTCGCCATGAAACGATCGTCCGTGCTGTGCCTGCTTGCCGCCGCCATCACCGCCGCTCCCGTCCCCGCCCTCGCCTACTGGCAGTGGCGCGATGCCAACGGCCGCATGGTCTACAGCGATGTGCCGCCGTCGGCGGCCGCCGCCAGGATCCTGCGCGCCCCGGGCCGCGTTGCCGGCGAGTACCTGCCGGTGGAAGCCGCCGCTGCGGACAGCGCCAAGGCCCCTCAGGCGTCTCCGGCCCCTGCCAGGGCCTCGGCAAAACCGGTGGCGCCTCCCGCCCCTACGGCTGAAGAAGCCTTCCAGAAACGCCGCGAGGCGCGCCTGAAAGCCACCGCCGACGAAGCCCGCAAGGAAAGCGAGAGCGCCGAACGCGAGGCCCGTTGCGCCCAGCTGCGCAACTACGCCAGCGGCCTGCAGAATGGCATGCGCGCCGCCGTGGCTGGCCCGGACGGATCGCTGCAACACCTGAACAGCGAGCAGCGCCAGGCCGAGATGCTCAAGACCAGCACCAGCCTCGAGAAGAACTGCAACTGAGCGTGGAAAGCAAGGCGGGGCGCTTGAGCGCCCCGTCTTCCGCAGTCACCTGCTGATCCGCAGCTCAGCCATTCCCGCGCAGCCATTTCTGGCCTTCGCGCGCCCCGCCCTCGCGCTGCTTCTGCACGCGCTTGCGCCGAGCCTGTTTGGGGTCGGCCGTCAGCGGCCGGTAAACCTCGACGCGATCGCCCTCGCGCACCAAGGTTTCGGGCGTCTTGAGCTTACCGAAGATGCCAACACGCATGGTCGAAGGGTCCACCTCAGGGCAGGCCTGCTGCAGCCCGGAGCCAACGATGGCCGCCGCGATGGTGCTCCCGGCGGGCACATCGATCTCCTTCAGGAACACGCTGTCGGGCCGCGCATAGCAGACGGCGATATGCACGGTCGCCGCGCCGGTATCAGCTGGTGCCATAGACGACCTCGGCACGTTTGACGAAGGCATCGACAAAGGTGTTGGCGATCATGCTGAACACCGGACCGATCAGTTTTTCCAGCAGCAGGCTCGAAAACTCGTAGTGCAGGTGGAACTCGATCTTGCAGGCATCCTCGCGCAGCGGCGTGAAGCGCCACGCGCCGTTGAAGGTCTTGAACGGCCCGTCCGCGAAGGTCATATCGATGCGCGTCGGGCGCTCCTGCGTATTGCGGGTATGGAAGTACTGCTGGATCCCTTTGAAGTGGATATGGATCTTGGCGTCAAGCATGGTCTCGGTCTGCTCGAACACCTCCACGCCACCGCACCATGGCAGGAACTTGGGATAGTCCTCCACGCGCGTGACCAGGTCGTACATCTGCGCGGCGGAGTAGCCGAGCAGCACGGATTTATGGACGTCTGCCATGTAGTGGGAAATCTGGCTTCCGGCCATGCCGTGCGCAACGCGCGGCAGCATGAGCCGGTACCGGGGCTGGTTTGCTAAAATGCTGATTTTAGCCGACGCTGGCGTATGGCGGCACCTCGCCATGCGGCACTGCAGCGATCCGACCGGATTCCACTCATTGTTCGCCCACCCGCACGCATGACCATCGCAGACAACAAAAAGGCCTTTTTCGACTACTTCATCGAAGAGCGATATGAGGCCGGGATCGTGCTGGAAGGCTGGGAAGTCAAGGCGATCCGCGCCAACCGCGTGCAGATCAAGGAAGGCTACGTGGTGGTGCGCGACGCCGAGATGTTCCTGATCGGCGCCCATATCAGCCCGCTGCAGAGCGCCTCCACCCACGTCAATCCCGACCCGGTACGCACCCGCAAGCTGCTGCTCAAGGCCGACGAGATCAAGAAGCTGATCGGCAAGGTCGAGCAGCGCGGCTACACGCTGGTACCGCTGAACCTGCACTACACGCGCGGCCGCGTAAAGTGCGAGATCGGCCTGGCCAAGGGCAAGAAGCAGTTCGACAAGCGCGAGACCGAGAAGCAGCGCGACTGGCAGCGCGAGAAGGCCCGCATTCTGAAGGGCGGCACCAAGGAGTAAGTCCCGGCGCCGCGCTTGCTGCGGCGCGTCTCAGGCGCCCTGAGGCGCCCTCAGGCCGCCTTCTGCCCCTTCACGATCTGCAGCGCCGAAGCGATCATGCTGCTCATCTCGCCCATATTGCCCGGCACGATCAGCGTATTGCCCTGCTTGGCCAGGTTGCCGAAGGCCGCGACATATTCCTCGGCCACCTTCAGGTTGACCGCGTCCATGCCGCCCTCGGTGCGGATCGCATTGCCGATCTTCTGAATCGCCTGGGCGTTAGCCTCAGCTACCGCCAGGATCGCCGAAGCTTCCCCCTGCGCCCTGTTGATGGCCGCCTGCCGTTCCCCTTCGGACTTCTGGATCGCCGCTTCACGCGCGCCCGTGGCGAGGTTGATCTGCTCCTGGCGCTTGCCTTCCGAGGCGGCGATCAGCGCGCGCTTCTCCCGCTCGGCGGTGATCTGCGCCTGCATCGCGTGCAGGATTTCCTTGGGCGGGGTGAGGTCCTTGATCTCGTAGCGCAGCACCTTGACGCCCCAGTTGGCGGCGGCCTCGTCCAGCGCGTTGACCACGCTGTGGTTGATGAACGCGCGTTCCTCGAAGGTCTTGTCAAGCTCCAGCTTGCCGATCACCGAGCGCAGCGTGGTCTGCGACAGCTGCGTGATCGCCACCACGAAATTGCTCGAGCCGTAGGACGCCTTCATCGGGTCGGTGACCTGGAAGTACAGTACGCCATCGACTTGCAACTGCGTGTTGTCCTTGGTGATGCAGACCTGGCTGGGCACGTCCAGCGGGATTTCCTTGAGCACGTGCTTGTAGGCGACGCGGTCGACAAACGGCACCACGATCGACAGCCCCGGCGTCAGCGTCGCATGGTAGCGCCCCAGGCGCTCCAGCACCCAGGCGTGCTGCTGCGGCACGATCTTGATGCCCTTGGCAATCAGCACGATCACGGCGACGAGGACGATCAGCGGCAACAGGCCAAGCTGAAAAGCGAGCATGTAACAACCCTCCAGACAGGAAACATCGGTACGGAGCCGCCGGATGGCAGCAGGTGGATGGATCGCCACGCAGCAGCACCGCGCGGCGCAACGGAATACGGCTTCAGCGCGGAGACACGACCAGCGTGCTGCCGCGCACCGCGACGATGCGGTAGCGGCCCGGTGCGGCGGTGCAATCGGGCGCCAGCTCCACGGTCCAGTCGGCGCCGCGGTATGGCACGCGGGCGCGCCCGTTGGCATCCCAGGCGGGCACGTCGAGCTCCTGGCCGATATCGAGATTCACGTTGGGATCGACGGCGGCATTGCCGCGCCGCAGCTTGCCAAAGCGGGTGCGGCGCAGCCCGACGATCAGCACCGCCGCGACCAGGGCCGCGACCAGCGTCTGCGCGGCTGGCGACAGGCCGAGCAAGGCCCCGACGCCGCCGGCGGCGAGGCCCACCGCCACCATCAGCAGGTAGAACGTGCCGGTATTCATCTCGACGATCACCAGCACGACCGCTGCCACGAACCAGATGTAGTAAGCCATCCCAGCTCCCGTTGATCCCGAAAAGTAAAAACCCCGCAGCGCTTTCAGCGTCTGCGGGGCAGTAACAACACCTGACGCAGGGCCGGTGCCGGCCGGCTGCCCGAAGGCGCCGGCATATTGTCATTGAGCGCTATTGTGACGTCAAATGCCTCAGGAAGCCAGCTGGCGCCAGGTCTCGACCACCGAGTCCGGGTTCAGCGAGATCGACTTGATACCTTCCTTGGCCAGCCACGCGGCAAAATCCGGATGATCCGAAGGGCCCTGGCCGCAGATGCCGACGTACTTGTCCAGGCGGATGCACGCCTCGATGGCGCGCGACAGCATGAACCGCACTGCCGGGTCGCGTTCGTCGAAGTCCTTGGCCAGCAGTTCCATGCCCGAATCGCGATCCAGGCCCAGCGTCAGCTGGGTCAGGTCGTTCGAGCCGATCGAGAAGCCGTCGAAGTACTGCAGGAACTCTTCGGCGAGGATCGCGTTGGACGGCACTTCGCACATCATGATGATGCGCAGGCCGTTCTCGCCGCGCTTCAGGCCGTGCTTGGCCAGCAGCTCGATGACCTTCTCGGCCTGGCCCAGCGTACGCACGAACGGCACCATGATCTCGACGTTGGTCAGGCCCATTTCATCGCGCACGCGCTTCATGGCCTTGCATTCCATTTCGAACGCTTCGGCAAAGTCGTCGGCGATATAACGCGACGCGCCGCGGAAGCCCAGCATCGGGTTTTCCTCGTCCGGCTCGTAGCGCGAACCGCCGATCAGTTTCTTGTACTCGTTGGACTTGAAGTCCGACAGGCGCACGATCACGGATTTCGGATAGAACGCCGCGCCGATCGTCGCAATGCCCTCGGCCAGCTTGTCGACGTAGAACGCGCGCGGGCTGGCATGGCCACGAGCCACGCTTTCCACGGCCTTCTTCAGGTCGGCATCGACCTGCGGATAGTCGAGGATGGCCTTCGGGTGGACACCGATGTTGTTGTTGATGATGAATTCCAGGCGGGCCAGGCCGACGCCGCAGTTCGGGATCTGCGCGAAGTCGAACGCCAGCTGCGGATTGCCCACGTTCATCATCAGCTTGACGTCGATTTCCGGCATGTCGCCACGCTGGACTTCGGTCACTTCGGTTTCCAGCAGGCCGTCGTAGATGCGGCCTTCGTCGCCCTCGGCGCACGACACCGTCACCAGCGTGCCGTCCTTCAGCACGTCGGTGGCATCGCCGCAACCGACCACGGCCGGCACACCCAGTTCACGCGCGATGATGGCCGCGTGGCAGGTACGGCCGCCACGGTTGGTGACGATGGCCGAGGCACGCTTCATCACCGGTTCCCAATTGGGGTCGGTCATGTCGGCCACCAGCACGTCGCCGGGCTGCACGCGTTCCATCTCGGACGGGTCGTTGATGACGCGGACCGGGCCGGTGCCGATCTTCTGGCCGATGGCGCGGCCGCTGGTCAGCACGGGCGCGGTGCCCTTGAGCTTGAAGCGCAGTTCGGCCTTGCCGGCGGACTGGCTCTTCACCGTTTCCGGGCGGGCCTGCAGGATGTAGATCTTGCCGTCCTTGCCGTCCTTGCCCCACTCGATGTCCATCGGGCGGCCATAGTGCTTCTCGATGATCATCGCGTACCTGGACAGCTCGGTCACGTCCTCGTCGGTGATCGAGTAGCGGTTGCGCAGTTCGCCCGGCACGTCAACGGTCTTCACGCGACCGGGTTCGCCCGGCTTGGTGAATTCCATCTTGATCAGCTTGGAGCCGATCGAGCGGCGGATGATCGGGTACTTGCCAGCCTGCAGCGTCGGCTTGAAGACGTAGAACTCGTCCGGGTTGACCGCGCCCTGCACCACCGTTTCGCCCAGGCCATAGCTGGAGGTAATGAAGACCACGTCGGGGAAGCCGGATTCGGTGTCGATGGTGAACATCACGCCCGAGGCGGCCAGGTCCGAACGGACCATGCGCTGGATACCGGCGGATAGTGCCACCACGTCATGGGCAAAGCCCTTGTGCACGCGGTAGGAAATGGCGCGGTCGTTGTACAGCGAGGCGAACACGTGCTTGATCTTGTCGAGCACGTCGTCGATGCCGCTGACGTTCAGGTAGGACTCCTGCTGGCCGGCGAATGAGGCGTCGGGCAGGTCTTCGGCGGTGGCCGACGAACGCACGGCGAACGACGCTTCGGCGCCTTCGCGCTCGGACACGCGGGCATAGTACTCGCGGATCTCCTGTTCCAGGCGAGGCTGGAACGGCGCGGCAGCGACCCAGCCGCGGATCTCGGCACCGGCCTCGGCGAGCGCCTTGACGTCGTCGACGTCCAGCGCCTTGAGGCGCTGCGAGATGCGCTCGGTCAGGTTGTTGTGGGCGATGAAGTCGCGGAAGGCGAGCGCGGTGGTGGCAAAGCCGCCGGGAACCCGGACGCCGGCTTCCGCCAGCTGGGAGATCATCTCGCCCAGCGACGAATTCTTGCCGCCGACGATTTCCACGTCAGCCATGCGCAACTGCTCGAACGGCAGCACATAGGCGCCGTTATCTGCCTGGTTAGTCATGAGAGCCTCAAAACAAAGTAGAAAACCTGACGCGTAAGCCCGGTATGTTCTTGATGTTCTGTTCCCGGACCGATCGCTTGGCTAAGCAACCCCCTGGCAGCTGGGATTCTGCGCTGTGGGTCTCGTGCGCTGCGGCTCTCGACAGCGCTCATCTCGCAGCGCACATTGTCGACAATTCCGGCCCCGATCGTTGCAGCTGCGGGCGCCATGCGGAATTGCTTAGCGAAAAGATCGCCGCTATTCTACCGTGCTGCGCCGCACTTTTTTGCGGAAGATTGAATCTATTTATTGCGCAACCCATGTCCCAGCCAGAAGCGCCCGGTGCAGCGGTTTCCGGGTCCCAGCCTGGAACGCAGCCTGAATCCCCCTCCGCCACCGTGGCGGCGACTGCACCCGCAAGCGCGCCAGCCGGCGCTGCCCAGGGCGCTGATCGCCCGGCGGTGCGTACCGTGTTCATCGTCTCGGATGGCACCGGCATCACCGCGGAAACTTTCAGCCACTCGATCCTTGCCCAGTTCGAAATGCGCTTCCGCAAGGTGCGCATGCCTTTCGTCGACACCCCGGAAAAGGCACATATCGCCGTCGGCAAGATCAACGAGGCCTTCCACAACGAAGGCGTGCCGCCCATCGTCTTCACCACGCTGGTCAACCAGGAAGCGAACAAGGCACTGCGCCGCGCCAAGGCGATGATTCTGGACATGTTCCAGACCTTCATCGAGCCGCTGGAAAAGGAACTGGGCCTGAAGTCCACCCACGCCATCGGGCGCTTCCACCAGAATGCAGATACCGAGGCGTACAAGAACCGGATCGAGGCCATCAACTTCTCGCTGGCGCATGATGACGGTCAGTCACACAAGAACCTGGAAGAAGCGGATGTGATCCTGGTGGGCGTGTCGCGCAGCGGCAAGACACCGACCAGCCTCTACCTGGCGATGCAATACGGGCTGAAGGCAGCAAATTACCCGCTGATCCCGGACGATTTCGAGCGCGGCCGACTGCCCTCGGCGCTGTATGCGTTCAAGCCCAAGATCTTTGGGCTGTCCATCGACCCGCAGCGCCTGACAGAAATCCGCAACGAGCGCCGCCCTGGCAGCAAGTATGCGGCGCTGGAGAACTGCCGCTACGAGGTCAACGAGGCCGAGGCGATGATGCGGCGCGAAGGCATCAAATGGCTGTCGTCGACGCACAAGTCGATCGAGGAGATCGCGACCACGATCCTGCAGGAGATCAAGGTCGATCGCGACAACTATTAAAAAAGCGGCCGTCCGGGCCGCTTTTTTATTGTGTGCCTGGCCCGCTCAGCGCCGCTGCCGCACCGCCTCGAACAGGCAGATCGCCGTCGCAGCCGCCACGTTAAGCGATTCCAGCCCGCCGGGTTGCGGGATACCAACCTTGCGCGTGACGTGCTGCATCCACGCCTCGCTGACCCCCGCACCTTCATTGCCGACCACCCACGCCACCGGCCCGCGCAGGTCGGTATCGAACACCGCCGCATCGGCGTGCGACGAGGTAGCCATCACCGGCACCGCCAGCCGCGGCGCGAGCGCATCCACGGTGCAGTGCTCGACGATATTCAGGTGGAAGTTCGCGCCCATGCCGGCGCGTAGCGTCTTGACCGACCACGCAAAGGCACACCCGGTGGCCAGGAACGCGTGGCGGATGCCCGCCGCGGCGGCGCTGCGCAGGATCGAGCCGACATTGCCAGCATCCTGCACGCCGTCCAGGATCACGCAGTCCTCCTCGATCCGCGCCGGCAGGTGACCGGACGGCGTCTCGATCACCAGCATCAGGTCGATGCCGTTGACCACGCCGCTGATCTGCGTGAATAGCGCATCGGCCAGCACCACCACGCGCTCGGCCTGGACCAGCGCCAGCAGCGGCGCCACCTCGGCATGGTCGTAATGGCGCTCCGACACCACGCAGGTGACCGGCTGGCCGCGCGCGGCCACATAGGCCTGCGCCAGGTGCACGCCGTCGAGCAGCGACTGCCCGGCCTTGCGGCGCTGGTGCGTGGAAGTGGCCAGGGCCTTCAAATGCTTGAACAGCGCGTTGTCGCGCGAGGTGACGTGCTTCACGATGCAGAGATCAGGTAGGTGCGCTTCACTGCGCGACCGTGACCGAAACCGAGGCGGTGACCTGGGTAACTTCGGCCATCGCGGTCATGCCGGTGAACATGGGCCGCTGCTCCAGCGCCTCGCGCACGGGCGCAAACGAACGGCGGTGGTGCGGCGTGGCGCCGAACTCGGCCAGCGCGGCAAGGTGCTGCGGCGTGCCATAGCCGACGTGCGAATCGAAGCCGTACTGCGGATAGCGCTCGTGCAGCACCCTCAGCTCGCGGTCGCGCGCCACCTTGGCCAGGATCGACGCGGCCGAGATCGCCCTGACCAGAGCATCGCCCTTGACGATGGCTTCCACCGGGAACGGCACCTGCGGGCAGCGGTTGCCGTCGACCTGCACCAGGTCCGGCACGACGCCGCTGGCGGCCAGCCCCTGCACGGCACGCTGCATCGCCAGCATGCTGGCGTGCAGGATGTTGAGCGTGTCGATCTCCTCAACCGTCGCGAAGGCGATATGCCAGCCCAGCGCGCGTTCGCAGATCTTGTCGTAGAGTTGCTCGCGCTTGGCGGCGGTCAGGATCTTGGAGTCGGCCAGCCCGCGGATCGGACGCTTCGGGTCCAGCACCACGGCGGCGGCATAGACCGGCCCGGCCAGCGGTCCCCTGCCCGCTTCATCGACACCGCACAGGCGCTGCACGGCGGCAGCGGCCGGGGCAAGATCCAGCCCCATCTGCGGCGATTCAGCATTGCGTCGCGCCATCAGACGGTCCCCCGGCTGTGCATCAGGTCCACCACCACATCGGCGGCCCGTTGCGCGGTATTGCACTTGAGCGTCTCGTGCATGCGGGTGAAATGCTCGTAGAGAAAGGCGGTGTTGCCCTCGTCGTTGAGCTGCAGCAGCGTTTCGCGGGCCAGCGCCTCGGGCGTGGCATCGTCCTGCAGCAGTTCCGGCACGACGAAGCGCCCTGAAAGGATATTAGGCAATCCCACGTACGGCAGGTAACCCTGGCGCTTCATGATCTGCGCGGTCAGCCAGGGCACCTTGTAGGAGATCACCATCGGTTTCTTGTACAGCGCCGCTTCGAGCGTGGCGGTGCCGCTGGCCAGCAGCACCACGTCGGCGGCTTCCATGGCCTGGTGCGACTTGCCATCGACGATGGTCAGGCGGAGTTCGGGATACTGCGCGTGCAGTTCCTCGACGATGGCGCGCAGCGGCGCGCTGGCCGCCGGCAGCACGAACGCCAGATTCGGGTCCATGCGTTGCATGCGAGCCATCGCGGCAAAGAAGGTGGCGCCGAGGTTGCGCACCTCGGACTGGCGGCTGCCCGGCAGCACGGCGACCACGCGGTGCCCGGCAGGCAGGCCGAGTTCGGCGCGCGCCCCGGCGACGTCGGGCACCATCGGGATCACGTCAGCCAGCGGATGGCCCACGTAGGTGGCGGGGATGCCGGCCTTGGCGTAGATCTCGGGCTCGAACGGGAACAGGCACAGGATGTGATCCACCGCGCGCGCGATGGTGCGGATGCGCCCGCCGCGCCAGGCCCAGATCGACGGGCTGACAAAATGCACCACCGGGATGCCGGCGCGCCGCAGCGGCACTTCCAGCCCGAAATTGAAATCCGGGGCATCGACCCCGATAAAGCACAGCGGCGGATTGGCCAGCAGCCAGTCGCGCACGGCGCGGCGTGTGGCCAGGATCTCGCGCAGCGAGCCCAGCACCTCGACGTAGCCGTTGACCGACAGCGTTTCCATCGGCCAGCGCGAGGTAAAACCCTGCGCCATCATGCGCTTGCCGCCGATGCCGGAATACTCGACCGTGTCGCCAAGGCGGGCCTTGAGCCCGCCCATCATCAGCGATGCCAGCAGGTCGCCCGAGGCCTCTCCGGCCACCATGGCGATGGTGCCGCGTTTGCCTGTTACGCTCCCATTGCCCGTGGGCACGTCGCCCCGAATCGCGGCGTCGACCATGTCCGGTCCGGCCTCAGCGCACGATGCCGCGCTGGGTGGCGGCAAGGAATTCGACAAACGCACGCAGCGGTTCCGCGGTACCGGCATCGACCTGGCCCAGCAAGGCGGTGATCTCGTTACGTGCCTCGTCGAAGCTGAGGTCGGACTTGTAAAGCAGCTTGTAGGCCTGGCGCAGCGCACCGATCTGGCCCGCATCGAAGCCGCGGCGGCGCAGCCCCTCGACGTTGACGCCGTGCGGCGTGGCCTTGTTGCCACTCTTGTCGCTGGCGGCGATCACGAACGGCGGCACGTCCTGCACCAGCGCAGAAGCGCCACCCAGCATCGCATGGGCGCCGATGCGCACGAACTGGTGCACGCCGCTCATGCCGCCCAGGATCGCCCAGTCGCCCACTTCAACGTGGCCGGCGATCTGCGCGTTGCTGGAAAACACGGTGTTGTTGCCGACGATGCAGTCATGCGCGATATGCACGTAGGCCATGATCCAGTTGTCGTTGCCGATGCTGGTCAGGCCGCGGTCCTGCACCGTGCCGGTGTGGATCGTGGTGAATTCGCGGATGGTGTTGCGGTCGCCGATCTCGAGCCGCGTCGGCTCGTTGCGGTACTTCATGTCCTGCGGCACGCCGCCGACCGAAGCATAGGGACCGATCTGGTTGCCCTCGCCGATCGTGGTGTAGCCCTCGACCGTCGTATGCGAGCCGATCCGGGTGCCGCTGCCGATCCGCACATTGGCGCCGACGATAGAGAACGGCCCGACGGTCACGTCGGAAGCCAGTTCTGCCTTCGGGTCGACCAGTGCGGTGGGATGGATTTGCGTCATACGTCTGTCCTGTGGTGTGTCTGGTGAAGGATGGGCCCATGCCGGGGGGCAAAGGTTCCCGTCCTGGCCGCCCGCGCCCGTCAGAGCGGGCGCGGCGCGCGGCCTGCGGCGATGCCGCGGGCCGCTGGCGGCCTCACTCGGCCTGCTTCACGGTGCACATCAGCTCCGCCTCGCAGGCCACCTTGGCGTCCACCGTGGCGAACGCCTTGAATTTCCAGATGCCGCGGATATAGCGCTCGACCGTCACGTTCATGTGCAACTGGTCGCCCGGGTATACCACCTGCTTGAAGCGGGCGCCGTCGATGCCGACGAAGTAGTACAGCGAGCCTTCCTTGCGCTCCATCTCCGCACCGAAAGTCAGCAGGCCAGCGGACTGTGCCAGCGCCTCGAGGATCATCACCCCCGGCATCACCGGTTGCTCGGGGAAATGGCCCATGAAATAAGGCTCGTTGATGGTGACGTTCTTCAGCGTCTTGATGCGCTTGCCCGGCTCGAACTCCAGCACGCGGTCCACCATCAGGAACGGATAGCGATGCGGCAGCAGCTTAAGGATCTGGCGAATGTCGATGTCGGCTGCGGTCATGATGATTTCTCTTAGTCTTGTGAGGTTGGGGAACCGGCGGACTGGCCGCGCAGGCGACGTTCCAGCGCCACCACCCGTTCGCGCAGCTTGCTCAGGCCGCGCACGATGGCTGCGTTGCGTTCCCACTCGCCGTGCGGCAGGAACGGGAAGACGCTGGTGAAATGGCCCCCGGGCTTGGTAATGGATTTGGTGATCGAGGTGCCGCCGGACACTGTGGTGCGGTCGGCAATGCTCAGGTGGCCGGCAAAATTGGCCGCGCCCCCGATCACGCAGAAACGGCCGATGCGCGTGCTGCCCGATACCGCGGCGCACCCGGCAATGACCGTATGGGCCCCGACGCGCACGTTGTGTGCGATCTGGACCTGGTTGTCGATCTTGCAGCCTTCTTCGATCACGGTGTCGGCCATGGCGCCGCGGTCGATCGCGGTATTGGCGCCGACCTCCACGTCATCGCCCAGCACGGCGCGTCCCGTCTGCGGGATCTTCACGTATTCGACGCCGGTCGCGCTGATATCCGGCGCAAAGCCGAAGCCGTCCGCGCCAATCACCACGCCGCTGTGCAGGATCGCACGGGCACCGACCACGCATTGGTGGTAGACCGAAACATTGGCGTAGAGCAGCGAATCATCGCCGATCTCGGCATGCGCGCCGACATAGCTGTTGGCCAGGATGCGCACGCGCTCGCCCAGGCGTGCGCCGCGCTCGATCACCACGTTGGGGCCGATGTAGCAAGACGCCGGCACCACCGCATCCGGCGACACCGTCGCGCGCGGGTCGATGCCGACGCGCGTATCGGTATTGGCGGCGCGGTCGAAGCACTGCGCCACGCGGGCAAAGCAGACATAGGGATTGCGCGCCACCAGCCAGTTGCGGCCGTCGGCCCGGCCCTCGGCGCGGATGCGCTCGAGGTCGGACGCCGACACGATCACGGCGCCAGCCTTGGAGTCGAGCGCCTGCTGCAGGTAGAGCGGATTGGACAGGAACGAGAGCTCGGCCGGTCCGGCCTGATCCAGCGGAGCGAGGCCAACGATCGCCAGGTCGGGATCACCCACAACCTGCGCGCCGTTCTCGGTGGCGAGCTGACCCAGTGTGGGTGTCTGCATGGCGGTACTTCCTGAAAAAAACGAAAAGACGAAAGAACGTGAAAACCGGGGCGGCTTACCTGGCGCCGGCGTTCAGCGCCTTCATCACGTCGTCGGTGATGTCGATACGCGGGTTCACATAGACCGCTTCCTGCACGATCAGGTCGTACTTGCGCTGTTCGGCCAGCTGGCGGATCACGCGGTTGGCGCGCTCCAGCACCTGCGCCAGTTCTTCATTGCGGCGCTGGTTCAGGTCTTCGCGGAACTCGCGCTGCTTGCGCTGGAACTCGCGGTCGAGGTCGGCCACTTCACGCTGGCGGCGCTGGCGGTCGGCGTCGGCCAGCACGGTCGTGTCCTTGTCAAGCTTGTCGGCCATGCCCTTGATCTTCTGGGCCATGTCCTGCAGTTCGCGGTCGCGCTTGGAGAACTCCTGCTCCAGCTTGACCTGGGCCAGCTTGGCCGGCTGCGAGTCGCGCAGGATGCGTTCGGAATTGACGGCGGCAATGCGCGCCTCCTGGGCCATGGCCGGCGCCGCGGCGCAGATAGCCGCCGTGGCGAGCGCGGCGGCGCCCAGGGATTTGACCAGTTTGGATTTTGTATTCATGAAACAGATCCTTTATCAGAATCAGAATGCCGTGCCGATCTGGAACTGGAAGCGCTGGACCTTGTCGGTATCGTCGCGCTTGAGCGGGAAGCCCATGCTGATCTTCAGCGGGCCGATCGGCGACAGCCACGACATGCCGAAGCCGGTCGAGTACTTGAGGTCGCTGAAGCGCAGCGGCGCACCTTCCTGGTAGACGTTACCGAAGTCAAAGAACGTGAACAGGCGCAGCGTGCGGTCCACGCCCGAGCCAGGCAGCGGGAAGATGAATTCGATGTTGCCGATCATCTTGGAGGCACCGCCCACCGGGTTGCCGTTCTGGTCCTTCGGGCCCAGCGTGCTGGTCTGGTAGCCACGCACCGAGCCGATACCGCCGGCGTAGAAGTACTTGAACACCGGGAACGGCGTGTTGCCGTAGCCGTGGCCGTAGGCGACTTCACCGTTCAGTGCCAGCGTAAAGGCCTTCGAGATCGGATAGAAGTACTGCTGCTGCACGCTGGCACGGTAGTACTGCGTGTCACCGCCCGGCAGGCCGACTTCCAGGTTGGCCTGGGTGTATGGGCCCTTGGTCGGGACCAGTGCGCTGTCGCGGCGGTCACGTGCCCAGCCGATGGTGAACGGGAAATTGTTGATCCCGTCGCCCGAGCTCTTGCCGATCTTGCTGAGCCAGTCGGTGTACTGCGCCGGCGTGTTGACCGAGGTATAAACCTGGGTCCGTTCGTAGCCGATGCCGAAGAACACCGTATCGACTTCCGAGAACGGCACGCCGAACTTGAAGCCGCCGCCGGCGGACACGATCTTGTAGTCCTGGTCGCCGGTGTAGTACAGCGGGCGCGAGGTACGGTAGTAGATATCGGTCGAGCGGCTGATGCCGTCCACCGTGAAGTACGGGTCGTACTGCGTCAGCGCGATGGTACGGAACGACTTGGCGGTGTTCACGTCCAGGCCCAGGCTGGTACCGGAGCCGAACACGTTGTCCTGGCGCAGGCCGGCCTGCAGCACCAGCTTGTCGGTGGACGAGAAGCCCACGCCCAGGCTGATCTGGCCGGTCGGTTTTTCCGTCACGTTGACGTTCACATCGACCTGGTCGGGCGCGCCCGGCACGTCCTCGGTGGTGATGTTGGTGTCGGTGAAGTACCCGGTCCGGTTGATACGTGCCTGCGACTGCTGCAGCTTCTCGCTGTCGAACCACGAGCTTTCCATCTGGCGCATCTCGCGGCGCACCACTTCGTCGCGGGTCTTGCTGTTGCCCACCACGTTGACGCGGCGCACGTAGACGCGGCGGCCCGGGTCGACCATCAGCGTCAGCGCGACTTCACGCTTCTGCTGGTCGATGTTCGGCTGCGGATTGATGGTGGTGAAGGCGTAGCCGTAGGTGCCGAGCAGGTCGGTGATGGCCTTGGTGCTGGCGGTCAGCTTTTCGGACGAGAAGATGTCGCCCTTCTTCAGCTGCAGCAGCTTTTCCATTTCCTCCTGCTTGCCGAGCAGCTCGCCGGCCAGGCGGATGTCGGACACCTTGTACTGCTCGCCTTCCTTGATGTTCAGCGTCAGGTAGATGTCCTTCTTGTCCGGCGTGATCGACACCTGGGTCGATTCGATCGCGAACTCCAGGTAGCCGCGGTTCAGGTAGAACGAGCGCAGCGCTTCCAGGTCGGCGGTCAGCTTCTGCTTCGAGTACAGGTCGTTCTTGGTGTACCACGACAGCCAGTTCGGCGTGGACAGCTGCATCTCGTCGCGCAGCGTGCCTTCCTTGAAGGCCTTGTTGCCGACGATATTGATCTGGCGGATCTTGGCGACCGGCCCCTCTTCGACGTTGAACACCACCGAGACGCGGTTGCGGTCCACCGGCGTGATCGTGGTCTGCACGTCGGCGGCATAGTAGCCGCGCGCGACGTACTGGCGCTTGAGCTCTTGCTCGGCCTTGTCGATCAGTGCCTTGTCGTAGTAACGGGCTTCAGCCACGCCGACCGCGCGCAACGAACGGCGCAGCGTGTCCTTGTCGAATTCCTTGATGCCGACGAACTCGAGCTGCGAGATGGCCGGGCGCTCCTCGACCTGCACCACCAGCACGCCGTCTTCGGCGCGGATCTGCACGTCCTTGAAGAAGCCGGTATTGTAGAGGGCACGGATGGCATCGGCGCCCTTGTCGTCGGTGAAGGTTTCACCGACGCGCACAGGAAGGTAGCCAAACACGGTACCCGGCTCGACGCGTTGCAGGCCCTCAACGCGGATGTCCCTGACGACGAACGGATCGGCAGCCCAGCCCGCCGGGCTCCAGGCTGCAATAACGGCACTCGCCAGCAAGCCCAGCGAAATGCGCTTATGTCTGATCAATGTTGATCCCCTCTTTGATTCCATCCAGGATTGCGCTCCGATGCCTCGTTGGACTGCGCGTGACAATGGCGTCCCCGGCGACGGTGTCCGACGACACGACCGCCCCTCTTGCCGACACACGTTTCTAGCCGTTCGCCAGAAACATTCGGCTGACGTCATTGAACAAAGCGAGCGAAGTCAGGAGCAAGATGCAGGCGATGCCAACCTTCTGCAGCATTGCCTGCCAGTGGTCTGGGACGGGCCGGCCAGTCAAAAATTCCACGCAATAATACAGCAAATGCCCCCCGTCCAGAACCGGAATAGGTAACAAATTCAGTACCCCGAGGCTGACGCTGACCAGCGCCAGGAAGCTGATAAACGCCTGCAGGCCGAGGTTTGCGGCACGTCCCGCGTAATCCGCCACGGTCAGCGGACCGCTCAGGTTCTGCAGCGATGCCTGCCCCACCAGCATCTTGCCGAGCAGCTTCAGCGACAGCGCGCTGGTGTCCCAGACCTGGCCCACCGCGCGCGCCAGCGCCTGGTCCGGCCGGTAGCGCACGGTTTCCATTTCCACCGCCTGGCTGAGCGCCGCGCCGAGCTTGCCCGAGGGCGCGGGCGCATTCTTGCTTGGATCCGCGCTTGCCGTCTTCTCGCCATCGCGCGCCGGGGCGCTGTCCAGCGTCACCGGCACGTCCAGGCGCTTGCCGTCGCGCTCGATGCCCAGCGTCACGGTCTGGCCAGGCTGGCTGCGCACCGCCTTGATCAGCGCGCTGGCCTGCGTCAGCGGAGTGCCCTGCCAGGCCACCACGCGGTCGCCCTTCTTCAGGCCGGCGCGCTCGGCGGCGGAACCGGGCAGCACCTCGGTGATCGTCACCGGCCCGCCCTTCAGGTTCAGGCCGAGCGTGGCAAGCGGGTCCTGCTCGGGATTGCCGCCGGTATTGGGCAGGCGCGCCAGCGTGACGTCGCGCTCGGCGCCGTCGGGGCTGCGCACGCGCAGCACGGCGCGCGCATCGCCGAAGCCCTCGGCAAACACGGCCATGCGCAGGTCATTCCAGGAACGCACTGGTTCGGTATGGCCGTTGGCGGTCAGCGACAGCACCCGGTCGCCCTCACGCACGCCGGCCTGCGCCGCCGTGGTGCCGGCCGCGGGCGCGGCCACGATGGGCGCGGGCTCGCGCATGCCGCCGGCGAACAGCGCAAAGTACAGCACGATCGCCAGCAGGAAATTGGCCAGCGGCCCGGCCGCCACGATGATGAAGCGCTTGCCCACCGGCTGGCGGTTGAAGGCGCGCGGCAGGTCGATCGGATCGATGGGTGAGTCGCGCCCGGGATCGAACTCACGCTCGTCCAGCATCCTGACGTAGCCGCCCAGCGGGATCGCCGCCACCGTCCATTCGGTGCGGTCGCGGCTCTTCGAGATCCAGCGCAGCAGCGGCCGCCCGAAGCCGATGGAAAAGCGCAGCACCTTCACGCCGCAGGCACGGGCGGCGAGGTAGTGCCCCATTTCGTGCACATAGATCAGCACGCACAGGGCGACGATGAAAGCGAGTACGGTTTGCATGGCGTCGGGACGTCAGTAACGAGGGCTGGGCGGGCGCGCCGGGTCCGAGGGGGACCCGTGCCGCCGCACCCGCTATTGTCGCAGATGCGGCAGGCCAGCCCGCCGGATCAGCGGTTGGCAGCCAGCGGCGCCACGGTCGAGCGCGCCGCCTCGCGGGCGAGCCGGTCGGCGTCGAGCACTGCTTCGAGCGTATCTGCAGGGCCTTGAGGTGCAGCCTCAAGCACCTGCCTAACGATGCCCGCAATGTCCGTGAAGCGCACTTTGCCGCCAAGGAATGCCTCGACCGCCACTTCATTGGCAGCATTGAGCACCGCCGGCGCCACCCCGCCGGCACGCAGTGCGTCGAAGGCCAGGCCGAGGCACGGGAAGCGCTGCAGGTCCGGCTTTTCGAAATTCAGCCCTCCCGCCCGGGTCAGATCCAGCGGCGTCACGCCCGCGTCGATGCGCTCGGGATAGGCCAGGCCGTAGGCAATCGGCGTGCGCATGTCCGGGTTGCCGAGCTGCGCCAGCACCGAGCCGTCGTGATAGGCCACCATCGAATGCACGATGCTCTGCGGGTGGATCAGTACCTCGATGCGCTCGGCGGGCGCGCCGAACAGCCAGTGCGCCTCGATTACTTCGAGGCCCTTGTTCATCATGGTGGCGGAGTCGACCGAGATCTTGCGGCCCATGACCCAGTTGGGGTGGGCGCAGGCCTGGTCGGGCGAGATATCGTGCAGCGTGGCCGGGTCGCGCGTGCGGAACGGCCCGCCCGACGCGGTCAGCAGCACCCTGGCCACGCCGCGGCCGTAGCGCGGGTCGTCGGCCGGCAGGCACTGGAAGATGGCGTTGTGCTCGCTGTCGATCGGCAGCAGCGTGGCGCCGTGCTCGCGCACAGCATCCATGAAGATGCGGCCCGACATCACCAGCGCTTCCTTGTTGGCCAGCAGCACGCGCTTGGCAGCGCGCGCGGCGCCAAGCGTCGGGCGCAGGCCGGCGGCGCCGACGATCGCGGCCATCACGGCATCGGTCTGCGCGTCGGCGGCCACCGATTCCAGCTCGGCCTCGCCGTAGCTGACTTCGGTGCCGACACCGGCCTCGCGCAGCAGCACCTGCAGTTCGGCGGCCGCCTCGGCGGTCCCGACCACGGCGCGGGCCGGGCGGAATGCGATGCACTGGTCGGCCAGCTTGCGCACCTGACGGTGGGCGGTCAGCGCATGCACCGTGTAGCGGTCGGGGTGGCGCCTGATCACGTCCAGCGTGCTTTCGCCGATGGAACCGGTGGCGCCCAGGATGGTAATGCGCTGCATATCAGACCGCTTCAGAGAAGGCTTCAAAGAAAAATCAGCATCAGTGCCGCCAGCGGGAACACCGGCAGCAAGGCATCGATCCGGTCCAGCACGCCGCCGTGGCCGGGCAGCAGCCGGCTGCTGTCCTTCTTGCCGACCTGGCGCTTGAGCAGCGACTCAAACAGGTCGCCGACCACGCTCGCCGCGACCAGCAGCGTGGTCAGCACGGCCACATAGACAAGGCCGCCGCGGTCGCCCATCGCCGAGAACCACGTCGGCGCAAAGGCATGCGTGGCGGCCAGCGCCAGCCCGATCAGCAGTGCCAGCAGCCACCCGCCGATGGCGCCCTCCCAGGACTTGCCCGGGCTGATGCCGGGCGCGAGCTTGCGCCGGCCGATGGCCTTGCCGGTGAAATACGCACCGATATCCGCCGCCCACACCAGCACGGCCGCGGTCAGCAGCACGCCGATGCCGGCGCCGCGCAGGATCATGGTGGCATGGGCGAACGCGGGCAGCATCACCAGCCCGAGCACGGCGCCCAGCGCGGTGAAGGCCGGGGTCGCGGTGCGCACGCCGCGCGCCAGCAGAACCACGGCCACGCCCCAGCAGATCACGGCGGCTTCCAGCAGCCAGGTGGTGGCGTGGCGCAGCGGCAGGTCATGCCAGGTGATGGCCGCGATCAGGCAGGCCAGCGCATAGACATAGGGCCACGGCCCGCGCAGCCCGATCAGGCGGCCGAATTCCCAGCCGGCCAGCAGCACGATCAAGCCCACCAGCCCCGCAAGCCCCGCAGGCGGCGCCAGGAACAGGATCGGCAGGATCAGCAGCAACAGGCACAGGGCGGTGATGACGCGGGTGAGGAGCATGCGCTGCGGTCCCGGTGAAAGGTTGGAGTGGGCTCAGGCCGTGCCCGACAATCCCGGGGCGACCAGCTGCGCGCTGGTGCGGCCAAAACGGCGTTCGCGCTGGCGGTACGAGGCAAAGGCCTTGTCCAGTTCCGCGGCGTCGAAATCCGGCCAGTACACGTCGGTGAAATACAGTTCGGAATACGCGAGCTGCCACAACAGGAAGTTGCTGATGCGCTGTTCGCCGCCGGTGCGGATAAACAGGTCCGGCTCCGGCGCATAGGCCATGGCCAGGTGCGGCGCCAGCATGGATTCCTCGATCGCTTCCGGATCGAGCATGGGCGAGCGCGCCAGCATCTTGCGCATGGCCTGCAGCAGGTCCCAGCGCCCGCCATAGTTGGCGGCGATGGTCACGGTCAGGCCGGTATTGCCGGCGGTGCGCGCCTCGGCGTCCTTGATCAGCTGCTGGATGCGGGGGCTGAAGCGGCCCAGGTCGCCCACCACCCGCAGCCGGATGTTGTTGGCGTGCATCTTGACCACTTCGCGCCGCAGCGCCGTCATGAACAACCGCATCAGGAACGAGACTTCGTCCGCGGGGCGGCGCCAGTTCTCGGAGCTGAACGCGAACAGCGTCAGGTACTGCACGCCCCGGGCGGCGCTGGCTTCCACCACCGCGCGCACCGCGTCCAGCCCCCGGGTGTGCCCGGCAACGCGCGGCAGGTGCCGCTGGGTCGCCCAGCGACCGTTGCCGTCCATGATGATGGCAACGTGGCGGGGCACATAGGAGGTATCGGGTACGTCGAGCGTTGAACTGATGTGCTGCATGATGGCAGACGGTCTCTGACTGCCCCGGCAGGTGCCGGGACGGGCGTCAGACCGTCATGATCTCCTTCTCTTTCTCGGCGACCATCTTGTCGATCTCGGCCACGTACTTGTCGGTCAGCTTCTGCACTTCTTCCTGGCCGCGACGCTCGTCGTCCTCGGAAATGGTCTTGTCCTTGACCAGCTTCTTGAACTGCTCGTTGGCATCGCGGCGCAGGTTGCGCACGGCCACCTTGGCGCCTTCGGCCTCGCTCTTGACGACCTTGGTCAGCTCCTTGCGGCGCTCTTCGGTCAGTGCGGGCATCGGCACGCGGATCACTTCGCCCATGGTAGCCGGGTTCAGGCCCAGGTCGCAGTCACGGATGGCCTTCTCGACCGCGCCCACCATCTTCTTTTCCCAGGGCTGCACCGTGATAGTGCGAGCATCGGCCAGGCCGACGCTCGCGACCTGGCTGATCGGCACCATTGAGCCGTAGTAATCAACCTGAACGTGGTCGAGCAGGCCGGTGTGGGCACGGCCGGTGCGGATCTTGGCCAGATCGGCCTTGAAGGCCTCGATCGACCGCTGCATTTTCTGCTCGGCGCTCTTCTTTGTGTCGGCGACGCTCATTTTTACCTCCGGAAATCAAACAACCATGATCCCGCGGCCGGGACCGGAAAATGATTCATTCTACTCTTTGCCCGGCCGCGTACCACCATTGTGACGCGACCCGGCAGGGCTCAGACGTGCACCAGCGTACCTTCGTCCTCGCCCAGGATGATGCGCTTGAGCGCGCCCGGCTTGACGATCGAGAACACCCGGATCGGCAGCTTCTGGTCGCGGCACAGCGCGAAGGCGGTGGCGTCCATCACTTGCAGGTTGCGCGAGATGGCCTCGTCGAAGCTGATGGTGGTGTAGCGCGTGGCGCTCGGGTCCTTCTTGGGGTCGGCGGTGTAGACGCCGTCCACCTTGGTCGCCTTGAGCACGACCTCGGCACCGATTTCCGAGCCGCGCAGCGCGGCGGCGGTGTCGGTGGTGAAGAACGGGTTGCCGGTGCCGGCGGCGAAGATCACTACCTTGCCCTCTTCGAGCTGGCGGATCGCGCGCGGGCGGATATAGGGCTCGACCACCTGGTCCATGCGCAGCGCGGACTGCACGCGGCCTTCGATATTGGCGTGGCGCATCGCGTCCTGCAGCGCCAGCGCGTTCATCATGGTGGCCAGCATGCCCATGTAGTCGGCCGTGGCGCGGTCCATGCCGGCCGCACCGCCCGCGACACCGCGGAAGATGTTGCCGCCGCCGATCACCACCGCGACCTGCACGCCGAGCTTAACGATCTCGGCAATGTCGTTCACCATCGCTTCGATGGTGGAGCGGTTGATGCCGAAGGCATCGTCGCCCATCAGGGCTTCACCGGACAGTTTCAGAAGGACGCGCTTGTAGGCTGGCATGTTCACCTCGGACAGGAGCAAGTCGCTCGGTTGAGACGTTCTTGAGACGTATGTATTTGGCACCGGCGGCGCGGATCGGCGCGCCGCCAGCGGAAGAAAGCCGGTTTTCGAGGTGGCCCGTCCCGATGCAAACCAGGAAGGCAACCGCGAAAACTGACTGCTGCACTGCAACGCAGCCCGCGGGCGACGCTGCACTGCACACTACTTATGCAGAGGGGCACCTTGCGGCGCCCCTGCGGCATTATAGGCGCATGGACCACCCGCACCGGGCAGTCCACGGCGCCCCGGACATCAGCCCTTCTGGGCAGCAGCCACCTGGGCGGCCACTTCGGCAGCGAAGTCGTCCTGCTTCTTCTCGATGCCTTCGCCCACGACGTAGAGGGTAAAGCCCTTCACGGTCGTGTTGGCAGCCTTGAGCATCTGCTCGACGGTCTGCTTGTCGTTCTTCACGAACGGCTGGTTGAACAGCGACACTTCCTTCAGGTACTTCTGCACCGAACCCTCAACCATCTTGGCGACGATTTCGGCCGGCTTGCCCGATTCAGCAGCCTTCTGCTCGGCGATGCTGCGCTCCTTGGCGATCAGGTCGGCGGGGACCTGGTCAGCCGACAGCGATACCGGCTTCATGGCGGCCACGTGCATGGCCACGTCCTTGGCGGCGGCTTCGTCGCCGTCGAACTCGACCATCACGCCGATACGGGTGCCGTGCAGGTACGAAACCAGCTTGCCGCCGTTGGCGTAACGGACAAAGCGGCGGATCGTCAGGTTCTCGCCGATCTTGCCGATCAGGGCCGTGCGGGTGGCTTCAACGCTCACGCCGTCGAGTTCCAGCGCCGACAGGGCAGCCACGTCGGCCGGGTTCTCCTTGGCGATCAGTTCGGCAACCTTGGCCGAGAACGCCAGGAAGTCGTCGTTCTTGGAGACGAAATCGGTCTCGCAGTTCAGTTCGACCAGCACGCCGGTGGTGCCGTCGATGAACGAAGCGACCACGCCTTCGGCGGTCACGCGCGAGGCGGCCTTGCTGGCCTTGTTTCCCAGCTTGACGCGCAGCAGCTCTTCAGCCTTGTTCAGGTCGCCGTCGGCCTCGGTCAGGGCCTTCTTGCACTCCATCATCGGCGCGTCGGTCTTCGCGCGCAGTTCTGCAACCATGCTTGCGGTAATTGCCGCCATTTGTCACTCCTTGAATGGTTCGCGCCGGCTGCCGGCAGTCGCCCGCGGCACCCGGTCGGTGGGTCTACAGCACACCCGCGGCAGATACTGCCTGCGGCGGATGACAACAATTCAAATTTAAAAAAAGGGGGCGCCGGATGTGCCCCCTTCTTCTTGCCCTGCTGCCGGAGTACCCCGGCTTTTCGACCCGCGCGCGGCCCGTCGTTACGGGCGGCAAGCTTTGCTTGTCTGTCTGATGACGATGCGCGCTAGCGGTTCCTTTCCGGCAACGGGGCGGCGGGCAATCAGCCTTCCTGCACTTCGACGAATTCGTCGTCGCCGCGGGCGGCCTCGACCACTTCCTGCACCGCGTTGGCACGGCCTTCCAGGATCGCGTCAGCCACGCCGCGCACGTACAGGGCCACGGCCTTGCTCGAGTCGTCGTTGCCCGGGATCACGTAGTCGATGCCTTCCGGCGAGTGGTTGGTATCAACCACGCCAATCACGGGCACGCCCAGCTTGTTGGCTTCGGTCACGGCAATCTTGTGGTAGCCGACGTCGACCACGAAGATCGCGTCAGGCACGCCGCCCATGTCCTTGATGCCGCCGATCGACTTTTCCAGCTTGAGCATCTCGCGCTCGAACATCAGCGCTTCCTTCTTGCTCATGGTGTCCAGCGCGCCGGCTTCCTTGGCGGCTTCCATGTCCTTCAGGCGCTTGATCGAGATCTTGACCGTCTTGAAGTTGGTCAGCATGCCGCCGAGCCAGCGGGCATCGACGTAAGGCATGCCGGCGCGGCCAGCTTCTTCAGCCAGGATTTCGCGCGACTGGCGCTTGGTGCCCACGAAAAGAATGGTGCCGCGATTGGCTGCCAGCTGACGCACGTACTTCATTGCGTCCTGGAACATCGGCAGCGTCTTTTCGAGGTTGATGATGTGGATCTTGTTGCGATGGCCGAAGATGAAGGGGGCCATCTTCGGGTTCCAGAAGCGGGTCTGGTGGCCGAAGTGGCAACCGGCTTCCAGCATTTCGCGCATGGTAACGGACATGTGATTCTCCAAAGGGTTAGGTCTGAAGCCCGCCCCGACATTCCTGAAAAGGAACACCCCGGATAGGCGGGCCAGCGATTTCAAAACTGCGCAGCACGATGCTGCAAAATACTGACCTGGCGGTTGCAATGCCGCACCGCAACCAGATCAGCCCGCTATTGTAGCAACAAAAACGCACCCTGCTCAAGCCGCCCAAAACTCTGCCGCCTCGTGGCGATGCGCAAAACCTGCGGGAAAGCAGCCCGTTCACAAGCTGCGATCTGGCCCCGATGGTGCGATAATCCCACATTGATCTTTCGATTCCGGCGCGGCCAGTGGCCTCGCCTTCACTTTTTTGGCGACGCAGCATGAGCATTCACCTGAACTCCGCCGAAGACATCGCCCAGATGCGCGTGGCTTGCCGCCTTGCCTCCGAAGTCCTCGATTACATCACGCCCTTCGTCCAGCCGGGCGTCACCACCGGCGAGCTGGACCGCCTGTGCCACGCCTATATGCGTGACGTGCAAGGCACCGTGCCGGCACCGCTGAACTACGCGCCCCCGGGCTACCCGCCCTTCCCCGGCGCGATCTGCACCTCGGTCAACGATGTGATCTGCCACGGCATTCCGGGCGAGCGCGTGCTCAAGGCCGGCGACGCCATCAACCTGGATATCACCGTCATCACCAAGGAAGGCTACTACGGCGACACCAGCCGCATGTTCATCGTCGGCGAGGGTTCGATCCTGGCCAAGCGCCTGGCGCAGGTGACCTACGAGTGCATGTGGAAGGGCATCGCCCAGGTGCGCAATGGCGCACGCCTCGGCGATATCGGCCATGCCATCCAGGTGCACGCCGAAGCCGCCGGCTACAGCGTGGTGCGCGAGTACTGCGGCCACGGCATCGGCAAGAACTTCCATGAAGACCCGCAGATCCTGCACTACGGCCGCCCGGGCACCGGCACCGAGATCAAGGCCGGTATGATCTTCACGGTCGAGCCGATGATCAACGCCGGCAAGCGCGATATCCGCACCATGCCCGACCAGTGGACGGTGAAGACCCGCGACCGCAGCCTGTCGGCGCAGTGGGAGCACACCGTACTGGTGACGGAGACCGGCTACGAGGTGCTGACAGTCTCGGCCGGCACCCCGGCGCCGCCAGCCTTCATCACCGAATCCGTCGCGGCCTGAGGTCGCATCCGAGCCAGGGCGCCTGACGGCGCCCTTCTTTTTCCAGCCGTGCCCACGACCCATCCCGCCATCCCCATGGACACCACGCCGGAACTGCTGCTGGCCACGCGCGTGCGCGACCAGCTCAAAGCCGACAAGCAGGCACTGTTTGCCGACTTCAACCTCACCGCCAACGTCGGCGCGCTGATCACGCGGCTGCGCCGCGCCGTCGACGCCGCGCTGGTGGAGGCGTGGCGCGGGCTGGAGATGCCCGCCGGCGCAGCGCTGGTGGCGGTGGGCGGCTACGGCCGCGGCGAGCTGTTCCCGTACTCGGACGTCGACGTGCTGCTGTTGCTGCCGGGCGAGCCCGACCAGGACACCGCCTGCCGGCTGGAGCGTTTCATCGGCCTGTGCTGGGACCTCGGGCTGGAAATCGGCTCTTCGGTGCGCACGGTGGACGACTGCATCCGCGAATCGCGCCAGGACGTCACCATCCAGACCTCGCTGCTGGAAGCGCGGCTGGTGACCGGCAATCGCAAGCTGTTTGAGTCGCTGCGCACGCGCTACCAGGCCGACCTGGATCCCGCCGCGTTCTTCCAGGCCAAGCTGCTGGAAATGCGCCAGCGCCACGCCAAGTACCAGGACACGCCCTACTCGCTCGAGCCCAACTGCAAGGAAAGCCCCGGCGGCCTGCGCGACCTGCAGGTGATCCTGTGGATGACCAAGGCCGCGGGCCTGGGCGACAGCTGGAAGGAGCTGTTCGAGAGGGACCTGCTAACGCGCCGTGAAGCGCAGGAACTCGCGCGCAACGAGCGGCTGCTCAAGACCATCCGCGCGCGCCTGCACCTGGTGGCGGGCCGGCGCCAGGACGTGCTGGTGTTCGACCTGCAGACTGCGCTGGCGGAATCCTTCGGCTACCGCCAGAACGTCAACAAGCGCGCCAGCGAACAGCTGATGCGCCGCTTTTACTGGGCGGCCAAGGCGGTCACGCAGCTCAACAGCGTACTGCTGCTCAATATCGAAGCGATGCTGTTCCCGAGCGAGTCGCAGGTCACGCGCGTGCTCAACGAACGCTTTGTCGAGCGCCAGGGCATGCTGGAGATCACCAGCGACGACGTCTACGAGCGCGACCCGCACGCGATCCTGGAAACCTTCCTGCTGTATGAGCGCACGCCCGGCGTGAAAGGCCTGTCACCGCGCACGCTGCGTGGGCTGTACAACGCGCGCACCGTAATGACCGCGAGCTGGCGCAGGGATCCGGAGAACCGGCGCCTGTTCCTGGCCATCGTGCAGGAGCCGCAAGGCATCACCCATGCGCTGCGGCTGATGAACCAGACCAGCGTGCTGGGCCGCTACCTGATCAACTTCCGGCGCATCGTCGGCCAGATGCAGCACGACCTGTTCCACGTCTACACCGTGGACCAGCACATCCTGATGGTGGTGCGCAACATGCGCCGCTTCGCCATCGTCGAGCACACGCACGAGTTCCCGTTCTGCAGCCAGCTGATGGCGAGCTTCGACAAGCCGTGGGTGCTGTCGGTGGCGGCGCTGTTCCACGACATCGCAAAGGGCCGCGGCGGCGACCACTCCAAACTCGGCACGCTCGATGCGCGCCGCTTCTGCAAGCAGCACGGCATCGCCCGCGAAGACGCCGACCTGATCAGCTGGCTGGTCGAGCATCACCTGACCATGAGCCACGTGGCACAGAAGCAGGACCTGACCGATCCGGAAGTGGTGCACGCCTTTGCGCGCGTGGTCGGCAGCGAACGCTACCTGACCGCGCTCTACCTGCTGACCGTGGCCGACATCCGAGGCACCAGCCCCAAGGTGTGGAACGCCTGGAAGGGCAAGCTGCTGGAAGACCTGTACCGCATCACGCTGCGCGTGCTGGGCGGCGCCAGGGTCGATTCGCATTCGCTGTGGTCGCAGCGCAAGGAAGAAACCATCTCGGAGCTGCGCCTGAAGGCGTTCGACCCGGAGCTCGGCAAGAAGCTGTGGGCGCAACTCGACGTGGCCTTCTTCCTGCGCCATGATTCGCGCGATATCGCCTGGCTGACGCGCCATCTGTACGACAAGGTCGACAGCCCCACGCCGGTGGTCAAGGCGCGCATCTCCCCGGCCGGCGAAGGCCTGCAGGTGGCGGTCTACGTCAAGGACCAGCCCGACCTGTTCGCGCGCATCTGCGGCTATTTCGAGCGCAAGGCGTTCTCGATCCAGGACGCCAAGATCCACACCACGCGCCACGAGTACGCGCTCGATACCTTCCAGGTCACCGATCCCGGCATGGCCGGCGATGGGGGCAACTACCGCGACATCATCGCGCTGGTCGAGCACGAACTGTGCGAACGACTGCGCCAGCCGGGCCCGCTGCCCGACCCCACGCAGGGACGGCTGTCGCGCCAGTCGCGCAGCTTCCCGATCAAGCCGCGCGTGGACCTGCGCCCGGACGAGCGCGGCCAGTATTACCTGCTGTCGCTGTCCGCCAACGACCGCACCGGCCTGCTGTACGCCATCGCCCGCGTACTGGCACGGCATCGCGTGTCCGTGCATACGGCACGCATCAACACCCTGGGCGAACGCGTCGAAGACGTGTTCCTGGTCGACGGCAGCCGTCTTGCTGCCGACAACCGATTGCAGATTCAGCTTGAACAGGACTTGCTCGCCGCCCTCGCCATCTGAGGCGGGCGGGCAGCATCAACGATATGACCGACAGCAATTCGCCGAAGCGCAAGACGCTAGGCATCAAGGCCGCAGGCGACACCGGCACGGCCGCGCGCAAGAGCGGCACGCGCCCCGTGCGCGTGTCCGACCTGAACCGCAAGCGCGTACAGTCCGTGGCCGAGGGCATCAAGCGCGCCCAGCAGCGCACCGGCGGCAAGTCCAGCGGGCGCCCGGCACAGGGCGAATCGCAGGCCGGTGCCGGCGAGCCGCGCAAGCCGCGCGCGCCGCGCCTTGCTGACGGCGAACGGCAGGCGCGGCCGCGCCGCGCTGGCGATGACGAGAACCGTGCGCGCCGCTATGGCGACGATCGCGGCGAACCCCGCCCGCGCCGCTTCGAAGGTGGTGAATCGCGTCCGCCGCGCCGCTTTGGCGACGACGAGAATCGCCCACGCCGCTACGGCGACGATCGGGGCGAAGCGCGCCCGCGCCGCTTTGAAAGTGGTGAGTCGCGTCCGCCGCGCCGCGTTGAAGGCGGTGAGTCGCGTCCGCCGCGCCGCTTTGAAGGCGGTGAGTCGCGCCCGCCGCGCCGTTTCGGCGACGACGAAAACCGTCCGCGCCGCTACGGCGACGATCGTGGCGAAGCACGACCGCGCCGCTTCGAGGGCGGGGATTCGCGTCCGCCGCGCCGCTTTGGCGACGACGAGAACCGTCCGCGCCGTGCTGGCGACGATCGTGGCGAAGCGCGCCCGCGCCGCTTCGAGGGCGGGGAATCGCGCCCGCCGCGCCGTTTCGGCGACGACGAGAACCGTCCGCGCCGCGCTGGCGACGACCGGGGAGAGGCACGACCGCCGCGCCGCTTCGAAAGTGGCGATGCGCGTCCTCCACGCCGTTTTGAAGGTGGCGACGCGCGTCCTCCGCGCCGCTTTGAAGGTGCCGATTCGCGTCCGCGTCGCTTCGGTGATGACGACAACCGCCCGCGCCGCACTGGCGACGACCGGGGCGAGGCCCGCCCGCCGCGCCGCTTTGAAGGCGGCGATGCGCGCCCGCGCCGCTACGGCGACGACGACAACCGCGCCCGCCGCCCTGCCCCCACCGGCGAGCGCCGCAGCGAAGGCACGGCCCCCGCGCGGCGCTTCAGCGATGCCGCCGACCGCATCCGCACCGCCGGCACGCCTCGCCCGCAGGCCCCGGCACCGCGCGCGGAAAAGCCCGCGACCATCCGCGACGAATCCGTCCACGACGATGGCCTGGTACGCCTGTCCAAGCGCATGTCGGAACTGGGCCTGTGCTCGCGCCGCGAAGCCGACGAATGGATCCCGCGTGGCTGGGTGCTGGTCGACGGCAAGCCGGTGACCGAACTGGGCAGCCGCATCCGTCCAGACGCCGAGATCGAGATCATGCAGGAAGCCCGCTCCGAACAGGGCGAGCGCGTCACGGTACTGCTGAACAAGCCGGTGGGCTATGTCTCCGGCCAGGCCGAGGATGGCTACGAGCCAGCTGCGGTGTTGTTCACCGCCGAGAACCAGTGGGAAGGCGATCCTACGCGCAAACGCTTTGCCCCGTGGCAGCGCAAAAGCCTGGCGCCGGCGGGCCGTCTCGATATCGACTCGACCGGGCTGCTGGTGCTGACGCAGGACGGCCGCGTGGCGCGCGCGCTGATCGGCGAGGATTCGACCGTCGAGAAGGAATACTTGGTGCGGGTGGTGTGGCATTCGCCGCAGGGTGTGGTCGAACGCAATATCAGTGCGGAATTCCCTGCAGACGATCTCGAACTGCTGCGCCACGGGCTGTCGCTGGATGGCGTGCCGCTGAAGCCCGCCAAGGTGAGCTGGCAGAACGAGGAGCAGTTGCGCTTCGTGCTGCGCGAGGGACGCAAGCGCCAGATCCGGCGGATGTGCGAGCAGGTCGGGCTGGAGGTGGTTGGCCTGAAGCGCGTACGGATGGGGCGCGTGGTGCTGGGGGATCTGCCGCCGGGCAAGTGGAGGTTCCTGGGTCAGTTTGAGAAGTTTTGAGGGCTGAAGAAGTCCTCATGCAAAAGGGCGGCCATTGCGGCCGCCCTTTTTTTCGCCCTGCCGGTGTGCTCCCACTCCCGCTTGCGGGAGTGGGAGCACACAAGCGGTTGTATGAGGGCCGTCGGCCCGTCAGTCGTCGCTATTCGGCGGCAGCTCGGGGAACAATATCTCGGTAAACCCAAACCGCGTGAAATCCTTGATCCGCATCGGATAAAGAATCCCCTGCAGGTGATCGCATTCATGCTGCACCACCCGCGCATGGAAGCCGTCAGCCACGCGCTCGAGGCGGTTCCCCATCAGGTCATAGCCACTGTACTTCAGCCGCAAGTGCCGCGGCACCACACCCCGCAGCCCCGGCACCGACAGGCACCCTTCCCACCCGTCTTCCATTTCCTCCGACTGCATTTCCAGCAGCGGATTGATCAGCACCGTCTTGGGCACCGTCGGCGCATCCGGATAGCGCGGATTGCGATCGAAGCCGAAGATCACCACCTGCAGCCCTACACCGATCTGCGGTGCCGCCAGGCCCGCGCCATTCGCGTGGTCCATGGTGTCGAACATATCGTCGATCAGCGTACGCAACTCAGGCGTATTGAAGCGCTCCACCGGCCGCGCCACCTGCAGCAGGCGCGGATCGCCCATCTTGAGAATCTCGCGGATCATGGCAGTTTTCCCCGGTTAATTCTGTTTCGGCGCGGCGCCGACTTCCGCCAGCAAGGCCAGCATGCCGGCCTCGTCCAGCACCGGCACGCCCAGCGCCTCGGCCTTGTCCAGCTTGCTGCCGGCCTCGGCGCCGGCCACCACGTAGTCGGTCTTCTTGGAAACCGAACCCGCGACCTTGGCGCCCGCGGCCTCCAGCATTTCCTTGGCGTCCTCGCGCGACATATTGGGCAGTGTGCCGGTCAGCACGAAGGTCTTGCCTGACAGCGGCGCGGGGGCTTTGGCCACCGGCTCGCTTTCCGGCCAGTGTACGCCTGCGGCGCGCAGCTGTTCGATGACCTCGACGTTGTGCGGTTCGGCAAGGAAGTGCGCGATCGACTGCGCCACCACCGGGCCCACGTCGTTCACTTCCAGCAGCGCCGCCTCGTCGGCCGCCATCAGCGCGTCGAGCTTGCCGAAATGCTTGGCGAGATCCTTGGCCGTGGCCTCGCCCACATGGCGGATGCCAAGCGCGAAGATAAAGCGGTTCATGGTGGTCGCGCGCGACTTGTCGATCGCCGTCACCAGGTTGGCCGCGGACTTGTCGGCCATGCGTTCCAACGCCGCCAGCTTGGCCACGCCCAGCTTGTACAGGTCTGCCGGCGTGCGCACGATGCCCTGGTCGACCAGTTGCTCGACCAGCCTGTCGCCCAGGCCTTCGATATCCATCGCGCGCCGCTGCGCGAAATGCAGCAGCGACTGCTTGCGCTGCGCCGCACAGATCAGCCCGCCGGTGCAGCGGGCAATGGCCTCGTCTTCTAGCCGCTCGATATGCGAGCCGCATACCGGGCACGCGCTCGGCATCACGAAGGCGCGCGCGTCGTCGGGCCGACGCTCGGTCACCACGGCGACCACTTCCGGGATCACGTCGCCGGCGCGGCGCACGATCACGGTGTCGCCGATATGCACGTCCTTGCGGCGGATCTCGTCCTCGTTGTGCAGCGTGGCGTTGGTCACGGTCACGCCGCCGACAAAGACCGGCTGGAGCCGCGCCACCGGCGTGATCGCGCCGGTGCGCCCGACCTGCACCTCGATGTCCTCGACGATGGTGGTCATCTCCTGCGCCGGGAACTTGTGCGCCAGCGCAAAGCGCGGTGCGCGCGAGACAAAGCCCAGGCGTTCCTGCTCGGCCAGCGCATTGACCTTGTAGACCACGCCGTCGATGTCGTATGGCAGGTCGTCGCGGCGCTTGCCGATATCGCGATAGAACTCCAGCAGCCCTTGCGGGCCCTTCACCACCGCGCGCTCCTTGCACACCGGCAGGCCCAGCGCGGCAAAGCCGTCGAGCATGGCGCCATGCGTAAGGGGACGGTCGACGCCTTGCAGCTCGCCCAGCCCGTAGGCGAAGAATGACAGCGGCCGCTTGGCGCTGATGCGCGGATCGAGCTGGCGCAGGCTGCCGGCGGCGGCATTGCGCGGGTTGACGAAGGTCTTCTCGCCCGCTTCGGCCTGGCGCTCGTTGAGCTTGTCGAAGTCGCGGCGGTACATGAAGACCTCGCCGCGCACTTCCAGCACCGCAGGCGCCTGGCCGCGCAGCTTCAGCGGGATCGCCTTGATGGTACGCACGTTGACGGTGACGTCCTCGCCGGTCTCGCCGTCGCCGCGCGTGGCGGCCTGCACCAGCCGGCCGTCCTCGTAGCGCAGCGACATCGCCAGGCCGTCGAACTTCAGTTCGCAGTGGTACTCGACCGCGTCGGCGGCGCTGAACAGGTCCTGCTCGCCGGCCGCGGGCGCGCTGCGGCCCAGGCCTTGCGCGCAGCGGCGGTCGAAGTTCAGCACATCCTCGTCGTCGAAGCCGTTGTTCAGCGACAGCATCGGCACGCGGTGGCGTACCGCATTGAAGGCCGCCAGCGGCTCTCCGCCAACGCGCTGCGTCGGCGAATCGGGCGTCTGCAGCTCGGGATGTTCGAGCTCCAGCGCCTGCAGCTCGCTGAACAGCGCATCGTATTCCGCATCGGGAATGGTCGGCGCGTCCAGCACGTAGTACTGGTGGCTGTGGCGATCGATCTCATCGCGCAGCCAGGCCACGCGTTTGGCGGCGGCCTGGAGCGACAAGCCGCCGCCGGGCGCGGAGGCTTCCGCCTGCGCGCCGCGTTGTTTTGCGGTCATGGCAGGCTCCGGCTAGACGCTGAAAAGGCGCAGCGCCGCCGGGGATCCGGCCGGTATGCCACGCGCTTCCAGCTTGCCGTACAGCGTTTCAAGCTGGCTGAAGATGGCGACGAACGACGCCTCAGTCAGGGGCCGCATATTGTCGTCGACCAGCTGGGCGCCCATGCGCTGGGCCAGCGTGTGGCCGTACTCGCATACTGTCTTGAACGGCTTGGCGCCCTGGTCGGCCAGCGGCACGTCGAGCAGCAGCGTGATCTGGCGGCCGGCCTTGACGGTCAGGTCGTCGCGCAGGAAATTGGTATCGCCGAACTGCAGCGTGAACAGCGGACGCTGCACGCCCTCGGCATTGGCCTGGTAGCGGATAAAGCGGGTGCCGTCGCGCGACAGCACCAGCCCGTCCTGGGTGGCCACGTTCTGCACATAGGCGGCCGACCACGGCGCGCCGTCGGAGATCACGTTGACGCCGAGCTGCACGTCGCAGCCGGCGCCAAAGGCGTCGAGCTCGCGCGCGTTGGCCACGGTCTCGGTCATGTCGGGCAGGTCGGCGGAGGCGTCGAGCGACTCGGCCAGCGATTCGACGGCGGTGATGAACTCCGAGAACTCCAGCGCGTTGAGCGGGCCGCCGCGGTTGGCCAGCTGCACGCCGACCTGCAGGTCTTCGTACTGGTGGCCGGCGGTTACCGGCTCCCACGCATTGGCTTCGGCGCGCAGCCCCTCGATATGAACCTGCTTGGTGCCGGCGCGACGCAGCCGGCCGGTCAGCGGCAGGATGCGGTCGCCGGAAGCCTTGCGCTCCAGGTGCAGCGGCACGATGCAGTCGATCAGCGGATCGACCAGGGCCGGCGTGGGCTGGCCGTCGGGCACGGCGGACAACGGTGCGGGAGCGGGAGCCGGTGCAGGCACCGGGGCCGGTGCCACTTCCTGCCTCACTTCCTGCTTCACTTCGGGTTCCGCTTCGTCCGCGGCCGCATCGCGCTGCGGCATGCCGGCGGCGACTGCCACTTCCTCGGCAACAGCTTCGTCGGCATCGGCCGTACCGGCAGCCGCCGCGGCCGCGACGGCGGCCGTGGCCGCGTTGTTGGCATCGCTTGCCCGCGCGGACGAGGTCAGCGTCGGCTCGCGCCGCTCGGCCTGTTCAGCGCTGGCTTCATGCAGGCGCGCCGCGGTCTCGGGCGTGGTGCCCTGGCCGACCACCGGCTCGCGCATTGGCGGCAGGTCGTCTTCCGGGCCGAGTTCGCGCGGACGGCGTGCCTTGCGGATCTGCCACTGGTTGTAGCCGAACAGCAGCGCCAGGAAAACCAGTCCCGCGACGATCAGCGCGGTCTGCAAGTCCATGTTCAGGTTCATGCTGCCTCCGCCATCGAAACCGCCGCGTCCATATCCACGGCCACGATACGCGATACGCCCTGCTCCTGCATGGTCACGCCAATGAGTTGATGAGCCATTTCCATGGCGATCTTGTTATGTGAGATGAAAACGAATTGAGTCTTGTTCGACATGCGCGCCACCATATTGGCGTAGCGCTCGGTGTTGGCGTCGTCCAGCGGCGCGTCCACTTCGTCCAGCAGGCAGAACGGCGCCGGGTTGAGCTGGAACATGGCAAACACCAGCGCGATCGCGGTCAGCGCCTTCTCGCCGCCCGATAGCAGGTGGATGGTCGAGTTCTTCTTGCCCGGGGGCTGCGCCATCACCTGCACGCCGGCGTCGAGGATTTCTTCGCCGGTCATGATCAGGCGCGCCTGGCCGCCACCGAACAGCGACGGGAACAGCTCGCCGAAATGATGGTTGACCTGGTCGAAGGTGCCTTGCAGCAGCGCACGCGTTTCCTGGTCGATCTTGGCGATCGCGTCTTCCAGCGTGCTGATGGCGTCGTTCAGGTCGGCCGACTGCGCATCGAGGAAGGTCTTGCGCTCGCGCGCCGCCGCCAGCTCGTCGAGCGCGGCCATGTTGACCGGGCCGAGCGCGTTGATGGCGTTGTTGATGCGCGTGACCTCGCCCTGCAGGTACGACGGCTTCAGGTCGCCGGTCAGCTTGTCGGCCAGCGCGGCTTCGTCCACCTGGGCCGTAGTCAGTTGCTCGCTGAACTGCTCCTGGTTCAGGCGCGCGGCCTGTTCCTTGAGCTGCATTTCAGTGATGCGGTCGCGCAGCGGCTGCAGGCTGCGCTCGGCGGCCAGCCGTTGCTCGTCGTGCTGGCGCAGCTGTGCCGACAGCGCGTCCAGTTCGGTGCGCGCGATGGTGAGCTTTTCTTCCTTCTCGGCGCGCCGCTCCAGCGCTTCCTGCAGCCCGGTGTGCGCGGTCTGCTCGTTGATGGTCTCCAGCTCGGCGCGGGCGTTTTCCAGCGACTCGGCGATGCGTTCGGCCTGGTCTGCCGCGACCTGGATATTGCGGCGCAACTCGTCGATGCGGCTGGCCAGGTTGCGCTCGGCAAAGAGCGCTTCCTGCGCGGCACGCTCGAGGTCGCGCAGCTGGTGGCGCGCGCCGGACAGCTTGCTGTCCAGCGCCTCGAAGGCCATCTGCTGGTCTTCATGCGTGGCCTGCATCTCGGCCAGCGCGGCGTCATGCTGCTCGAAGCTGGCTTCGGATTCGGCGCGGATGGCGCGCTGTTCTTCGATCTGCGCGTGGATTTCGTCCAGCTCCTCGCGGATCTGGCCGCTGCGGGCGGAGTAGCGCTCCATCGCCTGCGACAGCTTGAGCACGTCCATCTGCAGCGCATGCACGCGGCGCGTAGCCTGCTCGGCGCGCGTGCGCGCCTCGCTCAGCGACTGGCTGGCCTGGGTGTAGGCGGCCTCGGCGCGCACGGCCTGGGTCTTGGCCTCGTCCGACAGCAGCACCTGCGCGCGCGCCTGCTTCTGCAGGTTCTCGATCTCCTGCTCGCGCGCCAGCATGCCGGACTGCTCGGAGTCGGCGGCGTAGATCTGGATGGCATTGCGGCCGACCAGGTGGCCTTCGGCCACGACGAACGACGCGCCGTCGGGCAGCGTGTTGCGCGCGGCCAGTGCCTGCGCCATGTCGCTGGCGACGTAGATATCGGCCAGCCAGTCCTGCATCACCGCGCGAATGCCCGGCTCGGTGATTTGCACCAGCGACATCAGCGGGCGCAGGCCCGCCGGCGTTTCCAGCGGACGGGCCGCGGGCGGCGGCGAGTAGAACGCCAGCTTGGCGGGCGGCGCGTCGGACAGGAAGGCCTTGACCCAGTCCAGGTTCGACACTTCCAGCGCGTTCAGCTTCTCGCGCAGCACCGATTCGAGCGCGTTCTCCCAGCCCGGCTCGATATGGACCTTCTTCCACAGGCGCGGCAGCTCGGCCAGGCCATGCTTGGCCAGCCACGGCTGCACCTTGCCGTCGGTCTGCACGTTTTCCTGCAGCTGGCGCAGCGCCTGCAGGCGCGCCTCCAGCGAGGCGATCGCGGCGGCTTCGCTGTGCACGCGCGCCTGCGCGGCACGGCGCTCTTCATCGAGGCGCGGCACGCTCTCTTCAGCATCGGCCAGCACGGCCTGCGCTTCCTCGACCAGCGCTTCCTGCTCGGCCAGTTCGGCGCGGGCCTGCTCCAGGCGGGTTTCGTCCGGGCGGTCCAGGCCTTTCTCTTCGGCTGACAGGCGATCGCGGCGCTGCTCGAGCTGCTGCAGCATCTGGTCGGCGCTGCGCTGCTGCGCGGCCTCCAGCTTCAGCGCCTGCTCGGCCTGCATGATGCCGGCGCGCTGCTCGTTGAGCAGCTGCTGCGCGTCGCGCCACTGCGCTTCCAGCGTCGGCAGCTCGTCGTTCTTGTGCGCCACGGCCTCCTGCGCCTCGACCGTGCGGCCTTCGGCCACGGCCAGGTTTTCCTCGGCCTGCGCCAGCTCGTCGGTGGCCTGCTCGGCCTTGCCCTGCCATTGCTCGCGCTGCGCGGTCAGCGCGGCGATCTGGGCCTGCACGCGGTTGCGCGATTCCACCACGTAGCGGATCTCGGCTTCGAGCTTGCTGACCTCGGCATTGGCTTCGTACAGCGCACCCTGCGCCGCGTGCATGCCGTCGGAGGCGGCGTAATGCGCGGCGCGCATGGTTTCGAGCTCGGCCTCGACGTGGCGCAGTTGCGCGGTCTGCGCTTCCAGGTCGATCTGGGCCTGCTCGATGGCGCGCTGGTGGCGTTCCTGCTCGGCCTGCGCCTCGCGCTTGCGCAGCAGCCACAGCAGGTGCTGCTTCTCTTCGCCGTCGGCCTGCAGCGTCTTGAAGCGCTGCGCGACTTCGGCCTGGCCTTCCAGCTTTTCAAGGTTGGAGCCGAGTTCGCGCAGGATGTCCTCCACGCGGGTCAGGTTCTCGCGCGTGTCGGACAGGCGGTTCTCGGTTTCGCGGCGGCGTTCCTTGTACTTGGACACGCCCGCGGCTTCTTCCAGGAAGATCCGCATGTCATCGGGCTTGGCCTCAATGATGCGCGAGATCATGCCCTGCCCGATGATGGCGTAGGCGCGCGGGCCCAGGCCCGTGCCCAGGAAGATGTCCTGGATGTCGCGCCGACGCACCGGCTGGTTGTTGATGTAGTAGGACGAGGTGCCGTCGCGGGTCAGCACGCGCTTGACCGCCACTTCGGCGTACTGGCTCCACTGGCCGGCGGCACGGCCCTCGGCGTTGTCGAAGACCAGTTCCACGCTGGCCCGGCCGGCCTGCTTGCGCGCGGTCGAGCCGTTGAAGATGACGTCCTGCATGGACTCGCCGCGCAATTCCGAGGCGCGTGACTCGCCCAGCACCCAGCGCACTGCGTCGATGATGTTGGATTTGCCGCAGCCGTTGGGACCGACGATGCCGACCAGTTGGCCCGGCACCTGGAAATTGGTGGGATCGACAAATGACTTGAAGCCCGCCAGCTTGATCGAGGATAGTCGCACGGTTTCTCGTGTGGTATCGGCCGCACTCGGTAACGGTATTGGGATCGCAACCGGTATCGGCCTGGTATCGGGGCTCTATAGCACTGTTCAGAAAGCCGGGCTGCGCGGGAGCCGGCGCGGCGTGACGCCGGCACCTCAAAATACCCCTCGGGCCCGAGAATTGGGGCTAATCATACCATCGCAAATGCCTTCGCCGGCCCGTTTGGCGGTCGCCCCGGCGTCATATCCCCCGGCGGATTTCCTTTGCTTTTCCGCCTCTTACAAGCGTTTCCGCAAGCACTTTGGCAGCCGCTCGCGGTCAGGTCAGCCGCGGCGCGGGCGCGCCTGCAGGGAAACTTATCAGGGTTTCTACCAGTCCCTGAACTGTTCGCGTGATTCCGGATACGCCCCGAGGACCGCGCACCCATGAACGTGCCCCCGAAAGCCCGGCCCACCCGGGAAACCCTAGGAGGAAGCAAGCATGAGTGAACCGTCGACGGCCACCCGGCCGTGGTCTGTCAGTGACATCAACTACCAGTTAATCGAAGTGGAACGGGTGCGCGGCGACCGCGACCTGTTCTATCTGCTCGTGTCGGCCTCGTTTATCGAAAGCGGCTCGGACACCTATGCCAGCAATCTCGCCACTTACTACGCCCGCGTGCCCGACGCCGCCGGCTGGCTTTCCGAGCACTGGGAAGCCGAGGAACTTCAGCACGGGCTGGCCCTGCGCCGCTATGTCGAGCACGTCTGGCCTGAATTCGACTGGGAGCGCGGCTACGAGCGCTTCTTCGCCGAGTACAGCAAGACCTGCTCGATCGACCAGTTCGAGCCGACCGAAGCGCTGGAGATGGCGGCCCGCTGCGTGGTGGAAACCGGTACCGCCGCTTACTACCGCGCGCTGGAGCAGGCCAGCGACGAGCCGGTGCTGCGCGACCTGACGCGGCGCATCGCCAACGACGAAGTGCGGCACTACAAGCACTTCTACCAGTTCTTCAACCGCTTCGTGGAAGCCGAGCGACTGGGCAAGCTGCGTGTATTCGGCGCGCTGGCGCGCCGGCTGCTGCAGATCAAGAACGAGGATGCCGCCATCGCACTGCGCAATGTGCTGCGCATGGAGCGCGGCGTCGAAGAAATCCCCGACCAGGAAGTGAAGGCGCTGAACACCCGCGTCAGCGCAGTGATCCGCAAGAACCTGCCGATCGAGATGACCGTGAAGATGCTGCTGCGCCCGCTACACCTGCACCGCGGCGTGGAGCGCGCGGTGCGCACGCCGCTGGTGGCGGTGGTATCGCGGGTAATGCTGCACTGACCGGATCTCCGGCTGTCAGCCGCCGCGCGCCTGCCGGGCCTCGTAGGCTTTCAGGTGGCTGTATGCGACTTGCAGCAGCGACAGCGGACTGCCCTGCTGCGGCGCCCCGCGCGCGATCAGGTCGCCGAGGATGTGGTCGGCTTCCGTCCGGGAGCGATTTTCGACGTCACGCAGCATCGAGGCGGTCAGCGGTGACGGCGTCAGCAGCATCTGGCCGGCGCGCGCGTCGAAATCCGGCGACATCGCGAAGCCGTTGCACTGCGCCACGGCGCGGCAGTCGGCCAGAAGTCCTTCAATGACGCGCCTGCCGTCCGGTGTGCCAAGGATGTCGCCGATGGCCGCACGCATCAGGCAAGTGCTGCCTGCCAGCGTGGCCAGGAAGACCCACTTCTCCCACATGCGCTGCATGATCTGGATGCTGGTCGAGGCATCGAAGCCGGCACCGCCAAGCGCCTCTGCAATCGCCTGCATGCGCGGCGACAAGCCGCCCTCCAGCTCACCAAAGGCCAGGCCGTGCGTGTCGTTGAGATGGACGATTTCACCTTCGGGATTCAGCGTGGCGGCGATCATGCAAAGACCGCCCAGCACCTTGTCGTTGCCGAACCGCTGCTTCAGCACATCGATGTGGCGCATGCCGTTCAGCAGCGGGACGATCGCTGTCGAATGGCCGACGGCAGGCGCCAACGATGCAATGGCCTCATCCAGGCTGTAGGCCTTGCAGCTCAGCAGGACCAGGTCGAAGGGTTGCGCAATCGCATTGGTGAGGACGGTCCTGACTTCGTTCAGGACGAGATCGCCGTGGGGACTCCTGATGACCAGCCCCTTGCTCTGCAGCGCCTGCGCACGGTGCGGCCTGACCAGGAACGTCACGTCGCGCCCGGCCGCGGCAAGCCGCCCGCCGAAATAACCGCCTACCGCCCCTGCGCCGACTATCAGAATTCGCATGGTTTCTCCCTCTGTTTGCGTGACGCCGCCAGTGCATCCTGCGCACGTTATGGACGGACTCTAGCAAGAATCCTTGCCAGACATTGAACCCCGCCGCCGCCATTTCGCCCGATGCACAACGCATGCACGGTAGTACACATCGTCAACCGGATGCGACTGGCTGCGTCCGCGACATCACGTGCTCCCGCACAAAATGTCCGTTGCGCTTTGCATTGAGCAGCCTGCGTACTATGCTTCAGCGACAACCAATAGTGTCCTGCTGCGCCTTGAATGTCCGGGGGGACTACAAAAAGAGAGAGCGCACCGCACAGCGCTCGGAGGCGGGAAACATCATGTGTTTCTTTCTTCGCAAAGCTTGCTGCACGCAACTGGCAGTGCTCAGCCTGCTCAGCGTTTCCGCCTTTGCCTATGAAGTCGCGCCGGTCAGCGGCGGCGGCAAGATCGAAGGCAAGGTCACCTTCCAGGGCACCGTCCCAATCCGCAAGATCATCCCCACCAAGGACCGCGAAGTCTGCGGCGGCCCGCGCGATGAACCACAGATCCGCGTGGGCGCCGGCAAGGGCGTCCAGGATGCCGTCGTGTACCTGAAGGAAGTGCCCAAAGGCAAGGCCTGGGGTGCGGCCGACAAGGTGCCGGTGCTCGACCAGGAACACTGCATTTTCAAGCCTGCCGTGCAGGTGATCCGGCCCGGCAAGCTTGAAGTGACCAGTTCTGATCCAGTGCTGCACAACACCCACGGCTTCTACGGACAGCGTACGGCATTCAACCTTGCGCTGCCGGACAAAGGGGTCAAGATCACGCGCGAACTGCCGCGGCCCGGACTGGTCCGGGTCGAGTGCGACGCGCACGGCTGGATGCTGGCCCACATCTATGTCGCCGACAGCCCGTACTACGCGCTGACCGGCGAAGACGGCAGCTTCCGCATCGACGACGTTCCACCCGGAAATTACACCGTGGTCGCCACGCAGCACTACACCGGCAACACCGAGACGCCAGTCACGGTAACCGGCGACCAGACCGCGAAACTCTTGATCGAACTCAAGAAGAAATAGAACGTTCAGTTTTGCCGCTGCATTTTCATCACCCCCCGGGGGCGGAGGACCGCCAGATGAACTCATTTGAACGCGAACGACGCGAGTTGCACCGGACCCTGACCGGTCCGGGCGATCGCCCGGAAGGCGCAGCAGTATGGACGCGCCGCACTTTCCTGCACCAGGCGCTGCTCAAAGGCGTGGCAGGTGCCGCCGCATGCGGGTTCTTCCCGCTGCTGAACACGCTTGACGTGGCCTACGGGCAGACCGGCCAGAGCTTCCGCTTCGCCTGGGTCTCCGACACGCACCTCTACCCCAGGGAGCTCAACTCCCGCTTCGTGGAAAAGACGGTGCGCGCCTTCAAGGAAGTGCAGGCGATGAACCCGCCGGCCGACTTCATGATCTTCGGCGGCGACCTGGCGCAGCTGGGCGACCCCGTCGAACTGCAGCTCGGCGCCGAACTGCTGAAGGAAGTGAAGATCCGCAAGGTCTTCATCCCGGGCGAGCACGACTGGTACCTCGACATGGGCTCGACCTGGAACAAGACCTTCGGCAACACGCCCTGGACCTTCGACCACAAAGGCGTGCGCGTGATCGGCCTGAACACGGTCACCGGCGCGCCGGACTTCTGGACCGCACGCAAGATGACGCCGAAAGAGCGCATGGGCCATATGGCCACGCTCGACGGCACGCTGGGCGGCGCATGGTCGGTGATCGGCGAAAAGCAGTTGCGCTGGCTCAATTCCACGCTGTCCAGCTGGCCGAAGAGCAGCCCCGTCATCCTGTTCACGCATACGCCCCTTTACGAGTACTACCCGCCGTGGAACTTCTGGATCCGCGACTGGCGCGAGGCGCACGAAATCCTCAAGCCCTACGCCAACGTCACCAATGTCCACGGCCATACGCACCAGGTGCTCTACAACGAGATCGGCAAGGTACGCTCGATCGGCATGCTGGCCACGTCGTGGCCATGGCCCTACGCGCCGGAAGGCGTGCCACTGCTGACCAAGCCGATGATTCGTGCCGATCCGGGCGATCACTTCGACGGCGTGGGCTGGAGCATCCTGACCATGACCCCGCAGGGACGGGTGGAGAACGAGTACAAGATGTGGCGCAAGACGGTCTTCGCCGATCAGCCGGCGGATTCCGGCACTGATGACAACCGCAACCAGGTCCTCAGCCCGCGCATCGCCGACCGGATCTAGACCGGCCAGCACCCCAGATCCGGCGCAGCAATGCGTGAGGAGACATGATGAAAAAAGACAAATGGCATGCCCGGGCCCTGACAGCGGGCGTGGCCGCGTTGCTGCTGCTCGGCTACGACAGCGACCGGCCGATGGCACACAAGGAACCCCACACGGCGGAACAGTTGAAAGCGTTTGAAGACGTTTTCATGGAACAGGTGAAGGTTGGCGACCTGCTGTTCCACGGCGACCCCGGTGCGCAGAAGCAGCTGAACGTCAAACTCTCGAACACCGGAGTGGCCTGCGCCATGTGCCACCCGTATGCGTCCGACAACCACCCGCATGAGTTTCCCAAGTTCCAGGAGCAGATGAACGAGTTCGCCACGCTGCGCGACATGATCAACTGGTGCATCGAGAAGCCCAACGAGGGGGAGAAGATCGACCCCAACGGGCCGGCCATGAAAGCGCTCGAGGCCTACATCTACTACTCGAACCGCAACAGCAAGCTCGACCCTGGCAGGCACTGAGCCGCTGGCCGGCTGACGGGAACAAAGGGAGCACAAGAATATGGCCGCCGCCCGCGCGACATCGGACCCATCCGAAGCATTTCCCGACCTGGATTCGCTGATCGACCGCGGGCTTATTCTCAAGTGGCTCTACTGGGGATTGTTCTGGCTGATGTTCACGCCCAGCATCGGCGTGACCATCTCCAGCCTGTTCAACTTCCCCGACTACCTGGGGACCTCGCAATACCTGACCTTCGGCCGCTTGCGGCCGATGCATGTCAACGGCGTGATCTTCGGCGCCTTCTCCACGCTGTTCATCGGCCTGTGCTACTACCTGCTGCCACGCCTGTGCGGCGTGCCGGTCTGGAAAGGCCGGTGGGGACACTGGCTGGTATGGGTGTGGAACCTGGGCCTGGTTGCAGGCATGGCGTCGCTGATGCTCGGCTACAACCAGGGCCTGGAAGCCGGCGAATTCCCGCTGCCGATCGACGCCATCATCTTCTTCGTGGTGACGGTCACCACCGTGCAGTTCCTGATGACCATCGCGCACCGGCGCGAGCCGCAGCTCTATGTGGCGGTGTGGTACCTGATCGGCGCCTTTGTCTGGACCGTGATGAACCTGGTGCTGGGCAGCTTTATCCTGCCCTACACCATCACCGGCATCAACAGCGCCGCCTTCCACGGCCTGTTCATCCACTACATCGTGGGGCTGTGGATCACGCCTGCCGGCTACGTGCTGATCTACTACTTCCTGCCGGCGAGCGTGCAGAACCCGGTCTACAGCCACAAGCTGTCGCTGGTGGGGTTCTGGTCGCTGGCGCTCTTCTATCCCTTCGTCGGCATCCACCACTATCTGTACAGCCCCATCGCCGACTGGGCCGAGACGCTGGCGATCATCACCTCGATGCTGCTGATCGTGCCGGTCTGGACGGTATTGCAGAATTTCTTCGGCACCATGATGGGCCGCTGGCACACCTTCACCCAGAACCTGACCGCTAAATTCCTGATCATGGGTTCGCTGATGTACCTGGCGGGGTGCTTCCAGGGCTCGACCGAGGCCCTGCGCGCGATCCAGCAGCCAACGCATTTCAGCGATTTCGTCATCTCGCACTCGCACCTGACGGTGTTCGGCACCTTCGTGGTGTGGGCCATCGGCGGCACGGTCTATGTGATACCCAGGCTGGTGGCGCGGCCGCTGTGGTCGCCGCGGCTCGGCAACTGGTCGTTCTGGCTGATCACCTTTGGCATCACCCTGATGGGACTGGACCTGACCATGGCCGGCCTGCAGCAGGGCTACATGCTGATGGCGGGCGTGGAATGGGTGGACTCGCTGGTGGCGATCCGGCCCTACTGGCTGGTGCGCACGACAGCCGGCATCTCGATGGACATCGGCATGTCGCTGCTGGTCTACAACCTGATGCGCACCGTGATGTCGGCCGAGCCCGCCACGGCACCGAGCGCCACGGGCGTCGTACGCGGAGCGTCCACATGACCCCGCGCCGCCCCGATGGCCGCTATGGCCTGCGTTTCTATGCGCTGATCGCCGGGTTCGGCTGCATCTCGCTGGCCGCCTTCGTGCAGGGCGTGCTGCCGATGCTGGAGCCGCAGTCGCGCACCGACAAGGTCACCCAGGTGGTGCGCACCGACCTGGGCGAACTCAAGTGGATGGAAGCGCGCGCCACCGACTACACGCCGCTGCAGCTGCGGGGCCGCGAAGTCTATACGCGCGAAGGCTGCTGGTACTGCCACTCGCAGTTCGTGCGCCCGGTCACCGGCGAGACCCGGCGCTGGGGCCCGGTCGCCCAGGCCGGCGAATACGCGTTCGACCTGCCGCACCTGTTCTCGACGCGGCGCATCGGCCCGGATCTCTCGCGCGTCGGCCTGAAGTTCAGCGATGCCTGGCACCTGGCACATTTCTGGGATCCGCGCATGTTGTCGCCCGACTCGATCATGCCGCGCTTCTCCGCGCTGTTTTCCGAGCCGCGCACCGCAAGGCTGGTGACCGACCAGCAAGGCCGCCGCACCATCGAGAACACGCCCGAGACCCGGCAGCTGTTCGATTTCGGCAGCAGCCAGACCATCACGCTGACGCCCAACCAGGCTGGCCTGCTCTACGTCCCGGAGCGCGGGAAGTACCCCGTGATCCTGACCCCCAACAAGGAATTCGCAGGCGAGACGGTGATCCTGATCGCCGACACGGAAGACCTGCGCGCGCTGGTGGCCTACCTGCAGAAGCTCGGCACCAACCGCGGCAAGTGGCGCGACCGCTTCGAACCGCAGCAGATGGAGGCCTCGCAGACGAGCATCCCGCGTTCGGAAGAATGGATCGCGCACGGCAAGAACGTGTATGAACGTCGCTGCCTTGGCTGCCATGGGGTCAAGGGCGACGGCAACGGGCCGGCCGCCGCGTTCATGCAGACGGACCGCCCACGCAACTTCACACTGGGCGTATTCAAGTTCCGGCTCACGCCGTCGGGCTCCATGCCGGACGACGGCGACCTGCTGCGCACCATCACCCGCGGCGTGCGCGGCACGGCGATGCCGAGCTGGCACGAACTGCCGGAAAAAGACCGGCTGGCCGTGATCCAGTACATCAAGTACGTGCTGGCGGCCGACCGCAGCAATCCCGACAAGCCCTATTTCTACTTCGTTGAAGAACCGCCGCTCGCGCCGATCTTTATCGGCGTGCCGCCCAAGCCCTCGGCCGAGCTCATCCAGCGCGGCAAGCGGGCCTGGGACAGCGCCAAATGCTGGGAATGCCACGGGCGCACCGGCAAGGGCGACGGCGAAAAAGCGGCCGGACTCGAGGACGATTTCGGCTTCCCGATCCCGCCGGCCAACCTGACCACCGGGCAGTTCAAGTCCGGGGCATCGGTGAAGGACATCTTCCGCACCGTGAGCACGGGGCTGTCCGGCACGCCGATGCCGTCGTTCAGCGACACGGTATCCGAGGACGACCGCTGGGCGCTGGCCTACTTCGTCCTGTCCCTGTCTGCCTACACCGATCCGCTGACCGGCCAGCCGCTGCCGATTCCGCCCGAGCAGAAAGCCGCGCTGAACGACCCCGACCTGCGCGCCGACGAATCGCGCCAGGCCTATCGTCCCCCGGGGGCCGACCAGCCGGGCCAGCCCGGCCAGCCAAGCACCTATGCCGGCGAGGCGTGGGCCAGGCGGCACGGTTTCGCATTTGCTGACGAGCGCTAGCCGGAGAGGGATCGATCATGGCTGAACTCACCTTTCTGCAATTCGTGGTGGCCTTCTTCATGAGCCTGGGCGCGGTCTGCGTGTTTATCTGGGCCGTGCTGTCGGGCCTGTTCGAAGACGTCGAGGCCATCAAGTACAAGGCCTACCGGGCCGAAGTCAACGATGAAGACGCGGAGGCATCCGGCCATGACTGACGAACGCGACAGCGCCCCCGCCGGGCAGGAGCCTCCCCACCACCAGCAGACCGAAGACTACGGCGGCGGCCATATCAAGGCGCGCCATGGCCGCATCAACGCCTGGCTGCTGGTGGTCTACCTGGTGCTGTTCGTGTGGGCGCTGTATTACGGCTACGCCTACTGGGGCGGGCTCGGGCCGGGCCTGGACCTGACGCGCTAACCCAAGAGTCCGCTACACCGACCGGAGCTCACCATGGTACCGAGACTGCTGCTGGCGCTGGCCCTGCTGAACCTGGCCTTCCTGTTCGGCGAACTTGCGCTGAACGTGCTCGGCTTGCAACTGTTATAAGCGGAGCCCGTCATGACCCTTGCCGAATCGATCGCCTTCTGGATCTTCGTCATCATGACGGTTGGCTTCTTTGCCTGGGTGGCCTATCTGGCAGCGCGCAAATAGCGGAGGCGCGATGAGCGATCTGTGGCTGGTGTTCCTGGCAGGCACCGCCGGCAGCATGCACTGCGTCGGCATGTGCGGTGGCTTTGCCTGTGGCCTGGGCCCCGCGCCCGGCGGACGCCTTGCCTCCTTGCTGCGGCACCTGAGCTACAACCTCGGCCGGATCGGCAGCTATGCCTTCCTCGGCACGCTGGCTGGCTATCTCGGCATGCTGCTGGTCGGCCATGCGGGTGAAGGCAGCGCGGCCAGCATGGTGCAGCGCGGACTGGCCATCCTGTCCGGGCTGCTGATGCTGCTGATCGGGCTGAACCTGGCCGGGCTCCTCGGCCGTGGCGGCCATGCGCTGGGCGGCGCGGGCGCGCAGTGGCTGGCGCAATCGCTGCGCACCTTGCTGCGCCAGCCCGGACCTGGCGCGCCGCTGGCATTTGGCGTGCTGAACGGCTTCCTCCCCTGCCCCCTGGTCTATGCCTTCGCCGCGCAGGCGGCCGCCAGCGGCACCGCGCTGGGCGGCCTGCAGATCATGGTCGCGTTCGGGCTCGGCACCTTGCCGACCATGCTGGCGATGGGCGGCCTCGGGCTCTGGTGGCGGGCGCGCCATCGGCCTGCCGGCATCCCGGTGCAGCCCGTCGTGGCCAGCTTCCTGCATGCGCCAGCGGCACGCCTGGGCTGGCGCATGCAGGGCGTGCGCGCCGCCGGCGCGTTCATCGTCCTGCTCGGACTGATCACGCTCGCGCGCGGCGTGGTGCCGATGAGCGCCCACCTGCATTAGCCAGGCCTCCTATGTCCACCGAAACCACGCACGCCTGCAGTCACTGCCAGTTGCCGGTCGGACGGCTGGGCCAGCAGCGCGAACTCGACGGCGCAACGCACTGGTTCTGCTGCTATGGCTGCTGCCTGGCCTATCAGGTGCACCATGGCGAGCACGAGGAACCGCAGGCTGCCGCCGCGCTGATCCGGCTCGGCGTCGGCGGGTTTCTCGCGATGAACGTCATGTTGTTCAGCTGGCTGCTCTACGCCGATGCGTTTACCGGCGACGAAGCGTGGCTGCGTGGCCCGGTTCACTGGTTGCTGTGGGCGCTGGCGACGCCGCTGGTGCTGCTGCTCGGGCGGCCATTTGCCGAGGGTGCGTGGCAGGCCGCGCGGCAGGGACGACTGTCCACCGACACCCTGGTCTGCATCGGCGTGCTCGCCGCCTACTGCTATTCGGGCTGGCAGGTGCTGCGCGGCTCGGACCTGGTCTATTTCGACACCGCCGCAATGGTGCTGCTGTTGTTTACGCTGGGCCGCCTGCTGGAAGCCCGGGTACGCGTGCGCACCGCACGCCGCCTCGCGCCGATGCTGGCGGCCGAGCGCGCAGAGGCGCGCGTGGTCGATGGCGGCACTGAAAACTGGCGCGCCGTCGTCGACATCCGGCCGGGCGAACTGGTGCGGATACTTCCCGGCGAACGCGTGCCAGTCGACGGCATCGTCGTGGATGGCCGCTCGGAGTGCGACGAAGCCGTCCTGACCGGGCAGAGCGAGCCGCAGTTCAAGCCGCCGGGCGCGCTGGTGCACGCCGGCAGCATCAACGGCAGCCGCCCGCTGCTGGTCCGTGCCACGGTGGCCGGCTCGCAGACCCGGTGGCAGCAGATCGGCCGGCAGGTGCGTGAAGCGCTGGCGCGCAAATCGCTGGCGGGCGACTCCGTCGACCGCATCATTGCCGTGTTCATCCCCGGCGTGCTGGCGCTGGCCGCGGCCAGCGCATGGTTCTGGGGCAGCCGGGCAGTCGCTCCGGCGCAGGCGGCGGATGCCGCGATGCTGGCCGGACTGGCCGTGCTGGTGGTGGCGTGCCCGTGCTCGCTGGGCCTGGCAGCACCGCTCACGCATGCATTGGCGATCGGACTGGCGGCACAACGCGGCATTCTCGTGCGCGGCGGCGACGTGCTGGAAAGGCTGGCACGGCTCAAGGGCATTGCCTTCGACAAGACCGGCACGCTGACGGCGGACACGCCACACCCCGTCGGCATGCAGACCGAAGGCGCCAGCCACGCTGAAGTCTTGCGCGTGGCGGCTGCACTGGCGCAGGCTTCGGACCATCCGGTAGCTCGCTCGATTGCCGCCATGGCGCGCGCTGCTGCAGCGTCCCCCTCAGCCTCCAACGAAGTCGAGGCCAATGCCGGCGAGGGCCTGTCCGGTCGATTCGACGGCATGGATTGCTCGCTGGGATCGCCCGCCTTTCTCGGCACGCTCGGGTGGCACGTGCCACCCGCCCTGCTCGCTACGGCGCCACTGGGATGCACGCTGGTACTGGTCGGCTGGGAGGGCCAGGCGCACGGACTGATCGCGCTGCGCACGCTGCCGATGCCGCATGTTGGCGACGTGATCGCCGAGATGCAGCGCCAGGGCCTGCGCACGCTGCTGCTGAGCGGCGACAATCCGCACGCGGTGGCGGCAATGGCCGGCGCGTTGAATATTGCTGCGTGGCAGGCCAGGCTGCTGCCGCAGGACAAGGTGCGTGCCCTGCGCGACTGGGCCGCCGGCACAGGGCCGGTCGCCATGGTCGGCGATGGCCTCAACGACGGCCCGGTGCTGGCGGCTGCCTCGGTCGGCATCGCGGTGGGCAATGCCTCCGACCTGGCGCGCGAAAGCGCGGACGTCGTGCTGCCGCACTCGGGCCTGGCCAGCCTCCCGTGGCTGTTGCAGCAAGCCCGCCAGGTGCGCCGTACGGTCCGGAGCAATCTGGCCTGGGCCTTCGGCTACAACGCGATCGCGCTGGCGCTGGCCGCCAGCGGGCTGCTGCAACCAGTGCTTGCTGCGGTGCTGATGGCTGGTTCCAGTGTGCTCGTGGCGATGCGCTCGTGGCGCGCCAGCGCAACTGCCGATGCGAATGCAGAAACCGCCGAGAGCGCAGGCGCCACGGCACCGGGCCATCCTGCTGCACTGCGATCAGGCCAGGGAGTTTCACCATGAGCCGATGGTTGGCCAGGCTGGCCGCCTGCCTCTTCGCCGTCTCGCTGCCGGGCCTTGCGCCGGCCACGCACAACGAGACCCAGCACACCGACCTGTCGTCGCGCGGCTGGCCGGTGAGCGATTTCAGCCTCACCGATCAGAATGGCCGCGCCTTCACCCAGGCGCAGCTGCAAGGCCGCTGGACCCTCGTGCTGTTGGGCGACACCCATTGCGGAGCGCCATGCGGCGCGGCGCTGACGGCCCTGACGGGGCTGTACCAGCGCATCAGCACCACGCAGAAGCTTGCCACCACGCAGGTGCTGTTCGTCTCGCTGGACCCGCAGCGCGATACCCCGGACGCACTACGGCGCTACCTTGCGCCGTACGACGCCCGCTTCATGGGTGCCACCGGCAGCCCGGAGACGCTGGCGCGAATGATCGATGATCTCGGCGCCAGACCGGGCGTGCCACCCGCCCCCAACGCGGCCTATCCCGGCTCGCTGATCCTGGTCGGGCCGGATGCCACGGTGCGCGGGCAGTTCCTGCCGCCGTTCGACGTGCCGTTGCTGACCGCCGCCTATCTGAAAGCACGCGTGCGCAAGTGACTCGAACGCCGTGCGCGGGAAGCCCTAGGCGGCCAGTTCGGCTTCAGGCACTGCCGAAGCTTGCGCCGGCCGGCTCCGGTGCACCAGCCCCGACAAGGCCCCCGCCGCCACGATGCACAGCCCGCCGGCCGCTTCCTTCCAGCTCAGCACCTCGGTCGCCAGCCACCACGCCGATACCGCCGCGATCACGATCTCGAACAGCATCAGCAGCGACACGCGGTTGGCCGGCAGCCGCTGCAGCCCGTACTGCACCACCGAGTTGCTGACCACCAGCACCGCCGCGAGGCCCAGCACCAGCATGACGGTGCTGACCTGCGCGCCCGCGGCGATCGTGACCGACGGGCCGTCCAGCAGCAGCGCGGCGGGCACACCCACCACCGTGCAGCCGAGGTAGACCACCACCGTGCGCACGCGGGCATCCATGTCAGGAAAGCGCTGGCCCGCGCGGCGCGACAGCACGTTGTTGACAGCAAAGCCCATGCCGCCGACCAGCCCGGACCACTCCGCAGCGGTACCCGGCAGCGGCACGCCGACCTCCGGCGTCCACAGCATCAGCCCCGCGCCAAACAAGGCCAGCGCCACCAGCGCCAGCCCCGCCGCCGACAGCCGCTCGCCCAGGAACAGCCGGGCGAACAGCGCGGTCCAGACCGGCGTCAGGTAGAACAGCAGCAGCACCCGCATCACATGGCCATTGACGCTGCCCCAGACGAAGCCGGCATTGGTCACGCCCGCGGCCAGTCCGATCGCGACGAACAGCCAGTGCGGGCGCAGGCCGGCCAGTTGCCGGCGGAACGCCAGCAGCGACACGATCGCCGCCACCGAACTCACCAGCGCCGCGGCGTGCATGCCACCCAGGCCCCAGCCCGCCAGCACGCGGTACGGGAACCAGGCGATGCCCCAGACCGAGGCGCCCAGCAGGATAGAAAGAGAAGCCTTGACCGCATGGCGGTCGGACGACGCATGCTGCGCCGCAACAGTATTTGTGCTCATGAGGGAATCTGTGGAGGCTAGCCGGGACGCCTGCCGTTCCTGCACAGGCTCGCCCCGGACGGCAACGGCGGCATCACCATGGCGTGATGCCCGCCATCCGTGCCCCCGCCGGCCGCGCGGGCCGGTCCGGCGCACGGAATCCCGCGCCGTTCCTCTATAATGCGTCGTTTTAACCGGCCCCGACCTTACAACGTGAATCCGCGCCTCGACCTGCTCCAGCCCTACCCGTTCGAGAAACTGCGGGTGCTCTTCGCGCAGGTGAAGCCTGCCGACAAGCCGGCCATCAGCTTTGGCATCGGCGAACCCAAGCATCCGACGCCCGAATTCATCAAGCAAGCGCTGGCCGAGTCACTGGCGGGGCTGGCGAATTATCCCACAACGGCCGGTTCCGACGCACTGCGACAGTGCATCGCCAGCTGGCTGGAACGCCGCTACGGCCTGCCCAAGGTCAGCCCCGCGACCGAAGTGCTCCCGGTGACCGGCTCGCGCGAAGCGCTGTTTGCATTTGCGCAGACCGTGGTCGACGGCACCAGGCCCGGCGCGCTGGTGATGTGCCCGAACCCGTTCTACCAGATCTACGAAGGCGGCGCGCTGCTGGCTGGCGCCACGCCCGTGTTCGCCAACAGCGACCCCGCGCGCAACTTTGCCCCGGCCTTCGACCGCATCGGCGACGAAGTCTGGCAAGAAGTGCAGCTGCTGTTCGTGTGCACCCCGGGCAACCCGACCGGCGCGGTGCTGTCGCTGGAAGACTGGAAGCAGCTGTTTGCGCTGTCCGACCGCTACGGCTTCGTGATCGCCTCGGACGAGTGCTACTCCGAGATCTATTTCGACGAAGGCCGCGCGCCGCTGGGTGCCCTGGAAGCCGCCCACAAGCTGGGCCGCGGCTTCGAACGGCTGGTGATGTTCTCCAGCCTGTCCAAGCGTTCCAACGTGCCGGGCCTGCGCTCGGGCTTTGTCGCCGGCGACGCCGCGCTGCTGAAGAAATTCCTGCTATACCGTACCTACCATGGCGGTGCGATGAACCCGGCGGTGCAGAGCGCCAGCATCGCCGCGTGGAACGATGAAAGCCATGTGCGCGAGAATCGCGCCGCCTACGTACGCAAGTTCAGCGAAGTGACGCCGATGCTGGCCGAAGTGCTGGACGTGGCGCTGCCCGACGCCGGCTTCTACCTGTGGGCCGATGTCTCGCGCACGGGCCTGAGCGATACCGAGTTCGCCGCGCGGCTGCTGGCCGAGCAGAACGTGACCGTGCTGCCCGGCAGCTACCTGGCGCGCGAGGCCGACGGCATCAACCCCGGCGCCAACCGCGTGCGCATGGCGCTGGTGGCCACGCCCGGGGAATGCCTGGAAGGCGCGCGCCGGATCGTGGAATTCTGCAAATCGCTGGGCTGACCCGCACTTTCCCGGGAGGGTATTTCGCCTTCTCCCGCCATCCAATCAACCACTGAAAATACGAACATGACGCAAGCACTGCAAGCCCTGATCGACCAGGCCTGGGAAGACCGCACCAGCCTGTCGCCCAAGTCCGCCCCCAACGATATCCGCGAGGCTGTCGCCAACGTAATCAGCCAGCTGGATGCCGGCACGCTGCGCGTGGCCGAGAAGCAAGGCAAGGACTGGATCGTCAACCAGTGGGTCAAGAAGGCCGTGCTGCTGTCGTTCCGCCTGGAAGACAACGCACCGATGAGCGCCGGCGGCTTTGCCCAGTTCTACGACAAGGTGCCGACCAAGTTCGCCAACTGGAGCGCCGACGACTTCGCCAAGGCTGGCTTCCGCGTGGTGCCGCCCGCCGTGGCCCGCCGCGGTTCGTTCATCGCCAAGAACGCCGTGCTGATGCCGTCGTACGTCAACATCGGCGCCTACGTCGATGAAGGCACCATGGTCGACACCTGGGCCACCGTCGGTTCGTGCGCGCAGATCGGCAAGAACGTCCACCTGTCGGGTGGCGTGGGCATCGGCGGCGTGCTGGAGCCGCTGCAGGCCAACCCGGTCATCATCGAAGACAACTGCTTTATCGGTGCGCGCTCGGAAGTGGTCGAAGGCGTGATCGTGGAAGAGAACTCGGTGATCTCGATGGGCGTGTACCTGGGCCAGTCGACCAAGATCTACGACCGCGAAACCGGCGAGATCCACTATGGCCGCGTGCCGGCCGGTTCGGTGGTGGTGGCGGGCAACCTGCCGTCCAAGGATGGCAAGTACAGCCTGTACTGCGCCGTGATCGTGAAGAAGGTCGACGCGCAGACCCGCGCCAAGACCAGCCTGAACGACCTGCTGCGCGGCGACTGATCGCACGCAAGGCGCAAGCCCTGCGGGCTGCGCCACCCGTCCCGGGGCCGTGCCCCGGGACTGCATTTCCCGTCGTCACCCCGCCTGGCCAGGCTGAACATGCCTTCCCTCCGCAAGCGACTCATGGCCCTGGATCCCACCACCGTCAGTACCGTGCTCTCCCTGTTGCCCACCATTCTCGAGCAGGCTAACAAGACCATCGAGAAGCTCAAGAAAAGCAAGCGCAAGGACGGCACGCCCGAAGGCGCGGTGGCCGACACGCGCGATCCCGCCGCCCGCATTGCCGAGCTGGAAGCGGCCGCCGTGCAGCAGGCCGAAGCCGTCAAGCTGCTGGCCGAGCAGCACGCCATCACCATCGAGGCACTGCGCAAGGAAGCCGCGCGGCTGGACCGCCGCCTGCGCCTGATGACCGCGGTGGCCATGGGCGGCGTGGCGCTTGGGTTGGGCGGCCTGGTGATTGCACTGAACCTGCTGTTCCGCTGATCCTGCCGCGAGGCAACACACCTGCATTCCATCAAGACTAGCCATGACCGTCCTGCTCTACGGCATTCCCAACTGCGATACCGTCAAGAAAGCCCGCACCTGGCTGGATGCCAACGGCGTGGCCTACAGCTTCCACGACTTCAAGAAGCAAGGGGTGGATGAAGCCATGCTGCGCGGCTGGCTCAAGCACGTGCCGCTGGCCACGCTGCTCAACCGCAAGGGCACCACCTGGCGCGCGCTGTCGGACGCCGACAAGGCCCGCGCCGAGCAGGAAGCCGGCGCGATCGCGCTGATGCAGCAAAGCCCGTCGCTGATCAAGCGCCCGGTGCTGGCCCACGATGGCAAGGTGATGGTCGGCTTCTCCGACGACCAGTACGCCAGCCAGTTCTGATTTCCCGATTTCCGCTGTCCCATGACTGCCACCCTTGCCCTGACCGAAGACCTGATCCGCCGCCGCTCCGTCACACCCGCCGACGAAGGCTGCCAGGCCATCCTGGAAACCCGCCTGAAGGCGCTCGGCTTCGACTGCGAAGCCCTCGTCAGCGGCCCTGACGATTTCCGCGTGACCAACCTGTGGGCGGTGAAGCGCGGCACGCAGGGCAAGGACGGCAAGCTGCTGGTGTTCGCCGGCCATACCGACGTGGTGCCGACCGGCCCGCTGGAGCAATGGCACTCGGATCCGTTCGAGCCGACCCACCGTGACGGCAAGCTGTATGGCCGGGGCGCCGCCGACATGAAGACCTCGATCGCCGGCTTCGTGGTGGCGGTGGAGGAATTCGTCAAGGCGCATCCCGCGCATGCCGGTTCGATCGGCTTCCTGATCACCAGCGACGAGGAAGGCCCGGCGCACGACGGCACCATCAAGGTGGTGGAAGCGCTGACCGCACGCGGCGAGCGCCTGGACTACTGCGTGATCGGCGAGCCGACCTCGGTCAACGCGCTCGGCGACATGGTCAAGAACGGCCGTCGCGGCTCGCTGTCGGGCAAGCTCACGGTCAAGGGCATTCAGTGCCATATCGCGTACCCGCACCTGGGCCGCAACCCGATCCATGAAGCCGCCCCGGCGCTGGCAGAGCTGGCCGCCGAGCTATGGGACCAGGGCAACGAATACTTTCCGCCCACCAGCTGGCAGATGTCGAACATCCACGGCGGCACTGGCGCCACCAACGTGATCCCGGGCCACGTCACCATCGACTTCAATTTCCGCTTCTCGACCGCCAGCACGCCGGAAGGCCTGAAGGCGCGCGTGCATGCGATCCTGGACCGCCACAGCCTCGAATACACGCTGGACTGGACCCTGGGCGGCGAGCCCTTCCTGACCCCGCGTGGCGAGTTGTCCGAGGCGCTGGCGTCCGCCATCCAGGCCGAGACCGGCTTCCAGACCGAGCTGTCGACCACCGGCGGCACCTCCGACGGCCGCTTTATCGCCAGGATCTGCCCGCAGGTGATCGAGTTCGGCCCGCCCAACGCCAGCATCCACAAGATCGACGAGCACGTCGAAGTGCGCTTTATCGAGCCACTGAAGAACGTCTACCGCGGCGTGCTGGAACGCCTGGTCGCCTGATTTTTTCGCCGAAAGACACCCTACATGGCAACGCCCTCCCCCCTGCGCACCGTGCGCGACCTGCTGCGTCTCGCAGTCTCGCGCTTTACCGCCGCGCGCCTGTCCTTCGGCCACGGCAGCGCCAATGCCTATGACGAAGCCGCCTACCTGGTGCTGCATACGCTGAACCTGCCGCTCGACACGCTCGATCCGTTCCTGGACGCGCGCCTGCTGCCGGAAGAAGTTGATGCCGTGCTGAAGGTCATTGACCGCCGCGTCAGCGAGCGCGTGCCGGCCGCCTACATCACGCACGAAGCCTTTATGCACGGCCTGCGCTTCTACGTGGACTCGCGCGTGATCGTGCCGCGCAGCTTTATCGGCGAACTGCTGCAGGACGGGCTGGAGCCGTGGGTGGGCGAGACCGAGCAGATCGGCCCCGTGCTGGAGCTGTGCACCGGCTCGGGCTGCCTGCCGATCGTCGCCGTGCATGTGTGGCCCAACGCCAGCATCGACGCCGTCGACATCTCGCCCGATGCACTCGCGGTGGCGCGGCGCAACGTGGCCGACTACAAGATGGACGACCGCATCCGGCTGTACCAGGGCGACCTGTACGCGCCGCTGCCGCATGGCGCGACCTACGATGTGATCCTGACCAACCCGCCGTATGTCAACGAAGCGTCGATGCAGGCGCTGCCGCCCGAGTACCTGGCCGAGCCGCGTATCGCGCTGGCTGGGGGTGACGATGGGATGGATGTGGTGCGGCGGATCATCGCCGGAGCCAAGGCGCACCTGAATCCGGGTGGTGTGCTGGTGGTGGAGATTGGGAATGAGCATGCCAATGTGGAAGCCGCCTTCCCTGAACTGGAGATCATCTGGCTGCCGGTCAGCGCGGGCGATGAGCAGGTGTTCTTGCTGACGTACGACGCATTGCCGGGGTAATCGGCATAGCGAACCGACTGTGTGCTCCCCTCTCCCGCGAGCGGGAGAGGGGAGCACACATCAGGATCTCAAGCGTCAGTGGACCTGTTCATCCCACGCGCAATGTGGGCGAACACCGGCCACCCCACGGCCATTAATCTCACGCAAGCTCTACACTCGCTGCAGATACCGTCGTCGGCCCGTGACTGCCCCGCCGGGCGTTCTCCTCCGACAACAACAGCGTCTTCGCCTCCGCACCCAGTGCCGTGGCAAACCCTGAAGCCGTGACCGCCAGCAACACCCCTCTCCCCGGTTCACCCGACGCCCTGCCCGCCCGGGCCGCGGCCACGCATGCCGTGCGCGGCATCGCCATGCTGACCTTCGCCTTCGCGCTCAGCCAGTTCTTCCGCTCCTGCCTGGCGGTCATGGCGCCCGAACTGCAGCATGACTTCGGCCTGTCGCCGGCGGGGTTCGGCGCGCTGTCGTCTTCGTTCTTCCTGGCCTTCGCCGTGGCGCAGATCCCGGTGGGCATCGCCTTCGACCGCTACGGCGTGGGCCGGCCCACCGCGCTGCTGCTGGCCGTGGGCGCGCTGTCGTCGATCGTATTCGTGCTGGCGCCCAACGGTACCGCCGCCACGCTGGCCCAGGTCGGCCTGGGGCTGGCCTGCGCGCCGGTGTTCATGGGGCTGCTACACTTCGCCTCCGAGCAGTTGTCCGAGCGCGATTACACCCGCGTGGTCAGCCGCTCCAACGCCATGGGCATGATCGGCGCGTTGTGCGCCACCGCACCGCTGGGCTGGGCGATCTCGCTGATCGGCTGGCGCCCGTCGATGGCGGTGTCGGCGCTTGGGATGGTGGCGGCCTGCTATGGCGTCTGGCGCTTCGTGCGCGACCAGGGCCATGCGGAGGCGCGCAGCGCATCGTGGCCGGCGATGCTGTCAGAGAGCGTGCAGCTCTTGCGGCTGGCGCCGCTGTGGACGCTGATCCCCCTGTGCGTGGCGATGGCCGCCGGCACCGCCTTCCGCAACGCCTGGAGCGGGCCCTATCTCGCCGACGTCTTCGGCCTGGGCTCGGCGCCGCGCGGCGTGGCGCTGACGTTGCTGAGCCTGGCCGGCTTCATGACCGCCTTCCTGTTGCCGGTGCTGGTCCGCCGCAGCACGCTCAAGTCCACCATCGTTGGCTGGTCGTGCTTTGCCATGTCGGGCGCGATCCTGCTGGCGCTGTGGCCCGCCACCGGCATCGGTTACGGCGTGGCGATGATGGCGCTGCTGTCGACCATCGGCATGCTGCATCCGCTGGTGATGGCGCAGGGCCGCGGCCTGATCCCGCCGTCGCGCCGCGGGCGCGGGCTGGGGCTGCTCAATACCTTCGTGTTCCTCGGGTCGGCGCTGACATCGTGGGCGTTCGGGCTGATCGCCAATGCGGGCCATGTGCGCGAGTGGCCGGTGGCGTCCACCTATTCGGCGATCTTCGTGTCGGCCGCTCTGCTGATCGCCGCGGCGCTGGTGCCATACCTTTTCAGTCCGCCGCATCCGACCAACTAGACCTGCGGATCAACCGGGCGACAGCACCCGCACCATGTCGGCAATGATGGTGAAGCGGATCACGCGCAGGCACGCCAGTTCGCCGGCAAACCCGCTGGTCAGCGTCGGGCGCTCGTGCGCCATGGCGGCATTCCGCTGCTCCGCCTGCTCGTAGAGTGCTTGCGCCGCTGGCCCGATGCCGCGCAGCATCGCATCCAGCCGCCGCTCGGCGGTCACCGTCGTCAGCCCCAGCGCGCGCCCCGCCTCCAGCACCAGCGCGCGCGAAAAATCGCCATAGAACTCGACACCCAGGACCGGCCACGCAAACCGGTGCACCTCGGGCCAGCCGGTCTTGCCATAGGTGCGGGTGGCGTAGGCCGCCTCGCTCAGCAGGTCGTAGAACGGCGCCAGCGCAATGCCCGCAGCGGACACCAGGAAGCTCAGGTTCTTAAGGTGCGCGTCCGAGTTGCCCACCAGGATATTGAACACCAGCCAGTCGAACAACCGCGCCCGCGCCACCGCCGGCGCGCGGCACAGCGCGGCCAGTTCCGTCAGCCGCTCGACGCTGCCCTGGTCGTACTTGAAGGTGCGCGGCAGGTTCAGCAGCTGGCACGCGTCGATCGCATGCAGCCGCTCCCACTGCCCCGTGGGCGCCAGGCGCCGGTCGAAGCGGTCGATCAGGTAGACCGGCGCCGGCACATAGCGCCGGTGCACCGGCGGCACGTCCAGCTTCAGCCGGGCCGCCAGCGACATCACGAACCATTCGTTGGCGACCGAATGCGGATAGAACTCCTGCATCTGGTGCGTCGGCTTCAGGATATGCGTCGACGGGGTATCCGCGCCGGGCTCGAACAACGCGCCGTCGCGCAGCACCACCGCCAGCTTGTGCTGGGCGCCCGCCAGCGACATGCGCTTGACCGCGCCATGCGTCAGCGGAACGCTGGGCAGGCTGTGGATGCGCGCATCGAGCGCCGCGTCGGTCAGGGGCCGCAGGTTCGGCACGGCGGCGGGCGTGCGCCCCGGCGGCAGCAGCGTCAGCGAGCCCGCCGACTCCGCGCCATAGTGCGCCAGCAGCGCAAAGGCGTCGGCCTCGTTGCGGATGCTGGCGTCGCGCGCCAGCAGTGCGCGCTGGCCATCCTCGGGCAGCAGGTTGTCGAAGTACCACTGCACCGGGCGCAGCGTGCTGCCATCGGCCAGCGGTGTGGCCTGCAGCGGCAAGGTGGGGCTCAGCGCGAAGGCGTGCGGGCTGCCGAGCCAGGCCGGGTCATAGCGGAACGACCAGACATCGTTGGCATCGCGCAGCTCACCGACCGGCGTGCCGTTGATGCTGGCGACCAGTACGCGCTCAGCCATGCTGGCCGGTCCCGCGTGCTGCCGCGCGGCGCTTGTTGCTGCGCGCCTGGCGCTGCCTGAGCTTGTCCCGCTCGGCGTCGACCAGCGGCGCCGCTGCGTCCGGCACATCGACCGTCACGCGCAGGCCCAGCCCTTCCAGTACCTGAAACAGCTTGCCCCACTGGATGCCCTCCGCGCCGTTCTCGACGCGGACCATGAAGTTTTCGCTGACGCCGATGGCGCCGGCGGCATCGTCCTGCCGCAGGCCCTGGGCCTTGCGGGCGGCGCGCACGAAGGCGCCGATATCGCTGGGGTCGTTGAGTGACAGTTGCACAAAAAATCTCCCTGATCGCAAAGACTTTAGTGCGTCCAATCCAGAAAATCAAGAAATCTCCTCGATCGCAAAGATTTTACCTTGCAACCGCAGCCCCAACGCTAAAATCTCCTCGTTTGCAAGGATTTTTGAGAAGGCCAGCTCTTCGGCAGAGCCGACGGGCACAACAATTCGGCCCGGCGCCGGTGTACCGCTTCACCTGCAAAAAGCCAGACTTATCGATTTAAGAATTCCGCCAGCGCGCTTACGCCTTTACCGTCTGTGTGACACCAGCGTCCCAGCCTATATCCGACAACAGGGGACCACGGCCGCACCGCGCGGCCGCATAACGAGGAGACAAGTTCATGGCATCCACCCTGCGCCCCGCCTGGGGCCGTCGCGCATGGCTGGCCGGCTTGCTGGCCACGGCCGCAGTCGCCGCCGTACCGTTTGGCGCGAAGGCCGAGACGTGGCCGTCACGCCCGATCCAGCTGCTGATCCCGTACCCCCCGGGCGGCAGTGCCGACCTGCTGGCGCGCCCGGTCGCGGCAAAGCTGCAGGAGCGGCTCGGCCAGCCGGTGGTGCTCGATTACCGTCCCGGTGCCGGCGGCACCATTGCCAGCCAGGCACTGGCACGAGCCAAGCCAGACGGCTACACGCTGATCATGGTGCTGGCCGCGCATGCCATCAATGCCAGCCTGTACCCCAAGCTGCCCTATGACACGCGCAAGGATTTCGCCCCGGTATCGCTGGTAGCCAACCTGCCGATGATCCTGGCGGGCAGCCCGTCGCTGCAGGCCACCAATGTGGCGGAGCTGATCGCGCAGGCCAAGGCCGCGCCCGGCAAGCTGACCTTCGCCTCGGCCGGCAACGGCAATACCGGCCACCTGGCGGGCGAGCTGTTCGATTCCGTGGCGGGCATCAAGATGACCCATGTCCCTTACAAGGGCAGCGCGCAGGTGGTGACGGCGATGCTGTCGGGCGAGGTCCAGCTGACTTTCGACAGCATCTCGACCACGCTGCCGCATGTGAAGAGCGGCAAGCTGCGCGCGCTGGCGGTCACCGGCAGCCAGCGCGCCGCGGTCGCGCCCGACGTGCCGACGCTGGCCGAAGCCGGCGTGCCGGGCATCAACATCACCGGCTGGTATGCCGTGCTGGCGCCGGCCGGCACGCCACAGCCCGTGATCGACCGCCTCAGCACCGAGATCGCCACGGTGCTGCGCCAGCCCGACCTGAAGGCCACGCTGGCGACCAACGGCTACGAGCCGGTGGGCTCCACGCCGGCAGCACTGCGCAGCCATATCGATGCCGAGATCAGCCGCTGGAGCAAGGTGGTCAAGGAGTCCGGCGCGCAGATCCAGTAAGTCCCCCGATTCGTCATTGCTCATCGGGCGCCGCCTGGCTGGCGCCCGCATTCTCTTGCTGAATATGACCCAACCTACCCCGCTCCAACGCCCCTTCACCACCATGTCCGCGCTTGTGCGCGAGCACGCCACGCAACGCCCCGCGCAGCGCGCGCTGATGCACGGCGAGCGCGTCATGGACTACGCTGGCCTAGACGCCGCGATGGACCGCATCGCCGCAGCGTTGGCACGCGACGGCGTGCGTCCCGGCGAGGCCATCGCGATCTGCGCGTCATCCTCGATCGAATATGCGGCGGTCTACCTGGGCGCGGTACGCGCTGGCGTGGTGGTGGCGCCGCTGGCCCCGTCGTCCACGGCGGAAAGCCTGGCCGGAATGGTCGCCGATTCAGGCGCGTGCATCCTGTTCACCGATGCCGCAGTGGCAGAAGCCCTGCAGCCCGTGCGCGACAAGCTGGCCGGCACGCCCGTGGTCACGCTCGACGGCAGCGATGCCGGGCAACCCTACGAGTCTTGGCTCGCCCCCGCCGGCACGCCAGTGACGGAGCCCGAGATCCGCCCGGAGATGCCGCTGAACATCATCTACTCGTCCGGCACTACCGGCCTGCCCAAGGGCATCGTGCAGTCGCACGGCATGCGCTGGGCGCACGTGTCGCGCGGCGCGGCCACCGGCTATGGCACGCACGCCGTGACGCTGCTGTCCACGCCGCTCTATTCGAACACCACGCTGGCCAGCTTCTTCCCAACCATCGGCCTGGGCGGCACGGCGATCCTGATGGCCAAGTTCGATGCCGGCCAGTACCTGGCACTGGCGCAACAGCATCGCGTCACGCATACCATGCTGGTGCCGGTGCAGTACCAGCGCCTGCTGGCGCATCCGGAGTTCGATCGCCACGACCTGTCGTCCTTCCAGCAGAAATTCTGTACCAGCGCGCCGTGCAGCCCGGCGCTGAAGGCCGATGTGCTGCGGCGCTGGCCGGGCGGGCTGACCGAGCTGTACGGCATGACCGAAGGCGGCGGCAGCTGCCTGCTGCATGCTCACCAGTTCCCGGACAAGCTGCACACTGTCGGCCGCCCCGCGCCTGGCGCCGACATCCGCATCATCGACGACGAGGGCAGCGAACTGCCGCCCGGCAGCGTCGGCGAAGTGGTCGGCCGCTCGGCAGCGATGATGAACGGCTACCACAACCAGCCCGAGAAGACCGCCGAGACCGAATGGCATGACGCGCAGGGCCAGCGCTTTATCCGCACCGGCGATATCGGCCGCTTCGACGACGACGGCTTCCTGGTGCTGCTCGATCGGAAGAAGGACATGATCATCACGGGCGGCTTCAACGTCTACCCGAGCGATCTCGAGGCCGTGGTGCGCGAGCATCCGGCGGTCGCGGAGGTATCGGTGGTGGGCGTGCCGTCGGAGCGCTGGGGCGAGACGCCGGTGGCCTTCGTCGCGTTGCGTGCGGGCGGCGGCGCCACCGCGCAAGACGTGCTGGCATGGGCCAACGAGCGCCTGGGCAAGACCCAGCGGCTGTCCGAACTGCACGAGGTCGACAGCCTGCCGCGCAGTGCGATCGGCAAGGTGCTCAAGCGCGAACTGCGTGACCGGCTGGTGCAGGCCTGAGCGCGCAGGAGTGACCGGACGAGACGCGCTTGGCAAAGCACAATCGAAGAAAGTTCGCGAGGGTGCTTGCGAAATTGCAAAGGCGTCTCTATAATTCGCGCCTTCGCTAGGCTCGTAGCTCAGCTGGTTAGAGCACCACCTTGACATGGTGGGGGTCGTTGGTTCGAGTCCAATCGAGCCTACCAACGCATAAAGGAAACGGACGGTACGCATCGCGCACCGTCCGTTTTTCTTTTGGCGCTCGCCTGTCAGGCGCCGATGCCGAACTCTGCCAGCACCGCTTCCGTGTGCTGCCCCAGCGCGGGCGCCTCGCCTGTCGGCGCCACAGCGCCAGCCATGCCCGGCAGGTTGGCCCACGGCACCGCGCCGATCCCCGCCAGCGGCAGCCGGCCGAATACCCCCGCCTTTGCGCATTGCGCGCTCTCCAGCAGGTCACGCGCATGGCCCACGCGCCCGAACAGCACGTCATGCTCGGTCAGCAGCGCCTCCCAATGCGCCAGCGGCTGCGCGGCCAGGGCCTGTGCGACGCGCTTGTTCAACTCCGCCGCGCGCGGCAAGCGGCCTGCACTGGTGCGCAGCTCCGCATCGTCGAGCCAGTCGCCGAAGCCCAGCAGCTTCGCCAGGCGCGCGAACATCGCATCATTGAGCATGCTCACATAGAGCCGGCCATCGGCCGCCTCGAACAGCCCGGTAGGCGCATTGGCAGCGGCCAGTTCCGCGTCGGGGAACATCGCATCGTCCACCATCAGGTAAGACTGCAGCGCCGCGCTGGTTTCCAGCAGCGACAGCCGCACATGCCGGCCCTTGCCGCTGCGTGCGGCCTTGAACAGCGCCGCCGCCGCATGCTGGGCCGCATAGAGACCGGTGCTCAGGTCGACCAGGTAGAAAGCGATGCGGCGCGGCTGGCCCGCGGCGTCGCGGTTCAGGTGCATCAGGCCACTGAAGGCCTGCATGGTGGTGTCGACCGCCGGCATCGATGCCATCGGACCGGCGTGGCCGTAGCCGGAGATCGAGACATAGACCAGCGCCGGGTTGCGCGCGGCCAGCGCTTCATAGCCCACGCCCATGCGCTCGGCCACGCCGGGCCGGAAGTTCTGGATCACCACGTCGGCCCGCTCCGCCAGCCTGGCGATGGCGGCGCGGCCGCTTTCGGTGCGCGCATCCAGCAGCACGCTTTCCTTGCCCGCATTGCAGGCCACCGCAATCGCGGTCTGCCCGGCGCGGATGCGCCCCATCTGCCGCGACCAGTCACCGCCCGGCGGCTCCACCTTGATCACGCGCGCGCCCTGCTGGCGCAGGATCAGCCCGCAATACGGGCCGGCTATGCCCTGGCTCAGGTCGAGCACGGTCAGGCCGTCCAGCATGGCGTCGTCGTTGTTGCCGGGTATCGCTTGTGCGTGCTGCATGTCGTCCTCCGCGTTTCAGATATCCAGCATGACCTTGCCGATGGCACGGCGCGACATCGTGGTGTCCACCGCCTCGAGCCAATCGCGCAGCGGGAAGTGCTGCAGCACCGGTGGTGCCAGTTCGCCGCTGGCCACCGTCTGCATGATCTGCGCGACCACCTGCTGCACCTGCGGCGCAAAGCGCTTGCGCTCGTCGGTCAGGCCCCAGCCGATGTAGTAGCCGTAGTTGAAGCCGATCAGCCACAGGTTCTTGACCAGCAGCAGGTTGGTCGGCACCTCCGGGATGCGCCCGCTGGCAAACCCGATCGACAGCAAACGCGCGCCCGGTGCCGTGCAGCGCAGCGAGGCATCGAACAGGTCGCCGCCCACCGGATCGAACACCACGTCCGCCCCGCCCGCCGGGCACAGCGCCTTGACCGATGCCACCAGCGTGGCCGCGTCGGACGGCAGCGCATGTGCCGCACCGTTGCGCAGCGCCGCCTCGCGCTTGGCCTCGGTGCTCGCGGTGGCGATCACGCGCGCGCCCATCAGGCGGCCCACCTGCACCGCCGCCGTGCCCAGCGCACCGCTGGCGCCGTGTACCAGCATGGTCTCGCCCGGCTGCAGCGCTGCGCGCCACGCCAGCGCGGCCCACACCGTGCCGTAGGTGACGGGCAGCGCAGCGGCGTGCGCCAGCTCCAGCCCATCAGGCACGGGATAGACCGTGTCGGCCGTGGTCACCACTTCCTCGGCAAAGCCGCCCCAGTCCAGCGCCGCGGCCACGCGCATGCCCGGACGCAGGCGCGTGACGTCGGGCGCCACTTCGATGATCTCGCCCGCCGCCTCGGTGCCGGGGGTGAACGGCAGCGGCGGCTTGCGCTGGTACTTGCCGGAGACGAACAGGCTCAGCGCAAAGCCCACGCCTGCATGCCGCACGCGGATGCGCACCTGCCCGGGAGCGAGCGGGCGGCGCGGGATGCGCTGCAGATCCAGTTCGCTCCAGTGGCACCAGCGGGAGCAGACCAGCCCCAGGTAATCGTCCTCTTGCATCGGTAATCCTGTCATTCCAGCGTGATGCCGACATCGCGGATGATGCGGCTCCATTTGTCGCGGTCGCTCTTCATTACCGCCGCGAAGCCCTCCGGCGTGCCGCCTACGGGCACCAGGTTGAGGTCCTGCATTTTCTTCGCGACTTCCGGCAGGCGCACGATGCGCGCGACCTCGCGCGACAGCGCCTCCACCCGCGCCCTCGGTACGCCGGCCGGGAACAGCAGCCCCATCCACGCATCCGGTTCGAAGCCCTGGTAGCCCGCCTCGCGGAAGGTCGGCACCTTGGGCAGCAGCGCCGAGCGCTCGGTGCCGGCGATCGCCACCGGCACCAGCTTGCCGCCCTGCAGCAGCGGCATCGCCGTACCGACCGCAATGAAGCCGATCTTCACGTGCCCGGCCGCCAGGTCGGTGGCCAGCGGCGCGCCGCCCTTGTAGGCGACGTGCTCCATCTGCAGGCCCGCCTCGCGCTTGAGCAGCTCGCCCAGGATATGGCCGGTGGTGCCGGCACCGTAGGAGCCATACGGATACTTGCCGGGGTTGGCCTTGAGCAGCGCCACCAGCTCCGGCAGCGTGCGCGCCGGGAAGTCCGGCGATACCGCCAGGATGGTCGACGAGATCGCCACCTCGCTGACCGGCGTGAAGTCGGCGATCGGATCGTAGCCGATGCGCGGGTACAGCGACGGGTTCTGCACGTGCGCGGTGAAGGTCAGCAGCGCGGTATAGCCGTCGCGCGCGGCGCGGGCCACGTACTTGGTGCCGGTAGTGGTCCCTGCGCCCGGCTTGTTGTCGACGATGACCGGCTGGCCCCAGCTCTTGGTCAGCTCCTGCCCGATCAGCCGCGCCACCGCATCGTTCACATTGCCGGCCACCGAGGGCACGACGATGGTCAGCGGGCGCGATGGATAGGGTTCGCTGTCATTGCCGGTGGACGTATCGGTGGCGGCGAAGCTGATGGTCGCGGTGGCGGCCAGCACTACGCTGAGCATGGCGGCGCGCAGCCGCTGCAGGCAAGGGGTCAACATTGGTTCGTCTCCGATTTGGCTCCCTTCTTTGATGACTGCCTGTGGTCGGCAGTACGCGAGGGATGCCAGCGCAGTCTAGGCCACCCACACGCCGCCGGCGATTCCCGCGCGGCGCGAGCCAAGTCCTCGCGGGCATGGCGCAGCGCCGCATCGGCGCCTGGCCTGAACGCCATGGCGCTGGCGCTACAATGGCCCGCTCCACTTCCGCGCCCGGTACGCCCATGCGATTCGAGGATCTTGCAGCCTTCCTGGTAGTCAGCGAGCACGGCAACCTGCACCGCGCCGCCGATACCCTCGGCATGACGCAGTCCGGCCTGTCCAAGACGCTGGCGCGGCTGGAGGGCGAGGCCGGCATGCCGCTGTTCGAGCGCACCCCGCGCGGGCTGGTGCTGACCAGCGTGGGCAAGACCCTGCTCGCGCATGCCCGCAAGATCTCGCTGGCGGCCACCGACCTGCGCAACGAGCTGGCCGAACAACGCCTGGCGCGCGCTGGCACGGTGCGGCTGGGGGCGATTCCCTACCTGGTGCCTTCGCTGCTGTCGCCGCTGCTGGCGCAGTTCTTCGTCAGCCGCCCGCTGGCGGTGTTCTCGATCGAGACTCACCTGAGTGCGCGTCTGATGGCGGTGCTGCAGAACGGCGATGCGGACCTGATCCTGGCCGCCCGCCCGGCGAGCGTGCCGGAGGACATCGACTGGCTGCCGCTGGGGCCACTGACCATGCAGATCGTCTGCCGCAGCGGCCATCCGCGCCAGGACCGCTTTCGCACGCTGGCCGACCTGACGGAGGAGCGCTGGGCGGTGCCGGCCAGTTCGCTCTACCTGCGGCAGTGGCTGGAAGAACGGTTCACTTCGGTCGGCCTGCCGCCGCCGCGCGTGGCGGTGGAAAGCACGGCCTCGCCGGTGGCCTTCGGCGAACTGCTGCGGCACTCGGACCTGCTCGGCATCATGCCGCCGCGCATCCTGAAGCAGGCCGAAGGCCAGGGCCTGCGGGCCATCAGCGGCCCGGGGATGTCGTGGCAGCACGAGCTGGCGGTGCTGTGGCGCGCCGGTGGCTACCTGTCGCCGATCTGCCAGGATTTCCGCGATGCGGTGGTGAAGTGGTGCGAAGAGACGGAGATCTGAGCGCGGCAAGGGCTCAGGGCACCCACCAGTAGCGGGTGATATGAAAGAACACCGGTGCGGCGAACACGACCGAGTCGAGCCGGTCGAGCATGCCGCCGTGGCCCTGGATCATGTGACCCCAGTCCTTGATGCCGCGGTCGCGCTTGATCGCCGACATCACCAGCCCGCCCAGGAAACCCATCAGCGCGATGACCAGCGCGATCGCCCCGGCCTGCCACGGCGAGAACGGCGTGATCCACCACAGCGCCGCACCCAGCGCGGTGGCGCTGGCCACGCCGCCGACAAACCCTTCGACTGTCTTGGACGGTGACAGCAGCGGCGCGATCTTGCGCTTGCCGCACAGCTTGCCCCACACGTACTGCAGCACGTCGCTGCCCTGCACCACGATCACCAGGAAGGCGATCAGCAGCAGATTGCGGCCCTCGAAGCCGGGGATCGGCAGCGTCAGCAGCGCCGGCACGTGCGAGATGCAGAACACGCAGATCATCACCGCCCACTGCACCCCGGCGCAGCGTTCCAGGAAGCGCGTGGTCTCGGACGACAGCGCCGCCAGGATCGGCAGGATCAGGAAGGCGTAGACCGGGATCAGGATCGAGAACATGCCGTACCAGCCGATATAGACCAGCACGTACTGCAGCGGCAGGAACACGAAGAACGCAGCGACAATGGCGCGATGGTCGCCGCGCCGCGTGGTGATGATGGTGACGAACTCGCGCAGTGCGAAGAACGACAGCAGGTAGAACAGCACGATCACCGCGGTGCGCCCGAGCGCGAAGGCCACGCCCATGACGCCGATCATCCACCACCAGGCGCCGACGCGCTGCGCCAGGTTGTCGATCACCGCGTGCTGGCCGCCGCCGGCCACGCGCCAGCGCAGCAGCGCGGTCACGGTCGAGGCCAGCATCAGCACGCCGAACAGGCCGCCGAACAGCAGCCAGGTTTCGTGGCTCCAATGGAGAGTCGGCATGGTCATCATTCCAGTTCCGGGGCGAGCGACAGCAGGCCATCGCGGCAGCGGGCAAGGAAGTCTTCCTTGGCCTCGCCGTCGGCCACCAGCACGGGCTGGCCGAAGGTCACGGTGCACAGTAGCGGCACCGGCACGACCTCGCCTTTGGGCATCACGCGGTTGAGATTGTCGATCCAGACCGGCACGAACTCCACCGCCGGGCAGGCGCGCGCCAGGTGGTAGATGCCGCTCTTGAACGGCAGCAGGCGCGCATCGGTGGTATTGCGCGTGCCTTCGGGAAACAGGATCAGCGAATCGCCACCTTCCAGCGCGCCCCGCATCAGCGCCACCGGGTCACTGCCAGGATCGCTATGGGTGCGGTCGATCAGCAGCGCGCGGAACACGTCGCGGCCGATAAAGCGCCGCAGCGGCGAGCAGTCCCAGTAGTCGGCGCCGGCCACCGGGCGTGTGCCCGTGCGCAGGTCAGGCGGCAGGCAGCCCCAGATCAGCACGAAGTCGCCGTGGCTGCTGTGGTTGGCAAAGTAGACGCGCTGCACCGCGGCCGGGATGCAGCCTTGCCAGTTGGCGCGCATGCCGGTCAGCAGTCGCGCAAAGACGATGATGGCGCGCGCGGTGGCGCGGGCAAGCCACATGGTGTTACCTCAGCATCAATATGAGCAAGGTGAGCGCGAGCTGGGCTGCGGCCAGCACGGCGCTGGCGCGCACCAGCCGCATGGCGCCGCGGGCGCGTTCGGGCAGCGGGCGGCCGGCGCGCTGCGTGGTGAGCCAGCCCAGCTCGATCAACGCGGTATCGAGCGCGGCCAGGTCGGGCGACCCGTAACGGCTGGCGGCCGCCACCAGCGCGTCGAAAAGGCGCCGGTCGATCGCCACGCGCAGCAGCAGCCATAATTGCGCCAGCGCCAGCAGCAACGGCGCGGCGGCCAGCGCGCGCGGCGCCTGTGCGGTCACCGCCAGCCAGGCCGTGGCCATGGCAAAAGCAAGCCCCGCCAGGCCGATCCACATCGCGCCTGACAATGCGCCGGCCACGGCATGGGCGATCCACGCGTCGGTATTGTCGCGGCGGATACTGTCGATGGGATCAGCGCGCATCGCCGGCCTCCGGCACAGGGGGATGGTCGAGCCAGCGCTGCAGCGCCTCGGCATGCTCGCGCCCGAGCACCACCGCCGGGCGGTGCGCGCGCAGCGCGGCCAATGCCGCGTCGGCATCGCGCAGCCCCTGCCGGCGCGCCAGCCATGCGGCCGCCACCAGCGCGCTGCGCGAGTAGCCGAGCGCGCAGCTCACCAGCACGCGACGGCCCTGTGCCTGCCAGGCTTCGAGCTGGGCCACGGCCTGCTCCAATTGCCCTGGCGTAGGCACGGTCAGGTCCAGCACCGGCACGCAGCGATAGGCCAGCGCGGCGTTGGTGGCTGCGCGCGGCAGTTCGGCGCTCAGGTCGAGCACGGCATCGGCGCCAAGCGTGCGCAGCTCGGCATCGGTCGGGAAGCGGCCGACCCAGACGCCATCGGCGATCGGGCTGGCCTGCGGCGCGCGCCGCGTCCACCAGCGGGAATTGAGGAAGGCGCCGAGCAGGTAAGGCGCAAGCACCCAGCACGCGGCGGGCGCCATCGCGCCATCGCCGGCCTTCTGGAACCAGCCCGGCGCTGCCAGCGCGTAGGCCCGCGCGACGCAGGCCAGCGCCAACACGCCCCACAGCAGCAGGAACGCCAGCGTCACGGATGTGCCCAGTGCCACCAGCGCGCACAGCAACGCCACCACCGCCCCGAGCGCGTAGCGGCGCGCCATCCGGCGCGTGCGCGCATCAGGCCCGCCCGCTGCGACCGCCGGCAGCTGCAGCGGGAACAGGTAGACGCACAGCCAGCCGACCAGCGCCCCGGTAGGCACGTCGATCAGGTGGTGCTGCCAGGTCGTCAGCACCGAAATGCCGATCAGCGCGAACCAGCCGTGCAGCAGCCAGCGCCAGCCGCCGCGCAGGACTGTCGCGAAGGCGACCCACAGGATCACCAGCAGGCTGATATGCAGCGACGGCGCCTGGTTGAACGGCAGGTCGAAGCCGCCCAGCAGCGTGAAGAGTTCGCCGGGCAGCCCGTCTGCGGGCGGCCGGGCAAAGGCAAAGCGCAGCGGGAAGGCGATAAAGCACGCCACCGAGACCAACTGCGCCATCAGCAGCCGCTTGACATGCGTCACCAGCGCCGCCCGCGTACGCCACAGGAAGAAGGAGATGCCGTACAGCAGGTCGATCGACCAGTACGGCACGATGGTCCACGGCAGGAACGGGATGTCCCCCTCCCATTCGAAGTAGACCGAAGGCACGTGCGCGCGCTGGCTCGCCAGCCAGTTGGCAAAGCCGTAGCTGGAGAAGAACAGCGCGCCGGCACCGGCCAGCAGCAGGCAGGCCAGCGCCCAGGGACGCTCGCCCGCGGACGAATCCGTCGCGGCGTCGGCGGGCAGCGTGCTCATGCGCCGCGCCTGCGCGCCAGGCTGACGGTGAAGATGCCCCACGGGTCGATGCGCTGGGTCACCTTGTCGAAGCCTGCCGCGCGCACCAGTTCGTCCATCTCGGCCTGCGAACGGCGGCGCATCACCCAGGCGGCGCCGGCTCGGTGGCTGGTCAGCGCGCGCGCGATGAACTCCAGCTGTGGGTGCCAGGGCTGGCCGGTGTAGACCAGGTAGCCGCCTGGCGGCACCGCACGCGCCAGGCCGTCGAGCGATCGGCGCACCGGCGCGTTCTCGGGGAACAGCTCGTACAGGCCGGAGACCACGGCCAGTGTCGGGGGCGGCGTCAGCTCGGCCAGGCTGTCGCCGTCGAAGGCGTCGCCCTGCTCGAAGCGGGCAATGCCGCCCAGGCCCTTGGCGGCAATCAACGCCCTGCCCCGCTCGACGTTCAGCGCGCTGTAGTCGCGCAACAGGATCGACTCGACTGCGGCTGCGCCGCCATCAAGCCCTGCCAGCGCCTCAAGTACGTAGCGCCCATGCCCGGCGGCGATATCGACCATCCGCACCGGCATGCCGGCCGCCTGCAAGCGCCGCACGGCGTCGGCGATCAGCGCCTCGGCGTGGACCTTGCGCTGGCGGATGCCGCGCCAGCCGATCGCATCCAGATATTGCCGATCCGCCAGCCGGCCCGGCTTGCCGCGGCCCGATGGCGTGTTGCGGTAAACATAATCGAGCGTCGAGCCCGAGTCGAAGCCGGTTTCATGGCCCAGCCGCACGCCGTCTGACAGCAGCCCGCCGAGCTTCAGGTTGGCCCGCGCCGCGCGCCAGTACCACGCGGCCAGCCCGGACGGCGCCGAGGCCAGCCGGTCCGACTCCTCGCGGAACGGGCCGATCTGGTCTGCATCGAGCATCGAGCGCGGTGCCGACGGCGTCTCGAACTCGCGCACGATAAAGCGCCGTGCGGCATCGACCGCCAGCTTGCGGTCACGCTCGCCCAGCGTGTCGTGGTAGAAGCCGTCGAGCACGATCCGTTCCTTGGTGCGCGAACCCAGCCGCTCGTAGAAACGGTCCTGCGGCCCGCGGTGCACGACCCAGTCGGCGCCCGAGATCAGCAGTTGCGTCGGCACCGTGATCGCTGCGGCATCGGCCACGATGCGTTCCGCGGTCTCATACAGGTCCAGTAGGATATTGACGGCGATCGGGCGCGTGATCAGCGGATCGCTGTCGTAGCTGGCGATGCGCTCCGGATCGTGCGTCAGGAATCTGGCCTTGACGTAGCTGTTGACGAAGAACTTGCCGCGCACGCGCTGCATCAGCTTCAGCCCGGGCCGTGCAAACGGCACGTAGAGCTTGACCTTGAACGCCGGCGAGGCCAGCACCAGCGCGCGGATCGGCGGCGCGTAGTCGTGCACCCAGGTGGACGCCAACACGGCGCCCACGCTCTGCGCGACCACGGCCATCCGTTCCAGCGGGATGCCATGGACCTCGGCGATATGCCCGGTGAAGGTCTGGATATCGCGCACCGAATCCGCCAGGCTGGGGCTGTAGCCGCGCTCGCCGGGCGAGCGCCCGTGGCCGCGCGCATCCCACGCGAAGATGTCGTAGCCCGGCAGGTTCAGCTCGTCGGCCAGGTGGGCGACGCGGCCGGAATGCTCGTGGCCGCGGTGGAACAGCACCACGGCGCCGCGCGCCGGGCCCTCCACCGCCGGCCAGTGCCGGTAGAACAGTGCCTGGCCATCGTGGGTCTGGAATTGCCGCTCCAGCGGCTGGCGGCTCGACAGTCGGTCCATGCGCTTACTCCGCGGTGCGGGCGCCGGCCTCGGCAACGCCGCGACGCACCCGGTTGGCAATGGTGAACAACGACAGCAGCGACAGCGCCAGCCACAGCCACGAGGCCACCGCGCCGAAGCCCAGCCCCAGGCCGGCCCACAGCGCGATCGCGCCGACCGCGAAGGCGCGGTCGCTCTTGCCCAGCGGGCCGTCGTAGCGGCGGCTGGCACCGGCCAGCGGGCCGATCAGGCCGGCGGCCTCGACCATCACCGCCAGCAGCGCGAAGGTGCCGACCTGCGCCAGCCCGAACGCCGGCAGCGCGGCCAGCGGCAGGATCAGCGCCAGGTCCGAGACGATATCGCCCAGTTCATTCAGGTAGGCGCCGAGCGCGCTCTGCTGGCCGTGCTCGCGCGCCAGCATGCCGTCGATGGCGTTGAGCGCCATGCGCAGGAACAGCCAGAGGGGAAACAGCAGGAACAGCGTGGGCGTCTCGGCCACCAGCATGCCCACCGCGGCCAGCACGCCGACGGCGAGCGAGCCTGCCGCCGCGGCCACGGTCACCTGGTTGGCGGTGGCACCGCGCTGGGCCAGGTCCTGCACCATCGGGCGCAGCAACGCCTGGAATCTGGGCTTGAGTTCGTAGAGCGTCATCGCGCCGGCCTCCCTGCCGGGGTGATGCCGGAAGCAGCGCCGCGCGCCAGGGGCAGCGGCGCATGGCACTGCGCCGTGGCCTGCCGGGACCCCTTCCGTGCTTATTCTTGGTTCTGCAATCGCTTGTCCTGCAATCGCCTGGCGACGGCTGTGTGCCTGGCTCAGCACTCCACCGTCAAAGGCGAAACATTATCAGAAGTGACATTAATGGTGAATCGAACATTTCCTGCCGCCGGGCGCTGTCGCACGCAACGCCCGGCGGGAGGCGGCCCTGGCTAGTATCAGGCCGCGGCGATCGCGCTGCGCACCGCGTCCGAGGTCTGCGCCACCACGCCGTCGCGCCAGTCGTCGGCATCGCCGTAGAACGCCTGCCACATCGCCTGGCGCACCAGCGCGCGCTGGTTCTCGTCAGCCTCCGGGTGGCGGTACAGCCAGTGGTCGCCCCGCAGCGCGTCGAGCACTTCGCCCACCGGCAGCGTGCCGAATTCCAGCGCGATGCCGGCATAGTCCACGCCCGGCAGCGTCTGCGGCACCGCCTGCCAGGCCAGCCCGGTCAGCGCCGCCGAGGTCGACGAACCATCGTAGATGGAGGTCACCCGCTCGCCCCAGATCGCGCGCGTGTGCGCGATCGACTCAGGCGTATCCGGGCCCATCTGGATGGGTTCGCCATAGCCCCGCGGACCCAGCCCGGTGTGCACGTCGATCCAGCGCAGCGCCTGGCGCCCGGCGCCGAAGCGCGACAGGATGCGGCACAGCGTGTAGTTGCTCCAGGTCGCCTTGGTGCCGCCGAAGAACATCCCGTCAGGGTCCTGGTACTGGCCGCCGCTGAGCGCGGCCTGGTACCAGGCCATGCCGCGCTCGGCCACGGCCTTCATCAGCTGCGCCTGTTCGGCGTCGGACGGCGGCCACTGCGGCGGCAGCAGCAACGGCGCGATCTCGGCATAGGGCGCGTTGTACGGCAGCGGCTGGGTGAAGTCCATGAAGTTGCGGTTCAGGTCGACGTTGTCTTCGTTGACCCGGCGCAGGTGGGAAAAGCCGTAGGGATTGACGGCATGCACCAGCAGCAGGCAGGTGTCACCGGTGGCGCAAGCGGCAAGCAGATCGGTATCGTGCAGCATCGTCACCTGCGCACCAGAGCCGGCAAAGCCCTCGGCGCCGTGGATGCCGGAGGTCACCATCAGGCAATGGGGAGCCTCGGGCGAGCCCGCCAGCGCCACGTCGATTGCCAGGTCCTCGCCGGCGCTGCCGCGGCGGGTGGGATGCGGGAATTGCGCCAGCCCGGCCCCGGCCGTGCGCGCGGCGTCGAGGAACTTCTGGCGGGCTTCGGCGTAGCTGCGCGAAAAATGGCTCATGTCGTGACCGGCGGAAGGCGATGCAGGCATTAGACGCCATTCGGCCGGGATTGCCAACTGCGGCCAACCGCGGCTAGAACAGCGGGTCGGAGCGGTCGCCGGGGCGGCTATCGGATCGGTTTTGGGACGGGGCCGCCGGCTCTGCGTCAGACCCTGGCCCCCAGATGCCCGGGGAGGTAAATGCCTGCGGATGCATCTCAATCCCGCCGGCGGCAAGCTGGCTGGCGGACAGTACCAGGTGGCGTGCCAGCCAGTCGTGCAGGCCGCGCAGGAAGCGGATGTTGCCAACGCTGTTGGAGGCGGCGATCAGCCGCTCCAGCTTCACGTGTGCGGTATAGACATCGAGCAGGTTGGTGGCGCGCAGCCGCGGCGGCGTGGTCCGGCTGCGCTCGATCGCCAGGATGCGGCGCACCTGCGGCGCGGCCAGGTCGCCGGTGCGCAGGTACTGTTCATAGACGGGGTCGAGCGCAGGGAAGCGCACGGTCGGCTGCACACGCGGCACCGAGGCCACCTTTTCCATGCGCAACACCAGGTAGCGGATCGCGGCGGCGCGCTCGGCAATTGCCGTTTCCGCCGCGCTGGGGCGGCGGCGCACGCCGGCAGGCACCGGGTCGGGCAAGTCGCTGCGCGGCACCACGTCGCGTTCGGTGTAGTCCGGCACCTGCAGCAGCAGGCCGGGATGGGGCACCGCAGCGCGGGCACAGTCTTCGCCGAACGGGTGCTCGTGCCCGGCGGCGTCCCGCAGGATATAGGCCTGCCCGGCCGCAAAGCCGTGGTGACGGCGGCTGTTGCCGCGCGCATGGCAGCGCGTGGCGGGGTCGACGAAGTCCTTGCGTACGGGGATCCAGCCCCCGTCGGTTGCCTGGGTCATGCGTGGGGTAAGGCCTTGGGTATTGCTCGAACCCGCCATTGTCGCCGATCCGCGGACTACCGCCGGCAAACTGCCCTGCCCGGCCTTACTTCAGCATGAACGACATCGCCGACAGACAGTTCAACATGCGGATTGCCGCCTGCACCGTATCGGCCTGGAAACACAGCGTGACGCCGTCGCGGCGCTCGAGCGCGGGCCACTGGCAGAACAGGTCCGCATGGGCTGGCGTGAGCGTCTGCAGCCGGCAGGTCACGGGCGTGCTCATGCGCAGGCACTCCGCTTGCGCACGATCACGCACCGCCTCGGCCGCGGCAGCCGCGATCGCTTCACGCGCCGCCGCCGGCGACAGCGTGGTGCCGCTGCCGAAGCCAGCTGCGGACTTGGTCTCGACATAGCGCACCCACGGCATCAGCGCATGGGTCTCCTGCACGAAGACATCGTCGCCGCTGGCCATCAGCACCGGCACCCCAAACTCGCCGGCGAGCGCGCCATACAGGCCGGCCTCGCCCACTTCCTTGCCGTTGAGCCAGACCCGCGCAAACGCGCTGCTGTTGATGGTATGTGCCAGCACGCCGCGGCTCTGCGCGCGGCCGTGGTAGCCGATCATCAGCACGCCGTCGGCGGCACCCTCTACGCCGCCCTCTACGCCCGTCATCATGCCGAGATAGCGCGGCTTGCCCAGCACCAGCCGCGCGCGCGGATCGATCTGGTCCGGCAGCAGGTTGCGGAAACCGCCGTGCGAGTCGTTGACCAGCACTTCGGTGGCCCCGCCGGCAAAGGCGCCGGCGACGGCGGCATTGGCCTCGCCGGTCATCCAGGCGCGGGCGCGTTCATATTCGCCGTTGCCGGGGCGGGTCTGTTCAGCGTGGAAGACGCCGGCCACGCCTTCGATATCGGTGGAAATCAGGATCTTCATCAGGCGGTCTTGCCCAGTTCAGGCATTACATCCAGCAGCGCGCGACGGCAATGGCCGTCGCGGCCTCGTACCGTCGCGGCGTGACAAAGCGCATGCAGGATGGCTTGCTCGACGCTGTCGGCCGCGGCGCGGAACAGTGGGTCGAGCCTGGTTTCGTGCAGCATGGAGACGGCCGGCATGGGCCGGTCGGCCTGGTGCGGCACGGTATAGGCGGTGGAGAATGCGAGCGCGATATCGCCCGAGCCGTGCCCGAACACCGAGCCGGTGCGGGCCAGCCCTGCCCCGGCGCGCAGCGACAGCCGGCGCAACTGGCGCGCGTCCAGCGGAGCGTCGGTGGCCAGGATCATGATGATCGAGCCCTTTTCCGGCTGCGCCGTGGTGTCGGCTTGCGCCAGCCGCTTCACGAGTTCCGGCCCGCGCAGCTGTCCGCCCACGGTCAGTGACTCCGGCGTGCCGAAATTGGCCAGCACCAGCGCGCCCACGCAATAGCCGTCCGCCATCCGCGACGCCGTGCCGATGCCGCCCTTGACGCCGAACGACGACATGCCGCGGCCGGCCCCGACCGCGCCCTGCGCGACGTCCTGGCCGGTGCCGGCGAGCGCGGCATCGTAGTGGCTGCCCTCCACTGCCATGCACTGGATATCGTTCAGGTAGCCGTCATTGCATTCGAACACCAGCGGATTGACAGTCGGCAGTGCGCGGCCAATTTCCGGGTTGGCGGCCACCGCCGCACGGATCTGCGCCTGCGCCACGGCGCCGACCGAGAAGGTGTTGGTGAGCGCAACCGGGGTTTCCAGCACGCCCAGCTCGTCCACCTGCACCAGCCCCACGCTCTTGCCAAAGCCGTTGAGCACGGTCGCCGCCGCCGGCACCTTGTCGCGATAGGGATCGCCGGCGTGCGGCCTGATCACGGTGACGCCGGTCTGCACGGTGTCCTGCGCCAGCGTGCAGTGGCCGACCGTCACGCCGGCCACATCGGCAATGCTGTCCAATGGACCTGCAGGCAGGCCGCCGATGCGCGGCATCGATAGGCTCATCGCTTTAGCGCCGGTCGATCTTGGGATCGAGCGCGTCGCGCAACCCATCGCCAAGCAGGTTGAACGCCAGCACGGTCAGGAAGATCGCCAGGCTCGGGAAGATCGCCACGTGCGGCGCGGTCACCATGTCGGCGCGCGCTTCGTTGAGCATCGCCCCCCATTCCGGCGTGGGCGGCTGCGCACCCAGGCCAAGGAACGACAGGCTGGCCGCGGTGATGATCGAGGTGCCGATACGCATCGAGAAATACACCACAATCGACGACACCGTGCCCGGCAAAATATGCCGCATCAGGATGGTCCAGTCCGACGCGCCGATGCTGCGCGCAGCCTCCACATAGGTCAGCCGCTTGAGCATCAGCGTATTGCCGCGCACCAGCCGCGCGAACGCCGGGATGCTGAAGATGGCCACGGCGAAAATCACGTTGGTCATGCCGTTGCCAAGGATCGCCACGATGCCGATCGCCAGCAGGATGCCCGGGAAGGCAAAGAGCACGTCTGAAATGCGCATCACGATGCGGTCCCACCAGCCCTCGTAGTAGCCCGCCAGCAGGCCCAGCACGGTGCCGATCAGCGCGCCGATGATCACCGACAGGAAGCCCGCCGCCAGCGAGATGCGCGCCCCGGCCAGGATGCGGCTGAAGATATCGCGCCCGAGCGAATCGACCCCCATCCAGTGCGCGGCCGACGGGCCGGCATTAAGCGCGTCGTAGTCGAAGAAGTTCTCCGGGTCGTACGGCACGATATGCGGCGCCACGATGGCAATCACCACCAGCACCAGCACGAACGCGCCGGCGCCCAGCGCCAGGTGTTGCTTGCGGAATTTGCGCCAGAACTCGGTCCAGGGCGTGCGCACGGCCTCCGGCACGGGCGCGGTGGCGGGTGCCGCTTCAGTTGCGGCGGGCGTGGAAAGCTCAGTCATGCCGGCCTCACTTGTAGCGGATGGTTGGGTTGATCACGGTGTAGAGCATGTCCACCACCAGGTTGATCAGGATGAATTCGAGCGAGAACAGCAGCACCTCGGCCTGGATCACCGGGTAGTCGCGCATCTCGACGGCATCGACCAGCAGGCGCCCCAGGCCCGGCCAGTTGAACACCTTTTCCACCACGATCGAGCCGCCCAGCAGGAAGCCGAACTGCAGGCCCATCATCGTCACCACCGGGATCATGGCGTTGCGCAGGCCGTGCTTGGCCACCACCAGCGTCTCGTGCACGCCCTTGGCGCGGGCGGTGCGGATGAAATCCTCTTGCAGCACCTCGACGAACGAGGCCCGCGTAAAACGCGCCATCACCGCGGCCACCGCCGCACCCAGCGTGATGGACGGCAACACGTAGTGCTTCCAGCTGTCGGCGCCGATCGACGGCAGCCAGCCCAGCTGCACCGAGAACACTTCCATCAGCAGCATGCCCAGCGCAAAGGCCGGGAACGAGATGCCCGACACCGCCAGCGTCATGCCGAGCCGGTCCGGCCAGCGGTTGCGCCACACGGCCGAGCCGATGCCGATCGCCATGCCGAACACCACCGCCCATGCCATCGACGCCACCGTCAGCAGCAGCGTGGGCATGAAGCGGTCACCGATTTCCTCGCTCACCGGGCGCTTGGTGCGCAGCGAATGGCCGAACTCGCCGCGGACCGCATTGGAGAAGAAGTTGACGAACTGCTCGTGCATGGGCCGGTCCAGCCCAAGATCCTTGCGCACTAGTTCGACCGTGGCCGAGTCGGCCTCCGGGCCCGCCGCCAGCCGCGCGGGATCGCCCGGCAGCAGGTGGACGAACAGGAACACCAGCACTGCCACGATCAGCAGCGTGGGGATCACGCCCAGCACACGTTTGAGGAAATAATTCAGCATGACACACCAAGAGGAAAGGCCGCGGGCCGCCCGCCTGCGAACCCCGCGTCGCGGGCAGGCGGCCGTCTGTCGGCTTACTGCTTTACTGCTTACTGCTCTGGGATGGGATAGCGTGAATCGGGCGCCTGGGTACTGCCGGCGCCCGACCATCTACCCATTACTGCTTGATATCGATCTCGTCGAAATTGAACGAGCCGTCCGGCATTACGTAGGCACCGGTCAGCCGTTTGCTGCGTGCGAACAGCACCTTCTCGGTCACCAGGAAGGCCCACGGCGCATCCTTCCAGATGCGTTCCTGGGCGTCCTTGTACAGGCGCGCCTTTTCGCCACGATCGGTGGTGCGCAGCGCGCCGGCGATATCGGCATCGACCTGGTCGTTCTTGTAGTACGCGGTGTTCAGCAGCTTGGGCGGCATCGACTCGGAAGCCAGCAGCGGACGCAGCGCCCAGTCCGATTCACCGGTCGACGACGACCAGCCCACGTAGTAGATGCGCACGCCGGCGTCTTCCGGCTTCTGCACGCTCTCCACCTTCTCCACGCGCTGGCCGGCTTCGAGCGCCTGCACCGAGGCCTTGATGCCGACCTGCTGCAGCTGCTGCTGCACGAACTGGATCACCTTCTGCGCGGTGGTGTGGTTGTAGGCCGACCACAGCGTGGTCTCGAAGCCGTTCGGGTAGCCGGCCTCCTTCAGCAGCGCGCGCGCCTTGGCCGGGTCATACGGCCACGGGCCCAGCTTCTCCGCAAAGTCCACGCCCGGCGGCACCACGCCCTCGGACGGCACGGCGTAGCCGGCAAAGGCGACCTTGGCCAGCGCGTCCTTGTTGATCGCGTAGTTGATGGCCTGGCGCACCTTGGGGTCGTTGAACGGCTTCACCATCGTATTCAGGCTCAGGTAGCGCTGGATGATCGACGGCGCCGAGATCAGGTCCACCTTGGTGCTGTTCTTCAGCACCGCGGCCTGCTCGAACGGGATGCTGAAGGCAAAGTCCGCCTCGCCGGTCTGCATCACGGCGGCGCGCGTGTTGTTGTCGACCACCGGCTTCCAGGTGATGGTGTCGATCTTCGGGTAACCGGTCTTCCAGAAGCCGGCAAACTTCCTGCCCTTGAGGTGGTCAGGCTGCTTCCACTCGACGAACTCGAACGGGCCGGTGCCGACCGGGTGGAAGGCAATGTCCTTGCCGTACTTCTGCAGCGCCGCCGGCGAGATCATCACGGCCGACGGATGGGCCAGCACGTTGACGAAGGGCGAGAACGGCTCCTTCAGCGTGACCTTCACCGTGCTGCCGTCCACCACGTCGGTCTTCGCCACGCGGTTGAACAGCGTATATCGCTTGAGCTTGTTGGCAGGGTTGGTCACGCGGTCCAGGTTGGCCTTGACGGCGGCGGCGTCGAACGTGGTGCCATCGTGGAACTTGACGCCCTTCTTCAGCTTGATGGTATAGGTCAGGCCATCCTTGCTGACGTCATAGCTCTCGGCCAGCACGTTGACCAGCTTCATGTCCTTGTCCAGGCCGAACAGCCCCTGGTAGAAGCTCTTGGACACGGCCTGCGATAGCGTGTCGTTCGAGTCGTACGGGTCGAGCGAGGTAAACGTGGAAGCGACGGCCATCACCGCGTCCTTGGCGGCAAAGGCGGACAGCGGCGCCAGCGCGCCCATCGCGCCGACCGCAAGCAGCCCGGCCACCAGCCTGGGCGAAACCATCCGTGCAGACATCTCGATTCTCCTTGGATTTACTTCCGTTTCAGTAGGCGCCGCCAACGGCGTGCCGGGCAACAAAATGACCAATCCCGCTACCGCCAGGCACCGGCACCAGCGGCTGCACCACCGGTTCGTCGCCGACCACGCGGATCGGGCTGGGGATCTCGTCGTTCAGCGGCTCGCGCCGCAGGTGGCGCCGCGCCGGGTCGGCGATCGGCACCGCCGACATCAGCTTTTTTGTGTAGGGGTGCTGCGGGTTCTCGAAAATCGCGCGGCGCGGGCCGATCTCGACGATCTGGCCCAGGTACATCACCGCCACGCGGTGGCTCACGCGCTCCACCACCGCCATGTCGTGCGAGATAAACAGGAAGGCGATGCCAAGCTCGCGCTGCAGGTCCAGCATCAGGTTGACGATCTGCGCCTGGATCGACACGTCCAGCGCGGAGACCGATTCATCGGCCACCACCACCTTGGGGTTCAGCGCCAGCGCGCGCGCAATGCAGATGCGCTGGCGCTGGCCGCCGGAGAACTCGTGCGGATAGCGCGCCGCGTGCGAGGGGTCCAGCCCCACCTTGTCGAGCAGCCAGGCCACGCGCTGCTCGGCCTCCTTGCCGCTGGCGACCTTGTGCACCAGCAGCGGCTCCATGATCGAATAGCCCACCGGTACGCGCGGATCGAGCGAGGCGAACGGGTCCTGGAAGATGAACTGGATATTGCGGCGCAGGGTCTGCAGCGCTGGCCCCTCCATCTTGCTGATGTTTTGCCCGGCGAACTCGATCGTGCCGCTCTGGCTTTCCACCAGGCGCAGCAGCGAGCGGCCCGTGGTGGACTTGCCGCAGCCGGACTCTCCCACCAGCGCCAGCGTCTCGCCGGGATAGAGGTCGAAGCTGACCTTCTCGACCGCGTGCACGCGCCGCGTGACGCGGCCGAACAGGCCGCCGGGCACGTCGAAGCGTGTCACCAGGTCCTGCACGCGCAGGATCGGCGCGACGCCAGGCGTCACGGTGTCTTGTGGCGCGACCGGCTCGGCGTTGGCGCTGTCTAGGCGCAGCAGCGGGAACTTGGCCGGCAGGTCGGTGCCGCTCATCGCGCCCAGCCGCGGCACCGCCGACAGCAGCGCACGGGTGTACGGATGCGCCGGCGCGCGGAACACGTCCTCCGAACTGCCCTCTTCCACCTTTTCGCCGCGATACATCACCAGCACGCGGTCGGCCACCTCGGCCACCACGCCCATGTCGTGGGTGATAAAGACCACGCCCATATGCATCTCGGCCTGCAGCCCGCGGATCAGCTGCAGGATTTCGGCCTGGATGGTCACGTCCAGTGCCGTGGTCGGCTCGTCGGCGATCAGGAGCGCCGGCTTGCACGACAGCGCCATCGCGATCATCACGCGCTGGCGCATGCCGCCCGAGAGCTGGTGCGGATAGCGCTCCAGCACGCGGCGCGCCTCGGGGATGCGCACCAGCTCCAGCATGCGCAGCGCCTCGGCGCGCGCAGCGGCGCGGCTCTTGCCCTGGTGCAGCCGGATCGATTCGGCGATCTGCTCGCCCACCGCGAAGACCGGGTTGAGCGAGGTCATCGGCTCCTGGAAAATCATCGCCACGTCGGCGCCGCGCACGCTGCGCAGCGTGGCGTTGTCCGCGCGCACCAGGTCGAGCACCTCGCCGCCGCGCCGGCGCAGCGCCATGCTGCCGGAGACGATCTTGCCGCCGCCATGTTCGACCAGGCGCATCAGCGCCAGCGACGTGACCGACTTGCCCGAGCCCGACTCGCCCACCACCGCCAGCGTCTCGCCGCGGTCGACATGGAAAGACAGGTTGCGCACCGCCTCGACGGTGCGCTCGGACGTGGCAAAGCGCACGGTCAGCCCGTTCACCGAGACGACGCGCTCGGGCGGCAGTGCGATGCCGGATGCGGAAGCGTGCGATTGCGCAGGGGTAGTGGTGGCCACTGGAACTCCTTGTATTGCTGCTTGATGCTCGGACTTGCTGGTGCGGTGCAGGTCAGCCGTAGATCGACACGTTCGCCGCCTCGCCCACCCGGGCGAAACCGCGATACATGCCTTCGGTGTTGAACGGCAGCGTGACGTTGCCGGCGCGGTCCACCGCGATCAGGCCGCCGCGGCCGTTGATGGCGCGCAGTTTTTCCATCACCACGCGCCGGGCCGATTCCTCGAGCGACAGGCCGGCGTAGCGCATCTGCGCGGACACGTCGTAAGCGGCCACGGTGCGGATGAACATTTCGCCGGTGCCGGTCGCGGACACGGCCGCCACGTCATCGGCATAGCAGCCCGCGCCGATCACCGGCGTATCGCCAACGCGGCCCACGCGCTTGTTGGTCACGCCGCCGGTGGAAGTGGCCGCGGCCAGGTTGCCCTGGCTGTCGCAGGCGACCGCGCCGACGGTGCCGAACTTGCTGTCGGGATCGATCGGATCGGCCGGCCGGGCCTTGCCCTGCGCGGCCAGCGCGGCGGCGTCGTGGTCCAGCAGCGCCATGCCTGCGGTGCCGCGCGCGCGCTGCCACTGATCGTGGCGAGCCTGCGTGAAGTAGTAGTCCGGCGCCACCAGTTCCAGGCCCTGCGCTTCGGCAAACGCCTCGGCGCCGGCGCCGGCAAAGAGCACATGCTCGCTGCGATCCAGCACCGCGCGCGCGGCCAGCACCGGATTGCGCAGGCGCGTGACGCAGGCCACCGCGCCGGCATCGAGCGTGGCGCCGTCCATCACCGCGGCGTCCAGTTCAAAGGTGCCGGCATGGGTCAGCACGGCGCCCTTGCCCGCATTGAACAGCGGGCATTCTTCCAGCAGGCGCACGGCCTCGGTGACGGCGTCGAGCGCGCTGCCGCCATCGGCCAGGATGCGCTGCCCGGCTCGCAGCACGTGTTGCAGCGCCTCGGTGTATTCGCGTTCGCGTGCGGGGTCCATCGCGGCGCGGGTAATGGTGCCGGCGCCGCCGTGGATGGCAATGACTGCTTGATGCATGAGAGGGAGCTCAGGACTTCTGGGTGTGAGGGGAACGGCGGCGCGTAGCGCCGGCCTTGGCTTCGATGGGCTGTGCAGCGTCGTCGTGGTCGCGCTCGCTGCGATTGGCGCGGTCCGCACGCTGCGCGCGTTCGACGCCCGCGGTGCCATACAGCCACGGCAGCAGGAATTCGGTCATTTCGGCGGCGGCCTTGACCGGCCGCTCGGCCCGATGCGCCACCGCGCCGCACAGCGCTTCGATCAGCGCCAGCACGGTGGCATCGGAATTGGCGGAGAGCCGGTTGGCCGCCTGCGCGTACAGCGCGATATCGGCAATCGGCGCCAGCGGCGAGGTCGGCCCGTCGGTCAGCGCCAGCAACTGGCCGCCGTGCGCCTTGGCACGCTGGGCAAGCTCGACGGTGTCGGCGACATAGCGCGGGAAGGCGATCACGATCAGCAGGTCGCTCGGCTGCAGCTTGAACAACTGGCGCGCCGCATGCGAGGCGCCACCGGCGCCTGCCACGGAGGTCACCGTGCGGCAGTGCATTTCCAGCCCGTGCTGCAGCAGGCCGGCGAGGAAACCACTCGCGCCGAAACCCGCTACGTATACGCGCTGCGCCCCCAGGATCGCCGAGACCGCGCGCTCGCAGGCTGCAGCATCGATGCCGCGCCGCGTAGCTTCGGCATTGGCGGCGGCGTCTTCCAGCGAGGCGGCAAACACCTCGGCCGCGGTCGCGGGCCGCTCCAGTTCGCTGCGCAGCCGCTCCACCGGGGCCAGCGTGGCTTCATAGCCACGCACCAGTTCGGCCCGGAACTGCGGATAGCCGTCAAAGCCCAGCGCCCGCGCAAAGCGGTTGGCCGTAGCGACCGATACCTCCACTGCCGTCGCGAACTCGTCGATGCGCATCGTCGCCGCGCGGAACAGGTTCGCCAGCACGTATTCCGCCATGCGGCGGTGTGCCGGCGTCAGCGTCGGCAGGCTGCGCGCAATGCGGTCGGAGATGGAATGGCCGTTGGACATGCGGAAGGGTCAGGAAAAATTCGAAAAACGGTGATTTGTATCGTGTAAATGAATTTACACTCAACCCATACCCAAAGAAAATAGAGTTTTACCAGACCGAGGGTAATCCCTAGGCGCGCGGGCGCACCCGGCACCGCGCAGGTGCATGATCGGCACCGCGTCGGAACCGTTTTCACATCTGCGGGCATGGGCCCGCACCGGAAACGCTACAATGCCGGCCAGCGCAGCAAACCCGCCGCTGACCGCTTTTCTCTGCGTTTTTCCGTTCTTCTTTCAGACGCTTCCCCACTCGTGATCCGAATCGACCAGCTTGTCCTCCAGCGCGGCACCAAGGTGCTGTTCGACCACACCAGCGTGACGCTCAACCCGGGCGAGCGCGTTGGCCTTGTCGGCGCCAACGGCAGCGGCAAGTCGACGCTGTTCGCGCTGCTGCGTGGCGAACTGCATCCGGACGGGGGCGATGTCAGCGTGCCCACGCAGTGGCGCGTCGCACACGTGGCGCAGGAAACGCCGGCGGTGGACCGCAGCGCGGTGGACTACGTGATCGACGGCGACACGCGCCTGCGCGAGATCGAAGCCGCCATCGCCGCCGCACAGGGCACCGGCGACGGCAGCGCCGAGGGCGAGGCCCACGCCGAGTTTGCCGACGCCGACGGCTACACCGCCCCGGCGCGCGCCGAGGCGCTGCTGCTGGGCCTGGGGTTCACGCTGGCGCAGGTGACGCAGCCGGTGGCGTCGTTCTCCGGCGGCTGGCGCATGCGCCTGAACCTGGCGCAGGCGCTGATGTGCCCGTCCGATCTGCTGCTGCTCGACGAACCCACCAACCACCTGGACCTGGACGCCATCGTCTGGCTGGAAGACTGGCTGGCGCGCTATCCGGGCACGCTGGTGATGATTTCGCACGACCGCGAATTCCTCGACGCGATCTGCAACGTCACTGTGCATATCGAGAACCAGCAGTTGCGCCGCTACGGCGGCAACTACACGCTGTTCGAGACGCTGCGCCTGCAGCAGATGGCACAGCAACAGTCCGCCTACGTGCGCCAGCAGAAGGAAATCGCGCACCTGGAATCGTTTATCACGCGCTTCAAGGCCAAGGCGACCAAGGCGCGGCAGGCGCAGAGCCGGGTCAAGGCGCTGGAGAAGATGGAACGGCTGGCGCCGGTGCACGTCGCATCCGGCTTCGCCTTCGAGTTCCGCGAGCCCGACGCCGCGCCCAACCCGATGATGGTGCTCGACGGCGTCGACTGCGGCTATGCCGAGGCCGATCCGCCCGTCACCATCCTGCACAACCTGGCGCTGTCGATCCAGAACGGCCAGCGCATCGGCCTGCTGGGCGCCAACGGCCAGGGCAAGTCGACACTGGTCAAAACTCTGGCCGGCACGCAGGACCCACTCACCGGCAAGCTGCGCCTGGGCAAGGGCCTGCAGATCGGCTACTTCGCCCAGCACCAGCTGGAAACGCTGCGCGACCACGACTCGCCGCTGCAGCACCTGGCACGCCTGGCGCCTGACACCCGCGAGCAGGAACTGCGCGACTTCCTCGGCAGCTTCAACTTCCGCGGGGATATGGCGACCTCGCCGATCGAACCCTTCTCCGGCGGCGAGAAGGCGCGGCTGGCGCTGTCGCTGATCGTCTGGCAGAAGCCCAACCTGCTGCTGCTGGACGAACCGACCAACCACCTCGACCTGGACACCCGCGAAGCGCTGACGATGGCGCTGGCGCAGTTCGAAGGCACGCTGATTCTCGTCTCGCACGACCGGCATCTGCTGCGCGCTACCGCGGATCAGTTCATGCTGGTGGCCGATGGCACGATCAAGCCGTTTGATGGCGACCTGGACGACTATCGCGACTGGCTGCTGCAACAGGCCGCCGCCAAGCGCAATGCTGCGGTGGCCGCGCATCAGGCGGAGAACGGTGGCGATGCCGCTGCTACGGTCAACCGCAAGGATCAGCGCCGCGCTGAAGCGGATGAGCGCCAGCGGCTGTCGGCGCTGCGCAAGCCGTTGACCAAGGAGTTGGAGAAAGTCGAGAAACGCATGGCGGTGCTCCAGACGGCCAAGACGGAAATCGACCAGTTCATGGCCGATGAGACAAGCTATGCCGAAGCCAACAAGGCGAAGCTGATGGAGATGCTGAAGCGCCAGGGCGAGGTCAACGGCGAGTTGGAGACGCTGGAAGAGAAATGGCTGGAACTGCAGGAGCAGATTGAGCAGATTGCGTGAGGGGTCTGACGGGTCCGAGTCCCCTCCTTCGCATCCATCAATCGAAAGCTTTCAAACCGGCGCCTGTTTGCGAACAGTCAGCGTCAAGCCGCGCAGCAGAAAAAAACCGGCGCCTGTGGCGCCGGTTCTCTATTCCGCTGTCCGCGAAGTTCAACGGAAATTCTTCTCCCGCCGGATCAACCCCACCGCCAGCGTCAGCGTCAGGATAAACAGCCAGATCAGCGACCACGCCGGCACCGACAGCCCCAGCACCGGCGGCAGCGGCGCAGCGCAGAGGCCATCGGCATAAAACACCTGCGGCAGCACCTTGGCCGTCGGCAGCGCATTGACCCAGTTCTCCAGCGGATCGATGCCGCAGCTGGCCTTGGGGTTAAGTAGCAGTGCCACGTGGTAAACCGCCACCGCAATGCCGGCGATGCCCGACAACATGCCGAGCCCCTGCCACAGCGAGCGCGTGTTCTGCGCCACCACGGCCAGCAACGAGAAGATGCCGATGCCGATAAAGGCGAAGCGCTGCATCACGCAGAGCGGACAAGGCTGGTAGCCCTTTTCAAACTGGAGGTAGAGCGCAACGCCGACCAGGCCGAAGGAAACGAGGGCGATCAGCAGGAAATAGGCGCGTGAGTTGGCTTGCATAGATGGTGATCAGGTAATCCGGTAAACGGTGCCGTCAGTTCAGGGCGCGGCATTGCTGCGCATTATTACCGATTTTGCAGCGCCAGCCTTGGGCGTCACACTGGGGCCGCATCCCCTGCCCTGCGGCGGATTGACGCAGCGGTGCTAGGCTTCGGCCTCCTGCCACGCCGTGCGCGGCAGACGATACAGGCAATGCGGCCGCAACGGGTGGCTTGGTGGCAGTGCGGGATGCTCGAACACGAGTGCATCCTCGTGCATGCCGAGCCGCTCCATTACGGCACGCGAGCGGCGGTTGTCCAGCGCAGTGAAGGACACGATCTCATCCAGCCCCAGCCGGCCAAAGCCCCAGCCCAGCGCGCCGCACGCGGCCTCGGTGGCGTAACCGCTGCCCCACGCATGGCGTGCGAGGCGCCAGCCGATCTCCACGCACGGCGAAAACGGCAGTGCCGCCGCCGGCTCGTGCAGGCCGACAAACCCCAGGAAGCCACCGTCCATTTTGCGCTCAACCACCCAGAATCCCCAGCCCCGCGTCGCGATCAGGTCGCGGCAGCGGTCCGCCATCGCATCGCTTTCGGCGCGCGTCAGCGTGGCAGGGAAATAGCGCATCACCTCCGCGTCGGCATTGAGCGCGGCGAACGGCGCGTAGTCAGCATCGCGCCACTGGCGCAGCCGCAGGCGTTCGGTCTCGAAGGCAATACCGTCGCCGTCCATGCTCAATCCAGGTGCCGCACGCGGTCGATCGCCTGCTCGATGCGCTCCACCGCGATCACTTCGAGCCCGTCGATCTTCTGCTTGGGCGCGTTGGCCTTGGGGATCACGGCCAGCGTGAAACCCAGCTTGGCGGCCTCCTTCAGCCGGTCCTGCCCCCTCGGGCTCGGCCGGATTTCGCCCGCCAGCCCGACTTCGCCGAACACCACCAGCCCGCGCGGCAGCGGCTTGTTGCGCATCGACGAGTGGATCGACAGCAGCACCGCCAGGTCGGCGGCGGGCTCGGTGATCTTGACCCCGCCGACCGCGTTCAGGAACACGTCCTGGTCGAAGCAGGCGACACCCGCATGCCGGTGCAGCACCGCCAGCAGCAGCGCCAGACGGTTCTGCTCCAGCCCCACGGCCAGCCGGCGCGGGTTGGGCACATGCGCCGTATCGACCAGCGCCTGGACTTCCACCAGCAGCGGCCGCGTGCCCTCCTGCGTCACCAGCACGCACGAGCCCGGCACGGTCTCTTCATGTTGCGACAGGAACAGCGCCGACGGGTTGCTGATGCCGCGCAGCCCGCGCTCGGTCATCGCGAACACGCCCAGCTCGTTGACCGCGCCGAAGCGGTTCTTGAAAGCGCGGATCAGCCGGTGCGAGGAGTGGGTATCGCCCTCGAAGTACAGCACCGTGTCGACGATATGCTCCAGCACGCGCGGCCCGGCCAGGCTGCCTTCCTTGGTCACGTGGCCGACCAGGATGATGGTGATGCCGGTGCTCTTGGCGATGCGCGTCAGCTGCGCCGCGCATTCGCGCACCTGCGCGACCGAGCCCGGCGCGGAGGTCAGCGCCTCGGAATACAGGGTCTGGATCGAGTCGATCACCGCGACTTCGGGCTTCTCTACCTCCAGCGTGGCCTGGATCTTCTCGAGCTGGATTTCCGCCAGCAGCCCAAGCGACGGGCTTTCCACCCCCAGGCGCTGCGCGCGCAGCGCGATCTGCGCGCCGGATTCTTCGCCGCTGACATAGAGCACGCGGCGCTGCCCGGCCAGGTTGGCCAGTGCCTGCAGCAGCAGCGTGGACTTGCCGATGCCGGGGTCGCCGCCGATCAGCACCACCCCGCCCGACACCAGGCCGCCGCCCAGCACGCGGTCGAATTCATCGATGCCGCTGGAAAAGCGCGGCACGTCGGCCGCCTCGATCTCGGACAGCTTGCGCACCGTGGCCGACGCGGCCAGCGGCTGGAAGCGCTTGGTCGAGGCGGTCTCGGCCACCGTCTCCACCAGCGTGTTCCACTGCTGGCAATGCGGGCACTGGCCGGCCCAGCGCGGCGTGGTGCCGCCGCATTCGGTACAGGTATAGACAGTCTTGGTCTTGGCCAACGGATGTCCTTGCAGGAAAAAAGCGGGCCGGGCCCACAAGTGGCCCGGCCGGCAGATGGTAAGGCGGCGGGCCTGCGCCCGCGCTCGCGGCTTGTGCGGGACTGCGCGCTCAGGCCACCACGGGCGCTGCGCTGTCCGACGCCGTGATGGTCGCCACCGTGGTCGGCACGCGCGGCGCCAGTGCGCACATCAGCTCATAGCCGACCGTGCCGCTGGCCTGCGCCACTTCGTCGATCGGCAGGCCCTGCCCCCACAGCGTGACCGCGCTGCCCACCTTGGCCTTCGGGCACGGCGTCAGGTCCACGCACAGCATGTCCATCGACACGCGCCCCACCAGTTCGGTGCGCACGCCGTCGACCAGCACCGGCGCGCGCTGCTCGCCCCAACCGGAGGCATGGCGCGGGTAGCCGTCGGCATAGCCGCAGGCGACCACGCCGATGCGCATCGGCCGCTCGGCAGTAAACAAGGAGCCATAGCCGACGCTGTCGCCCGGCTGCAGGTCCTGCACCGAGATCAGCTCGCTGTGCAGCGACATGGCCGGCTGCAGCCCGGTGCCGGCGATATCGGCGTCGCGCCCGGTCGGCGAAGCGCCGTACAGGATAATGCCGGGGCGCACCCAGGCCCGGTGCGCCTGCGGATGCCACAGCACCGCGGCCGAGTTCGACAGGCTGGCCTCGCCCGGCAGGTTGGCGGTGGCCGCGTCGAAGGCCTCGATCTGGTGGGCGACGCCTCGGGGACTATCCGCATCGGAAAAATGCGTCATATGGACGATACTGCCCACACAGGGCATCGAGCGGGCGCGTTCCCAGGCGGCACGGTACTGGGCCGGCTGGAAGCCCAGCCGGTTCATGCCGGTATTGAGCTTGAGCTGGATCGCCAGCGGCCCCCGGGGACGTGCGCTTTCCAGCATGCGCAGCTGCTCGTCGCAATGGATGGCGGTGGTCAGGCGGTATTGTTCGATCACGTCCACGTCCTGCGGCTGGAAGAATCCCTCCAGCAGCAGGATCGGGCCCTGCCAGCCGAGGTCGCGCAGCAGCACGGCTTCGTTCAGGTCGAGCAGGCCGAAGCCGTCGGCGCCGCGCAGCGCGGCAAACACACGGCGGATGCCGTGGCCGTAGGCATTGGCCTTGACCACCGCCCAGATGCGCGAAGCGGGCGCGCTGCGGCGCACAATGTCGAGGTTGTTGGCCAGGGCGGGTTGGTGGATGACAGCGTGGATGGGTCTTGGCATGGAGTCACATCTCGGAAATAGGACGAGCGGGCGGGCGATCCAGTGGGCAACGCCGATGCGGGCAGCGCGGGCTGGCGGCACGGCGGCGGCTGGAAGGACGGCTCTGTCTCAGTGTCGATGGCGCAAACATCACCTGTCGGTGTGTGCAGCACGTTGGGGCAACCGGCGCGGGTCATCTCGCGCTAATGTGTTCCGGTCGCCATCTTGCCCGACCAGTGCACCAGATCAGGGAAGACCCGGTCGGCTCGGGGTGATCGCAGCCGTTATTTGAACACATTCAGAAGCCGTTGCCGGGGGTCCTTGGGGAATCGGCGCGGCAATTTGCTGTCAAAAAGGCGCCTTGCCGGGGTTCGGGAATGTCATGGTTTCGTGATATAAAGCCGGACGCTCCGGCCATGTTCTAAAAGCGAAGCATTTATGTCAATGACTGCCAGGCAAGCCGCACGTCGCCGCAGCAAAGTGCAACCGACACAATTCGACACGGCCGCGGTACAAGGTTCCCTGCAAACCATGGCCTCCCCGGCCGGCGCCAGCCTGGCCGAGCCGCACGGAGTGCGCGATGGAGAGAAAGTCGAGAGCATGAAGAAGGGTTTTTACACCATCATGGCCGCGCAGTTTTTTTCGTCGCTGGCCGACAACGCCTTACTGATCGCCGCCATCGCCCTTCTCACCGAATTGCATTCCCCGCAGTGGATGACTCCGCTGCTCAAGCTGTTCTTCGTTCTCTCCTACGTCATCCTCGCCGCGTTCGTGGGCGCCTTTGCAGACTCCATGCCCAAGGGGCGGGTGATGCTCATCACCAACGCCATCAAGGTGGTCGGGTGCGCGATCATGATGTTTGGGCTGCACCCCCTGCTGGCGTATGGCGTGGTGGGATTCGGCGCGGCGGCATACTCGCCGGCCAAGTACGGCATCCTGACCGAGCTGCTGCCCCCCGAGAAGCTGGTGATGGCCAACGGCTGGATCGAGGGGCTGACGGTGGGCTCGATCATCCTGGGCACCGTGGTGGGCGGCGCGCTGATCTCGGTGCATATCTCCGACATCCTGCTGCGGCTGGACCTGCCCCTCATCAACACCGGCATCGACACGCCCGCCGAGGCCGCGATGGTGGTGATCATGCTGTTCTACGTGGTCGCCTCGGTCTTCAACCTGTTTATCCCCGACACCGGGGCGCGCTACCCTCAGCAGGAAAAGAACCCGATCAAGCTGATCGCCGAGTTCGGCGACTGCTTCCTGGCGCTGTGGCGCGACAAGCTCGGGCAGATCTCGCTGGCCGTGACCACGCTGTTCTGGGGCGTGGGCGCCACACTGCAGTTCATCGTACTGAAATGGGCGGAAAAGTCGCTCGGCCTGAACCTGTCGCAGGGCGCGCTGCTGCAGGCGGTGGTGGCCGTGGGCGTGGCCGTCGGCGCTATCCTCGCCGCCGCGCGCATCCCGCTGCGCAAGTCGCTCTCCGTGCTGCCCTTCGGCGTGGCGATGGGCGCGACCGTGATGATCATGGCCTTCTATACCAAGGACGCCATGCCCGAGGTCACGCTGCACATCCTGGGCATGCACATGCCGCTGTACATGTTCATCGCCTATGTGTTCCTGATGCTGGTGGGCGCGATGTCAGGCTACTTCGTGGTGCCGATGAACGCGCTGCTGCAGCATCGCGGGCACGTGCTGCTGTCGGCCGGCCACTCAATCGCAGTGCAGAACTTCAATGAGAACGTGTCGGTGCTGCTGATGCTGTGCCTGTACGCGCTGCTGATCAAGCTGAACGTGCCGATCGGCGTGGTGATCATCGCACTGGGGCTGTTTATCTGCGTGACCATGTTGCTGGTGCTCAAGCTGCACAAATACAACATGCGTACGTTCAACTCGCTGGCGATGATCGGCGAGGACAAGCACCACTAAGCCTTCACCCTCGCTCGCCCCGCCTGCCGGCCGCGCAGCCGGCGCGGGGATCAGGCCGCGTCGTCCGGCGCGGCCCGCGGCCCCGGCCGCGGCTCCTCAGCCGCCCGCGCCAGCGCCCTTTCCTCCCACCCCGGCGGCACCACGAAACCCCGCGAGCATTCGCGCCACCACCCCGGCGCCTGCGGTCCCGCCGGCTCCAGTTCGCATAGCATCACCGGCGCTTCGCGGCGCCAGCCGTGGTCATGGCGCGGATCGGCAAAGCGCTGCGCCAGAAAGGCGTGCAGCCCCTCGACCTCTTCCGTACCGGCATCCGGCACGAACGCCCCCGACAGCCAGCCCGAACGCGGCAACCGGCACCAGCGCGAGCCCGGCCGCGAAGCGGCACGCGCCATCCACCCGTCCAGCGACGACCACCAGCCGTGCAGGTGGTCGGGCGCGATGCCCAGCACGTCCAGCCCTGCCGGCACCTGCCCGTCGCGATAGAACAGCCAGCCCAGCAGGTAGACCTCGCTACGGTCGATCGCATGGCCCAGCAGCGCCTGCGCCTCGGGCGTGCGCCCGAGCGGCAGCTGGCGGTGCACCACGTGGCCGAGCTTGTCGCCGAGCCGGTCGACCAGGTTCGGGCCGACAAAGTCCTGCAACCGCGGCCGCGGCTCCGTGCCGGCCATCAGGTAGAACTTGGCCGCCATCTCCCAGTGGACCACCTCGCCGGAAGCCAGGTCGCGCCAGACGAAATCCAGCTCGCCCAGCGTGCGGATGCCCTGCCTTCCCGCGTGCCGCACCGGCACGTTGGCGGCCAGCAGCGACAGCCCTTGCATATGCCGCAGCGCGAAATGCAGCAGTCTTTCGGCATGGCGGCCCAGACGCAGGCTGCGGCTCGCCGGGTCATGGCTGGAATCGTCGGCGGAGAGCGGATGGCCGTCGGCCAGCTCGTCGATGGTGGCGGGCAACGCGGCGGGGTCGGCCGTCTCCAGCCAGCGCTGCCAGGCAGCCAGCGTGCCGGCGGGCCAGCGCGCCGGGGCCGCGCCCGGTACCGCCGCCAGCAGCGGCGGCGACAGCGTGGTCCAGGCCAGGTCGCGCGTACGCGCCGACGCGGCGCGGCGCCACAGCGGCGGACCCGACGGCAAATTGCCGTCGCCGCCGCGGTTCAGCGCGAGGTCAGGCCCCAGCTCCCGCACGGTCATGCACCTCGCGCGCCAGGCACAGGTCTTCCCAGGCGCGCGCCTTGTCGGTCAGGGTCCGCAGCAGGTAGGCCGGGTGGTAGGTCACCACCACCGGGATGCCTTCGTAGGTATGCACGGTGCCGCGCAGCTTGCCGATCGGCGTGGTCGAGCGCAGCAGCGACTGCGCCGCAAAGCGGCCCAGCACCACGATCACCTTGGGCTTCACCAGTGCGATCTGGCGGCGCAGGAAGGGCTCGCACTGCGCCACCTCGTCCGGCTCCGGGTTGCGGTTGCCCGGCGGGCGGCACTTGAGCACGTTGGCGATAAAGACATTGCGCCCGCGCGCCAATCCGAGCGCGCCGAGCATATTGTCGAGCAGCTTGCCGGCCTGGCCGACAAAGGGCTCGCCCTGCTGGTCCTCGCTCTCGCCGGGGGCTTCGCCGATCAGCATCCATTCGGCCTGGCGGTCGCCGACGCCGAACACGGTGTTGGTGCGCGTCTGGCACAGGCCGCAGGCGGTGCAGCCGGCGACCGCCGCTTCCAGCGCGGGCCAGTCCATGGTGGCGATGGTGAGGGGCGCCTCGGCTGGCGGCGTCGGCGCGGCGGCCTGGGCCGGCGCGGCGACAGGCGCTTCGGCTACGGGCGGGGCTTCGGCAATCGAAACGGCCGGAGCGGCCGGAGCGGCGCTGAGCGGCGCATCAACCGTGGCGACCTCGCCTGCCTCGGGCAGCGCCAGGGCCTGCGGCTCGCCGCCGGCGCGCTGGCGCAGCACCCACTCCGCGGGGATGCCCAGCACCTCCAGGAATTGCGCGCGGCGGCTCATGCGTGGCCCTCCGTGCCGTCATTGGCGGCGGCATCCTCCGGCCAGCTGCGGCGCAACACCAGCGCGTCTTCACGGGTGCGGCCCTCGGCCGGGTAATACCCCCTGCGGCGCCCGATCTCGACAAACCCGGCGGCCTGGTACAACGCGATCGCGCCGGTATTGGACGGGCGCACTTCCAGCAGCATGGTGCGGATGCGGTGCGCGTGCGAGGTAGCCAGCACGATCGCCAGCATCAGCCGCCCCAGCCCCTGGCGCTGGCGCCGCGGCTCGACGGTGATGTTGAGCAGGTGCATCTCGTCGACCACCGGCATCAGCACGGCGTAGGCCACCAGCGCGCCGGCCGGGTCGCGCAGCGTCAGGCCGAGATGCCCGGCCTTGACCGAGTTCTCGAAATTGCCGCGCGTCCACGGATGGCTGTAGGCGCGTGCCTCGATGCCGGCCACGGCCTCCAGGTCCAGCGCGCTCATGCGGCCCAGCGCCCAGCCGTCCGGCAGCGGCGGCATGGCCGGTACTGCCGGCCACTCGTTGCGCTCTTCCAGCGGATAGGCGGCGCTCACGATGCGCTCCCGGCCTGGGCCGCGGCGCGTGCGGCGGCCACGGCTTCGCGTTCGGCGATGGTCTGGGCGACCTTGTCGCGCAGGTAGATCGGCATGGCCTGGTCGGCGTCGATGGCTTCACCGCGGGCCAGTGCGCGCAAGGCGATGGAGACCATCGGCTGCGCATGCGGCATCGCCTCTGGCAGCACGCGCGACGCTCGCTCCAGGCCCGCCAGCCGCTCGCCGAATACCGTCGAGGCATTGCCCGCGATCCAGAAATCGCCCTCGGGCAACGTCACCGTTTCCGGTGCGCCGACCCGCATCGGCGTGATTTCCGCCAATTCCCGCGCGGCGGCATCCCAGCGGAAGGCGCCGGAATAGGCCTCGTCCATGCGCGCATCCAGCGCCACCAGCACCGCGGTATTGTCCGGCAGCGAAGCCTCGCGCGCGCGTTCGGCGCAGGCCATCAGGGTATTGACGGGAACCACCGGCAGGCCGGCCCCGAAGGCCAGCCCCTGCGCCACGCCGCAGGCCGTGCGCAGGCCGGTGAACGAGCCCGGGCCGGCGCCGAAGGCGATCGCGGCGCAATCGGCGAGGGCGATGCCGGCCTCGGCCAGCACCTCGCCAGCGGCCGGCAGCACGCGTGCGGACGAGCGTGCGCCGGTGTGCTCATGGCGCACCAGGCACTCGATTCCGGCACCCGCGACGGCACGTCCGAGCGCGACCGAGCACCACTCCGTAGAAGTTTCAACAGCAAGAATCCAGGACATGGCGCGATTGTATCCGCTGGCGCCCGGAACCGAGGGCTTCTTCGGTTTTATACGCACGGTAGGGCACGCTGGCGCGGCTATCATCGGGCTGCACTTTTGCAATCCAGCCAGATGTTTTATACGCACGGTAGGGCACGCTGGCGCGGCTATCATCGGGCTGCACTTTTGCAATCCAGCCAGAACAAACGGAGGAAACCATGAGCGACCTGCAGGCACGCTTCGACCAGGCCCAGATCGACGTCAAGCAACTGAGCGAGCGCCCCAGCAACATGACCCTGCTGCGCCTGTACGCGCTGTTCAAGCAAGGTAGCGAAGGCGACGCCCACGGCGACAAGCCGGGCATGACCGACTTTGTCGGCCGCTACAAGTTCGAAGCCTGGGAAGCGCTGCGCGGCACCGCGCGCGAACCGGCGATGGAACAGTACATCGCGCTGGTGGAAGAGCTGCGCAGCGGCGCCGCCAGCTGATCCGCACCCTGCCGCGGGGCGCCGGCATGGCGCTCCCGGCCACGCGATGGCACGGCGTCGCTACCGTCCACTCCCCCGGCGGCTTCAGCCCGCCGGCACCGGCCTCGGCCGGATCCGCCACGCCGCGAACATCGCGCTGGCGATCACGACCCCAACCGCCAGGAAGGTTTCATCGAAGGCCCGGATGCGCGCCGCCTGCAACGCCGCATCGCCGGCCTGGCCCACCACCGCGCCGTGCTCCGCCAGCCGCCACTGCAGGCCCACGCCAGCCAGGCTCACGCCGATGGCCCCGCCAAGTTGCCGCAGGAAGTTGATGCAGCTCGAGCCCTGCGCGATCAGCGAGAAATCCACGCCGCGCATGGCCCCCAGCGTCAGCGACGGCAGGATGCAGCCCAGCCCGATCCGCCCCAGCACCGCCAGCGCCACCAGCACCAGGTATGGCGTGGTGCGCGAACCCAGCGCCATCAGCACGAACGACAAGGCCAGCAGCGCCAGCCCGAACGACACCTGCACGTGCGGCGCGATCCGATTCGTGAAGCGCCCCGCCAGCCCGATCGTCAGGGCCAGCGCCACGCCCGCCGGCAGCAGCACCAGGCCCGCGCGCGACGGCGTGTATTCCAGCGCCATCTGCATGTAGACCGGCAGCAGGTAGGTCGAGCCGAACAACCCCGCGCCATAGATAAAGGCCACCACCGCCCCGGCCGCAAACTGCCGGTAGCTGTACAGCCGCAGGTTCATCAGTGGATAGGCGGCACGCAGCTGCCACAGCACGAAGGCCGCCAGCATCAGCACGCCGAAGCCCGCCAGCGCCAGGCCCGCGGGCACGCTGTCGCGCATCTGCACCACGCCGTTGAGCAGGCTGACCGTGGCGATGCCGGCCAACCCCAGTCCGCGCCAGTCCAGCGGCTCGCGCTCGCCAATCATGATCGAATCCACCGCCATGAAGCGGCGCGCCATGACCACGCCGATCAGCGTCAGCGGCACCACCACGAAGAAGATCGAACGCCAGCCGAACGCCTCCACCAGGAAGCCGCCCAGGCTCGGCCCCAACGCCGGCGCCAGCACCACGCCGAAGCCGAACGCGCTGATCGCCTTGCCTTGCTCGCGTTCCTCGAACGAGCGCAGGATCAGGATATTGGGCAACGGCTGCATGATGCCCGCCGCCACGCCTTCGGCCGCGCGCATCGCGATCATCACGCCATACGTTGGTGAGAACCCGCCAAAGAAGCCGCCCACGCCCAGCAACACCGACGCGCCGAGGAAGGTGCGGCGCAGCCCGTAGCGATTGAGCAGCCACGGCGTCAGCAGCATCGACAGCGTCATCGCGATCATGAAGCTGGCCGCGACCCATTGGGCGCGCTCCTGGCCCAGCGCGAAATGCTGGCTCAGGTCCGGGATGGCAACGTTGACGATGGTGGACGAGACGATCGACGAGATCGTGCCCAGCATCAGCGTCACCAGCACCAGCCAGCGCAGCCGATCCCCGTAGCGGGCACGCAGCGCCTGCCGCGTCGGTCCGCCCGGCGGCTGGCCGGAGCCCTCCGGCGTGACGGGGCCGCGGTTCACCCCAGCCGCCCGGTGTCGGCGATCTCGCGGATCTTGCGGACGGTGTCGATGTCGGCCTCGTGGTAGGCGGATTTGACGATCTCGGCATAGCGAGCGTCGCCGCTGGCATCGACCGCCGGCATGGTGGTGTCGTAGACAAAGCGAAGCAAAAGCGCGCCGGGGCCCGGGGTCTCGATCGCCATGGTCAGGGTGCCGCCGGCATGCTCGGCTGTGGCGGCGGTTTCATAGCGCACCTGCCGGCGCGGCTCGAATACCACGCGGTCATGGATCGAGGCCGCGCCGAAATGCAGCACGCGGTCGATCCAGTTGTCGCCACGGCCAACCACCTCGGCGCTGTCCAGGCCCAGCACGAACAGTTCGGGCGACTCGGCGCGCAGCACCAGCCCTTGCCACAGCTGGTCAGGCGTCAGCGGATCCAGTTGTGGGTTGCCTGGATCGTTGATCTCAACCAAGTGCTCGAAACGCAACTTCTTTCTCCCTGTCAGCAGTAAGTCGATATTATGAAGTCTCCGCGTGTTCGGAAGACCTTTTTGTCTGCGCGGTGCAACATTTCTGTCACAGCCCGCGGCGGTACTCTGAACGTCGCTCCCATTGCAGCTTATCGACCGCAATCCCGCCGACTGGAGCCCCCTCATGCCCGCCGCGCCCTTGGCCGAAGCCGATCCCATCCAGGTCCTTGTCTACGCCGACTCGCTTTCATGGGGCATCGTGCCGGGCACCCGCCAGCGCCTGCCCTTCCCGGTGCGCTGGCCCGGCCGGCTGGAACTCGGCCTGAACGCCGACGGCGGCGCGCCCGTGCGCATCATCGAAGACTGCCTGAACGGCCGCCGCACGGTCTGGGACGATCCTTTCAAACCCGGGCGCAACGGCCTGCAAGGGCTCGCGCTGCGCATCGAGATCCACTCGCCGCTGGCGCTGGTGGTCCTGATGCTCGGTAACAACGATTTCCAGTCGATGCACCCGCACAACGCCTGGCACGCCGCCCAGGGCATCGGCGCGCTGGTGCATGCGATCCGCACCGCACCGATCGAACCCGGCATGCCGGTGCCGCCGGTGCTGGTGGTCACGCCGCCGCCGATCCGCACGCCGCGCGGCCCGCTGGCGCCCAAGTTCGCGGGCGGCGAGCACAAGTGGGCAGGCTTGCCGCAAGCCGTTGCAGAGGTTTGCGCGCAACTGGACTGCCCGCTGTTCGATGCGGGCACTTTGATTCAGAGCAGCGAGGTCGATGGTGTACACCTGGACGCCGACGCTCACCTGGCGCTGGGCGATGCGCTGTGCCCGGTCGTGCGCCGGTTGCTGGAGCGCTGACGCCGCCCTCCAGACACCCCGCCTGCCGGCCGGCTGAAACATCACTCCTGACAGGAATTGTCAGGAGGCCGGGCGCACAATGCGGCCGCCCTCACACAGAACGCCGTCAGGAGGCTGTCATGGAGTTGCTGATCAATATCGACGTCGACGACCTGTCGCGCGGCATCGGCTTTTACGAACAAGCGCTCGGCCTGAAGCTGAACCGCAAGCTGTTCGACGGTACCGTCGCCGAAATGGTCGGCGGCACTACGCCGATCTACCTGCTCGCCAAACCCGCGGGCACCCGCCCCACCACCCGCTCAGATACCCGGCGCGACTATCGCCGCCACTGGACGCCGGTCCACCTGGACTTTGTCGTGTCCAACCTCGAACAGGCTATCGAACGCGCGCTGGGAGCCGGCGCGGAGATCGAGGACTGGCCGCAGGATTACGAATGGGGGCGGCAGGCGACGCTGTCGGATCCGTTCGGGCACGGGCTTTGTTTTATTGAGTGGGCAGGGGAAGGATATGGCGCGGTGGCCGGCTGACGCGGCGCACCGGCTTTCGGACATATCGCCTGTCCAAGACCAGGCTCGGGTGTCACATTTCCATGCAGCATCGCGCTTGACCTAGACCAGGTACGGACCGTGGACAAGTCACGGCTGCTCAAGCGAGCCGGCGGCCTTAACGAAAAGACGATGCTGGAGGCCCTGCGCACCCTGCGCGAGGTGTTTGCGGACTGAGGCAAGGCGCAAAAGCATTTAATGCCAGGCTATCGGCGTCATTGGATTTTCATAAGCATATGAAAAAGAAATAGACGCCAGATTCCTTCCCGCTACGCAGTTTTGACGCAATTGCGTTAATCTGTGGCCTAGCCCGGGCAGGCGATCCCTGACCCGGCGCGCGAATGTCTCACTAGCCACATAGCCAAAAAATTTCCAGCACTCTTATGCGCAGCACGTCTCTCTTCAAGCGCCTGGCAGTTGCCGCGTCCGCCATCGGTTTTATCGCCGCTGGCAGCGCCTCGGCCCAGGAACAGACCATCCGCGTCGGCACCGTCAGCGGCCCGGATGCCGAAGTCTGGCAAGTCGTCCAGAAAGTGGCCAAGCGCAACGGCCTGAACGTCAAGGTCGTGGAGTTCAACGACTACGTGCAGCCCAACGCCGCGCTCGACGCCGGTGACCTGGACGCCAACAGCTTCCAGCACCAGCCCTACCTCGATAGCCAGGTCAAGCAGCGCGGCTACAAGATGACCAGCGTGGGCTACACCTATATCTCGCCGCTGGGCATCTATTCGAAGAACCTGAAGTCGGCAAAGGACCTGCCGCAAGGCGCCAAGGTCGCGGTGCCCAACGACCCGTCCAACGAGAACCGCGCCCTGCTGCTGCTCCAGTCGCAAGGCGTGATCAAGCTCAAGGCCGGCACCGGCACCAACGGTGCCAACGCCACCCCGCTGGACGTGGCCGAGAACCCAAGGAAGCTGAAGATCGTGGAACTGGACGCCGCCCAGCTTGCGCGCGCCCTGCCCGACGTCAGCGCCGCCGTCATCAACACCAACTACGCGCTCGCCGCCGGCCTGCAGCCGACCAAGGACGCCATCGGCCTGGAAGACCTGCGCAGCCCGTACGCCAACATCATCGTCGTGCGCACGCAGGACAAGGACAAGCCGTGGGTCAAGAAGCTGGTCGCCGCGTACCAGTCGGAAGACGTGCGCCAGTTCATGAAGGCCCAGTTCAAGGGCGCTATGGTGCCGTCGTTCTGATCGACGCCGGTACTGCCGGATTGCAGAGGATCGTGTTCCGGCAAGAATTCCTGCGTAAGCCCGCCAGAAGCGCTTGCAAATTCCGCCGCCTTCTGTAGAATGCGGCGCTCACCTTGCCCAGGTGGCGGAATTGGTAGACGCACTAGGTTCAGGTCCTAGCGGTGGCAACACTGTGGAGGTTCGAGTCCTCTCCTGGGCACCACGGTTTCATCGAGAAGCCCGCACGGAAGTGCGGGCTTTTTGTTTTTGCGGCAGCCCAGACAGGCTTACTGCTTCGAAGCCTGTCCGAGCGCAGGAGGCGCCGGTGGCGGCAGAGGCGTGGCGACCGGCTCCAACCCCGTTATTCGTACGATCGAGGCCGCCGCGGGGGACGCAAGGAACCGGACAAAGCGCGCAGCTGCCGCGGACTGCTTGCCCGCGACCATGCCGGCAGAGAAGAAGACCGATTGCTGCAACTCGGCCGGCAATGGCCCGACAAAATCCAGCTCCTTGAATGGCAGCAACTCGCTGACCTGCTGGAAGCCGATTTCCGCATCGCCGCGCGCCACTACGGCGCCGACACGCTCGCTGTAGATCTTGTGCGCCTTGTCCTTGATCTGGTCCGCGACGCCGAGCCGGCTGAACAATTCATTGGAAAGGTAGGTCCCGCTGGCACTGGCGGAATACGCAATCGATTTTGCGTTGAGCAAGGTCTGCCTCAGGCCTTCCACTGTGCTGATATCGGGCCTGGGCGTGCCTTTGCGGACCGACATGCCGATCAGCGACCGGGCCAGGTCCACCCTGCTCCCGGCCGCCACCTTCCCTTCGGATACCAGCTTCTCAAGGCCAGAGTCCGCAAGGATCACCACATCGAAAGTCTCGCCGCGAGCCAGCCGACTGGGAATGGAATCCGGCGCGTTACCCATCGACGCGCCATAGGCGGTGATGATCCGGTCCTGCGTCGCGGCTTCGTACAGCGGCACCAGTTGCTGGTACGCCGCCGTGAAGCCGCCCGAGGTAATGACGCGGATATCGTCTGCCCAGACCGGCCCCGCCAGCCATAGCAGGAAAACAAGCGAGGCCTTGCTGGCGGCCATGGCGGTCAGCTTCATAACGTCTCCATGTTGATTTATGCGGCCCGCCGACACATCCCAGACGCGGGAGCGGCGAGCATTGCAAGGGTATTCGGGCGCGACTATTCTGTGAATTGCAATGTTCTGATGATTTCATGCATGTCGCGCATTAATTTCGCCCTTGAGGATTTGCAGGCCTTTGTCGCCACTGCGGAAATGGGCAGTTTCCGGATCGCTGCCGAGACGCTGCATATCTCGCAGCCAGCGCTCAGCCGGAGAATCGACAAGCTGGAAAAGACGCTCGGCTCGCGCTTGCTGGAGCGGACCACCCGGCGCGTGGAACCGACCCACATCGGCAGGCAGTTCCTGGAGGAGGCCCGGGCTGCGCTGGACATTCTCGATGGCGCCGTGTTCCGGCTTGGTGACGAGGCCGCGCTCCGGCGCGGGCTGGTAACGGTGGCGGCGATACCGTCGGCTGCGGTGCACCTGCTGCCCGATGCCATCAGCGTATTCGCAGGTCGTCATCCGGGTGTACGCGTCCGCGTGATTGATGAAAGTGCAAACGCCGCACTGGCCAGCGTCCTGTCCGGAGAATCGGATTTTGGCCTCAACTTCATGGGCGCCCAGGAACCCAATATCGAATTCCTCACGGTCCGTACTGAGCCTTATTTGCTGGCGTTGCGACGTGACCACGCCTGGGCCGGACGCAAGTCTGTCGCATGGGAGGAGTTGGCCGGGCAGCGGATGGCCGGCGTCTCGAAGCAAAGCGGCAATCGCGCCCTGATTGAAAATGCCATCGCGCATCTTGAACGGCGTCCGACCATTTTTTACGAGGCCAACCACGTGGTCGGCGTATTGGCACTGGTTGAAGCCGGCCTCGGCATGGCAGTGCTGCCGGGCCTGGCGTTGCCGCCGGATCATCCGAGATTGTGCGCCATCCCGCTGGTTGAACCGACCGTGGACCGGGTGCTGGCGTTGATACGCCGTCGCGACCGGGCGCTGCAGCCTGCGGCTAAGGCGCTGTTTGAAATCCTTGCCACTGAAATGCCCGAGGCGTGACTGGTGGAAGCACCGCGCACTTGCAAAATCTGTCGCGCCCTGTAGAATGCGGCGCTCACCTTGCCCAGGTGGCGGAATTGGTAGACGCACTAGGTTCAGGTCCTAGCGGTGGCAACACTGTGGAGGTTCGAGTCCTCTCCTGGGCACCAAGGTTTTTGAAGCGAGAAGCCCGCACGGAAGTGCGGGCTTTTTGTTTTGCACCATCGGACTCTTAATCCGCAGGGCAAAGCTCGGACGTTGCCTGGTCCAACTGCGATTTGACCATCAACAGCAGGCAATGGACGTCATGGGTCGGCTCCGACCGTTCGCTCTCTTTTTCCAACAACGACAAAATAGCGCTCAACCCGGCGCTGACTCGCTCCAGGGATTCCACCGTTCCGGCCGGGACGATATTCAGGACGTCTGTGGTGTCATAGCTGCGCGTTTGCATAGCGTTTTTGCTCCGACTAGAGAAAACCCGCTAGCCCAATCGAAATCGAAGGGTGGCGGGCCTGACGACGGGGGTGACAATACCGGTGCAATAGCGGAGGAAACCGGCCAGCCATGCGGCTGCCCCGCCCGGCCCGCCGTGGAAACAGCTTGCTCGTGCGATTTTTTTTGCCTGATCCGCTACTGCGCTTGCGAGTTGTCACACCCGCTCACCGAGCCCCTCGGTGAGGCATGCAGTCTCTCGCTCCGGCAACGCAGCGTCGATAAGACCCTTCGCATTCGCCTCCCTCCGCCCTCATCGCCTACAGTAGTTCTATCCATGGGCGCGGCCGCGCCGCCTGTCGGGAGAACTGCCGTGGGCAAACTGCAAGAGCGTCGCCGATTCCTGCAAGCCGCGCTGGGCGGCCTGCTCTTCCCTGCCCTGCCCGCCTGCGGCGGCGATGACGCTGCGCCCACCCATCCGCCCGATGCCATACCCGAATCCCAGATCACCGGGGCCATCGCCGAGCTCGACACGCTGGCCGCCAAACTGATGGCAAGCTCCAGCTTGCCCGGCATGGCCGTGGCCGTGGTACGCGGCGATCAAACCGTTTATGCCAAAGGCTTCGGCCGCCGGCTGGTCACCGATTCCGCGCCCGTCGACGCCGACACCGTGTTCCAGCTCGCCTCCGTCTCCAAGCCCATTGGCGCGACCGTGGTGGCGCGCCAGGTCGGCGGCGGCGGCATCAGCTGGGACACGCCGGTGCAGCAGCACCTGCCCTGGTTCGCCTTGTCCGAAGCGGAGGTCACCGAGGCCGTCACCATCGGCGACATGTACGCCCACCGCTCCGGCCTGCCCGACCACGCCGGGGACCGGCTCGAAGACATGGGCTACGACCGCCGCCAGGTGCTGACACGCCTGCGCTATCTGCCGCTCCATCCATTCCGCGCGGTCTACGACTACACCAACTTCGGCATGACGGCCGCGGCCGAGGCGGTGGCCACCGCCGCGGGCATCGACTGGGCGACACTGTCGGAACAGGCCATCTACCGGCCACTGGGCATGACCCGCACCAGTTCGCGCTACGCCGACTTCGCCGCGCGCGACAACCATGCCCTCGGCCACGTGCAGATCAACGGCAGCTGGGTGCAAGGCATGGGCTCCATGCCGGATGCGCAGTCGCCCGCGGGCGGTGTCAGCTCCTCCGTCAACGACATGGCCAAATGGCTGGCCATGCTGCTGGGCAACGGCGAATTCGCCGGCCGGCGCATCGTCGACGCCGCCGCGCTGGCGCCCGCCCTGACCCCGCAGATGCAAAGCAACCCGCCCGCCAACGGCCGCCCCGCCGGCCACTACGGCTATGGCTTCAATATCGGCACGACCGAACTCGGGCTGACTTCGCTTAACCACTCTGGCGCGTTCGTGGTGGGCGCGGCCACCAACTTCACCGCGGTGCCCTCGCTGGACCTGGCCATCGTGACACTGACCAACGGCTACCCCATCGGCATCCCCGAAACGCTCAACGCGCAGTTTTTCGACCTCGTGCAATACGGCGCCATCCGCCGCGACTGGGGCAAGATCTTCGCCGACGCCTTCGCGCCGCTGCTCGCACCGGAAGGCCGCCTGGTCGGCCAGCCAATCCCCGCCAACCCGCTGCCGCCGCGCGCCCTGTCGGCGTACACCGGCACCTACCAGAACGACTACTACGGCCCGCTGCAGGTGACCGACCAGGGTGGCACGCTGGTGATGACGCTCGGCGCGAAGCCGCTGACCCTGCCCCTGACCCATTGGGACGGAGATGTCTTTACTTTCACGCTCCACAATGAGAACGCGACCCTGGGCACGATCTCGCGGGCGGCATTCTCCAGCGAACGGGTGTGGCTGGAGTATTACGATCACGAAGGGCTTGGGGTGTTTGTGCGATGAGGCGAAGCGATTGATTTCACCCTGGCGCCCGCGGGTAGTGCCGAGTTGACACTGCTGGGACCCCTGCCGATACTGCACCTCGCCCCCTGCCCCCGTTGGGCTGGCACGGTTTGAGAGGTGACTCAGCTACCGGAAGGAAGACCATGATCAGACTCCGCTCAGTAGTACTCACCGCCGCCGTTGCCACGCTCGCCGCCTGCGGCACGCCGCCCCCGACGCCAACCGCGGTCACCCAGGCGCCCGGGCCCGCCACGCGTTCCGCCGCTGGCAAGACTGAAGTCCTGTGGCTCGGCCAGGCCGCCATCCGGATCACCACGCCCGGCGGCAAGGTCATCGTCATCGATCCGTGGCTGACCACCAATCCCAAGACGCCCGCCGGCTTCAAGCAACTGCAGGCACTGGGCAAGGTCGACCTCATCCTCGTTACACACGCCCACAACGACCACCTCGGCGACGCGCCCGCGCTGGCCCAGCTGAACAACGCTCCGATCTACAACGGCGGCGGCATGGGCCAGGCGCTCATCAGCCTGGGCATGGTGCCCGCGGCGCTGGTCCAGCGCTTCGGCAAGACCGGCACGGTGATGCCCTTCGGTCCGACCGGTCCCAAGATCACCGCGGTGCATGCCGAGCATTCCTCCGAACTGGTGCTGAAGAACCCCACCACCGGCAAGGACGAAACCCACTACGGCGGTGAGCCCGTGGGCTACATCATCGAGATGGAAAACGGATTCAGGATCTGGCACATGGGCGATACGGGGCTGTTCGGCGACATGCGATTGATCGGCGACCTCTACAAGCCTGACTTGGTGCTCATCCCCATCGGCGGGCACTTTACGATGGGGCCGCAGGATGCCGCGATCGCAGTGCGGGACATGATCCGGCCGAGGTTTGCGATTCCGATCCACTATCAGACGTCGCCGCAGTTGCAGGGGACACCGGCGGAGTTTACGGCGGCGCTGCGTAGCGGCGCGGCGACGCGAGTAATCGTGCCGCAGCCGGGGGAGAAGGTGGATTTCTGATTCAGGTGTGACGGCGCTGGCAAGCGCTGACGCAACTGCCCTCGGTCAGAAGTGATAGCTGAGGACGTTGTTGGCCTTCGCGACCAGCGGGCCAGTAGTGCTGCCGCTGATTGCGAATCATTTTCGCGTGCACTATGCTGAATCCTCCCACCGTAGCGGAGACTTTTCATGCTTAGAATTGGCGCGCTGATGGCAATGATCCTGGTGTCCGGTTCCGCGCTGGCCAGCGCGAAATGTCCCGCGCATCCCAAAAGCGAATGGATGAAGGAAAGCGACGCCCGCGCAAAGATTGAAGCGCAGGGCTACAACATCAAGAAGTTTAAGGTAGATGGAAATTGCTACGAGATCTACGGCACGACCAAGGATGGAAAGAAGGCGGAGATCTACTTCGATACCAAGACACTGGATGTGGTAAAGGCGGAAATAGAGAAGTAACGTCGCACCTTCCTGTAGCCCCGCCGTGAAGCCGCCGCGCCCGACCATCCTGGTCTGGGATCCCGTCGTCCGTATCACGCACTGGAGCGTGGCGGTACTGGTGCTGTGGGACCTGTACGAGGATTCCGGCGGGCCGCTGCACCGCAATCTTGGCTACGCGGCCGCGTGCCTGGTGCTTATTCGCGTGGCCTGGGGCATGGTGGGCAACGGCGCAGGGAATTTCCGCGAATGGGTTCCCGGCCGCGCAGGCGTTGTCGCGTACGTCAAAGCCGCTGTTGCCGGGCATCCGCCCCGCTACCTTGGCCACAATCCACTGGGCGCGATGATGATGCTGGCGCTGTGGATCCTCATCCTCTCACTGGCGGCCACAGGCTGGATATCGCGGCTGGAAAGGTTCTGGGGTGAAGACTTGCCCAAGGACGTCCATGCCATCCTTGCATACGTGCTGCTGGCGCTGGTATGCGTCCACATTGGCGCCGCGAGTCTCATGAGTCGGCTGCACAAGGAAAACCTGATCCTGGCCATGGTGACCGGCAGGAAGCCTGCGGGGGATCAAGGCAACCTATCCCCACAGGACGAATCCGCACGCCCATCGGGCTCAGCCGCGATCCCGAACTCCCCTGCTGTGTCGCCGGACCGCCACCCGTAGTCTTTCCACGAACTGCTGCATGGTATCCGACGGATGGCACGCAGGATAAGCGGCTGCTCTGCCACTTTTCCATCCCAACACGAAAGATATGTTGCAGTGCAACATATATGCACTTATCCTTGAGCATACGTTGGATCCGCGAGAAACAAAGCCTGCCCAGACGCCCTCATGAATACGAGTGCGCCCCCGTGCTTGTTGCGGCCTGACCTGTTCAGTTGTCGGCAAGCTGGGCCTCTACCCGACAACTCTTCGAACGCAGAGCCCCACGATCCTTACCCTCTTCTACTGTCCGTATCAAACGGACACCCAAGGAAAACACCTTGCCTTCCTCCGCTATCTCCCAGCCCGTCATTGACGTTTCCACAAATTGGTCGCGCCTCTTTAGTGAAATGTGCGAATTGCTCCAGGCGACGATCCATGTCGTCACCGTTCGCACGACGCGCATGGCGATAGCGGGTCCGTCGCCTGATGAGCAGGACCGGCACGAATTCAGCCTCATGAGTGTTGAAAAGGGGGAAGCCGCATCCGAATCGCTCCTTGCGATGCAATCGGGATTGATAAATCTGACCCTGGGGCTCGCAAAGGACACCAGCGATCATCTCTGGGCTACATCGGCTGCAGCCACGACGCTGGCGTCGAGTGGTTCGGCCGCGCAATGGTTCGAACGCCAGACCGAACTCTTGAGGTTGGCAACTGACTTCCCCGCCAGTCCCCTGCAATTGGTCAGTTCGGCGACATCCCTGATGCAGGAGATCCTCGCGCCGATTCACGGCCGTGCCACGGCAAATGCGCGACGCCTGGGCGCGGCATGAACGCCATCGCTGGCGGTGCTCGTCGCACCTGCTGAAGTTCAGCTTTTTCGGGCCGTAGCCAGATGCCTGGGCCGGCAAGCCACCGTACCTGCGACCGCATCGCGGCCACTATCCCGGCCGAGACGTTGCAAAAGCGCACCAGCCGGTGAGCGGCAGTGCTTTCCAGCCCTTGCATGCGCGGCAGCTTTTGCTATCCTTCGCCGGTGCGCTGCAACTGACTCCAGCCTGCAGGCGCGCATTTCCAACCAGACACGACTATGGCCACGAAAGCAAAACCTGTAGCAAAGACTGCCACGAAGACCGCTGCGAAGAAGGCTGCTCCGGCGAAGAACGCCGCTCCGGCCAAGAAGGCTGCCGCGCCTGCCCCGGTCGCCAAGCCGCTGAAGGACACGTTCACCAAGTCGAGCCTGCTGGCACACCTTGTCGCCCAGACCGAACTGGACAAGAAGACCGTGCAGACTGTGCTTACCCAGCTTGAAAACACCATGGTGAGCGCGATTCACAAGAAGGGCGCGGGTGAATTCACGCTGCCGGGTCTGTTCAAGGTGTCGGCCATTCAAGTGCCGGCCACGAAGAAGCGCTTTGGGAAGAACCCCTTCACCGGCGAAGATCAATGGTTTGCCGCAAAGCCGGCCAGTGTGAAGGTGAAGGTGCGTCCGATGAAGAAACTGAAGGACGCCGCCCTGTAATCGCGTCCGGCCACCGGCTGTCCCGAAAGAAAAGCCCCGGAATCTCGCGATTCCGGGGCTTTTTTATGGCTGCGACTACAGGTCGCAGCCGCCTCACGGCTCCTGCATCGTCACCCCATATCGCGCAAAGATCCGCTCCAGCTCGCCCTTCTTGCGCAGCGCGTCCAGCGCATTCTCCAGCGATTCCGCCAGGTCCTTCTGGCCGGCCTTGATGGCCATGCCCACGGCCCAGCCGCGCGGCGGCAGCAGCGGCGAGCTGATATCCGCCGTGGCAAAACGGGCGGCGGACTGATCGGCGCCCTTGAGTGCGCTTTCGTATTGCGCGCGCGTCACCATCGCCGCGGCGATATCACCGGCGAACAGCGCGCGCAGCGCGTCCTCGGCTTCGGGGTAGATCCTGACCTTGTTGCGCAAGGCGCCGCCCGCGCCGGCCAGCAGCGCATTGGCGCCGGCTGAGCCGGCGGCTGCGCCGGTCGGCTGCCCGGCCAGGTCTGCCAGGTTGCGGACGGCCGGCAGGCGCTGGCGGTCCAGCACCAGCACGAAGGTCTCGCGGTAATAGGGCGCGAAGATCAGCGCCTTGTCGTTCTCGCGCATGAAGGCCCGGTCGACCGGTACGTGCAGCATCACGTCCGCCGGCCCATAGCCAAGGTAATGGCCGCGCCAGACCATGGCGCGCAGGTCGTCCGACATGTTTTCATCGGCGTCGAACGGCAACAGCGACACGGACAAACCCAGCTCCTTGCCCAATGCCCTGGCCAGCGCCACGTCGATGCCCGCGTACTGGCTGCCCGCCGCCGCGGAGAATGGCGGCAAGCCTTTGTAGACCGCAACTTTCAGGGTGCCGCTCTGGCGGATCCGGTCCAGGTCTGCCATGGCAGGCTGCATGCCGAGCAGTGCGATCGCAGCCAGCAACGCGCCGCACAGCCAGCGCACGGCATTGGCCGCAGACGCCGGCGGTTGGATCACGGAACGCCTCGGGCCACAGGCAGGGCTGGCAGGCATGGGGGTCTCCTCGGGTTTTCATTGGGCCCCGCCGCTGCGGGGCCGGAAGCAGGACGATGGCAAAGGATGCTGACGTGCCCTCCCCTCACTCCCGCCGCGATTCCAGGTAGGTCTTGATCGCCCACACCGCTTCCTGGCTCAGCACGCCGTCAAATGGCGGCATATACACGCGCCCGTCGCGCGTGCGGCCCTTGCGCACGGTGGTGGTGTAGAACTGCGAGATCTCGCTCATGCACGCCTGCTTCTTCTTGGCATCGGCCAGCGAGGTGCAGTCGCTGTCGAGCTTGCGCAGGTCCGGCGCGATCCCGCCCGACACCGCTTCCAGGCCGTGGCAGCGCGCGCAGTTCTGGTTGTAGGCCGAGCTGCCGATGCGCATGGCTTCATCGTGCGCCGCGCCGGTCCGGTAGGGATTGTCCGGACGCCATTCGTCGCCAAGCGGCGGCAGCGCCTTGGTATCGACGGCTTGTGGCGTGACGTCGCCGTGGGCCAGCACGGTCCCGGCCGGGACGAGCGTCAGGGTTGCGCAAAGCGAGAGCAAGGCAAGCAGGCGGCGCTGCGGTTTCATGGATGTCTCCTACGGTGAATGGGTTTTGCTCTGTTGTTTGCCTCCCTTTCCGCAAGAGCCATACCAGCGGGACGGCAACGACACGCGCCTGGTTTTCACGGGCCTGGCGGGGCCTGCGCCGGCATGTGCAACGCAGCATCGGCTGCCCGTGTCCCGGAATGCCACACTCTGGCAAGCGTTTTGCTTCATGACGCAACACTGTCGACCAAGCCCCCGGTAAAGGCGGCGAAGGCGCCGACAGCGACCCGCGCAAAGATCGCGGGCGATTTTCCACAGGAGACACAGAGATGACCTTGCAAGCGGAACCTGTCCGCCCACAGACAGCTGGCGCGGCCCAGCCTGAACGCGCCGACCTGATTGCCCAGGCCCACCAGCGCTCCGCCTCCTACGGCCTGCGTCCCTACGAATCGCCGGACTTCTGTCCGGTACTGCAAAGCGAGCTCAAAACGCGGATCGAGCGCAGCCAGTCCCTGTTCACCTACGCGCTGCCGGTGATGGAAACGCTCTACGACCAGATCGTGAACACGCAGAGCATGGTCATCCTGACGGACGCCGACGGGCTGATCCTGCACTCAATGGGCGACGACGACTTCCTCGCCCGGGCCGACAAGGTGGCGCTGCGCCCGGGCGCGGACTGGTCGGAAGAACGCCGCGGCACCAACGCCATCGGCACGGCCCTGGCCGAGGACCGCGCCACCCTGGTACACGGCGCCGACCACTTCCTGGAGGCCAACCAGTTCCTGACGTGCTCGTGCATGACCATCCTCGATCCCTATGGCAAGACCGTCGGGGCCCTAGATGTAACCGGCGACCAGCGCGGTTTCCACAAGCACACCATGGCGCTGGTACGGATGTCGGCACAGATGATCGAGAACCAGCTCTTCGGCAACGCCTTCCGCGACATGGTCTGCATCCGCTTCCATTCGCGCGCGGAGTTCCTGGGCACGCTGGTGGAGGGCATCGTCTCGTTCACGCCCGGCGGCCGCTTCCTGTCGGCCAACCGCAGCGGGCAGTTCCAGCTTGGCCTGTCCAACGGCGCGCTGCAGGCGCACACGTTTTCCTCGCTGTTCGGCCTGTCGATGTCGCAGCTGTTCGATGCCGTGCGCGCCGGGCAGGCCGGCATGGTGCAGCTGCAGTTGCCGAGCGGCGTCAAGGTCAGCGCGCGGGTCGAGTCGAAAGCCTCGCCAGCCGGGGTGTCCACCGGCGGCGCGTATGCCGTCCACGCAGGCGCCGGGGACACGGCCATCGTGCCACGCAGCCTGTGCGCCGAGCCGGCACGGCCGGCGGGGCTGGACGACCTGGACACCGGCGATGCCCAGATCCGGGCGGTCATCACCAAGCTGCGCAAGGTGATCGGCAAGGACATTCCGGTGATGGTGCTGGGCGAAACCGGCACCGGCAAGGAACTGATGGCGCGCGCCATCCATGCCGACAGCCCGCGCCACGCCGGGCCGTTTATCGCCGTGAACTGCGCTTCGATCCCCGAGAACCTGATCGAGTCGGAGCTGTTCGGCTACGAGGAAGGTGCCTTCACCGGCGCCCGCAAGAAGGGCGGCATCGGCAAGATGCTGCTGGCCAACGGCGGCACGCTGTTCCTGGACGAGATCGGCGACATGCCGCTGCACCTGCAGGGCCGGCTGCTGCGCGCGCTACAGGAACGCGCGGTATCGCCGCTGGGCAGCAGCAAGGTGATCCATATCGACGTGTCGCTGGTCTGCGCCACCAATCGCAACCTGCGCGAGCTGGTGGCCAACGGCCAGTTCCGGGAAGACCTGTACTACCGCCTCAACGGGCTGGTGGTGCGGCTGCCGGCGTTGCGCGAGCGCAGCGATCTCGACGTGGTGGCAAACAAGCTGCTGCGCCTGGGCCAGGCGGAAAGCCACGCCACAAGCGAACCGCCCCGCATCGCCGCCGAGGTCATGGAGCTGTTCCGCCGCTACCACTGGCCGGGCAATATCCGCCAGCTCTGCAACCTGTTGCGTACGGCGCGGCTGATGGCCGAAGGCGAGGCCGAAATCACCCAGGACCATTTGCCCGACGATTTCCTGGACGACCTGCGCGAGCGGCAAGGGACGGCTGCCGTGCCTGTGAGCCAGCTACTGCCAGGCGCGCAACCAGGCGCCCTGCCGGCGCGGCTGGCCGATGTCGAGGCAATGGCCATCGTCGCCACGGTGAAGGCGCACAACGGCAATATCTCGGCGGCGGCCAAGGCGCTGGGCATCTCGCGCAACACGGTCTACCGGAAGATGGAAGAGGCGCGCGGGCTGCCGCACCAGGCGGGCTGATCTTCGCAGCCATCCGCAGCCCCGGCGAGCATCGCATCGGGAAAGCCACGCCGGGCCAGCGCTGTCACCGCTGCCAGCCGGCTGCGCGGATGACAGCCGCCAGGGCATCGCCCATGACGCCACTGGCAAGGTGCCCGCCGGCCACCCATTCCAGTCGGGCGCCCGGCATGGCCGCCTGCAGGCGCAGTGCATTGGCGGGACGGCACACCGCATCGGCACGGCCATGCAGCACCGTTACTGGCAGGCCTCGCGCGGCGATCCTGCGCGCCGCCTTCAGCAAGGCGGGCTTGCCCAGCCCGGCCCGGTTGCGCAGGTAATGCGCCTGAATGCGGTACTTGTTCACCGTCGCGTCCCGCTCGCGCCGGGACTGGCGGCGGCAACGCAGCCGGGGCGACAGGCCTAGCAGCGCCTGTTCGCTGACTCGCCATGCCGCGGCAGTGTCCCGTTTTTGAACAGTCGTACCACTTTGCAACAGCCGTGACACAGTGAGCAGCCGGGCGCGCGGATCGGGCAGGCGTTCGCCCTGCGGCTTGACGCATTGCAGCATCCGGCGCCCTCCATGGCGCGGCGCGAACAACGCGAACACGTCGTCACGCCCGGTCAGGAAGGTGCCACGCAGCACCAGCGCCGCCACGGCGTCCGGGCATCGCGCCGCATACGCCAGTGCGAGCGCCGCGCCCCACGATCCGCCCACCACCCCCCATCGTTCGATTCCCAGGGTCCGGCGCAACTGTTCGAGGTCGGCCAGCAGCGCGCCCACGCTATTGCGGCGCAGGCCACCTGCCGGCGTGGATCGCCCCGCGCCGCGCTGGTCCGGCATCACCACGCGATGCCGTTCATGGTCGAACCATCCCGCCATCGCGTCAGCGCAGCCGCTACCAGGCCCGCCATGCAGGACGAGCCATGGCTCGCCATCCGCGGGGCCGACCAGTCGTACATGGATGCGCTGCGCGTCCGGCGTACGCAGGCAAAAACGGGCCGATGTCATGGGTGCGTCGGGCATGGATGTTGCCTTGTCAGCGAGGCGGCAGCCGCGCTGCCGTACCAGGACGATATTCACTAACCATGCCACCCAAGGAGACAGACATGACATGGACCACGCCCGCCTACACCGAGCTGCGGCTTGGCTTTGAAATCACGATGTACATCGCCAACCGTTGAGCGTGCGTGCGGTCGGGCAGGCGCAATGCCCGTCTTGCTGGCTGTTCAGCTAACGCATCGGCTTCTGCCGTCATTCCCGCGCAGGCGGGAACGACGGCGGTAAATGCCATGACTCACCACAAAGCGCACGCGCCATGACAACCATCCGGGTACTGGGGTCGGCCGCCGGCGGCGGCTTTCCGCAATGGAACTGCAATTGCCACAACTGCGATGGCGTGCGCCGGGGCTCGGTACGCGCCACGCCGCGCACGCAATCATCGATCGTGCTGCACGGTGAAGGACCGGACGCGATCCTCGTCAACGTCTCGCCCGATATCCTGCAGCAGCTACGCCAGTCGCCTGCGCTACAACCGGCGCGCGCGCCGCGCGATACCGCCATCGCGGCGGTGGTGCTGATGGATGCGCAGATCGACCACGTGACCGGCCTGCTGATGCTGCGCGAGCACCGCCAGGCGCTGCCGGTCTACGCGACGGCATCCGTGCTCGATGATCTTGGCGCGGCCTTCCCGCTGACGCGCATCCTGTCGCACTACTGCGGGCTGCACACGCACGCCCTGCCCTGCGACGGCACGCCGCTTTCGATACCACCGCTGGACGGCGTGACGCTTGCCGCCGTACCGCTGCAAAGCAAGGCCCCGCCCTACTCGCCCAATCGCCACGCGCCCCGCCCCGGCGACAATATCGGCCTGCGCATCGAAGACCGCCGCAGCGGCCGCCGTGCCTTCTATGCGCCCGGCCTCGGCATGGTCGACGACCACGTCCTCACCGAGCTGCGCAGCGCGGACATCGTGCTGGTCGACGGCACCTTCTGGCGCGACGATGAAATGCAGGCCCTCGGCTTCTCCGGCAAGACCGCCGCCGACATGGGCCACCTGCCGCTGTCCGGCCCCGGCGGCATGATCGAAATCCTCGACCGGCTGCCCGCCAGCCGCAAGATCCTTATCCACATCAACAACACGAATCCGGTGCTGGTCGAAGACTCGCCGGAGCGCGCCGTGCTGACGCGGCACGGCATCGAACTCGCCTACGACGGCATGGAGATCACGCTATGACAGAACCGATCGCATGGAGCCCGGCAGAGTTCGAAGCCCGTCTGCGCGCCAAAGAAAGCGGCTACCACATCCATCATCCCTTCAACCAACGCATGGCCGCGGGGCAGTGCTCGCCCGCGCAGATCCGCGCGTGGGTGGCCAACCGCTTCTACTACCAGGCCTGCATCCCGCTGAAGGATGCCGCGATCCTGTCGAACTGCCCGGATCGCGATACCCGCCGGGAGTGGGTGGTGCGCATCCTCGACCACGATGGCACCGGCGAGCAGCCCGGCGGGATCGAGGCCTGGTTGCGCCTTGGCCAGGCGGTGGGGCTGGAACGCGAGGCACTGGTCCAACACCGGCACGTGCTGCCCGGCGTGCGCTTCGCCGTCGACGCCTATGTCAATTTCGCCCGGCGCGCGCCGTGGCAGGAAGCCGTGTGCTCGTCGCTGACGGAGATGTTCGCGCCCGCGATCCACAAGGAGCGCCTGGCCGGCTGGCCGACGCATTACCCGTGGATCGATGCAGCGGGCCTCGACTACTTCCGCTCGCGCATTCCGCTGGCCCTGCGCGACGTGGACCACGGCCTGCACGTGACGCTGGGCTACTTCCGCACCGCGGCGCAACAGCAACGCGCCCTCGATATCCTGCAATTCAAGCTCGACGTGCTCTGGTCGATGCTCGACGCCATCCAGCAAGCCAACCCATGACAGCCAGCGCTCCCGACCTTGCCAGACCGGTGCTGCAACGGACCTTCCGATTGCAATGGGAGGAGTCCCAGCAAAGCTGGGTGCTGCTGTACCCGGAAGGCATGGTCACCCTCAACGACAGCGCCGCGGCGATCCTGCAGCGCTGCGACGGCGGCCACACGCTGGACATGCTGATCGACGACCTGCAGGCCGCCTTCGGCGTGCAGGGCATCGCCCCGGAGGTACATGCCTTTGTCAAACATGCAATCGAACGCGGCTGGCTGGTCTGAGGTGTCGCCCGGCCCGCCACTGTGGCTGCTGGCGGAACTGACCTACCGCTGCCCGCTGCACTGCGCCTTCTGCTCCAACCCGGTGGACTACGCCCGCAACACGGCCGAGCTCGATACCGTGCAGTGGTGCGACGTATTCACCCAGGCCCGTGCGCTGGGCGCCGTACAGCTCGGCCTGTCCGGCGGCGAGCCGCTGCTGCGCAAGGACCTGGAGGCGCTGGTGCGGCACGCGCACGGCCTCGGCTTCTACACCAACCTGATCACCTCGGGCGTGGGGCTGACCGACGCCCGCCTGGCCGGCCTGCGTGAAGCTGGCCTGGACCATATCCAGCTCTCGTTCCAGGACTCCACCCGCGAGCTCAACGACTTCCTCTCCAGCACCCGCACCTTCGACCTGAAGCAGCGCGTGGCCCGCCTGATCAAGGCGCACGGCTACCCGATGGTGATGAACTGCGTGCTGCACCGGCACAACCTGGCGCATGTCGGCACCATCATCGAGATGGCGCTGCAGATGGGCGCCGAATACCTGGAACTGGCCAATACGCAGTACTACGGCTGGGCATGGGAGAACCGGCTCGCGCTGATGCCCACGCAGGAGCAGCTGCGCGACGCCGAGGCGGTGGTCAACCAGTACCGCGCGCGCATCGGCAGGCAATGCCAGATCCTGTTCGTGGTGCCTGACTATTTCGAGCCGCGGCCCAAGAAATGCATGAACGGCTGGGGCACGACCTTCCTTGGCGTCGCGCCGGATGGCACCGCGCTGCCGTGCCATGCGGCGCGCATGCTGCCGGGGCTGGTGCTGCCGAACGTCACCACGCAGAGCCTGCGCGCGATCTGGACCGAAAGCGATGCGTTCCGCCGCTTCCGCGGCACGCACTGGATGCAGGAGCCTTGCCGCTCGTGCGACCACCGCGAGGAAGACTACGGCGGCTGCCGCTGCCAGGCCTTCCTGCTCACCGGCGACCCTGCCGCGACCGATCCTGTCTGCGATCGCTCGGGCGAGCATGGGAAGGTCAGCGAGATCGTGCTGCAGGGCCGGCTGGCCGCTGTCCAGGCGCGTGATCAGGCGTACCCGATGGTGTTCCGCAGCGACGGCAACTCACTGCGGCTGAGCAGCGGCAAGACGTAAAAAAGGTTCTTTGCTCCAAGTGGAGTCAAATGCTGGCGTCGGGAACCGCGGAAGAGCGATCAGGCGTCGGCCCAGCGCCGCAGCAGATTGTGGTAGACGCCAGTCAGCCCTACCACATCGGGATTGTTCTGCCCAACGGTCTGCGCCACGCGCTGAATCCGCGTATCCAGCTCAAACAGCAGCGCGCGCTGGCCATCGTCGCGCACCATGCTCTGGATCCAGAAAAAGGACGACACCCGCGCTCCGCGCGTGACCGGCGTGACGTGGTGCAGGCTGGTGGCCGGATACAACACCATGTGGCCGGCAGGCAGCTTGACCCGCTGCTGGCCGTAGGTGTCTTCGATCACCAGCTCGCCGCCGTCATAGTCCTCCGGCTCGGTCAGGAACAGCGTTGCCGACAGGTCGCTGCGCACGCGGAAAGCGGTGCCGCGCAGGTAGCGGATGGCGTTGTCGACATGGTTGTCGAACGCCTGCCCGCCCTCGTAGCGGTTGAACAGCGGCGGGAACACCTTGAGCGGCAGCGCCGCCGAGAAGAACAGCGCATTGGCCCCGAGCGCGTCCTGGATCAGGTCGCCCACCTGACGCGCGACCGGCGACCCTTCGGGCAGCTGCAAATTGCGCTTGGCCAGGGCCGACTGGTGCCCGGAGGTCGCATTGCCATCGGTCCATTCGGACGCATCCAGCAGTTGCCGGCATTGCGCCACCTGCGTTTTGGACAGGACGTCAGGAATCTGCAGCATCATCGCTTGGGCCTTCCTTGGAATCGAAGTGAGAGCGGGCGGGCCGGGGCGACATCGCAAGCACAGAAGAGCGAGTTCACCGGCCAAGCCGCCGATTGTAGGAGATATGCCATGCCGGGCGCAAATAGGAATCATTCGCGACTTTAGCCTGGAGGCGGTGCAAAAGCCGCAAATCGGCGCTCCGGACAAGAAATGATCAAGGGGCTCTGGCAATCCTGCGCGGGATGATCCACGCCGCGCTCACAGAGATGCCGTTCCCATCACCTTTCTGTTGTTACTCTGTCTATTTTATGTAATAGGAATGATTCGTATTTGTCTTTTTGTTTCCATCCTTCTACAATCGGCCGCCGTTATGGACGACTAGCATCAACGGCTTTACCGCTGGCTGAACTTGTCTTCATGACCCATGTATGGATCGAGTCAGAACTAGAAAGACGGGGAGTTAGCAGCGTGAAACAAGAACAGGACAAATTGCGGCTGAAGCCGCTCGCCGCGGCATTGGCCGGCGCCATCGCAGCCTTCGCCGTGCAGGGCGCGGCCGCGCAGGAGAGCCAGCCTGCGGCCGGGGCCGCGCCCGCAGCCAGGCCGGTGACACTGCAGAGCGTGACGGTGACGGGCAAGCAGGATGATGGTTACAGGGTGGACGAGGCCCAGTCGCCCAAGTTCACCGCGCCGCTGCTGGACACGCCAAAGTCCGTCACGGTGGTGCCGGCCCAGGTGCTGCAGCAAACCGGCTCGAACTCGCTGCAGGACGCGCTGCGCACTACGCCGGGCATCACGTTCGGCGCCGGCGAAGGCGGCAACCCGATCGGCGACCGTCCGTTCATCCGCGGTTTCGATTCGATGTCGAGCATCTATGTCGACGGCGTGCGCGACACCGCCTCGCAGGTCCGCGACACCTTCAACATCGAGAGCATCGAAGTCATCAAGGGCCCGAGCTCGGCGTTTGGCGGCAAGGGTTCGGCCGGCGGCATGATCAACATCGTGTCGAAGCTGCCGACCGCCGAGAATTTCGTGCAAGGCTCGGTCGGCGTGGGCACGGACTCGTATTTCCGCGCCACGGCTGACGGCAACTACGTGCTCAACGACAACACCGCCGTGCGCCTGAACGCGCTGGGGTACAGCGCCGACGTGCCGGGCCGCAATGAAGTCGATCAGAACTCCTGGGGCTTCGCGCCGTCGGTGACCTTCGGCCTGAATTCGCCCACGCAGGTCACACTGTCGTACTACCACCTGCAGGGCAATGGGATGCCGGACTACAGCATTCCGTATTCCCGCCCCGCCAGCCAGTCGACCAAAGCCAATCCATCGCAGCCGGTCAACGTCAACCGCGACAACTTCTACGGCCTGACCGCCCGCGATTTCCAGAAGACGCAGTCCGACATTGCGACGGCCTCGGTCAAGCATGACTTCCGCAACGGCCTGGTGTTCCGCAACACCACGCGCTGGGGCCGCGCGAGCAACGACTACATTGTCACCAACCCTGACGACAGCCGGGGCAACGTGCCGCGCGGCTTCGTCTGGCGCAACACCAAGAACCGCGACTCTGCCACCGAGACGCTCACCAACCAGACCGACCTAAGCGCCGAGTTCAACACCGGCAGCCTCAAGCACAACCTGCTGTTCGGCTTCGAGTTCAGCCGCGACGATACCAACAACACGCCGTACAACGTGGTCTCGGCCAACCCCGCGGCCGCGGCAGGCACCTGCAACGCGTCGCCGGTGGCCAGCTTCGACTGCACGCCGCTCGCCAACCCGAACCCGAACGATCCGTGGCGCGGCAACATCACCAAGATGCCGTTCACGACCAACACGACCACCAATACGCGCTCCGTCTATCTGTTCGATACGGTGGAGATCACCAAGCAGTGGATGGTCAACGGTGGCGTCCGCTACGACAGCTATGACACGCGCGCATTCACCAACGCCTACACCAACCCGAACACCGGGGCGGCGGTGGCGCAGGTGGACATCCACAACAAGTCACACTTCTTTAACTACCAGGCTGGCGTGGTCTACAAGCCGGTCGAGTACGGCAGCATCTACGTGTCGTACGGCACCTCGTCGACACCGCCGGGTTCCACCAACGGCGACGGTGCCGACAACATCACCGCCGCGCAGCGCAACCTGGAACCGGAAACCGCGCGTTCGGTGGAAATCGGCACCAAGTGGGACCTGCTCGCCCGACGCCTGTCGCTGACCGGCGCCATCTTCCAGATCGAGAAGAACAACGCGCGCGTGGCAGTCGACGCCAACACCACGGTCAACGCCGGCAAACAGCGCGTGAAGGGCTTCGAACTGGGCTTCGCTGGCAACCTGACCGATAAATGGGGCGTGTTCGGCGGCTATACCTACCTGAACAGCGAACTGATCGACAACGGCCCGCAGGCAGCCAACGCGGCCAACAACGGCAACCAGTTCCCCAACACGCCGAAGAACAGCTTCAGCCTGTGGACCACCTACCAGGTGCTGCCGGCGCTGACAGTCGGCGGCGGTGCGTACTATGTTGACAAGGTCTACGCCAACCCGGCCAACTCGCTGTACGTGCCCTCCTACTGGCGCGTCGACCTGATGGCCGCTTATCGCGTCAACAAGAACCTGTCGCTGCAGCTCAATATCCAGAACCTGTTCGACAAGACGTACTACACCAAGGCCCACAACCACTACGGTGCGCTGGGGGCCGGGCGCTTTGGCATGCTGACGGCGAACTTCAGGTTCTGACCGATGTTCTGACGCCGGCAGGCAGGCTGAGATAGCCTTTGCGAGCAACCGCGGGTTCCGGTTTGATGCCGGACCCGCGGTTTTTTGTTTTTGAAGATCGGGCGGCTTTCCCCGGAAATCGGCGATGAACCAAAAAAAGGCCTGGCGCCTGCCAGGCCGGAGTATCGCCCACACCCTGCTTCCTTAACCCACCTTCAACACCCACTCCGCCAGCTTCTTCGCATCGTCCTCGCCAAGACTGCCGTGCGGCGGCATCGGAATCCGGCCCCACACGCCCTTGCCGCCTTCGCGGATCTTCCTGGCCAGCCGTTCGGCCGCCTGCCCATCGCCCTTGTACTTTGCCGCCACCTCGGCAAATCCCGGTCCCACCAGCTTCGACTGCATGCCATGGCAGGAAAAGCAGCCGTTCTTGTCAGCCAGCGCTTGCATATCGGCCGCCGTGGCGCCCGGTGCAGCAAAGGGCAGCAGCACCGCAGCCGCGGCTGCCTGCGCCATCCATTGTTTCTTCATACCTGTGTCCCGCTGTTTCGTGTTGCAACCGCGCCCGCGGCACGCCTGCGTCCACCACCGGCATGCCGCGGACAGCTTCCGTGAGCGCGTTCAGCTCTTATGCAGCTTGAACACCCACACCGATCCGCCCTGCTCCAGGAAATTCACCCGCTTGGCGACCTCGCCACCCCATAGCGGCACGGCGCCGCCCCAGCCGGACACCACGGCCACGTACTGCTCGCCGTTGTCCTCCCACGTGACCGGCGGCGCCACCACGCCGCTGCCGGTCTGGAACTGCCAGAGCTCCTTGCCGGTCTTCGCGTCGGCCGCCTTCAGGTAGCCCTCCGGCGTGCCCCAGAACACCAGCCCGCCGGCCGTGGTCATCGCGCCACCCCACAGCGGCGCGCTGTTCTTGACCTCCCATACGATCTTGCCGGTCTTGGGATTGATGGCGCGCAGCGAGCCGATGTAATCCTCGTTCAGCGGATGGATGGTGAAGCCGGCGCCAAGGAAGGCAGCGCCCTTCTTGTAGCTGACCGGCTCGTTCCAGATGTCCATGCCCCATTCGTTGGCGGGCACGTAGAACAGGCCGGTCTGCGGGCTGTAGGCCATCGGCTGCTGGTTCTTGCCACCAAGGAAGCCCGGCGCCGCGAACACGGTTTTGCCCTTCTTGGGGTCGCCGCCGTTGGCCGGGTCGCCAGGGCGGCCTTCGTTGATGAAATTGGGGCGGCCGGTCTTCAGGTCGATGCCGGTGGCCCAGGTGATCTTCCTGACGAAGGGGAAGGCGTTGACCAGCTTTCCGTTGGCCGCGTCGTTGACGTAGAAGAAGCCATTGCGGTCGGCTTTGCCGCCCATGCGCTTGCCGTCGAGGTCGAAGGTCACGAACTCATTGACCCCGTCAAAATCCCAGCCGTCGTTCGGCGTGTTCTGGTAGTGCCAGACGATCTTGCCGGTGGCCGGATCGATCGCCACCGTCGACGCGGAGTAAAGATTGTCGCCCTTGCGGATATGGCTGTTCCACGGCCCCGGGTTGCCGGTGCCAAAGTAGACCAACCCGGTCGCCGGATCATAGGTGCCGCCGAGCCAGGTGGCCGCGCCGCCGGTCTTCCAGGTCTCGCCCGGCCAGCTCGCGCCCTGGGCTCCCGTTACGCCATTCTCGGACTTGTTGCCGTCCTTGTCGTACTTGTAGCCCATATGGCCTTCGACCACCGGCCGCGACCAGACCAGTTGCCCGGTCTTTGCGTCGCGCGCATCGACCCGGCCCACCACGCCGAACTCGCCGCCGGAGATGCCGGTCAGCACCATGCCCTTGGCGATCAGCGGCGCCGCCGTATAGGAATAACCGGCGGCATAGTCCTCCAGCTTCTCCTTCCACACCACCTTGCCGGTGTTCTGGTCGAGCGCCACGAGCTGCGCGTCGAGCGTGCCGAAGATCACCAGGTTGTCGTAGAGCGCCGCGCCGCGGTTGACCACGTCACAGCACGGCATGATGCCTTCGGGCAGCCGGTGTTCATACTTCCACAGCTTGCGGCCGGTCTTCAGGTCCAGCGCGTAGATGCGCGAATACGAGGCCGTCACGAACATCTTGCCGTCATGGATCACCGGCTGCGATTCCTGCCCGCGTTGCTTCTCGCCGCCGAACGAGAACGACCAGGCCGGCACCAGGTGGCTGACGTTCTTCGTATTGATGCGCGACAGCGTGGAATAGCGCTGGCCTTGCGGGCCCATGCCCCACGACAGCACGTCGCCAGGGGTCTTTGCGTCGTTTTCGATCATGGCATCGGTCACCGCCGCCTGCGCGGCCAGACCTGCCATGGCAGCCGCAACTGCCACCACTGCTCGTAACGTCCTCATTGCCTTCTCCTCTCTTGTTTTGGTTTCCCTGGTGCGCCAACACCAGGCATGCATTTGGCAATTCCCGTGCCAATCGCAAACCCGCGCAAACCGGCCCCTTGGGGCCTGGTTGCGTTGTTGTCGCCGTGCCAGCGCGCAACACTGCGTTGCAGTTGCTCCAGGATTGAACAGTCCCAGAAGTCAGCACCGCGCAACGCCATCGGCCGCTCATGCCTGCTGACGGCGGCGCGCCATACCGCGCTGCGGGTCGTAACCCTGCAGCGCCAGCGCAAAGAACACCACGGCGCAGCCCGCCACCACCGCCAGGCTCACCGGTGCCGTCTGCCCGTACAGGGCAAAGCGGATCGCCTCGACCGCGTGCGTGAAAGGGTTGAAGCGGGCGAGCTGGTACACTACCTCCGCGCCCGACTCCTGCTGCTTCCACAGCGGATACAGCGCCGAGCTGACAAAGAACATCGGGAAGATCACGAAATTCATGGTGCCGGCAAAGTTCTCGAGCTGGCGCACATGGACTGACAGCAGCAGCCCCAGCGCACCCAGCATCAATGCGGCCAGCGCCATGGCGCCCGTCGCCGCCAGCAGGTTCAGCGGCTCGAAGCGGATGCCAAAGGCCATCGCCACCAGCAGGAACGCGGCCATCTGCAACAGCGACAGCACCATGCCCGCCGCCAGCTTGCAGCCCAGCAGCCAGCCGCGCGGCAACGGCGCGGTCAGCAGCAGCCGCATCACGCCCATCTCGCGGTCGTACACCATGGCGAGCGACGACTGCATGCCGTTGAACAGCGCGATCATGCCGAGCAGGCCGGGCGCCACGTAAACCTTGTATTCGATATAGGTGTCGTAGGGCGGCGCAATGGCGACGCCCAGCGCGTTCTGGAAGCCGGCGGCGAACACCAGCAGCCACAGCAGCGGGCGCACCAGCGACGACAGCAGGCGCCCGGGCTGGCGCAGGTACTTGCCCAATTCGCGCCCGCAGATGGCGCGCAGCGCGCGCCAGCGATGGATCAGGATCGAGGCCATGGCGAGGTGCCTTAGGTGGATGCCTTAGGTGGACGGGGTGCGGCACGCCGTGTCGGCTTCATCGGCGCCCAGGGTGTCGAGATTGCTCTTTGGATGCAGCACGCCTTCCACCGGTGCCACGCTGACCACGCCGTCCGTGTGGGCGAGCAAGACCGGCTGGCGCAACTGGCGGTCCCAGCGCCGGAACGACAGTGGCGGGCCCTTGAAACCATCCACCACCACATTGCCCGCGGCCAGCGCTTGCGCCTGCGCGGCAAAGCCAGCGTTGGGCTGCCGCGCCACGCTCTCTGCAATCGCCTTGACCGCAACCCATGCAGCCCAGTCGTAGCCCGTCATCGGACGGCCCGCTGCCCGCGTGAAGCGCCGGTTGAGCTGCGGCCCGCCGTTTCGCTCCCAGGCCCAGTGCCACGCCTGCGCGCCGAGGCCGCTGGCGCCGACTACCGGGCGCGGCAGTTGCGTGGCGTAGGGCACGCTGCGGGCGAACTCGCCGTCGGCGTCGGCCACCACCACCACGTCGTAGTCCACGCCGGTGGTCAGCAGGTTGAGGTTGGCCTGGTCGCGCTCGCGCGGATCGTTGGAGAGCCGGAACGTGCGCTGTCCCGACCAGGCGATGCCGAAGCGCCGCGCCGACTTCGCCAGCGCGTCGCGCTGCGCCGCGTCGGCCGCGGACGGGCCGGTGAGCAGCAAGGCGCGGCGCCATTTGCGCAGGGCCAGGTATTGCATCAGGGCATCGGCGTGCATGCGCAGGCTGGGCAGCGTGTGCAGCAGCACCGGCGAACAGCCGGCGCCGCGCAGTTCGTCGTCATCGGCCGAGACGTTGAACAGCAAGGCCTCGCCCGGCCTGACCGAGCCCGCGGCCGCCCGCACCGCTGCGGACGGCAGGTCGAGCAGGATAAAGCGCGTGCCCTGGCGCACCAGGGCGGCGACCGTCGGCCCGATCTCGGCTTCGCTGCGCGCTTCATGCGGGTCGAGCCGGAGCGACTGGCCGGCAGCCTCCAGCGCGAAGCGCGCCTCGGCGGCCGCCACTTGCGCGCCGTCGAGCGCACGGCCTTGCGGCTGGCCGGGCAAGCGCTGCGCGAGGCGCCGCGCTTCATGGCGGGGGTCGCCGGCCAGCGAGACCACTGCCACGCGCACCTCGGCCGCCTGTGCCAGGGCCGACAGCAAGGCCAGCGTGGCGGTGGCAAGCATGGCCCGCCCTCCCCTGCATGCGCGGCGCGACGGGTCAGTCATCGATCGCCACCGAATGCGGCACCCGGCCCGCCTTGAGCGTGGCCACCGCCTTGCCGCTGGCGGTATCCACCACGCTGACATCGTCGGACAGGCCGTTGGCGACGTAGAGGCGGGCGTTGTCGCGGCTAAGCGCCAGCCCCCATGCGCGCCGGCCGACCAGCACGTAGTCCAGCACCCGGCGCGATGCCACCTCGACCACCGCGACATGATTGGCGCGTCCCAGCCCGATATACGCGCGCGTACCGTCGCGGCTGGCCGCCATGCCCACCGGGGTCACGTCCTCCGCGCGGAAGCCTCGCGGCGCGAACGCGATGGTCTGGGCAACCTCCAGCGTATCGGTACGGATCACGCTGACGCTGGCAGACAGCTCGTTGGACACCCACAGCTCCTTGCCGTCGCGCACCAGCAGCAGCCGGCGCGGCCGGTTGCCGACCTGGATGTTCCGGATCACCTTGCGCGCTGCCACGTCGATCACATGGACCAGGTTGGCGACCTCCGAGGTCACGTACACGTGCCGGCCGTCAGCACTGACCTTGACGCCTTCCGGCTCCTCGCCCACCTTGACCGCGAACACGCGCTTGCCCGAGGCGGTATCGTAGGCCGACAACAGCGCGTCTTCCTCGTTCGAGACATAGAGCGTGCGGCCATCCTGGCTCAGGTCGAACAGCTCCGGATCATCTCCCACCGGCAGCGAGGCAAGCGTCTTGCGGCTGGCCACGTCGACCACGTCCACGCGGTTGTCGTCGCTGCACGCCACGTACAGGCGCGCACGGTCCGGTGAAAGCTGCAGGTGGCGCGGCCGCTTGCACTGGCGCCACACCGCCAGCAGTTGCCGGGTGCGCGCATGGTAGGCGGCGACCGCATCGTCCTTCTCGCTTGACACAAAAACCTGTTCGCTGGCGACGCGCGCCGCGCCGCCTTGCGCGGCTTCGGCCAGGCCGGCGGCGACCAGCAAGGTCGTCGCCAGCAGCAGCGTGGCAGCAAACCAGCGCAGCGATGGCATCTCGTTCATGCGGGAACCCTCCTTCTCGCCGGGTTGTCCGAAGGCGGCGTCATTGCGAGGAAAGCGCTTTCGAGGCTGTCGCGCTGCGCGGCGCCGCGCAGCGCCGCAGGCGTGCCGTCGAAACGCACGCCGCCGCGATCCAGCACGATCACGCGGTCCGCGTGCTCCACTTCCTGCACCAGGTGGGTGGCCCACAGCACGCCGGCGTGCGCCTGCGCCGTGAGCCGCCTGGCATCGGCAACTAGCTGCGCGCGCGAGGCCGGATCGAGTCCTGCCGTGGGCTCGTCCAGCAGCAGTACCGCGGGTTCATGCAGCAGCGCGCGTGCCAGCTCCACCTTGCGCCGGTTGCCGCCCGACAGTTCGCGCACCGGCGCACGCGCACGCCCGGCCAGGCCAAAGGCATCCAGCAGCCGTTCAATGCGCTGCTTCGCGACGGCGCGCGGCAGCCCGTGCAGATCGGCATGGAAGCGCAGGTTGGCCAGCACCGGCAGGTCCAGGTCGATGGCCGGCTGCTGGAACACGATGCCGAGCTGCGCCAGCGCGCTCACCGGATCGCGGCGCATATCGCTGCCCATCACCGTCACGCGGCCGGCATCGGCAACGAACAGGCCGCCGAGGATCTGGAACAGCGTGGTCTTGCCCGCCCCGTTGGGCCCGAGCAGCGCCACGAATTCGCCGCGCCGCACGCCAAGCGAAACCCCGTCCAGCGCGGCGCGGCCGCCGAACGATTTGCGCACGCCGTCGCAACACAGCGCCAGCGGGGCTTGCGTGGCTGTCATAGCTGCCCCTTCGGAAGCGCCGTGCCCACGCGCTCGGCAAAGAGCCGCTCGGTGTCCCAGGCCTGACGCAGGTAGGCGTCGTACTGCGCGGTATTCAGGTAGGTAAGTTCCTGGTCGTACCTGGCCAACTCGGCCAGGTGGCGCGGGTGCCGCATGGCGGTGCGGAAGGCATCGTGCAGGCGGCTGACGATCGCCGGGTCCGTGCCGCGCGGCGCGCCGATGCCGTACGGCGAGTGATGGACCGCGTCGGCAAAGCCCAGTTCGCTGACCGTGGGCACGTCAGGCCAGCGCGCCGGGCGCTGCGCGCTGAACACCGCCAGCAACCGCAGCTTGCCGTTCTCCACGAAGGGCGCGAAGCCGGTGGAATTGACGCCCGCCATCAGCGTGCCGTTGGCGACCGCCAGCATCTGGTCGGCGGTGCCGTGGTACGGCACATGGATATAGCGCACGCCGCTGCGGCCGAGCACGTCTTCCATGGCGAGATGCGCGGTGGTGCCGATGCCGGTCGAGCCCACGGTCAGCGCGCCCGGATGCGCGCGGCCCCAGGCGACCAGCTCACGCAGCGAGCGGAACGGGCTGTCGGCCGGCACCACGATGCCGAAGGTATAGCCCGAGATCATCAATACGGGCTGGATGTCCCGCAGCGGCTGCCAGGCGGTCTTCTGCTGGTGCGGGAAACGATAGACCGTCTGCGGCAACTGGCCAATGGTGTAGCCGTCCGGCCGCGCTGCGGCCAGCACGCCGCCCACCAGTGTCCCGCCGACACCGGACCGGTTCTCCACCACGATGGGCTGGCCCAGTTCGCGCCCGGCCAGTTCCGCCAGGATGCGCATGGAGATATCGGTGGCGCCGCCCGCCGGCCACGGCACCACCAGCGTGATCGGCCGCGAGGGGTAAGCCTGTGCGCCTTCGGCCTGCGCTTCGCCCGCATGGGCGAAGCCGAGGCACAGCAACAGCAGGCAGGCGAGGCGTCGGAACATGATCGGGCGAGGTTGAGTGTGGATGCGGGAGAACAACGCAAAGCCGATACCATGTGCGGCGCAGCATGAGCGTGGTGTCCGTGCCGGTTGTTGTCCACGCAGGGCCGGAGGCGCTGCCAGCGGCCATCGCAGGTCCGTGCGTTGTGCGCTGCGCCGTGCATGACTGTCTCGTGGTGGAACACATCGCTGTCCTGCTTTGTGACAGCGATCACCCGAAGCCATGCTCGACCGCATAGCGGTGCATCTCGACGCGGTTGGCCAGCCCCATCTTCTTGCGGATCAGCGTCTGGTAGTTGGCGACGGTCTTCGTGCTCAGGCAGAAGCGGGCCGCCACGTCCTCGATCGCGATGCCGCGCGCGAACTGGCGGAACAGGTCGAACTCCCTTGGCGACAGCGTAAGGTGAGGCGGCGGCGCGCCGGTATCCACCAGCCCTGCCACGTCCGCGGACATCACCTGCTGCCCGGCCGCCACCTTGCGCACGGCATCGACCAGCGCCTCCGGCGCGCTGCTCTTGGTCAGGTAGCCGGCGGCGCCGGCGCGCATGGCCTGCATCACGATCGCCGCGCTGTCATGCATGCTGAACACCAGTGTCCGCAGCGCGGGAACACGCGCGCCCAGCCGATGCAGCATCTCCAGGCCGCCCCGGCCCGGCATCGACAGGTCCAGCACCAGCACATCGGCCGGATGCTGCGTGAGCCAGGCATAGGCGGCATCGCCATCGCCGAACTCGGCCACCACGCGCATGCCGTCCTCCAGTTCGAGCAGGCGCCGGTATCCCGTGCGCACGACCGCGTGGTCGTCCGCGATGACAACATCGATCATGTTCATGCTGGATGTCTCCCAAACGTAAGCGGCGCGGCTGCCGGCGCCGGCAGTGGAAAACTTGCGCTGAGGCGGCAGCCTACTGCTTCGCCCATCACTTCGGCCGGTCCGATGCACAGCGTGGCGCAATGCGCCCAGGCGCGCTCCTGCATGCCGCGCAGGCCATGGCTGCGCTGCTGTGCCGCGGTGATATCGCCGATGCCCCGGCCATCGTCTTCCACGCACCAGTGCACCGCGCCCCGGACCGTCGCGGCAATGCGGATCGCCACGCGGCGCGCGCCGGCATGGCGCATCACATTGGTCAGCGCCTCCTGCGTGATCCGGTAGAGCGTCAGCGTCAGGTCGGGCCCGAGCGCAGCGTCGCCAATGTCGACATCGCAATCGAGCCGCACCGACTGCCCCGGCTGTTCGCGCCAGCTCCGCACCAGGTCCTGCAGCAGCCGCTCCAGCGATGCCAGCCGGCCGTCGGGCCGCGCGCCATGCGGGCGCAGCCGGTGCAGCAGGTGGCGGACTTCGTCCTGGATCCTGGCGCAATGCCCGGCCAGGTCGTTCGCCACGATCTGCAGCATCGGCGCATGGGCGCTCTTGCGCACCAGATAGGTCGCGTCGGCGCGCATCGCGGTCAGCACCTGGCCGAACTCGTCGTGCAGCTCTCGCGCCAGCCGCGCGCGTTCGCATTCCTGCGCGTCGAGCAGCTTGCGGCTCAGCGCGCGGCGTTCGGCCTGGTGCTCGGCCAGCGCGCCGGCCAGGTGGTTCAGCGCGCCGCGGATCAGGTCCAGCTCGCGGATGCGCATGGCAGGCAGGCGCACGCTGTAGTCCTTCTGCTCGTAGTGACCGATGGCGTCGAGGATCTGCTGCAGCGGCGTGAAGGCGCGCCGCACCGTCCACAGCAGGCAGCCCAGCAGCAGCACGCCATAGAGCGCCAGCATGGCCAGGTTGCCGGCCACGTCGGCGCGCGCTTCGCGCAGCTCGCTGGCCGGGTCCCAGCGCAGCGCGGCACGGTAGACGGTGCCGTCGCGGGCACCGATTTCCCATGCGCTTTCCGCGGCCGCCATGTCGGCCTGCAAGAAGGTCAGCAAGCGGTCCTGGTCCTCCGCATCCTTGCGCCTGGCCGGTTGCGACGCGTCCACCAGTACGCGGCCAGCGCCGTCCTCCAGGTGCAGCCGCAGGTGCCGCATCTGCCCGGACGCGTTGATGGCGCGCAGCGCCGCCAGGTGCGCCGCGCGCTCCGCCGGCGTGGCGGACTGCAGCGCCGACAGTCGCGGAATGAGCTGCGCCAGCGCGGCCGCGCCGCTGCGTTCTTCGCTGACGGCCTGCCGCGCCAGCCACAGCGCCGCCAGCAGCGCGCAGCACAGGCACGCGGCAGACAGCCCGATGGTTCGGCTGGCCAGGTAGCGCGACATCGTCATGGCAGTGCTCCTCCGGAGGATGGCGGGCGTCGGTACGGGTCGCGGTTTCAGGCCGATTGCAGATCGGGAGTTTTTCCCGATGCCTGAGGTGCGAAAAGTGCTCCCGGTACCGTCAGCTTGTTCCAATTCAGGCGCTACCCAATGCAGGTAATGCGCCGGTATCCAGGAGGAGATGCAAGATGCCAGCCAACCCGTCCCGGGCACAGCAACGACAGCTGCCCAACCACGCCACGGCCCGCTGCGGCAGACCCGGCTGCGGCACTGCCACCGCGATCACGATTGCCGTGGCCCTGCTGGCCCAGCAGCCCGCTGTTGCACAATGGGACACCCCGGTACACCCTGTACCAAACCAGGACAGCGCGGTGCTGCCAGAGGTGCTGGTGGTGGCGGCCGCGCCGCTTCCCGGCATCGGCGTGGACAGCGACCTGGTGCCCTACACCGTGCAGACCGTGCGCGGCGATGCGCTGGACGGGTCGCGCGCCGGCAACCTGACCGACTACCTGGCGCGCAACCTGGCCGGCGTCAATGTCAACGACATCCAGGGCAGCCCGTTCCAGACCGACCTCACCTATCGCGGCTTCCGCGCCTCTTCGATCCCGGGCGTGCCGCAAGGCCTGTCGGTCTACCTCGACGGCATCCGCGTCAACGAGCCCTTCGGCGACGTGGTGAGCTGGGACATGGTCCCGGAAGCCGCGCTCGCGAGCGTATCGATGATCTCCAGCGCAAACCCGGCCTACGGCCTCAACACCCTGGGCGGCTCCCTGGCCATGACCACGCGCTCAGGCCTGGACTCGCCCGGCTTCACGGCCGACCTGTCCTACGGCAGCGGCAGCCGCAAGCGTGCCGACCTGTCCGGCGGCGTGCGCAGTGCCGGCGGCTGGCATGCCTTTGCCGCCGGCACGCTGTTCCAGGAGCACGGCTGGCGCGACCATTCGGATGGGCGGCTCGGCAACGTCTTCGCCAAGGCAGGCTATGCCGGCGACACCGATAGCTGGGACGTCTCCGTGCTGCACGGACGCAGTACGCTGACCGGCAACGGCCTGGTCCCTGCCTTCCGTACCAGCGGCGATGCCACCCTGCCCGACATCTACCAGGCCAATCGCCGTGCCGTATATACCTATCCGGACAAGACCAGCAACCAGGTGACCCAGGTCGCCTTCAACGGCCGCCACTGGTTCGACGACAAGACCAGCGCTGCGGCCCTCGCCTATGTGCGCACCAGCCGCCGCGACACCGTCAACGGCGACGTGAACCCCGACTACGAGGCCTATGCCGAAAACTGCGAGGACGGCTTCAACGCCGACGGCAGCCCCCGCGGCGAAGACTGTGGCGTGACCCGCGCCGAAGGCGCCGCGCTGCATCCCGCCGTGCTCAACTCCACCCATATGCGGCAGCGGACCGTCGGCGTGGCCCTCAGCCTGGCAAAGGAAACCGAGCACCACGTGATGAACGCCGGCGCAAGCCTCGACCGCAGCAACCTGACCTATTCACAGTACGCGCAGCCCGCCACCTTCACCGCCGACCGTGGCGCCGTGGCCGATCCGGACGAACCGAATGCCTTGTTCTCCGGGGTCAGCGGCACCTCACGCACCTTCGGCCTGTATTTGTCCGACACGTGGTCGCTGACGCCCAGCACCTTCCTGACCGCCTCGGCAAGATGGAATCTCGCCACGGTCAGCAATACGCTGCGCAACAGCGACGGCAGCGAACAGCCGCGCGAGCAATTTACCTACCGCCGGCTCAATCCTGCGCTGGGACTTGCGCAGAAGCTCGGCGGCGGCGTCACCGTGTTCGGCGGCTATGCCCAGAACAACCGCGTGCCGACGGTGCTCGAACTGGGCTGTGCCGACCCGACCAGGCCGTGCCGCCTGCCGGCAGGATTGCAGGCCGACCCTTACCTGAAGCAGGTCGTCTCCCACGCCTACGAAGCCGGCGTGCGCTGGCGCCCCGGCAAGGACACCGAAGTCACTGCCACGCTGTACCGCATCGATAATCACGACGACATCCTGTTCCTGCGCGCGCCCAACACCCAGCTGGGGTATTTCGCCAACTTCGACCGCACCCGCAACCAGGGCGCCGATTTCACGGCGCGCCAGCGGCTGGGCGATGTCACGCTGCGGCTTGGCTACAGCTACCTGCAGGCCACCTACCAGGCCGCAGGGCAACTCGCGGCAGGCGAACGCACCATCGACATCCGCCCGGGCATGCGCATGGCCGGCTTGCCGCGCCACACGCTCAAGCTCGGCGTCGACTGGCAGGCAATGGCTGGCCTGACGCTCGGGGCCGACATGGTGGCGGTGTCCAGCACTGTCGCCAGCGGCAACGAAGACGCCCTGCGCAGCGATCCCCAGCCGGGCGCGGCGCCGAAGACCGCCGACTGGCGCGTGCCTGGCTACGCGACCGTCAACCTGCGTGCGGCGTACAAGGTGAACAAGCGGTTCGAGATCTATGCGCGCGTGGCGAACCTGTTCGATCGCCGGTATGAGACCTATGGCCAGATCGCCAACAACGTATTTCCGGATGGCAACCTGGTGCAGCCGCATGTCGCGCCGGGGGATGGCGCCAGCGCATTGTTCGTGGCACCGGGGGCGCCGCGGAGTTTTTGGGTGGGGGTGGTGTATCGGATGTAGGCGATGTGGGGCGCCGTCCCGCGAATTCCTGGCCTGATAGTAAGAGCCGGCTAACAAAATCACTTAACGAATCTTTAAAAATGACGACGCAGTCCCGAGTGTGCAATGCCACATGGATGTCTGACTATCCCCAAGGCCACCGCACCGCTCAAGCCCAAGAGAGTAGCCGTCCTCCTCTGATCAGAGGATTTGCTTGTTGAAAAAAAAGCCCCCGGGGTCCGGGGGGGTGCCCCGAGAGCTTGGAAAAGCGGAGCGAACACCTGCTCCGCATATTCAATGCTGAACGATGGTCATTGAATCGGCATCCGTCAGAGTGTCTACATCCTTTCACATTTAAGTGTGTTTCAAAGGCGAACAGGACAATTCACTGCCATGCAGCGTTCGGAAAACAGCGCTCGGTCAGATAGTGAGGCATCGCACATACGTCATTCAGACGCAGATGGAGGGATGCAAATTTCCATGCCAGAGCGCATGTTCACCTTGAGGATGCGCTCATTCAGCAGCAATTGGTGGACCTGGAATGGCTGGATTCAGTCTGACGCCCCAGTTGGTCGAAGTTGCTGAATCCTTCGCGGATCAGCCGGCCGAAGTTGACGCCAGTGATCGAGGTCAGCGCCTTGATGCGGTGATCAGTCATCGCGGCGTGGATCGTATAGGCACCGCCGCCGCAGACGCCGATTGCGCCGATGCGGTTTTCATCGACATAGGGCAGCGTGACCAGATAGTCGATCGCAAATCGGATGTCGGACTCGCGGATGGGCTATCAAGCGCTATCCATTTGCCAGGAACGCGACACGACCGTCCTTCCGCACATACAAACCTGAAAACGACAGCACAGCGTTCAGTTCATCCCGGCACCAACGAAGCCCGTCGGCTTCACGAGCGGCCTGGTCAATCAGCAAAATTAGATGATTGCCCACCCGATATCGATTCTGTGCACTCGCCAGTGCCTTGAATAAGCGCTTCCACTTGGTCATGGTCTGGCATGGGTCCGGGAGTCCGATTTCCCGAAGCAGCCTCCCTATTTGCGGTCCGGTAAGGCCCCGTTCTGTGTCTCCAAGAACCCGGCATGCCGTTTCGAGATGCTGCGTAGTGAAGGGTACGAAATGCGTCATGAAAATATCTCCTTGCAGCGTTACCCGCCGCCCAAGGGTCCCGTCGTCAGAATGTCCCGATCGTCGGTGCCGCAGCAGTCTGATCTAGTCATCCCCACCCAGAATCACATCAATTGCGGCCCTTCCGGCCAACTCGCCGACGAGATAGGCCCAGCGCCGGCTGAACGGCCCCCCGAAGACTTTGACACGCTTTCCCAGCGCGGCCACCCCCGGCGGCTTCGTGGGCCCCTCTATCTGGAACCAGGTTTCGAACATGTCCTTAGAGCAAGCATTAAGGACAACCTGAATGTCGTATCCACGGTAGTGGGTAAGCCGCATTTCATCGATATCCATGTGCCGGGGCCCATAAGGTCGTCCCAAATGTGTCAAATTGTGAAGGTAGACGAGACGCTTCAGCGATGATTACCTGACGAGGCAATTCCCGTGCCGCGGGGCGGCGCGATTATCAAGCAAGGCCACTTTCTCAACCCACCGGTTCACCCGAGGCCGCTGCCAGATACCTTCTCGCTGACTGGGAGCACTGGGCTGTCGCTCCCCGCCAGCTGAAAATTGCGCTGCAGTCCCGGTAACTTAGACGGTGTCTTGTAGAAAGCGGCGTACCGGGGGTGGCTGAACCGAGTGCGGCGAGAGATGCCTGAAGGACTGGCCCTCCGCCGCCCTCGCCGGGCGAAATTAGTACTCTCGGCCATGGTGGCGCCTCACAGGACGATGACCACTACCCAGCGGCGCCGGTATGACGTGGCCGGCGTCGCCCTGGCACGGCGCTTGCGCACCGGGATATGTGGCATTCAGCCGCGCCAGCAAGGCGGTCAGCCAATCGCACCCGGAAAACCCTATGAAGAACCCCTGGAACAAGAAGAATCCGTTCATGAGCATGTGGCTCAGCAATGCCCACCGCATCGCCGGCGCGACACGCGGCCGGATGACGGCGGAGGGCAAGCGTCAGGCTTCAAACGCAATGACGGAAGGGGCGAAACAGGTGATGACGTATTGGTCCGATGCGCTGACAATCAAGAAGCCGGCCCCAAAGCGCAAACGCCGTTGAGCCTCGGCATATCGTTGAAGGAGATGGAGGCGGCTTGGGCCGCCTCTATTTCGGGCTATATTTCCGACTTGACGCTTTGAACATTAAACCGGGGCGGCTGCTTCTCGATGAAGGCGCGGACTCCTTCCAGTGCATCGTCGCTCCTCGTGCAATCCACAAGCAACGCCTGCTCCAGCGCGAGATGCTCCTGCAGATTGCGGTCCGGCAATCGGCGGCACAGCATCTTGATACTGGCCAGCGACCCGCTCGGGGATGCTGCCAGGCGCTGCGCCAGCTTCTCCGCGGCGTCGGCAAGCTCGGCGCCATCCGCGTACAACGCGTCAACCACGCCGTGCTCAAGGCAGCTCCGCGCATCGATGACATCGCTAAGCATCAACCACTGCTGGGCCCGCACTGTGCCAACGCGCCGGGCAAGGAAGTACGAGGCGCCTACGTCAGGCGACAGCCCGATCGCGGCGTAGCCGGTGCGGAGTTTTGTCGAAGCGGTGCCCAGTACGAAATCCGCACACAACGCCAGTCCGATGCCCGCACCGGCTACCGGGCCACCGACTGCCGCCACCACCGGGACGGGCGCAGTCGCCAGCCGGTGAATCGCGGGATGCGCGGCAGCCAGGATCTCTTCCACGTGCACATCCAACGCCGAGCCTGCAGACACAAAGCCATCGATATCGCCACCAGCACAGAAAACGCGTCCCTCGGCCGTGAGTAACACGACGCGTGCCTTGCGGTCCAGGACGTCATCGATGGCGTGCACCAATGTCTTGGTCGAAGCAGCCGTAATCGCATTCGCTCGCTCGGGCCGCACCAGCACGATACGGCCGATGCCATCGGTGACGCCCCAGGCAATGCCATCGGCCCGTTGCATTTGCTGTTCCATGTTCAAGCCTTCTCCTCCGTTGATTTCGCGCTCTTGTTTCCCGCAAGCGTCGATAGCCTGGCCAGCGGCGGTACACCTGCCGGATCGATTAGCATGCCAAAGCGCAGCATGTTGTGGCTGTGCGCGACCTGATGCAAGGCGAACGAGGTTTGCATCGCATTGACGCGCCCCTGGGCATCCTGTGCAGCATTGATCGATTCCTTCGCCAACTTCAATGCAAACAGCGGCTTCTGCGCTATCTTCGCGGCCAGGGCCAGCGTAAAGTCGGCAAGCTTGCCAGGTTCGACGACATGGTTGACCATCCCCATCCGCCATGCGTCCTTTGCGCTGAGCCAAGCAGAGGTGAACAGGAATTCCTTGGCCTGGCGCACGCCCAGCTCCCAGGGATGGGCAATGAACTCCGCGTCGTTGATGCCCATGGTGACGGTCTGGTCCATGAACATCGCGTCTTCCGCAGCCACGATCAGGTCGCACGGCCAGACAAGCATCAGGCCGCCGGCAATGCATTTTCCCTGTACCTGCGCGATGGTGGGCTTGGGAATATTGCGCCAACGCTCCGAAATTCCGACGCGCCTCGCCGCACTCGGCGCTGGAGCCCGAGTGCTGTCCGGAACAGCCTTCCTGCATGTCCGACCGCTTCCGCTGTGCGACCTGCAAAACACCCTGGGTACGACGCGTGCCGATGTGGGAGCCCTTTGCTGTATGGTCAGTCATACAGGACTGACAGAGCCGGCGCCGGCACCAGCATCCCGAGGAACCTCCGGACATGTGGCGGTGCATGCAAGCACGCCTCGCGGGAGTCGGATCCACGCGATGGCTTTGACCTCCGGCCGAGTGCCGGAGTTTTTTTGCTCGTCGCCGATCTGCGGGGAAGTATGAGCGTCCATCTCGGTCAGTCGGCCTGGCAGAAGCCAATGGCAGCGTCGGCCGATGAGCCGCCATCCAGCCTCCGCTCGCAGAACGGCCGGTGTGGGGTGGCTTGGGGTCTTCCAGTTCGAGGTGGGCGATCGCCGTTTCACGGGCCAACGCGGTCATGCGTTAGCGCGGCGTGCGTTCTACGCCTTTGACGGACCGGGTTGCAACGCTCACGACCAGCGCGAAGCGCTCCCGCTAGTGCGTATCTCCTTTCATGCTCTCGGCTTCCATCGCGGCATGCAATTCCTCATACGCCTCGATTGGCTCCATGTCCTGGTCGACGAACGCGGCTGCACGCTCTGCGGCGGCCAACGCGTCGCGCGGGATGTCGCTCTGGCTGTCGTCCTCGGTACTCGGCGGCAGCAGCATGTCCTCAAGCATCCCGCGCAGCTCGGGGGTATTCCATGGCTTGCCCAGCCTAGCCTTCCTGTTCAGGTAGTGACGAATTTCCGAGTCTTGCTCGGCGGTGAGCGGAAGCCCGCGAAAAGTGGGGTCCGTGATGTGATGGATCATGATGCGCCTCCCGAAGCGGTCTGCGCTTTCAATGTAGAGATATCAATTTCCTGCGGTGAACGTTGCAAGTTGCGTGTGATCACTGTGCCGCGTGTCCGCGGCCAACCGATTTACGTCTTCTTCTTGGCGACGCCTCCTTCGTTCCCGACCCTCGGATGAACTGTGCTGAACGGGGTTGCCGGCACTGACGGCTTCTTGGGCTGCTTGGGCTTCTTCGCTTCGCGAGTGCTGCGTAGTTGACTCTTGGCCATGGGTTGCTCCTGGTGCGTTGCTTGCCAAGGTGGCAGTTCCAGCATACGCCCATAGAAGCTCTAACCAAATAACTTTTAATAACGTCCGCACGAAAGCGCCGCTCGGCGCCCGCGTGGTCCCCGGCGCTCATGCGCTCGCGGATCGGTCCCAGCAGATCGGCCTGATGCGTTTCCGATCACTGCCCGACCACGGCCCGGATTTCACAAAGAGCCCGCTGCAGCGTTCCCAGTCCAATGGAGCCCAGCGCCACCCGCAATGCATGAGGGACATGAGGCGTTGTGGCAAATGGCTCGGCGGTCGTCACCAATACCCCCTTGCGCTCAAGTTCGGCCACGACACGGTCGGCGCGCAAGCCTTCGCCGAGTTCCAGCCAAAGGTAATAGGAGCAAGGGTGGGCAATGACCGTGCAGCCTTGCAAGACCTGGCGGGCAAGCTCCTGGCGCTGCCTGGCGTCTTTGCGCTTGCGGTCTTCCAGGGCATCCACCGTACCCGCTTCGATCCAGCGGCAGGCCAGGGCGACGGTCAGCGAAGGGGTATTCCAGGTGGATACGCGAATGGCTTGTTCGAGGGCGGGAATGTGGGCGTGGGGCGCCGCGACGAATCCAAACCGCAATCCGGATGCCACGCTCTTTGAAAGGCCCGACACATAGATGGTCCGATGTGGGGCATGGGTAAACACGGGTTTCGGCGATGGCTCGGCCAGAAAGGCATAGGCGCCATCCTCGACGATCAGAAAATCGTGCGCATCGGCAAGCGACGCCAGGCGGGCGCGATCCTGCTCCGGCATGACCGTTCCCAGCGGATTGTGCAGCGTGGGCATCGTATAGATGGCCCGCACGGGCCGCCGCCTGCAGAGCGCGGCCAGGGCATCGAGGTCAGTGCGGCAGGCGGACTGCGGTAGCGGCTCGAGATCCAGCCGGTACGCGTGCGCCAGCGCCTTCATGCCGGGATAGGTGAGGGCATCGACGGCCAGTACGTCGCCAGGCTTGAACAGGGCCATGACGGTCACGGCCAACCCTTGCTGGGCGCCGTTGACGATCAGTACCTGGTCGCCGCCCACGCGGATATCGCGGTTCCGCAAATGCCTGGCCACGGTCTGCCGCTCGTGCGGCCGGCCGCCCTGGGGCGCCGAATGCAGCAGGGCATCGAGATCGCCCGAGACGGCCAGGCTGCGCAGGCCCTCCCGCAATGTTTCCACCTGGTCCGGCAGCGAGGGGTAATTGAAGGTCAGGTCCACCGCACCGGCCTTGAGCGGATGCTGCTGCAGCCCCAGCCCGCGCGGCAGCGAGGTATCGCGTACGAAGGTGCCGCGGCCGGGTTCGCAGACCACCAGCCCGACCGCCTCGAGTTCGCCGTATACCCGCAAGGCCGTGGCCAGCGCGACGCGATGCTCCCGCATCAGCGCGCGAACTGTGGGCAACTGCGTGCCCGGTAATAGTTCGCCCACGCGGATGCGCGCCGCTATCCGATCCATGATCGACTTGTATCGCGCTCTGGTCATGGTTGTATCTAGAACAATTTTTTGGTTGTATCAGGTGATGGTCTTACTCTACCAGCATTCAACCAACAGGCAGCAGGCATGACGGATCTGGCAACCCTTTCTGTATTCGCCGTGGCGGTGATGCTCCTGCTGATGTCGCCGGGGCCCAATATGATGTTCGTGATCACGCATGGCGTGACCTACGGCTGGAGCGGCGGCGTGGCTTCGGCGCTCGGCATTGGCGCGGCGGATCTGGTACTGACGATACTCACCGCGACCGGCATCGCGGCCGTGGTCGGCAACATGCCGGCGGCCTTCGACGTCATTCGCTATTGCGGGGCCGCGTACCTTTTGTGGATGGCCTACAAGTGCCTGCAGGCACCGGCGGCACCAGGCGGGGCCATCGCGTCGCAGGCGACGCTGACAGCCGTGTTCGCGCGTGCCATGCTGAACAGCCTGCTCAACCCCAAGGCCTTGCTGTTCTTCGTGGTGTTCCTCCCGCAATTCGTCGTGCCAGGCCATGGGCCAGTCGCCCGGCAATTGCTGATCCTCGGGAGCGTGCTGACCGCGATCGCCTTCGTGTTCCACGCCGCCCTCGGCGTGGGCAGCGGCGCAGTCCGCCGCTTCCTGGATGGCAATCCGAAGTTCGCTCGCCTGCAATCGTTGGGGCTCGCCACCGTATTGGTGCTGCTGGCCCTCCGGCTGATCGTGATGGCGCGTCCGGCCTAAGTGGCAGGGCGCGGCAACAAGCAAGGATGACCCCAATGTTCAGCCACATCGCGGTCGGGTGCGCCGATCTGGAGCGTGCCGCCGCGTTCTATGACGCGGTGCTTATCCCCCTCGGCCTGGTACGGCGGGTGGTAGCAGCGGACAGCGGGCCTGCCGCGGCATGCTGGGTGCGCCCAGGACACGCGCTGCCAAGGTTCTACGTCTACCTCCCCTTCGACGGCAATGCCGCCAGTGCCGGGAACGGCAGCATGGTCGCCTTCGCCGCGCCGTCGCTCGCGGCCGTCGACACCGCCTACACGGCAGGGCTGGCCATGCGCGGAAGCTGCGAGGGAGAACCCGGGCCGCGTCCGCACTACGGCCATGGGTACTACGGCGCCTACCTGCGCGACCCGGATGGCAACAAGGTGCACATCGCCTACCGTGGCGATATCGCCGATCCCTGAGAGCTGCTCTGATATCGGAACCGACCGGCACCGACGGCCGCCGCAGTCCGTGGCTCGACGGCGAGCCGGAAGCGGCATCGCCACGCGCAAGGTCCATCCGATGAACGACTAGTGCGGATGGCCGATCTTCTTCTATGCGCCCCCTTGCTGCCTCGCGGCGACGTAAAGCCTCGCAAGCTGGAATGCAGCATCCTCAAGCAACGCCGCCGCATTCTCCATCGCAAAACCGATCGATACCGGCCCCTGCTGGATCGAGATACACCCATCGAAGGCTTCGGCCAAGCCGGCATCGGGCTCGACGGCGCCGGAGAGCAGCGTTACCGGCACGCCAGCCTCGCGCGCCATCCGCGCGATCATCGCCGGCCCCTTCCCCATCATCGTCTGCGCATCGGACCGTCCCTCGCCGGTCATGACCCAGTCGAACGCGCCGAGCCCCGCGTCGAGACCGGCAGCGCCAAGTACGAAAGCCGCCCCGGACACCATCTCTGCGCCAAGCAAGCGCAGCGCAAAGCCTATGCCGCCGGCGGCGCCGCTGCCTTCCGCATCGGCAACATCCTCCCCGACGGCGGCCGCGCATCGCTTCGCAAACCGTTCCAGCCTTGCATCTGCCGTAGCCAGGTCCTGTACGCCCTTCTGCGTGCCAAAGACAAAGGTCGCGCCGTTTGGGCCGCAGAGCGGATTGTTGACGTCTGACAGGCCGAGCAGCCGGACGCGGCCGAGCTGCGCAGGCCGCTGACAGGTTGCGGTGCGGATCGCGTCCAGCGTATCGAGGCTTGGCCACAAGGTCTTGCCATCCGCATCGGTGAAGCGGAAGCCTGTTTCCGCCAGCAGGCCGGCGCCCGCGTCATTGGTGGAAGATCCGCCCAGCCCGATCGCGATGGTATCGACACCCTGACCCGCGATCGCCCGGATGACATGGCCGATCCCCCTGGTCGTGCGTTGCCCCGGCTCCACCAGGGCGTGCGGAAGGCCGACCACTTCGGCCACCTCGAATATCGCGAGTTCGCCAAACTCCGGCGTGTGGCCGCGGAAGTAGCGGACCGGCTTTTGCGCGCCGTTGGCGTCGGTGGCGATCACCTCTTCCCAGACGCCCGGGAGCGTGGCCGCCAGGACCTCGGCGGTGCCCTCGCCGCCATCGGCAATCGGTGCCAGGGTAACGTCGGCACGAGGTACAGCGCGGCGGATGCCGGCGCGGATGCGGTCAGCCACCTCGGTGGCGGAAAGGCTGCCCTTGAACGAGTCAGGGGCAACCAGGACTTTCAGCACTGCTGCTTCCATCATTGTGAGATCGATCCGTCGTTGGCGAGCGCCTGCTCGTTGTGAACCGTCACGGCATCGGGGCTGCGCGGTGCCGTCACCTTTGCCACGTGAAGCAAATTGGTCGAGCCGTGCATGCCAAACGGCATCCCTGCCACGATCACGATTTCCTCGCCTTCGGCAGCAAAGCCTTCAGTCACCGCTGCGTTGCTGGCGACAGCGACCATCTCGTCGACATCCCGGACGTCAGGACTTACCGCCGCGTGAATGCCCCATGCCAGGCTGATGCGCCGCGCAACCTCCATCGACGGCGTCACGCCAACGATTGGCGTCTGTGGACGCACGCGCGCGGCGCGCAGCGTGGTTGCGCCAGACGATGTGTAGGCGATGGTGGTCTTGGCGCCCACGGTGCGGGTGATGTCGCGCAGCGCGCCGCATACCGCGTCCTGCCGGTTGGCAAGCGGGGCCACCTGCTGGGCATCCATGATGTTCCGATAGAGTGGATCGCTTTCGACCTCGCGGATGATCCGATCCATCATCGTGACCGCGGCGACCGGATAGCGCCCGGTGGCGGACTCGGCAGACAGCATGACAGCGTCAACGCCGTCATAAATCGCGCTGGCCACATCCGATGCTTCTGCCCGCGTGGGTACCGGCGCGGAGATCATGGATTCGAGCATCTGCGTGGCAACGATCACGGGACGGCCCAACTGCCGGCACAGGCGAGAGATCCGCTTCTGCACCGCTGGCACGCGTTCGGGCGGCAATTCAACGCCGAGGTCGCCCCGGGCCACCATGACGGCGTCAGACAGCGTGGCGATCGCTTCCAGATGTTCGATTGCGGAAGGCTTCTCGAGCTTGGCGATGACCGCCGCCCTGCCGCCGATCCGCTGCTTCGCGGCTGCCACATCGCCCGGCGTCTGCACGAAGCTCAGCGCTACCCAGTCCACGCCGAGCGCCAGGGCGAATTCCAGATCGGCAAGATCCTTGTCGGTCAGTGCGGGAATGGGGATCACGGCATCCGGCACATTGATACCCTTGCGCGATGACAGCGCGCCGCCGGTGACAACGGTTGTCACCAGTCTTGCCGGCTCGACTGCGTCGATACGCAGATGCAGCTTACCGTCGTCGAGCAGCAGGGTTCTTCCTGGCTCGGCACAGTCGAACAACTCCCGATGCGGCAGGAAGACCCGCGATGCATCGCCCGCTTCCTGAGACTGGTCCAGGATAAAGCGCTGTCCTTCCTCAAGCATGCCGGGTTGGCCCATCATGCCGACGCGAAGCTTGGGGCCCTGCAGGTCGGCCAGCACGGCGATCGGCCTTCCCACCTCCTTTTCCACTTGCCGTACCACGTCATAGGTATGACGATGGTCGTCGTGCGTGCCATGGCTGAAATTGAAACGGAAGACATCCGCGCCAGCGAGGAACAGCGCGCGGATGGCGTCCGCGGAGGAACTGACGGGTCCCAGCGTGGCTACGATCTTGGCCTTGCGAAATCGTCTCATCAGAGAGCTCAGCTTGTTGGTTGACGAACCGTGTTCCTACCCGACGACAACATTCCTGGGCGTTCCCTCCGCGAAGGCACGGATGTTGTCGATCAGCTGGTCGGCCAGGCCTTGCACTGCCTCGTCGCTCGCCCATGCCACGTGCGGCGTCAGGATGAAGTTGGGCGCATCCTTCAGTTGTTGGAATGGGTGGTCCGCGCCGGGCGGCTCTTCCGTCGCGACGTCAAACCCGGCCCCGGACACCTTCCCGGATTGCAGCGCTTCCACCAGCGCCGCTTCGTTGACCAGCCCACCGCGCGCGGTGTTGATCAGCAACGGACGCCGTTCCATCTGCGCGAACTCGGCCGTGTCGATCAGGTTGCGTGTCTGCGCCACCAGCGGGCAATGCAAGGTGATGATGTCGCTACGGCGCAGAACTTCCTCGAAAGGCGTATAGAGCGGACCCATATCCTGGCGTCCCTTGTAGGCGGCAAACAGCGGTTTCATGCCCAGCGCACTCGCCATCCGGGCCACCGATTGTCCGAGCACGCCGTCGCCGATAATGCCAAGCACCGATCCGTGCAAGTCCTTGATCGGGTAGTCAAAGAAGCAGAAGGCCCCGGATTCCTGCCAGCGGCCACGCCTGACGGCATCGTGGTAGGCCGCGAGGCTGCGCCGCAGCGCGAAGATCAGGGCGAAGGTATGCTCCGGCACCGTATGGACGGCATAGTTGCGGATGTTGGATACGACGATGCCGCAGGCGGAACAGGCTTTCAGGTCGACGATATCCGTGCCGGTCGCCGCGATGGCGACAAGCTTCAGGTTCGGCGCCTGCTCGAGCTGCCGGGCATCCAGCTTCACCTTGTTTGTGATGACCACGTCCGCGCCGGCGATGCGTGCGGCGACGTCCTCGTCAGCCGTTTCTCCGTGGAGTTCGAGCTCATGCGGGAACGGCAGCGCTCGCAGCGTGGTCTGCGGTGAGATGGTGGAACGGTCCAGGAATACGATCTTCATTGGAGTCACTTCGAGGTTTGGTGGTCTGCACGCAGCGTGCCGATGTGCGACACGAGTCATCCCACTGGCTTTGTATCGACGAGCGGCGGTCGATGGGCGGCGTTGAACCGCCCCCTTGCCGCGGTAAAGACATGATGAGGGGAAGGCGGGCCGAGGTGGAACCGCGGCTTTCTCCACCTTCCTTTCTCAAATGGAAAGGGACAGTGGCCACACCAGGCGCCGCGTCGGCCGCCCGGAGGCGGCGTGTTCAGTCGACGGTGGCGCCAGATGCCTTGACGATCCTGGCCCACTTGTCCATGTCGGACCTGAGCATGGCCGACAGTTGCTGAGGCGTGGCGCGCGGCAGCTCGGCGCCCTGCGCCTTGAGCTTGTCCTGGACGGCCTTGTCGTCAAGCACCTTGTCCACTGCCGCCGTCAGCTTGCTGGTGACATCCTTTGGCGTGCCGCGCACGGCGAACAGGCCGACCCAGAGATCTCCGCTGTAGTTGGGCACGGTTTCACTGATCGCCGGGATCTCCGGCGCAGCACTTGAACGCCTGGCCGAACTGATCCCGAGCGCCTTCAGCTTGCCGGCCCTGATGTGCGGCAGCACCGACGGCAGGCTGGCGAAGGCAAGCGGAACCTGGTTGCCCAGCAGGTCATTGAGTGCAGGCCCGATGCCCTTGTACGGCACATGTTCCAGCGAGATGCCGGCCATGCTGTTCAGCATCTCGCCAAGCAGGTGATTCAGCGAGCCGTTGCCGGCCGAGGCGTAGCGGAACTCATTCGGCTTGCGCTTGGCCAGCTCGATCAGTTCCTTCATCGACGATGCCGGGAACGACGGGTTGGCAACCAGCACATTGGGCACGCTGGCGACCAACGCGATGGGCTCGAAGTCCTTGACGGGGTCGAACGGTATCTTCTTGTACACCGCCGGATTGATCGCCTGGGTACTGCTGATCGTCAGCAGTACGGTGTAGCCGTCGGGGTTGCTCCTGGCGGCGTGCTGGCTGCCGATATTGCCGCCAGCCCCGGGACGGTTGTCGACGATAAACTGCTGGCCGGTCGACTGCGACAACGCCGCGGCCAGGATGCGCCCGACGATGTCGTTGGTCCCGCCCGGCGCCTGTGGCACCACGATCGTGACCGGCTTGGAAGGATAGGCATCGCTGGTGGGCGCTGCCTGTGCGAGGGAAGTGCCAAATACCAGGCACGCGAGTGCGGTCCGGATTCGTCGGTTCATACTGAGTCTCCTGGATTGATTCCGGCCATCTGTGGCGGCCGGTTGATTGGGTGATGACTGGCTACGCGCCGGCTCGGCCACGCATGCCGACGACCTTCATCGCCATCCTGATATTGGCGTAGTCGACCAGCTTGCCGTCGAGCTGCACCGCTCCGCGGCCCTCCCGCTCGGCATCGGCCAGCGCGGCCACCACGCGCTGCGCGGCCTGGAATTCATCATCGGTGGGGGTAAAGGCGCGGTTCGTGCTGTCCAGCTGCATCGGGTGAATGACCTGCTTGCCGTCATAGCCGAGCGCCGCGGCTTTCAGCGCGCTGGATTCGGTCAGCCTAGCGTCACGGAAGGCACCGCAAGGTCCGTCGATCGCACGCAGGCCAAACGCGCGCGCGGCCACCAGGATGCGCATCATCGGATAGGCCCACATATCAAGGGGGGTGTCGGCATAGCCCTCCGTGGCGCGCGCGGTCATGGCATAGCCCGGGTCGGACAGGCCGATTTCCACGCCCTTGGCCCCAATCGATGCGCCAAAATCGCCGACACCAAAATGCAGGGATTCGAGATTGCCGCCAGCCGCGGCGATCTGCTCGCAGAAGACCAGGCCTTTTGCGGTTTCGATCATTGCCTCGATGCCTATCCTGGTGCCGTCGAGCTGGCCCTGCACCTGGGCGATCTCCTGCGCCGACTCGACCTTCGGCAGCAACACGGCATTCAGGCGGCCGCAGCGTTCCACCAGCGCCTGGATCTCCTTGCGCTGCCGCTCCCCTGCCCCGTTCACGCGCACGACCACCACCTTGTCGCCCCAATCGAGCCCGTTGAGGGCCTCGATAGCGGCCGTCAGCGCGGCGGCTTTCATCGACTCCGGCACCGCGTCTTCCAGATCGAGGAAGACGGCATCGGCCTCGGATCGCGCTGCGGATGCCACCAGCCGATCCTGGTGGGCCGGCATGGCCAGGTAAGTCCGGGTGACTTTCATTGTGCGCACCCATATGCGCGGGCATCCGTCTCGCCTGGTTCCGCCGCGTCCAGGCCAAATTCTGCAAGTACCGCAGCGGTATGCTCGCCGATCGCCGGGACTGGTCCCATTACCGGTTCGATACCATCGATGATGAGGGGCGGCTTGAAGACATGGAGCGGCCCGACCGGGCTGGCAACCTCCTGGACCCGCCCGCGCTCGTGCAATTGCGGATGCTGCAGGAACTCGGCCACGTCATTCAGCCTGGCGTTCGCGATCGACGCCGCTTCCAGCTTCTCTGCGACCTCGGCGCTCGACCACCTGGCAAACCGTTCGGTGATGATCGCCTCGAGCGCCTCATGGTTGGCAAGGCGCTGGGGGTTGGCGCTGAAACGTGGGTCCGAAGCCAGCGCTTCATCCTCAAGCACGCGCGCGCAGAATGCCTGCCATTCGCGCTCGTTCTGGATGCCAAAGAAGACCGCCTTGCCGTCGCCTGCCTTGAATGGCCCGTACGGCGCGATGGTGGCGTGGCGGGCGCCCGCACGCGCAAGCGGGCTGCCGCTGTCGCGCGTGTAGTAGGCGGGATAGCTCATCCATTCCGCCATGCTGTCGAACAGCGAGACTTCGAACGCCGTGCCGCTGCCGGTGCGCTCGCGCCGGTACAACGCCATCAGGACCCCGTTCAACGCATACATGCCGGTCGCGATATCCACGATGGAGAGCCCGCATTTGGCCTGCGCCTCGGGCGTGCCGTTGATCGACAGGAAGCCGGTCTCGCACTGGACCAGCAGGTCATAGGCCTTCTTGTTGCGGAACGGCCCGGTTGAGCCGTAGCCGGAGATGTCGCAGGCAATCAGGGCCGGGTGACGCTCCACCAGCGTCCTGGCGTCCAGGCCGAGCTTGCGGGCCGCTCCGGGCGCCAGGTTCTGCAGGAAGACATCGGCCTTGCCGAGCATTGCATCCAGCGCGCGCCGGCCTTCCTCGGTCTTGATGTCGAGCGCCACGCTTTCCTTGGTCCGGTTGGCCCATACGAACTGGCTCGACATGCCTTGCATGACCTTGTCGTATCCGCGTGCAAAATCGCCGGCACCGGGGCGTTCGACCTTGATGACACGCGCGCCCCAATCGGCGAGGTGGCGCGTGGCCAGAGGGGCCGCTATGGCCTGCTCCAGCGCTACTACGGTGATACCGGTCAGAGGGAGATTCATGGGACGCCAGCCGTTTCGTTGCTCGAGTGGCTAGTGTCCGCAACTGTGGGGCGGCCGTAAATTATTGGATTTCGATGGCGGCCGTTCCTGATTCTGATGGCCGGCTCAGGCGGAAGCAGCGATGGACGGCGACAGGCTCTCGACGAAGAGCTGCGCGGCGCGCGGCAGCTCGGCAAAGTCCCGATATCCGACCAGCATGGCCAGCGAGGCCCAGTCGTCCAGAAGGGGTACGACATGGAGCCCACCGCTATTGGGCTGCGCAGCAACCGTCACGTCGGACATGATTCCAAGCCCCACGCCTGCAGACACCATGGTCCGCATAGCGTCGAAACTCGTGACCTGCAAGCGTGTCCGGATCGACCTCTGCAGCGCGGCCGCGCCCTGCTCCGTCAGCCGGTAGAGCATGCTGCCCTCATGGAAGGCGACGTGATCGTAGTTCAGGGTATCGCCGAAGAAGACTCCGGATTTGCCTGCCAGCGGGTGGCCGGCTGGCATTACCACCACCAGGCGAGCGGAACGGTAAGGCACCGTTGCCAGCCCCGCATGCGGGGTGTCGGCCCAGAACAGGCCGACGTCAGCCAGGCCGTCCTTCAGCGACCGCACGATGTACGGGCTGCTCCATTCTTCCAGGCGAACCTCCACCTCCGGATAGCGCCGCAGGAACGCCGGCAGATCGCTGCCGAGGAAGCCGACAATCGATGTACTGTTGGCGAAGACGCGCACGTCGCCCTTGGTGCCCTCGCTGTAACGGCTCATGTCAGCGCGCAACCGCCCCAACAGATCGACGATGCCTTTGGCGTATGCCACCAGTTCAAGCCCGGCCGCCGTCGGGCGCACCCCACCGCTGTGCCGGTCAAGAAGGCGTGCGGACAGCACGTCCTCCAGGTCGCTGATGCGCTTGCTGACCGCAGAGGCGGCCATGAAATGCCGCTCCGCCGCCCGCGCCAGGCTCCTTTCTTCCACGACCGTCAGGAAAATGGTCAGGGTGGTGGGGTCGATACGCACTGTGAATGCCCGCTGGTGGATGTGTTGGTAAGCAGCCAGCGCAGAGGATAAACCATGGAGGGCCGTATCGTGGGCTGGCCGCCGGAGCCTGGGCTCTGGCCTACCCGGTTCGTAGCATCTGCACTTTCAACCAGCGCTGACCCGGGCGGCAGCCCAGCCGATGCGCCATGGCATCGTCGCAGACGACCGCGCTGATCGTCCGGACATGCCGTTCGGTTATGGCCGCGTATTGCACCAGGTCGTTGACCGTCATCACGGACCCTGCGTAGTTCGTGGTCGGCTGCGCGCTTTCAGCAGGATTGGCGGCGGGTATGTGGAGCCGACGGATGCGCCAGGTTCTGGATTGGAAGAGAATGAGGGTCTCGCCGGAACGTTCGCCGGCCTTGCCCTCCAGGGAGAGGGGGTGAACAGCGCCACAAGGCACGAGGTACTGCCATCAGACAGTGTTCGCCCTTTGCAAATACTCCGGTCGCGCAAGCCTCGGGAACTGAGGCTTACGCCTCAGTTACGTCTTCTCCGGCATGGCCGACGAGTGATGACTTGTAATTAGCCATTGCGCACCATCCCAGCGATAGGTGTACGTATAGCGTGCCTTAACAACGGTTCCCGTTCGTGCGAAGGTGAATGTGTAGAGCCCGGAATCCACAGCAGAATTGCATCCCAGTTCAATGCTGCGGGAGTCGATCTTTCCGGACGGACCATCCTTCAGGAAGTGCTGGAAATAGTCTTCTTTCTCTGCGACCGTCAGCCGAGGCTTGTTGGATACTGTCGGAAGAAGAATTGACCGCTGTGCATAGTTGGCCACCACCTTGCGTGGATCGCCTGTCTGCAGTGACTGATTCCATCGATCAAACAACGCCGCAATCTCCTGCTCTGACGTGGCTTTACAAGGTTCTGTGCGCGACGCCTGCGTAGTGCCTGGCGTGCCCTGGTTCGTGGCGCATCCCGCGAGCGCTAGCGCCAGGACAGCGATGCGAAATGGCTTCATGGCGGAACTCCTCAGGTCAGGGGTTGAGAGCCAAGGTACACGGCTGAAGTATGGTACATCCCGCAAGCGTTAGCCATCTCCGACAACGCCTTGCAGCGCGGCCTTGTCACGAAATGCGATAGCGCCGGACGACCTCCGGATCCGGGTCGATGCCAAGACCCGGACCATCTGGGACTGCGATCACGCCGGCTTTCGGCACGATGGTATCGCCCAGCACCTGCGCTTCCATATCGAAGTAGCGCCACTCAATCATGGCCTCGGCGTCCCCTAGCGCTGCCGTGGCATGAATGCTGGCCAGCAGGCCCGGGCCATCGTAGAAGGTGTGGACCATCACCTGGGTGTTGTGCGCCTCGGCCAGTGCAAAGACCTTGCGCAGCGCGCTGATGCCGCCCATCTTCGCCGGGCTGGGTTGCAGGATATCGACGGCACCCGCGCTGAGCATCTGCTGGAACTCCAACAGCGTGGTGGCATTCTCTCCGGCGGCGATCGGGATAGCACAATGCTGGCGCAGCGCAGCAAGCCCGCTGAAGTTTTCCGGCGGCCAAAGGGGTTCTTCCAGCCATCGTAGCGACAACGGCGCCAGCGCTCGCGCCATCCCGATCGCCTCATGGAGTGTCCACGGGCAGTTCGTATCCAGCGTGATCTCAACGTCCGGGCCTGCGGCATCGCGGGCGGCCCGGATCACCGTGAGGTCGACTTCGTGCAGCTTCAGGCTCCGGTAGCCGTCTTCAATGGCGCGCCTGACGTTGGTCGCAATCGATTCCGGGTTCGCATACCGGATCAGGCTGGCATATGCAGGCAGGCGATCCCGACGTGCACCGCCGAGCAGCCGGTGGATGGGCAGTCCGGCCACTTTGCCGCAGATATCCCACAGCGCGATATCGAGCGCCGACAGGCCGTAGAAGATTGCGCCGCTGCGCCCGAAGACATGGAACCTGCGCTGGAGGTCGAGGCCGAGCGCGTCGATCTGCGCCGCGTCCCTGCCGATGCAGGCCGGCGCCAGCATCTGTTCAATCGCCACCTTGACCGCAGGAATGCCAACGAATCCGAAGGTCTCCCCCCAGCCAACCAGGCCATCGTCCGTGGTCACCTTGACGAGCAGCGAATCGGCGGCCTGCATCCCGGCACCGCCCCACACGCCGGCAGCGGAAACACCGCCCACCGCAAACGGAATGCGCAGGACGATGGCTTCGATGTTCCCGATCTTCATGGCGCAGGCACTGAACCGAGGTCTGCTACGCAGCGGTGCACGATCGAAGGCGGTTCAAGACTTCGGTTGTGGCGTGCTGATGAACCCCTGTCGCTTGTGCGAGCCATCACAGAAAGGCTTGTTTTCAGAATGGCCACACCGGCATAACCAGACCTGATCACCTTCGAAAGCAAAGGTGGCGCCTGCCGGGGTCACGATCCTGACGGGACCCTTTATGCGGTAGGGGCCATTGTCCTGTACCGTAACCGTGACGACGGTGTCTTCATCCATGATGCCCCCATTCCCGAGCGGCGGCGACGCTGGCGCCTTTGGCAGGTAGCCAGCGCAACCTTGTGTGAGCCGGTCTTTCTTAATCTACTCCAGTTTGTGGCGGACCGGCGTCGAAGTTGTGCCTTGCGCGGCAGTCCCTTGCAAAGCACTTTTGGGCCAGGGACGGCCAGCTTCACGCACTCCGCCACGGCTGCCCAGCCCGGGTGTCACTTCCGGGCCACAATCGCATCGGGTGGCCTCCGATGAAATCTCGTCACGGTCCGCAGGTATCGCGCGGCTTCTCTATCCTTGATGAGAAGAGCCGGCCAGTACAGTCAGCCGAACACCAGCCATCCGGGCGACGTCTGGCTGCCCGGACGAGCACGCACCTTACCTGAGCCTCGGTGACTGTCGCACCGCGAGTGATCATGCGTCCCTTGCTGGAAGCCCGCCTCGTCAACGATGCCTTCGGCGACCCGGGACTGTTCGTAGACTTCCTGGACGAACGGCGCGCGCTGCTATTCGACCTGGGCGACATCACCACGCTGATGCCGCGCGAGCTGATGCGCCTGTCGCATGTGTTTATCACGCATGCGCACATGGATCATTTCTCTGGCTTCGACCATCTGCTGCGGGTGCTGCTCGGACGCAAGCCGCACATCGTGCTGTACGGCGGGCCAGGATTCGTGGCGCAGGTCGAGCACAAGCTGCTTGCCTATACGTGGAACGTGGTGCATCGCTACGCGATCGGGCTGGTCGTCGAAGCGATCGAACTCGGACTGGACGGGCAGATGCGGCGCGCATGCTTTTCCAGCCGTCACGGCTTCGCCAGGGAGGCCGAGGCACCCATCGAAAGGACCGGCGATATCGTTCACGACGAGACTACGTTTCGGGTGCGTGCCTGCTTTGTCGATCATGGGATTCCATGCCTGGCCTACCTTGTCGAGGAAAAGGTCCGGCTCGGCATCAACAAGGAGCGCCTGGCTGAATCTGGCTTGACCACCGGCGCCTGGCTGCGCGAACTGAAGCATGCCGTCCTGACCGGCGCCGCCGGCGATGCGCCGATTCTTGTGCAGTGGCGGGACAGGAGCGGCGACCATGCGGTGACGCGAACGGTCGGCGAGCTAAGCCGGCTGATCCTGGATGTCGAGCCCGGCCGGCGCATCGGCTACGTTACCGACCTGCGCTATACGAGCGAGAACGTGAAAGCACTGTCGCACCTGATGCAAGGCGTCGACCAGCTCTTTATCGAGAGCGTGTTTCTGGATGTCGACAGCGCGCACGGCCTGCGCAAGAACCACCTGACCGCTACCCAGGCCGGCCTGATCGCGCGCAGCGCAGGGGCCCGCGCGGTCACGCCATTCCATTTCTCGCCACGCTACCAGGGCCGTGCCACCGCACTGGCCGCCGAGGTACGGGATGCCTGGGGTGGGAGCAATCAGACGCCTTGCTGACCAAGCTGTGCAGACCCAGGACGGCATGGTCGGCAGGCGGCATGATCGCGCTGCGGTGTGCCACACCACAGCACGACAACGAGGCTGGCTGCTATTTGGACTTCGCGCCGTCCGTGTATGGATCCGCCTTGCCGGCCTTGGCGCCGTCGGTGTACGGATCGGCCTTGCCAGCCTTGGCGCCGTCCGTATACGGGTCGGCCTTGCCTTGTGTGGGATTGAGGGTTGATTGCGTGGATTGCTTTGCGCCGTCGGTGTAGGGGTCGAACTTTCCGGATTTTGCACCATCGGTATAGGGATCGGCTTTACCCGCCTTGGCCCCATCGGTGTACGGGTCGGCCTTCTTCTGCTGACCATAGCTCAAGCCTGAAGCCGTTGCAGCGGCAATAAGAAGCGTCATCGTGAGTGCTCTGCGCATGAGTTGCTCCAGTAGTGAACAAGTGTGTTGCGATTCCCCGGTCATTTGACAAGCCCTGGCTGCGCCGACACAAAGCTTCGGGCAGGCACCTCAAAACGCCCGCGGCGTACGCAGGTGATGCTTGCGGAATTCCTGCACCACCCACACGTATGCTACGCGCTTTACCCGCTGTCGAAGCGCCGCCTTTTTTGTAAACAAGCCGCTCTCCGGCAGAGAGTGCGCCATGGATTACTCGCTGTGCGCAAAGCCGCCCCATCCTGATCAGGCCGAGCGTTCGCGTAGCGCTTTCTCATTGATCTCGCCGACACTGGTTCGCGGAATCTCGGAAACAAAGACCATGCGGTCCAATTCCGGGACGGCATATTTGCTGATTCGCTTCGATTCGGCATGCTCCAGCAGTCGTTCGCAGATTGCGCCTGGCTCCAGCCGGATACCAGGCTTGCAGACGATGAACGCCATCGGGCGCTCGCCCCAGCCGAGTCTGCCGGCCTCTATCCCGGCCACTTTCGATTTTGACCTGACTCTGGCGACAGGTCGGTCTGGTCAGCGAAGACGCAGCGCTTCATCGAGTTCCAAAGGGAGCGTTCAGGGCCAGCCGGGCGTGCCGAAGCGAAGCGCGCACATCGCACCGCAGCATTTCTACGTAAGCATATGTAATTTATATGCCTCTTAAAGCACTTATATTGTCCGGCTTTCAATACTTTTTGGGTATATACCTAGGGATCGAATTAGAAGAAACACTCTAGGATTCGCACTCGGATGGTGCGCCGTAGGATTGGCGGCACTGCCAATCCGGAAACCGTACCTTGCCGGGTAACATTTGCAGCACTTTTGCGAGAATCCGGTCGATCAATCCACAGGAGATTACGCATGTCCCCTTTTATGCCCGATCAGTTTGCTGCAGTGCAAAAGGCCAATCTGGGCCATCTGTTCACGCTGACGAACATGGCTTTTGAAGGCTTCCAGAAGTTGACCGAGCTGAACCTGCAGGCAGTCAGGACGACGCTAGCCGAAGGCCAGGGCAATGTCGAAGCGGTGCTGGCCGGGAAGGACCTGCGTGAAGTGTTCGCCGTGCAGGGCAATCTGGCCCAGCCGGCGGCGGAGAAGGCTGTTGCGTATGCACGCGATGTATACGAAATCGCATCGAACACACAGGTGGAACTGACCAAGGCAGTCGAGGCCCAGTACGAGCAGCACAGCCGTAACGTGCAAGCCTTCGTTGACACCTTCGTGAAGAACGCGCCGGCCGGGTCTGAAGCGATCACCGCGCTGCTGCAATCGAGCGTAGCAGCCGCCAGCAGCACCTATCAATCGATCCAGAACGCGGCAAAGCAGACGGCTGAAGTTGCCAAGGCCAACTTTGCCACGACGGCCGCAGCCGCCTCTGGCGCGGCCCAGCAGGCAGCGCCCCGCGCTTCCAAGCAGTAACGGCGTTCCGCTGGCAAGGCAGGCCAGGCCAGCGCGCAAAACGGAGATCGCAGGCTTGCAGGCCAGGGACATCAACGCTCCTGGCTTGCGGCACCGCGACGCCAACCTTCCCGCATAAGCATACAAAGCGGGGCCGGAATTCATCCGGCCCCGCTCGCCCTCGCCTTTTGCGCTCCAGGGCAACGGGAACTTGCTCGGGACAACCGGGGCAAAAGCCCTTCCCGGCAAGGCAGGGGTCTTTCAACTTTACGAGAACGAAGCAAGCAGAATGACGAAGAAAATCGCACTAGTAACAGGTGGTATGGGTGGGCTGGGAGAAGCCATCAGCATCAAGTTGCACGACGCCGGCTATGCCGTGGTGGTAACGCACTCGCCGGGCAATGCCACCGCTCAGGACTGGCTTGCCGCGATGGACGCCACCGGCCGCCAGATGCGCGCCTACGAAGTTGACGTATCCGACTACGATGCCTGCCAGGCTTGCGCTGCGCAGATCCTGGCTGACGTAGGCCGCGTGGATATCCTGGTGAACAACGCCGGCATTACCCGCGACATGGCCTTCAAGAAGATGGACAAGCCGAACTGGGATGCCGTGATGCGGACCAATCTCGACTCGGTATTCAATCTCACCAAGCCGCTTTGCGAAGGCATGGTCGAACGCGGCTGGGGCCGCATCATCAACATCTCGTCGGTCAACGGATCCAAGGGCGCCTTCGGCCAGACCAACTATGCTGCCGCCAAGGCCGGGATGCACGGCTTCACCAAGTCGCTGGCGCTGGAAGTGGCAAGAAAGGGCGTGACGGTCAACACCGTCTCTCCGGGCTACCTTGCCACCAAGATGGTCAACGCCGTGCCCAAGGAAATCATGGAGACCAAGATCCTGCCGCAGATTCCGGTCGGCCGCGTCGGAAAACCGGAAGAAGTCGCAGCGCTGGTTGCCTACCTGTGCTCGGAGGAAGCGGCCTATGTGACCGGGTCCAATATCGCCATCAACGGCGGGCAGCACATGCAGTAAGGGCTGGTCGAGTGCTGGGCCGCTTGCGTTCGGCTACCCCCCGTACCCGAGCGCGCCCTCACCGCCTCTCCAGGCTACCCAAAAGCGGCCAATCGGTCCGGCGGAGTCGCGTTCGATGCGACGTTCTAATGTTCGCGCGCGAAGCGACCCGGCGCCTGGCCCACGTGCCGGCGGAACGCGGTGCTGAAGGTGCTCGCCGAGCCGTAGCCGACGCGTTCGGCGACCTCGGCGATCCCGAAGTCATGGCGACGGAGCAGATCCTTCGCGATGGCCATGCGCCAGGCGAGCAGGTATTCCATCGGCGGCATTCCCACCGCACGCGTGAAGCGATCGAAAAAAGCCGAGCGCGAAAGCGCGGCCTTCTTCGCGAGCTGGGCCACCGTCCACGGGCGCGCGGGATCGGCATGCATATGCCGCATCGCTGACCCGAGTCGCACATCGGCCAGTCCGCGCAGCAACCCCGGAGGCGCTTCCTCACCCGACGTCGAGCGTAGCGCTTCGATGAGCAGCACCTCCACGAGGCGCGTGAGCACGAGCTCGCGGCCCGACCTCCGTTCACCCGACTCCTCGCCGACGAGGCGCACCAGTACGGAAAGCCGCTCGGCGCCGCGCACGTGCACGAGCGCCGGCAACAGCGACACCAGCAAGGCCGCATTGGACGAGTCGAAGACAAAGTAGCCACCGAGCAAACGCACGTCGGGACGTCCGCCGCGCGTACCGTGGCGAACCTCACCCGTCGGCGCGGGCGTCACCTTCGGGTCGATGCGCTCGGGCGTCACCGGCTCAAAGCCCGACAGGATGAAGCCCGGCGTTGCCGGCAGGAGCACGAAGTCGCCCGCCTCGAGCGTGAGGGCATCCTGGCCGTCGACGGCGAGGCGACAGCTACCCTCGAGCACGGCACAGAAGCTTGGCTGGCCGAAGTCAGCGTAGCGAACCCCCCAGCGACCTGCGCCGCTGATGAGCTTCGAGAACACGGCACGCGGCTGAAGCAGTGAGATGACTTGCGAGAGGGGGTCGCGCATGGTGGACGATTGCAAATCAAATCTGGACTTCTCATTGTAGAAAGTCCGTCGCGTCCCCGCTATCGTTTCTGCCATCGAAACCACCATCGAAAGCCCCATGAAAACTGTACTGATTACTGGCTGCTCTTCTGGCTATGGCCTTGAAACCGCGCGCCACTTCCACTCGCAGGGCTGGAACGTCATCGCCACCATGCGTACGCCGAACGAAGACCTCCTGCCCCGATCCGACCGGATCCGCGTGCTGGCGCTCGACGTGACGAAGCCCGACAGTATCGCCGCCGCGCTTGAAGCGAGCGGGCCCATCGACGTCCTCATCAACAATGCAGGCATCGGCCTCTTTGGCGCCTTCGAAGCCACCCCGATGGCCACGACGCGCGAGGTGTTCGAAACCAACACCTTCGGTGTGATGGCGATGACGCAGGCGGTCCTGCCCCAGTTCCGTGCGCGCAGGTCTGGCGTGATAGTGAACGTGACTTCTAGCGTGACGCTGGCGCCGATGCCGATGGTGGCCGTCTACACCGCGAGCAAGATGGCCATCGAAGGGTTCACCGCGTCACTGGCGTTCGAGCTCGAAGCGTTCAACGTGAGCGTGAAGCTGGTCGAGCCTGGCTACGGGCCGACCACGCGCTTTACCAGCAATGGGATACCGCGCATGGAGGGCCTCGTCCCCGAGGCGTACGCACCTTTCGCGCAGCGCATCTTTACTTCATTCGCGCATCCGGCAGCGGTGACAAGCGAGGCCGATGTGGCCGAGGTGGTGTGGCGCGCCGCGAACGATACGTCCGGGCTGCTTCGATTTCCGGCAGGTGCGGATGCGGTGGCGCTGGCTCATTCAGGCTGAACTCCACGCAATTGGCCTGCTCGAACAACGCGTCTTCGTCGCAGGAACCGAATGGCTACTTGATTGAGAAGCGGACCACCAGCAGCCACAAGCACGTGGGCCTGCATCGGCATCAACATCTCTTCGCTCATTCGGTGCCTGCCTTTTCTCAAGCTTGCAGCGCCCCCATCAGCACCTGTACCAACTGGCCACCTTCTGGCGTGGCCCAGCTACCGGCAAGTTCCGCGATCAATTGATTGGTGCTGGTCAGGGTTACACCGCCGCGCTCCATCCGGCGCAGGGCGATGTCGTCGGCCATCTTGCTCGGCGAGCCGCCTGCATCAGCGACCACCTGTACCTCGAAACCATCGCGCACCAGGCTCAGCGCCGGATAGACCGTGCACACGTCGTTGGTGACGCCGGCAATGATCAGCTTCTTGCGCCCGGTCGCCTTGACGGCCGCGGCAAAATTCTCGTCGTCCATGGCATTGACGATGCCAAGCCGCTGGATGCGGGCAGCGAATTCGGACGGCAGGATCGATTCCAACTCTTCCAGCAGCGGCCCCTGCGCATGCTCCTCCATGCTGGAGGTCAGCACAACCGGCAGCTTCAGGATGCGAGCCGCCTGCGCCAGCATCAGCGCATTGCGTTTCATCTCCTCGAAGGAGATGGAATGTACCCAGCTCATGGTGCCGACCTGGTGGTCGATCAACAGAAGCGCGGCGTTATCTCCGGTGAATCGTTCGTAAGCCATGATGAGACTCCTTTGTGGTCATGTGGCAGTGGAGTGCAGCGGCGGGCCGGCAAAAAGCATGACCTTGGCGCTGCCGTGAGGGGCTTGAAGCGTGATCGCGCGAGGCGTGTCCCGTGCGGGAAAAACAGGGAGCTTGAGATCGTTGTGCTCGAAGCTTTGGCCGTCCACCATCGCCGTGCCGAAAATCGGCATGACGAAGGCGCAATGGCCCGCCGCGACGGGCACCGCCAGTTCGGCACCCTCCTCCAGCGAAATGTCGAGCATCGTCACTTCGGTTGGCGGGTTCAGTGGGGAACGTGCATCTCCGAAGCTCCCCACGGGCACGCGCACCCTGGCGCCTGGCAACTGCACCACCGGCACATCCTGCGGTTCCACGGTCAATGCGAAAGGCGCGATGCTCTGTCGCTCCGGGGCGAGGTTGACGAAGATCTGCAGCGAATGGACGGTCTTGCCGGTCTCGGCCGGAACTTCCTCATGGACGATGCCGCTCCCGGCCGTCGCCCAGTGCAGGCCACCGGGCCGGATCAGGTTGCGGGTACCGAGCGAGTCACGGTTGTCGATGCCGGTTTCCGAATCGAGGAACAGGTAGGACACCGCGGAGAAGCCGGCATGGGGATGCGGCGGAAAGGTCGGCGCGCTCATCCAGGCATGATCGACCCCGATGAAGGGGTCGATCAGCGCGACCACGCCACGCAGGCCATAGGCCCGGAAGTGGCTGCCGTGGTTGGCGCGCTGGAGCGGGGCAATGACGGACATGTTGGTGGCCTCAGGCAGCCTGCGCTTCGCTCAAGGTCGGGTAATCGGTGTAGCCCTGCGCCGTACCGCCGAAGAAACCATTGCGGTCCGCCTCGTTCATCGGCGCGCTGTCCTTCAACCGGGCGACGAAATCCGGGTTGGCAAGAATCAACTGACCGTAGGCTTCCAGATCGGCCAGCCCCGATGCCAGGTCGGCCCCGATCTGCTCACGCGGGCGGCCCGGCCGGTTCAGGATCAGCGTGCCCTGCCAGAGCTTGCGGATGTCGGCCAGCAGCGGTTCGTTGCCCTGGTGCATGATGTGCAAATAGGCCAGCCCCAGCTTGTCGAGTTCGGCGACCAGGTAGCGGTAGAGATCCGGCCCTTCAGCGCCTTCGTCGATGCCCCACATCGTCGTGCCGGGCGACAGGCGGATGGCGGTGCGATCCGCACCGATTTCCTCGGCAATCGCGGTGGCCACTTCGATGGCAAAGCGGGCGCGGTTCTCGATCGACCCGCCGTATGCATCGGTGCGCGTGTTCGCGCTCGGGGCGAAGAACTGCTGGATCAGGTAGGCGTTCGCACCGTGGATTTCGACGCCATCGGCACCGGCCTCGATCGCGCGGCGCGCCGCGTAGCGGAAATCCTGGACGGTCTGGCGCACTTCCTCGGTAGAGAGCGCACGCGGCACGGGAATATCCTGCATGCCCTTGGCCGTAAACATTTGCGTGCCCGGCGCGATGGCCGAAGGCGCGACGCCCGGGCGATGATGCGGCGTGTTGTCCGGGTGTGACATGCGCCCGGCGTGCATGAGCTGGATGAAGAGGTGGCCACCCTTGTCATGCACGGCATCGGTGGTCGTCTTCCAGCCGGCGACGTGCGCGTCGGTGTAAATGCCCGGCGTGGTCAGGTAGCCCTGTCCGTCGTCCGACGGCTGGGTGCCTTCGGTGACGATCAGGCCGACGCCGGCGCGCTGGGCGTAATACTCGGCGGCCAGCTCTCCCGGCGTGCCGTCGTACTGGGCGCGGCTGCGGGTCATCGGTGCCATGACCAGGCGGTTTTGCAGGGTGTCGCGGCCGACGCGGACGGGATCGAACAGTTTGCTCATGATGGAATGGCTTCCTCTGATTTGGATGGAAGCATCATCGCCTGCTTCTCGCGTGGGATAAATATGGTAACTTGGATAACATTGATCCACTGATGGAGCAGTGAGCGTGGAACTGCTGAACGACATGGCCTTGTTCGTGGAGGTCGTCAAAGCCAAGGGCTTTCGCAGCGCATCGGAGGCGATGGGAGTGCCGAATTCCACCCTGTCGCGGCGAATCAGCGCATTGGAGAAGGCGATCGGGCTGCGCCTGCTGCATCGCACGACGCGCAAGATCGAATTGACCGAGGCCGGCCAGATTTACTTCGAGCGATGCAAGCGCATCGTCGATGAAGCCCGGCTGGCACATGAGCAACTCGGCGAAATGGTCGCCCAGCCCAGCGGCGTGCTGCACGCGTCACTGCCGGTGGATTTCGCCAATGTCTTCCTCGCCCCCCTGATCGCGGAATTCGCGAACCGATATCCCGGCATCAGCTTCGAATTCGACCTCACGCCGCGGCGCGTCGATCTGGTGGCCGAGCCGTTCGATGTCGCGATCCGCATGGGGGAGCCGCCAAGTTCGAACCTGATCGCGCGCCGGCTCGCCCGCCTGCCCCGCTATCTATACGCTTCGCCGCAATATATCGAACGCTTCGGCGAGCCAGGCCAGCCGGCCGACCTCGTGCGGCATGAGTGCCTGCGGCTCCGCACGACGGAGGCCAGCACATGGACACTGCACGACGCGACGAAAACGGTTGACGTCACAGTCGGCGGCCGGTTCTTGCTCAACAGCGTCGGCATGATCCGGCGCCTGGCGACGCTCGACCTCGGCATCGCCGTATTGGCGGAAGAAATCATCGGGGACGACGTGGCCAATGGGCTGCTGCGTCGAGTGCTGCCACAGTGGCAGGCCACGCCCATCCCCGTCTATGCCATCACCGAGACGCGCCTGCTGCCGGCGAAGACGCAGCGCTTTATCGAGTTCCTGCGAGAGCGCCTGGTGCAGTGATACCGCTCTCCCCGGAGGCGCTCGCAGCGAACTACTATTGATGCAATCAATTCGCCCACCCCGATGCAACGATGAACAAGCTCTACTCACTGGACCTGAATCTCCTGCTGGTGTTTGATGCGATGCTCCGCGTCGGCAGCGTGTCCAGGACCGCAGAGGAGATCGGACTGACCCAGCCTTCCACGAGCAACGCGCTCGCGCGCCTGCGGAACTTCTTTGGCGACCCGCTGTTCGTGCGTTCTGACGGCGCCATGAGGCCGACGCCGCTGGCCTTGCAAATGGCGGAACCGGTCCAGGAGGCGCTGGGACAACTCCGCCGTGCGATCGAGGACAAGCGGCACTTTGACCCGATGACCTCCTGTCGGCGTTTTTCCATCTGCATGAACGAGATGGGACAACGCGTCTTCCTGCCGAAGATCGTCACCCACTTCGCCGAGATCGCGCCCGGGGTAGACCTCGAGGCGATCGAAATGACATCGCAGCAGGCCCAGGCGGCGATGCCCAATGGCGACGTGGACCTTGTGATCGGCTATTTTTCAGATTTCGGGCCGAGCTTTTTCCGCCAGCGCGTGACGACAGGTCATTACGTCGCCGTTGCGCGCAAGGGGCATCCCCATATAGACGGGACCCTGACCCTGCCCGCCTACCTGAACGCCTCGCACATTTCCTACGTGCCTGCACTCGGCAATCATGCTGCGCTGGAGGCGCTCCTCGCGGAAGAATTCATGAAACACGGCGTGCGGCGCCGTGTCGCGTTGCGCGTAGCGAATTCGCTCGGCATTCCGAGGATCATCTCCAGCACCGACCTGATCATGACCATACCGTCTGTGCTGGCGCAGGCGTTCTGCGAAACGGCCCCCGTACAGGTGTTCGACCTGCCGTTCGATATTCCGGATATCGAGATATTCCAATACTGGCACGCACGCTATCACCACGATCCCGCCAATCAGTGGCTGCGCGCCCAGTTCAAGAGCTTGTTTCCCGCCTGACACTCCGAACGCTATTGGCAGGATCAATCCTCTGCAGATGCTTGCAGGGCACATTTCATCCTCAGACCGTCCTGATCCCGGCGACTTCTCCCGCGCGCCTTCCGACTTCCTCCCCCGGTATTCACTGCGCCAATAACTTACATTGACGCTACTGCATAGACGCCCCGAGGGTCGCGCTCTAACCTCCCTTCACATTCCGGAAGAAGGAGGAGACGCAATGAAGATATCTGAGCTGCGGCCGTCAGCGCGTGTTACGGCAGCGCCCAAATCCGCGATCGCAGTGGCCTTGGAGCTTTTGCCATGACCAGGCACACGATCACCCTGCTGCCCAGTGGCAACCAGTTCGAGTGCGATGACGGCGAGACCATCCTGAAGGCCGGCCTGGCCGCCGGCCTGCTCATGCCTTTCAGCTGCCGCTCTGGTGTCTGCAACACCTGCCGCGGCACCGTCAGGCAAGGCACGGTGGATTTCGGCAATGTCCACCCGACCTACCTCAGTGAAGACGACAAGCGTGCCGGCAAGGCGCTGCTGTGCTCGGCCAAAGCCATCGGCGACTCCAGCATCGAAGTCGGCGAGCTGGACCCCGCGGAGGCTTTCCCGGTGCGCCGTTTGCCGTGCCGCGTACTGCATCTCGAACGGGTAGCGCCAGACGTCATGCTGATCACCATCGGCCTGCCGCCCAACGAGCCAACCGCCTTCAAGGCCGGCCAGTACGTTGACTTCGTGCTCAAGGACGGCACGCGCCGCAGCTACTCGATCGCGACCGCCCCCGCCAGCGAAGGGGTAAGGCAGTTCGACCTGCACGTCCGCCTCGTTCCCGGTGGTCGCTTCACGGAACACGTGTTCAGCACGATGAGGCTGCGCGAAACCATGATGCTGGAAATGCCGCTCGGGTCTTTCTATTGGCGCGCACGCAGCGACAAACCGATGATCATGCTTGCTTCGGGCACCGGCTTCGCACCGATCAAGTCCATCATCGACCACAGCATCGCTTGCGGAAACAAGCGTCCCATCACCCTCTACTGGGGCGGTCGCACACGTGCATGCATCTACATGGCGGCGCTTGCCGAGAAATGGGTCGCCGAGCACGACCACATCAAGTTCATTCCTGTCGTGAGTGACGCCACCCCGGAATGCAACTGGACTGGTCGCAGCGGATTCGTGCACGAGGCGGTCATGGAAGACTTCCCCGACATGTCCGCCTGCCAGGTGTATGCCTGCGGCGCGCCGGTCGTGGTCGATTCCGCCCGCCGCGATTTTACGGCGCGGTGCGGCCTTCCGGAAGGCGAGTTCTACGCCGATTCTTTCATCAACGAAGCAGACCGGCAGAAAGCCGCAGCTTGAGCCGACCGGCAATACTGAGGAGACAACACCATGGAAATCAATATCGAGGACGCCATTCCCGCGGACTTCACTGCGCCCGTCCCAGAGCGCAATTCTCACGTGAAACCCTTCTGCCTGGGACATGGCACCCTGGAATGCTACAGCCTGAAGGAGTCACGCAAGTTCTACGAGGAGTTCCTCGGCCTGGAGTGCCGCCGTCACGCCAAACCGTCGATGTCGGTTCGACTGGGTATGCGCTTCCACATTGTGTGCGTGGAAGTCGGCGACGCGGTCCACCCCTGCAACGTGCTTAACCACTGGGGGCTGGACGTCACGTCGCGCGAGAGCGTGGACGCTGCCTACCAGGCGGCGCTCAAGCACAAAGACCAATACAAGATCCGGCAGGTGCTGGAACCGCACGAACAGCACAGCGTGTACTCGTTCTACCTGGAAGACCTGGACCACAACTGGTGGGAGATCCAGTACTACCCGAACGGGTTCCAGCATGACGACTTCTTCGATTTCGGTGACCGATTCTCCGACGACGAAAAAGCCGACCTCAACGCGCTCCCTGAACTCAATATCTTCGGAAAGGCAGACTAAATGATCCAGCTCGTTACCTTCAAGGTGCCCGAGGGCGTGCGCACCGGCATGCTGACCAACGGCAAGATTTACCAGTCCCGCGCTTACCACGACATGCTCGAAGTGCTCGCGGACTGGTCCAACGCCTCCGCAAAGCTCGCGACGCTTGGCTCCAAACTGGCCGAGCGAGAAGACGTGAAGAATGCCGAACTGGTTGCGCCGCTTCTGGCGCCGCGGAACATCTATTTCGCGGGTGCGAACTACAAGGACCACGTAGAGGAAATGAGGGAGCGCCTCAAGCTCAATATCAACCCCGATCCGAAGGGCAGCGGCGAGAAACCCTGGCACTCACTCAAGGCGACCGGCTCGAGCGTGGTGGGTCCCGGCACCAGGGTGGCGCTGCCCGGCGGGTCGAAGATGCTCGACTGGGAGGTGGAACTGGCGGTCATCATCGGCAAGCCCGCAAAGGATGTGTCGCGGGACGAAGCGCTTGGCCATGTCGCTGGCTATACCGTTGCCAACGACCTGTCCGCTCGCGACCACATCTTCCGCCCCGAAGCGGCAGAGACCTCGCCCTTCCGCTATGACTGGATCGGCCAGAAGTCATTCGACGGTTCCTGCCCGATGGGCCCGGCAATCACGCCCGCGCAATTCATCGGCGACCCGATGAACCTGGGCATGAAGCTGTGGGTCAACGGCAGGCTCAAGCAGGATTCCAACACCAACCAGATGCTGTTCGACATCGCCGACCAGATCTCCCATCTGTCCTCGCGCGTCACGCTCCTCCCGGGCGACGTTGTCCTGACGGGTACGCCGGCCGGAGTTGGCATGCCGAACAGCGACTTCCTGAAGCCGGGCGATATCGTCAAGCAGTGGATCGAAAACATCGGCGAGTTCGAGTTCACGATCGCATAAGCGGCATCGAGATTGGCGGACCGCGCCGGCGCACCCTGGCGCCGGCGCTCGCATTATTGGAGAGGACTTAAAGATGTATCAGAAGATCAGTCTCGGTATGGCGGAACTGAAGCAGGTGGCCGACGCTGCCCTCGCCTATGCCAGCGCGAAGCAATGGGTCGTGACGATTGCCATCGTCGACGATGGAGGCCATCTGCAATGGCTGCAGCGGGCTGACGGTGCCCCGCCGGCGACCGCTTACATCGCAGCCGCCAAGGCCCGCACGGCGGCGATGGGCCAGCGTGAAAGCAAGTTCTATGAAGACATGGTAAATGCCGGCCGGCAGGCGTTCTTGTCGGCGCCCGGCCTGGATTGCCTGCTGGAAGGCGGCGTGCCGATCATGGTCAGCGGCAGCTGCGCGGGGGCGATCGGTGTGAGCGGCGTCCGCTCCAACGAAGACGCTGAAATCGCGCACGCCGGCATCGCTGCGCTCGCATAGCCCGTCTGCACGGGCGGCCAGGTTGGCCCGCACGGCAAGCGTCGACGCCAGATAACGACGCAGTTTGCGCACACGTGTTTCTGCAATGAAAAAGGCCGGAAATGTTTTTGGCAACATTTCCGGCCTTTCCTCGTTCACGCGGCTCCTACAGGCGAACGATCAAACGCCAAGATATCGCTCCCAGATCTCCGATTGCTCACTCAGCTGTGCGCTGCTTCCTGTCCATCCGATCCGTCCGTTTTCGATGAAGTAGTGACGATCCGCGAGGCCGATCAGGTTCTGGACATACTTATCGATCACCAGGATCGACTGGCCTTCCTTCTTCACCTCGTGCAGGCAGTGCCAGATCTCCTGGCGGATCAGCGGCGCCAGCCCCTCGGTCGCCTCGTCGATCAGCAGCAGCCTGGCGTTGGTCAGCAGCGCCCGCGAAATGGCCAGCATCTGCTGCTCGCCGCCAGATAGCTGGAAGCCCATGTTGTCCTTACGCCTTTCCAGTACCGGAAACAGCTTGTATATCCGCTGCAGGGTCCACTGGCCCCGGCGGGCGAACGCAACGAGGTTCTCGTATACCGTCAGGTTGGAAAAAATCCGGCGGCCTTCCGGCACCAGGCCGATCCCACTTCGACTGATGCGTTCCGGCGCCATCCCGGCCACCTCGCATCCGTTGAAGCGCACCCTGCCGCGCCTCGGCCGTAGCAGGCCGGAGATGGCCTTGACAGTCGTGCTCTTGCCCATGCCGTTGCGGCCGAGCAGCGTCACCACTTCGCCTTCATCGATGAAGAGGTCGACACCGAACAGCACCTGGCTCGCGCCGTAGCCGGCCTCAACCGACGTCAGTTCCAGCAGGCTCATATCACTCTCCCAGATAGGCGCGCTTTACTTCCGCGCTGTTCTTGACTTCGTCGGGAGAACCGTTGAAGATCCGCTTTCCCGACACAAACACCGAGATCCGGTCGGACAGCCTGAAGACTGCGTCCATGTCGTGCTCGATCAGCAGGATGGACAGGTCCTTGCCCTTCAGGCTCCTGATGAAGTCGACAAACCAGGGCACCTGGTTCGGGGACAGCCCGGCCATCGGCTCATCAAGCAGCAGCAGGCGCGGCCTGAGCGCCAGTGCGAGCCCAATTTCCAGCTGGCGCTGCTGGCCATACGACAAGTGGCAGGCCAGGGTGTGAAGTTCGTCCGCCAACTGGATGCGGTGCGCAACCGAAACCACTTCCTCGCGCAGCTGTTCGACCAATGCCTTGCCAAAGAAGCGGAAGCTTGCCTTCAGCCGCGACTGAATGCTGATGGCGAGATTCTCGAATACCGAGAGGTTGCGGAAAATGCTGGTGATCTGGTAAGAGCGCACCAGGCCCATGTCGGCACGCTCGGCCATGCTCAGGCGGGTTATGTCGGTTCCGTAGAATGAAATGGATCCCTTATCCGAAAGCAGACCGCCGGCGAGCTGCGATATGAACGTGGTCTTGCCTGCTCCGTTTGGCCCGATCAGCGCGTGGATCTGGTTGTCCGTAATGTCGAAGTCGACATGATCGGTGGCCATCAGTCCGCCAAAACGCTTGACGAGGCCCCTTACCGCTAACACTTGCTCAGCCATTACCCACCTCGCTCGACGAACGGCGCTGCGCCGCATGCGGGACGCGGACGCGCCACCGCAGGCCGGTCAATCCTTCCGGCACACGCATGACAACCAGGATGACAAAGACGCCCATGGCGATCTGCCAGTACCTGGTCAGGTGTGGCAGCACTTCTTCCAGCGCACAAAAGACGATGGCACCTACGGCGCCACCCCAGAAGTTCACGCTGCCTCCGAGGATCACCATGATGAGCAGGTTGCCGGACTGCAGCCAGCTGAACAGGCTCGGGCTGGCATAACTGTTCTGGTTGGCCAGCAGTGCGCCGGACAGCCCGGCTGCGGCGCCGGCGATCGCGAACACCATCAGCTTGTACCAGTAGGTGCGGTAGCCGAGCGCCTGCATCCGGGTTTCGTTCTCCTTGATGCCTTTCATCACGCGCCCCAGCGGCGACCGGATCAGGAAGCGGAAGAGCAGGTTCACCAGGACCACGGTAGCGAGGACCACGTAGTAGAACGTGACGTTGTCACCAGTATCGAGACCGAAGCCAAGCCTGGAGCGGTGCGCCATGTTGATGCCCTCGTCGCCACCGTACATCTTCAGTGATTCGAACAAATAGAACGTCATCTGGGCGAACGCAAGCGTGATCATGATGAAGTAAGCGCCCTTCGTGCGCAGCGAGATCATGCCGATCACCACCGCCAGCAACGCCGACACCATGACGGCAATCGGCCAGGCGATCCATGCGGAATCCGTACCAGGCAGCAATCCGACTGGTGCCGTCAGTTCCTTTGACAAGATGGCGACCACGAAGGCGCCGGTGCCAAAGAAGGCGGCGTGTCCAAAGGAAACGAGGGCCAGCTCGCCGACCAGCAGTCGCAGGCTGGTTGCGGCCAAGGCCAGGATCAGCACGCGCGTGGCGAAGCCGACGTAGAAGCTGCCGCCGAACGCCTGTGCCATCGCAGGGAAAGCGATCAGAAGGACGGCAAGCAGTGCCCAGGCAATGAGAGATTGGGATTTCATGACAGCCTCAGCGGGAGAATAGACCTTGCGGCCGCCAGTACAAGACCAGCGCCATCAGTAGATAGATCGAAACGGCGGACAGCGTGGATGCCAGCGAATCGGCCAGCCCCTGATCCGGCAAGCCGCGCAGCGCCATCGGAATCAACGCCCGGCCCAGCGCGTCGACAACGCCGACGAGCACGGCGCCGGCAAGCGCGCCCTGGACGGAACCGATGCCACCGATCACCACCACCACGAAGGCCAGGATCAGGATGCTCTCGCCCATGCCGACGTTGATCGACAGCAGAGGACCGAGCAGGCCTCCGGCGATGGCGCACAGCGCCGCGCCGAGACCGAAGACGAGCGAGAACACAAGGTTGATGTTCGCCCCCATGGCGCAGGCCATCTCACGGTCGGACGCACCCGCCCGGATCCACATGCCCACCCGCGTCTTCTTGATGAGCAGCGCCAGCAGTGCGGCGATCAGCAGGCCGACGACGATAATGAACAGCCGGAAGACCGGATATTCGAAGCTGCCGACGAGCGGCACAGACTCACTCAGCGAGGCCGGCATGCTGGTCATGATCGGCTGCGCCCCCCAGATCTCCTGCACCGCCTGGTTGGCGATCAGGATGATGCCGAAGGTGACAAGCACCTGGGTAAGATGGTCCTTGTCATAAAGCCGGCGCAACAGGCTCATTTCGAGCAGGATGCCAATCGCCGCGGTCAGCGCCACGCCGCCGATCAGCCCGAACAGGAAGCTGTCCGTCTTCAGGGTCAGCGTGGCGACCAGATAGGCGCCGATCATGTACAGCGACCCATGCGCCAGATTGATCATGTTCATGATGCCGAACACGAGTGTCAGGCCCGCCGACAGCAGAAACAGCATGAGCCCGAACTGCACGCCGTTGAGGAGCTGTTCGAACAGAAAAACCAGCATGATGTACTCCTTCCAACGGTTGTCCTATTTCGCCGCGAGCTTGCATTCGCCCATGTAGGGATCGCTCTGGTCGGCATATACCGGCGTGCTACTGACAGTCTTGTTGGTCAGCTTGCCCTTCTCGTTTTTCACCACCTGGCGCAAGTAGATGTGCTGGGTCGCGTTCTGGTTTGAGGAGAACTTGAAGTAGCTGCGTACCGATTCGTACTTTGCCGACATGATCGCGTCGTGCAGTACCTTGTCATCCTTGAACTTGCCCTTGCTGTCGCGAATCGCGGCATCCAGAAGCAGCCCAACCTCGTAGCCCTGCGAGGCGTAGCTCGATGCCGGACGCTTGAATTCCTTCTCAAAATCCTCGACGAATCTCCTGTTGACCGCGTTGGGAAAGTCCGGGCTCCACTGGCTGGTGTTGTAGATGCCGACAGCTGCATCACCCAGCGCAGGCAGGATGTCGGCGTCGACGGCGAAGCCGGCCGTGACCAGGTCGATCGTCTTGTTCAGGCCGGCCTGGTTGAACTGCTTGACAAAATTGATCGCCATCGGCCCCCACAGTGCGAAGAAGACCGCGTCAGGCTTGGCGGCGCGGATCTGGCCGATTTCTACCGAGAAATCCAGCTGGCCCACTTTGTTGCGGGCGCGGCCTGCGATCTCGCCCTTGTATTCTTTCTCGAAGCCCTCGGCATGCTCGCGACCTGCCTGGTAGTTCGGCGCAATCACGAATATCCGCTTGTACCCCTTCTGGGTGGCGAAGCGGCCAGCGGCCTCGGACAGCGCGCTGGTATGCCAGGTGGGATTGAAGTAATAGTAGTTGCACGAGGCCCCGGCGAGTTCCTTGGGGCCTGCGTTGGAATTGACGAAGAAGATCTTGTCCTTGAATGCCGTTGGCGCCACGGCCAGCATCACGTTGGTGAATGCCATGCCGGTGATGATGTCGACATTCTCGCTTTTGGCCATGCGCTCGTAGACCTGCTTGCCGGTATCCGGGTTGGCCTGGTCGTCGCCGTAAGCCACGACTGTGTCGACACCGCCCAGCTTGCCCCCCTTGTGCTTGAGCGCGAGATTGAATCCGTCTTTCATGTCGGTCGACAGCGTCGACAGTGGTCCGGTGAGGGAGCCGATGAAACCGATCTTGATTGGGTCAGCGGCCTGTGCACTCGGCGTGCAGGACAGGGCGATGGCAGCGAAGGCGATCCATCTCTTTGCTTGAAGCATGTGTGTCTCCTCTTTGTGTATTTGTGGTCCGTCTATTCCCGGCGGCCACTGTGTGCAAAGCGCATTGCGTACGGCAATACGGAATGCATGCGGAATGATTCTGTGGGGACCAGATGTAGCCTGAAGGCTGGCTGGATCCTCAAGGGGCGCCGCTCCCCGGCGCCAGGCAAAATGACTTGCCTAAAAGATGTGCTTCACGCCGACCATTGCGCCGAACTGGTTCCCACCTGGCGCCGGGTTGGTGCCGGCCTGACCACTGTTGACGGACAAGGCGAGGTTGCCGAGATTGTCGATAAAGCCTGCGGTCGCATACGCGGATGTCCGTTTTGAGAACGCATAGGTGCCGCGGCCTGCGAACATCCATGCCTTGTTCGGACTGTTGTGAAAGCGAAGGTGGAAGGCCTCAGCATCGACGCTGATCCTCGGCGTGATCGGGTAGGACGTCCCAAGGTAGTAGAGATCGCTGCGCGGCGTCGCGCTTGCCCGGTTGTCGCGGCGCAGCCATCCGCCCCCGATCTTCGCCTCTCCCACCATGAAGTACCCGTTGAGCGAAAGCCGGTCGTCGGTCAGGGCGCTGCTTGTCAGGCCACCAAAGGCACCAGGTCCGCCTCGCAACGAATCGTAGGCCGCCGCTACGCTCCAGCGCGCCGCATCGTATTTCAGGAGCACCGACCACTCGCGACACGCGCGCTGGTCTGCCGGGTTCTCCCCCGCGCAATTGGTGCCGCCCGGACTCGGGCCGGCATTGACCGTGTCGCGACCGAAGCTGTAGGTGGCGCCGACCGTCAGGCCACCAAAGGTGCCCTTGTAGGACACGGCATTGTCCGCGCGCGTATTGGGTATGTAGCTGTCGAGCGATCCGGAACCAAAGAGATTCGGCCCAAGCATGTCGGGCTCGGCCATGGCCCAGAACAGCATCGTGTACTGGCGCCCGATGGCCACCTGCCCCCAGCGCCCGGACAGGCCTACCAGCGCCTGGCGGCCGAACAGCCGCCCTCCCTGGCTCGACGCGCCGCTGTCTGGCAGGAAACCCGACTCCAACCAGAAGATCGCCTTGTTACCGCCACCGATGTCTTCGCTCCCGCGCAAGCCCCAACGGGACGGAACGGTACTGGTCAGGCCAGGCATGAAGGTTTGTGTGTCGCGTGCCTGACCGACTCCATTGACGAAGGCGATGCCGGTGTCAATGACTCCATATAACGTCACGTTTTGCGCGGCGGCCAATCCGGGAACTGCCATCAGAAGCGCAGCGGCCATCTTACGAATCTTCATGTCTCCTCCATTACTCTCATATAGTTATTGGCAGACGTTGCGGGAGCGCCACCAAGCCCCCGTCAAGGTGGGCAAATGCCCCGCCATACGTGCCTGCAATGCCTGTCAACGGGCGCGAGAATACGGAGCCCCGCGGCGAGCGCGGCGCCTTCTTTTTCTTGTTTCCATGCGATTTAAGCCCGGCCCGTTCGGCGGTCGTTCCAGCCTTCAGCCGCTGCGTGACCCGGCTCGCCTGAAGTTCGCCGCGTCAGCAATCCACGGCGAAGGATGTCCCTAAACCTCAGCGGGTTCCCCGCCTCGCTGCGCAACCAGGTCGAGCGCCACATCGACGATCATGTCCTCCTGGCCACCCACCATGCGACGCTTCCCCAGTTCCACCAGGATGTCGACGGTTTTCAGCTTGTAGCGTGCCGCTGCGGCTTCGGCGTGGCGCAGGAAGCTCGAGTAGACGCCGGCGTAGCCCAGCGCCAGGGTTTCCCGATCCACGCGTACGGGCCTATCCTGCAACGGGCGTACGATGTCGTCTGCAGCATCCATCAGGGTGTAAAGGTCGCAACCATGCTTCCAGCCCAGCCGGCTGGCGGCTGCGATGAACACCTCCAGCGGCGCGTTCCCTGCGCCCGCGCCCATGCCGGCCAGGCTCGCGTCCACGCGGTCGCAGCCCTCTTCCACCGCGACGATGGAGTTGGCCACACCCAGGCTCAGGTTGTGGTGGGCGTGAATGCCGGTCTGGGTCTCTGACTTGAGCACGTCCTTGAAGGCGCGGAAACGATCGCGCACATCGTTCATGTTCAGCGCCCCACCGGAATCGACCACGTAGATGCACTGTGCGCCATAGCTTTCCATCAGCTTCGCCTGCTGCGCCAGCGCGGCGGGATCGGTCATATGACTCATCATCAGGAAGCCGACGGCATCCATGCCGAGTTCACGCGCGAATTCAATGTGCTGGCGCGAGACGTCCGCCTCGGTGCAGTGCGTGGCTACGCGCACGACCCTCGCGCCGGCATCGTAGGCAGCGCGCAGGTCGTGCACCGTGCCCACTCCGGGCAGCAGCAGCGTCGCCACCTTGGCGCGACGCACGGTATCGGCTACCGCGGCGATCCACTCGACATCGGTATGCGCGCCGAAGCCATAGTTGAAGCTCGAACCCGAGAGGCCGTCACCGTGCGCGACCTCGATCGAGTCCACGCCCGCTGCGTCCAGCGCGGCGGCAATGCGGCGCACGTGGTCCAGGCTGTACTGGTGGCGGATGGCATGGCTGCCGTCGCGCAGGGTGACATCCGAGATATAAAGCTTCTTGTTCAGATCCATGTCTGTCTCCTTCTGCACGGTCAGGCGGCTGCCAGGCTGGTCTCGGCCAGGCGTTCGGCGCAAGCCAGCGCGGCGCTGGTCATGATGTCAAGATTGCCGGCATAGGCCGGCAGGTAGTGAGCGGCGCCCTCCACTTCCAGGAACACGGTGGTCTTCAATCCGCTGGCAGGCCCGATGCCCGGCACGTTCAGCGGCGCGGAAGCGGGAATGCGCTCAAACTGCACGCGCTGCTTGAGTCGGTAGCCTGGCACATAGGCCTGCACGGCCTGCACCATCTGCGCAATGCTCGCCTCGATCTCCGCCTCGTCGGCAAGATCGGACAGCGTGAACACCGTATCGCGCATGATCAGCGGCGGCTCGGCGGGGTTCAGCACGATGATGGCCTTGCCGCGCGCGGCGCCGCCTACCGAGCAGATCGCCTGGCTGGTGGTCTCGGTGAACTCGTCAATATTGGCGCGCGTGCCCGGCCCGGCCGACTTGCTGGAGATCGACGCCACGATCTCTGCATAGTGCACCTTCGCCACGCGCGATACCGCGGCCACCATCGGAATGGTGGCCTGGCCGCCGCAGGTGACCATATTGATATTGCTGGCCTCCAGGTGCTGGTCCAGGTTGACCACCGGCACCACATAGGGGCCGATCGCCGCTGGCGTCAGGTCGATCACCCGCACGCCGTGTTGCTGCAGCAACTGGTTATGGTGCGCGTGCGCACCTGCCGAAGTGGCGTCGAAGGCGATGCGGATATCGCCAAAGCCCTCCATCGCCAGCAGGCCTTCGATGCCCCCGGCGGTAGTCGGCACGCCCAGGCGCGCGGCGCGCGCCAGGCCGTCGGAGGCGGGATCGATGCCGACCATCGCGCCCATCTCCAGATGACGGCCGTGCCGCATCACCTTGATCATCAGGTCGGTGCCGATATTGCCCGAGCCGATGATGGCAACCTTGTGCTTGCCTGCTTTCATGTCCATCTTGATTCTCCCTTGCCGCCGCTGTCCGTTAGCGGCCTGATTAGCGGCCCAATTCCTTGGCGGATTTCCCGCCGATGCCGAAATGCGCCTTGGGCATTTCGGTGATCAGCACACGCACGGATTCGCGCGGGACGCCGATCGACGCCACCGCCGCGTCAGTGAGCGCGCTGATCAGGCCCGCCTTCTGTTCCTCGGTCCTTCCTTCCATCAGGAAAACTTGCATGATGGGCATTGCCTTACTCCTGTCATTTGCCATTGGAAGCACACAGTCTTGCTCCCGCCGGCTGTGCTGCGATCAGACAAAGCGCATCGATACCGTCCCCAGGTGCTGGTAGCGCACGGTGACGTTGTCGCCCGCCTGCACCGCCACCGCCTCGGTCACGCCGCCGGTCATGATGAAGGTGCCGGCCGGCAGTTCGCGCCCCCGCGCACCCAGCATGTTGGCCAGCATGGCCACGCTGCTGGCCGGGTGGCCGAGCACGGCGGCGCCGGCGGCGGTGGCGACCACGTCGCCGTTCTTTTCCATCACCACGCCGAGGTTCTTCAGATCGATGCCATCGGCGCTTCGATGTGTGCCGCCCACCACGAAGCGGGCCGATGAGGTGTTGTCCGCGATCACGCTCTTCAGGTCGAAACGGAAGTTCTCGTAGCGCGAGTCGATCACCTCCACCGCCGGCAGCACGAAGTCGGTCGCGGCCAGCACGTCGCCGATATGGCAGCCGGGCCCCTTGAGCGGACGCTTAAGGACGAAGGCGATCTCCGCCTCCACCTTGGGATGGATCAGCGATGCGGTATCGATGGCGCCGCCATCCATGCAGGCGCCGTAGTCGGTCACGAAGCCATAGACCGGCTCGGTTACGCCCATCTGGCGCATCTTGGCGAACGAGGTCAGCCCCATCTTGAGGCCGGCAATGCGCGTGCCGCGTGCCTCCTTGCGTGCCCGGATCGCGTCCTGGATCGCATAGGCGTCGTCCCAGTCCATGTCGGGATGGTCGTCGGTGATCTTGCGCACCGGTTCGCGGTTGAGTTCGGCGGTCTCCAGGTGCTCAGCGAGCTGCTGGATGATGTCTTGGGTGAGATTCATGGCGATGTCGTGGGCTGCTATGTGGAATCCGTTCAGATGAAGCGCACGCCGGCCGAGCCGATGCCGCCCAGGCTGATGCGAAGCTGGTCGCCGGCCTTGACCGGCACCATCGCGGCCAGCGAGCCGGACAGGATCACCTCGCCCTTCTTCAGCCCCATGCCGAGGCGGCCCAGCGTATTGGCCAGCCACGCCACGGCGTTGGCCGGATGGCCGAGGGCGGCGGCACCGGCGCCGGTGGCAACGATCTCGCCGTTCTTCTCCAGCGTCATCCCGACCGTGCCGAGATCCAGCCCGCGCGGGTCCACGGCGGCGTCGCCCAGCACAAACACGCCGGACGATGCGTTATCCGCCACCGTGTCCTGGATGCGAATCTTCCAGTCGCGGATGCGCGAGTCGACGATCTCGAAGCACGGCAGCACGTAGGCGGTGGCGCGCAGCACATCGGCATTGGTCACGCCCGGGCCTTCCAGGTCTTCCTTGAGCACGAAGGCAATCTCGCCCTCGGCCTTGGGCGCGATCAGCGTGTCGGCGGCAATGGCGGCGCCATCGCCGTAGACCATGCCGGACAGCAGGTGCCCGAAGTCCGGCTGGCGCACATCGAGCATGTCCATCACCACCCGGCTGGTCACGCCGATCTTCTTGCCGATGACACGCTCGCCGGCATCCAGCCGATGCTGCACCATGGCGAGCTGGATGCCGTAGGCGTCGTCGAGGGACAGATCTGGATAGCCTTCGGTCAGCGGTGCGATGGCCTGGCGCGCGGACAGCGCGTGGTGAAGGCCAGCAGCGATGTCGAGGATTTGTTCTGGTTTCATGGCCTGGCTCACAGTTTCACGCACACATTGCGCAGCTCGGTATAGAACTCCAGCGAATGCACCCCGCCCTCGCGGCCGATGCCGGATTGCTTGGCGCCGCCGAAGGCGGTGCGCAGGTCGCGCAGGAACCACGCGTTGATCCAGCAGATGCCCACCTCCAGGGCGCTGCCCATGCGGTGTGCCGTGCCGAGATCGGACGTCCACACCGTCGCAGCCAGGCCGTAGGGCGTGTCGTTGGCGAGCCGGACGGCTTCTTGCTCGGTATCGAACGGCGCGATATGGCAGCAAGGGCCAAAGATCTCTTCGTGGATCACGGCCGCATCCTCGGGCAGGCCTGTCCAGATGGTGGGCTGCACCCAGGCGCCTTCGGCCAGCGCTTCGGGCATCTCGGGCACGCCGCCGCCGGTGACTACGGTGGCGCCTGCGTCAGCCGCCTTCCTGTAGTAGGACAGCACCTTGGCCTGATGCTCCAGCGAAACCAGTGGGCCCATGTTCACACCGTCGGCGTCCGGGGAGCCCAGCCGCAAGCCTTCGGCCTTTGCCTTGAGCGCCGCGACGAAGCGCTCGAAAATCGGCCGCTGCACGTAGACGCGCTCGGTGCCCAGGCACACCTGACCGCTGTTCTCGAAGGCCGAGCGCGCAATGCCGGCGACGGCCTTGTCGAAATCCGCGTCGGCGAACACGATGCCGGCGTTCTTGCCGCCCAGCTCCAACGAAACCGGACGCACGCCATGGGCAGCTGCCTTCATGATGGCCTCGCCGGTACGGGTTTCGCCGGTGAAGGTGATGCCGTTCACATCCGGGTGCGAGGTCAGGAAGGCACCGGCAGAATCCGGGCCAAAGCCGTGGACGACGTTGTACACGCCAGGAGGCACGCCAGCCTCGTTCATGACTTCGCCGAGCAAGGTGGCTGTAGCCGGGGTTTCCTCGGACGGCTTGACCACTACCGTATTGCCGCAGGCCAGCGCCGGGCCAACCTTCCAGGTCATCAGCAGCAGCGGCAGGTTCCACGGGCACACCACGCCGATCACGCCGCGCGGCGAGCGCACCGCGTAGTTGATGGCCTCGCCGCCATCGGGCGTGGCCATGGCGAAACTCTCAGCCGGTACGTTCCTGATCAGGTCGGCGAACACCTTGAAGTTGGCCGCGCCGCGTGGAATGTCGACATGGCTGGCGAGCGACAGCGGCTTGCCGGTGTCGGCAATCTCGGCCTGCAGGAATTCGTCGAAGCGGCGGTTGATGCCGTCGGCCACGGCGTGCAGCAGTTCGACGCGCCGGGCCACCGTCATGCGCCCCCACTCGCCCTGCAACGCGCGGCGCGCGGCCGCCACGGCGGCGTCGACCTCTGCCTGGCCGGCCTCGTGGACATGCCCGATCAGGCTGTTGTCGACCGGATTACGGTTCTCAAAGGTCCGTTCGGTGCCGACCCATTCGCCGTTAATGAAGTTGCGAAATTGTTTCATGCAATTGCCTCGGTGACTGATTTTGAAAGGGATTGGGATCCGCACCGTCCAGGGCGCGTCGGAGCCGAGCAGCACGGCCTCTCGCCTGGAGCGCTAGGCTGGTCCGATTGCCGTGCCCTCCGAATCGCCGGCGGTCAGGTATTCCCACATCCGTTCGAAGATCCGGCCAACGCGAGTCGCGCGCAATTCGGCGTCCGCCTGCGGGATGACCGCGGCATGGTCGCTCAGTCCCGCACCGCGCAACGCGAGATCCATGCGTGCCGCATCTTCCAGGTACCACGTCAGCACCACCGCATCCTCCAGCGAGGCGCCGGCAACCACGGCGCCGTTGCCCCGCATCACCACCGCGCTGGCCGTACCCAGGGTTTCGACCACCGCTGCCGCCTGCCCAGGCGTGCGGACCAGTTGCGGGTTGTCCCACAGCGGCACCCCGGCGGAGAAATACGTGCCAATGCCGTGCAGGCAGCGCGGTGTCAGGCGTGCTGCCGACAACGCCATCACGGCCGGTGGCATGCTGCGCACGACGCCGCCAATGTGCGGATGCTGCCGGTAGATCTCCTGGTGAATGCGGACTTCGCCCAGCACGCCTTCAGGAAGCGTCCCGTTGACGCTCACCACCGTGCCGGTGTCGCTTGCCCCGATCAGCCCCATCGGCTTGGCCGCACACACCAGAAACTCGCCCGGGCTGAGGCGCACACTGCAATGTCCATAGGCATGGGCGAGATGAGCCCGACCGATCGCCCGTGCTGCTACACGCACGAGGCGTTGTTGCGCGTCAATGAGCGTGGAGGTCGTGCTCATGAACGAAACTCGGCAATGTCCGGCTTGGCACCCCACATGCAGAAGGATGACGAAGTCCCGGTGGGAAAATGCCGAGGGCGGTAGGTCTTCTCGTCTTCCACCGAGATGGTCCTGACGCCTGTCGAGTACTCGTAGATCATGTCGTCCGGACCTTCGAAATAGAGGAACACGGCGCCCGAGGTGGGATGCCGTCCCGGGCCGAACAGGATGCGTACGCCCCGTTCGCGCAGCAGGTAGTAAGACCGCATCAGGTCGTCGACACTCTCCACCTGGTGGTTGATATGCTGGACGCCGGCGTAACTCGAAGGGAACAGCGCGATCTTGTGGTGGATCTCGTCGATTCGCAGCAATGGCGCCTCGCCGATCCAGTCACTTACCTTTGCATTGCAAAGCCCCGTCCAGAACGTTTCGTCGCGCGCCGGATTGGTCGAGCGCAAGCCGATGTGGCTGAAGCCGGTGATGCCGGCATCGCGCGACGGAAAATAACGACGACCGCTGTGGTCGGGCGCGACCACGAGATCGATGCTGTTGCCGGACGGATCACGAAAGTTGATGAAGGCACCAACGCGTCGTAACTCGCACTGCTCTTTCGAGCCCGTGACGACACGCACGTCGTTGCGATCGAGCAAGTCGGCGGACGCGGCAAGCTCGGCGGGAGACGCTACCTCGAAGGCGGAAGTATGGTCTTTGGGGTCGCCCTCGAAATAGCACAGCGTGTGGTCGCGACTGTCCGAGCGGAAGTAGAGGGCGCCTCTCTCGCGATGCGCGACCTCCAGGCCCAGCACCTGCGTAGCGTACTGCTCGCAACCTTGCAGGTCGCGCGTCCCAAGGCGCACATAGCGGATATCGGAAAGGTGAATCATCTGGTCTCCTGTTGATCGCCGCCGGCAGATCACGAGGCAGGAGTCCTCAGGCATGTGCTTCCCGGTCACAGCGGGAACCTGCCTGCCTACGTTCGTCTCCTGCCCCGCAGGCATCGATGCTGAGCATCCCGCCGGCTGGTTTTCGGAAAATGTAGCGGCGCCGAACGCATAAACAAAGCAAATTGTTATAATTCAGATTATTTGATTTTCAAATATCCATGCGACTCGATCTGAATTTGCTGCGGGTTTTGCTGGCGATCTACGACACCGGCAGCGTGACGGCAGCGGCCAAGCGTCTGAACATGAGCCAGCCGGCGGCCAGCGCCGCTCTCGCCCGGTTGCGCGAGTCATTGGGAGATGCCCTGTTTATCCGCCAGGTCGATGGCATGTCGCCTACGCCCCGCGCGCAAAGCCTGGCGGGCAAGGCAAGGGAAGTCCTGGACGCCATCGATCACGATATCCTGCGGGCGCCGGAATTTGATCCGGGGGTGTGCGGCGATGAATTCGTCTTTTGCCTGAGCGCGATCGGAGAGATCGTGTTTCTGCCGAAGCTGGTGCAACACATCCGTGCTACGGCCCCGTCGGCGCGCATTCGTGGCGTCAGCCTCGCCCCTGCCCAGTTGGAAGAAGCCTTGCGGGTTGGCGAGGTCGATCTGGCGCTCGGCTATTTCCCGGATTTACGCAAGGCCGAATTCTTCCAGCGGCGCCTGTTCTCGCATGACCTTGTCTGTATGGTGCGCACCGGGCACAGGATCAAGGGACCGCGCATGACCCTGACGCAGTTCCAGGCGGCAGAGCATGCCTTCGTCAAGGATGGAAGTCGTAGCCAGGAGATGTTTGAAGAGGTTCTCGCCAAGCAGGGCATCCAGCGCAATATCGTGTTGCATACCGCGCACTATATGAGCATCCCCACCATCATCGCCGAATCCGACCTGGTGGTGGTGCTGCCGCGTACGGTCGCCAACGTGTTTGCCGACTCAAAAAGGGTGCGCATCGTAGCGCCTCCGGTTGAAATTCCGCATTACGATCTGAAGGTGTACTGGCATCGGCGCTTTGCCAAGGATCCCAAATCGAAATGGCTGCGCTCCGTGGTCACGGAGGTTTTCGCCACCGACGCCGACTGAGCAATTGGGTCGTAAATCGCTATCTGTTAACCGGCGACCAACCCGATTTTTCCAGTGCTCTCGATAACGCATATACCTGCGCACTGCAAAGCAGCCCGGGCATGGCGGCTACTCGAACCGTACGGATCCCGCACCGCTTCGGTCTACCGATCGCCTGGCAGGATTGCCGGAAATATGAACATTGCCAGCGCCACTCAACTCCACTTGCGCGGATTCAGAAGCATATGCCGAGACTAGCCCGGCTCCCGATACCTCAGCGGAAATCGACTTCGCGCGGAGGTTGGCCAGTTCCACACTGCCTGAGCCCGACACCGTAGCCTTGACTTCGCTGGCAGTGCCGTCGGCTACGATCGTGCCCGAACCGGACACCTGGAGCATGACGGCATTGACGTGCAGGCCGTTGGCCACAAGCTTGCCCGACCCAGAGATGACCGCGCGCGACAACTCCGGTCCTTCGACCAGCAGCCTGATTGGCTTTTCCGAAGAAAACGAGCCATCGGGGGCGATCACCAGAGTGCCGCCCTCAACGGTCGTTTTGATCTTCGACATGATGTCGGACTGGGCCAAGACGGTAATGCTTGGGTCGGGAGCGAACCGGTACGTCGCATCTGCACTCAGCATCATGTCAATGCCCTGAAACGCAGGTAGCGAACGGCGCTGGCTGACGACTGGACCCTTCGCTTTCACCATATTGGCGCCGCCGTAGACCTTGCCGTTGATGATAGCGACCGAGTCGCCCGTCACTACAACGTTCGAGCCATTGACGATCACGGTGCCGTCGCCATGCGCAATACCGGAGACCGCCGCAAGCATCGAAACACACAACTTGACGAGTTGCTTCACGGTGGTCCTTTTGTTAGTCCGCACTGAGCTGCGCGGGACTTGCACGCCGATAGCGCTCAAGCGCTTTACAGACGATAACCGGTAGCACGGTCGCTATTGCCACTTCGACCCAAGTGTTCCCAGTCCTGCCTTCCTGAGGTCCTCAGGGGCCATCACCACGCGAAACTCGCAATCAGCGTTGAACATCAGAAACCAGGGTTCTGCGAATGCGGGGATCTGCGATGGTTCGTCGAGATTGACGACGAGAATCGCTCCGCGCGCTCCGTTCTGCTCGGTAAAGTAGACGGCCTCCGGTTTCGTCTCTGCCAGAATCCTCTCTATAACGTCACCGATCGTGCCATCGCGCACAAAAGCATTGAATGGCTCGTGAGGTATTCGGATGTTGAGAAGCATGCGCATGTTAACCCTCCTTGATGGAACGATCTCTTCCGGCAGACTCGGGCGCGCCAGTGCCTTCCCATGACGAGCGCGTTTACTTCAAACCAAGCGTGAACGGCAGCAACAGTGCATTCACAAAAAGCAGGACATAGGCGATAACCATGACCGCCCGGACGGTGGAACGTGGCCGGTCCTGTGCGCGAGCGTTATGGCGAGTCCACAGGAAACCCACGCCCATGCCCAGGACGGCAAGCCCGGAAAACAGGCTCTCCACGGCAAGCGCGGCCGGACGGGATTTGCCAGGGCTGCTGTGCATGCCGTCTGCAATGGGGCGCGCCGCCGCTTGCCGGGCAGCCGGTGTTTCAACGGGGGTTGCAGTCAGCAGAGTGAACTCGGTGAGTTCCGGTCCGACCTGCATGGCAAGCGACGCAGTCGACGTCGGCTGTTCTTGCGCGCTCTGTGTCGGCGTAGTTGCCGGTGCCGGCTCATGCGTGGCCGGGCTTGAAATGGGGGCTTCGGTCGACCGAGTGAACTCGGTGGGTTCCGGGCTGTGCATGGCAAGCGACTCGGTCGACGCCGGCTGTTCTTGCGCGCTCTGCGTCGGCGCAGTCGACGGTGCCGGCTCATGCGTGGCCGGGCCTGACATAGCCGTGGCAGCCTGGGGTGGGGAGGCGGGCCGGGCCGGCGCGTTTCGCATCGAGTCCCGCTCCCGCCAGAACCTGGCGAACATGCCTTCCAGGCAGCGTACCGAGTCGCAGGCATCGCGCCGGGCACGCCAGGCCGTGATGTCCGAGTTTTGAATCCTACCCTTGCGCAGCATTCTCTGCTGCTCGGCGTAGATGCGCTCGTAGCGCTCTGACAGCCTGGTCGAATCGCAGATCAGGTGATGGCGCGCGCGCGGGCGGGGGTCGTCGGTCGCCAGCGTGCATCGCATCCCGACGCCGCGCGGGTCTTCGCAGCGGACCGAGGATCCGCCCGCAGGTGATTTACAGTCGATGTCGGAGGCCCGCGCACCGCTGACGCCGGACAGGCCCACTGCGAAGCCCACGGCAACAATCGTGGCCAGACGCCTTATGACCCTCTTCATCATGATTCCTCATCGAAGCGGCCCAAGGCTTTCAAGCTAGTCGATGTCGCGGCTTACCCCAAGTACCTGTTGTGGAGCGCGTGCGGTACGACACTTACCGCTGCATCGTCGGGCCAGAATGCGCCCTCTCCTTCTCCTGCCGGCGCGAGCTGGCAGATGTGCTGGGCAAGTCGATGTGATGTCCGACACGCTGCTCAAGGGACGATCACTTTCAGTGCAGCGGGTCCCTTGCCAGCCGTGCGCTGATCCAGCGCTTCATGCGGGCGCTGTTCGTTGCGGAAGCGCCGGAACGCATCCATGCGTCGTTGCTGCGCCGTCATCGTCTCCACTGGCCTTCGCGGATTAAAGCCTCGGCAATGCCGGGGATCATCTGCGCCACCTGCCTGGCGGCCGCCGTGAATGGGCGCTGACTGCTCGTGGCCAGCACGACGGTCTGCCGCAAGGCGCGGTCGGCCAGTGGCACGGCGTCGAACTCACCGGCCTCCAGTTCTGGTGCTACCGCGTGGTAAGGCAGCACGGAGAAAGCGGCATGGTCGAACATGATGCGCTTGATGACCACCGACGAGCTGGCCTCCATGCAGACGTTGAGCGCGATGCGGTGCGCGATGGCCATTTCGTCGAGGAGGTTGCGGATAGCGTTGGGGGGCACCGGCAGCACCAGCGGCAGGCCGCCGAGCTGGCGCAGCGGGATCGACGTCGGCCTGGCTCCCACTGCGCGCCAGTGGGCCTGCAATGCCTCGCGCCGGCCCACCAGCATCAGCGCCGTGTCCAGCAGGCGCCGGTAGCTGTTCCTGCCTTCGGCACGATAGCGGTTCAGCACGGCAAGATCGATGCCGCCCTGCGTCAGCTGTGTCTCGATCTCCCCGCTGTAGCCCTCCACGATGCGCAGCCGGACGGCCGGCAGGCGCTCCTGCACTGCTGCGTAGAGCCGGCTCGATAGCAGCGGCGCCACTGCCGGCACCAATCCGAGCGTGACCATTCCGCTTACCTTGCCCGCCTGGCCGCGTGCCGACTCGACCAGCTGCCGGGCGCCGGACAGCAGCGGCTCGGCGTCGGCCAGCACCTGCGCTGCCAGCGTGGTCGGCCGCACGCCGCGCCCCGTGCGATAGAACAGCGGCCCGCCAAACATCTTCTCCAGCTCGGCGACCTGCCGGCTGATGGCGGACTGCGCCAGCCCGAGCTGCGCCGCGGCCCCCGATACGCTGCCCGTGCGCGCCACGGCCACGAACGTGGCCAGCGCCTTGAACGTGAGGTCCTGCCCTGTTTCAGCCTGCATCGATCCGCTCCAGCTATCTTGTATCGAGAAATCTGCTTTCTCCTGTCGGCATTGATCGGAGAGTAGCGCCTCTTTATCGTTAGAGGCAAGCACACCGACCCACCTCGAGGAGACGACGACCCATGCCCCTATCTGCTGAACGCCATCCGCTGGCGCCGCTCGACGCGGCGGAGACCGGCACCCTGGCCCGAGTCCAGGCGCTGGTCCAGGAGACCATCGGCCCCAGGGCCAATGCGGTCAACCGCAATGACGAATTCGCGTGGGACACCTTCCGCGCGCTGGCCGGGAGCGGCGTCATCGCCACGGCGTTCCCCCGGGAGCTTGGCGGCACGGCTGCATCGATGCTGCTGCGTGTCAGGATCATCGAGGAGATCGCCCGTGTGTGCAGCACCGCGGCTTCGCTCGTCACGGGCACGGATCTGTCGTCGCGCCCGATTGTCGCGGGGGGATCGCCCGAACTGTGCGCGCAGACGGTCCCGCTGCTGGCCAGCGGCGAGAAGCAATCCGCCTTCGCGCTGACCGAACCCGGCGCGGGCTCGGACCTCGCGCGGCTGCGCACCGTCGCCAGCCGGCACCCTGGCGGCTATCGGCTGTCCGGCGAGAAGAAGTTCATTACCCGCGCCACGGTGGCCGACATGTTTGTCGTGGTGGCGTCACTCGCCGACGGACCTGGCGGCAGCAAGGGGCTGACGGCATTCCTCGTGCCGCGCGATGCCGAAGGGCTCAGCGTGTCGCCGGCCATCCCCAAGCTCGGCTGGCACGGCGTGCCGATCGCGGAAGTACGCCTGGACGATGTCTTCGTACCGCTGGCGGATCGCCTTGGCGAGGAGGGACAGGGCATGGCGCTGGCGCAGGACACGCTGGTGCGCGCCCGGATCGGCCATGCGGCCATTGCGCTGGGGCGGATGTCCGGGGCGCTGCAGATCGCGGCGCAGTACGCCGGGCACCGGCAGGTGTCCGGCAAGGCAGTCGGCGAGCACCAGGGCATCCAGTGGATGCTGGCCGACATGGCCGCGCGCATCGAGGCCGCACGCTGCCTGGTCTACAGCGCGGCGCAGCGCTACGACCGCAAGGACGCCGAGACTTCGATTCACGCATCGATCGCCAAGATGCACAGCACCGACCTGTGCATGCGCGTCGTGGTGGACTGCGCGCAGCTGCTCGGCGGCAACGGCTACCTGAATGCCTATCCGATCGAACGCTTCCTGCGCGATGCCAAGATGAACCAGATCGGCGAGGGAACCAGCGAGGTCCACAAGAACCTGATCGGCCGGCACGTGATGAAGACGGCGTCGGCGATGCCGCAGCACCCCTGCCTCGACCTTGAGCCGGACCTGTTCGGAGCGCACTGATGACCCAGACCCGCAACAATGCCCTGGCCAACGCGCTGTGCCGCCGCCTGGGCATCCGCTACCCGATCTTCGGGCTGGCACACAGCATCGAAGCTGCCGCGGCTATCTCCAATGCGGGCGGACTCGGCGTCTATGCCGCCGCGCGCGACGGCCCCGACGAACTCGCCCGGAAGCTGCGCGACCTGCGCGCGCTGTGCCCCGACGTCCCCGTCGGCGTGGACCTGCTGCTGCCGACCGCATTGCCGGGCGTCTCCACCCCCGATGACGTGGCGGCAGCCATTCCGGAGGGGCATCGCCGCTTTATCGATGGCCTGTTCGAGCGCTTCGCCGTGCCACCCGCCACGCAGGGCAACTTCTTCTCGCAATACGTGCGCTCGCAGGCGTTGTTCGAGGAGCAGGTCGTCGCCGTGGCGCAGAGCCAGATCGATGTCTTCGCGGCCGGGGTCGGCACGCCAGCCGGCACCATCGCGCAAGTGCGGCGCGCGGGCAAGACCACCATGGCGCTGGTCGGCGCCGTCAAGCATGCGCGCAAGGCCATCGAGGCCGGCGTCGACGTGCTGGTCGCGCAGGGCTATGACGCGGGCGGGCATACCGGGACGACCGGCACCTTCACGCTGGTACCGCAGATCATCGCGGCAGCCGGGGGGCGGCCGGTGCTTGCCGCCGGCGGCATCGGCGAAGGCAGCCAGATCGCCGCCGCACTGGCGATGGGCGCACAGGGCGCGTGGCTCGGCACGGTGTGGCTGGGCAGCACGGAGCACCGGCTGCCGGCCGCGCTGACCGAGCGGCTGCTGGCTGCCGGCAGCGAAGACACGGTCATCACGCGCGCGCACAGCGGCAAGCCGTGCCGCGTGGTGCGCAGCGCGTTCTCCGATGCGTGGGAAGCACCCGAGGCCCCCGAGCCGCTCGACATGCCCTACCAGCAGGCGCTGACCGGGCGGTTGCTGGCGGCCGTGGAAGAGCACGAGATCGCGCCGCTGATGTACGAGGCGGCGGGCCAGAGCGTCGCCTGGGTGCGGGAAGTCGAACCGGTGGCACGGATCATGGACCGGCTGGTACGGCAGACGCGCCAGTCCCTGGATGGCCTGCGCAGCTACCTGCCGGGCTGACCGGCAATACCCGACGGAAACAACGGGTTACCAGAACGAGGAGACAGCATGGATCGCCGAGCATTCGCAAGGACTGCGTTGCAAACCGCCCTGGCGCTGGCCGCGCCCGGCTGGCTGCCGGGGCTCGCCCGGGCCGCAACGGGCCCGGGCAATTTCCCCGACCGGCCGCTGCGCGCGGTGGTGCCTTACCCGGCGGGGGGCGTCGTCGACGTCACGCTGCGCGCGGCGCTCGACCGGATGTCGCTTGACTTGCCGCAGCGCGTGGTCGTGGAGAACCGGCCGGGTGCCGACGGCCGTATCGGCATCGAGTTCGCCAGCCGCGCACCGGCTGACGGGTACACGCTGCTCGGCGTGACCCCGGTGCTGGCGGTGGCCCAGACGCTCTATCCCGATTCCGGCATTCGTATCCAGAACTTCCGGGCCATCGGCGCAGTGGCGGCAGTGCCGTCGGTATTCGTGGTCCACAACGACGTGCCCGTGAAGACGCTGAAGGAATTCGCGGCATGGGGCAAGGCGCGGCCGGGTGCGGTGAACGTTCCGGTTCCGGGCGCTGGCAGCTCGCTGCATCTGGCGCAGGAGCTGTTCTTCGAATCCACCGGCGTGCGGGTGACCAACGTCGGCTACAAGGGCCAGCCGCCTTCGGTCTTGGATCTGGGGCGCGGGCAATTGCAGTTCGCGCTGGTGTCGCAAAACCTGGTGCTGCCGCTGATCCAGTCGAAGCGCGTGCGGCCGCTGGCGGTCAATGCCGCCAGGCGGACGCGTTCGCTGCCGGACATTCCGACCATCGCGGAAGCGGGCTACCCGGACGCCCTGGTGCAGTCGTGGTATGGCCTGGCGGTCCACGCGCGCACCGCGCCGGCCATCGTCGACTACCTCGGCGCTGCGCTGCAGGCGGCCATGGCCACCGCAGACGTGCGCAACAAGCTTGCGGCACTCGACGCGGAAATCCTCGCGCTCGACCCGAAGCAGTTCGACAGCCTTCTGCAGGCCGAAGCCACGCGCTGGGCAGCCCTGATCAAGGCACGGGAAATCAAGGTGGACGCATGAAGCCAGCTACGCATCCGGAAGCACGCATGACCGAAAACGCCGAGGGAGGCGCCAGGGGTAGCGCCAACGGCCCGCTCGCCGGCCTGCGCATCCTCGACATGGCCACGGTGCTGGCGGCGCCGCTGGCCAGCACGCTGTGCGCGGATATGGGCGCGGACGTCGTCAAACTCGAACTGCCCGACGGCAGCGACCCGCTGCGCGGCCTCGCTCCCGTCAAGGACGGCCTGCCGCTTTATTGGAAGGTGGCCAACCGCGGCAAGCGCGGCATCTCGCTCGACGTCCGGCAACCCCAGGGCCGCGAACTGTTTCTCAAGCTGCTGCCCGAATTCGACGTGCTGGTGGAGAACTTCCGCACGGGTACGCTGGACCGATGGGGCCTCGACGCCGACACCCTGCGCGCCGCGAACCCGCGCCTGATCATCCTGCGCCTCACGGGCTTCGGCCAGACCGGACCGTATGCGTCGCGCGCCGGCTTCGCGCGCGTGTTTGAAGCCATGAGCGGCTTCACCAACCTGGCCGGCGAGCCGGACGGCCCCCCGCTGCACATGAACTATCCGGCCGGAGACGTGATGGCCGGATTGTTCGGCGCCTTCGCCATCGCCACGGCGGCGGCCGAGCGTCGCCTGGATTCCGCCGCACCTGGCCGCGACATCGACTTGTCCGCGACCGAAGCGCTGTTCCGCCTGCTGGAGCCGCTCGCGGTGGAATACGAACAGCTCGGGCAGATCCGGCAGCGTGCGGGCAACCGGGCCACCTACACCGCGCCGTCGAACATGTATGCCACCGCGGACGGCCACTGGGTGTCGATGGTGGCTTCCTCCAACCCGATCTTCCGGCGTCTTTGCCTGGCGATCGGCAAGCCCGAACTGGCCGATGACCCGCGCTATGCCACCAACCCCGCGCGCGTCCGGCACCTCGAATCGCTGGATGCCGCGATCGGAAGCTGGTTCGCGGCCCACGACTACGACACGGTCGCTGCAGCACTGGAGGCGCAACAGATACCGTTCAGCAAGATCTTCACCATCCAGGACATCGTCAACGACCCGCACTTCCGTGCGCGCGAGGCGATCGTCCGCCTGCCCGACCCTGACCTGGGCTCCGTCCCGGCGCCGTGCCACGTGCCGCGCTTTTCCGGCTACGCGCCCGGCGCGCCACGAACCGGGCCGTCAGTCGGCGAGCATAACGAGGAGATCTATGCCAGGGTCGGCCTGACCCGACAAGACATGGCAACGCTGCGCGCGGATGGCGTTATCTGACATCGTTGCCGCTACAGCTAAAAAATCCCAGTCCCCTCCAATGTGGGGTTCAGCGCACACAACCGTCGTCCGTTAAAGCCCGGCAAGCCGAGCGTTCGAGGCAGGGCTCAAGTTGAGCCTGCCCCGGCCGGCCTCGCGATTTAGCAAAGAGTTTCGAATCGCGCGGGCCGTGACCATTTCCCTGCTGAGTCCCAACGAAAACACGATATCAGCCAATAGGAAACGAACGCCTGGAGAGATACCAATAGATTGCTAAGGGAATGGAATGACGAGTTGTACGAATTGCGGTGTCAGTACGCCAGCCGGCGCCCGCTTCTGCAAATCATGTGGAACACCAGTAAAAGTCCAGGCGGCGCCGGTAGCCGCATTGGGCTGCAGTGGCTGTGGCGCTGAACTGATCGCCGGGGCAAAGTTCTGCAGGAAGTGCGGAACGCGGCCGACGGATGCAAAAGCAGCGCAAGCGGAGGGTGCTTCGCTGCCTGCGGCTACGCCAGCGCCAGAGCGCCTGGCAACTGCCGAGGTAGTACTCGAGCCTGCGCAAGTGGAAGCGATCCCGATTCGCGACATAACACCAGAGGTCGCCCCGCCGGTAGCACTGCCGGCCGAAACTACCGTGGCCCGGGAAGCCGAGCCTGAGCACGTGCCTCGGCGCATCGCTCCCGAGCCCGCCCCGCGACAACCGTCGAATGCATTGATCGCCGCCGGCATCGCCGCCGCAGTCGCTGTTGGCGGAGGAGCCCTGTTCTGGTGGTATGGCGGCAAGCAGCCCAGCACGCCAGTCGATCAGGCGACGCAGGTGCAGGCTTCCCAGCCGACGTTGCCCACTGAAGCCACGGTGGCCACTCAACCGAGCGAACCTGCTCAGCCCATCCAGCCCCCCGAACCCCCGGCGCAGCCGGAGCCAGGCGTACCCGTGGCGTCTGCCCTACCGCCCGCACCAGCACCCGCGACGCAACCACCCCCGATCGCTGCCGCAGTGCCGGCCCTCCCCGCGCCCACAGCCCCGGTCAAACCCGCCAAGCCCGTAGTCCAGCCCGATCCCATGGAAGCAAAGATCGATGAGCTGTTGCGCAAAGCGAAAGTCCACGTCTCCAAAGGGCAGTTTGACAAAGCCATCGCTACGGCCGAAAGCGTCCTGGCAGTCGACGCCGGCAACCGCGCCGCAAGGTCTGTGATCAGCAACGCCAAAGCCAGGCAAATGGAAGCGCTCCGATCCAACACCTCTCTCGAATAACTACCAGCAATACCATGAAACTCCAGAAGACGATTCTTGTGGCGGCCCTTGGCACGCTACTGGCCAGCGGCTGTGCAACCCAGGGTGGCGAAGGCACCGTCGCCAGTGACACGGTCCTGCGCTGCGCGGCGCTCGGCACGGGTGGTGCCATTGTGGGCGCATTGATCGGCGGCACCAAGGGCGCCATTGGCGGTGCAGCTGCCGGCCTGGCTGCATGCTCGGTGATTGAGGTTGCCACGCGGCAGACCAAGACTGCGGCGGAGGTGGATCGCGAGTACAAGGTGAACAATCGCAATCGCCTGCCCCGCACTGCCGAGGTGAATGCGTACAACACCATTGTTACCCCCAGTGGTGCGGTGAAGGCTGGCGAAGCGATCAAGCTGCAATCGACGATCCGCGCCGTGTCTGGCACAAATGAACCGGTTCAGGAGGTGAAGGAGATCCTGACCGTTTACGCGCCGTCCGGGGAGGAGTTCAAGCGTGGCGAGAAGATCGTCAACGCGGCGTCGGGCAGCGGTGAGTATGACAACAGCTTCACGTTGAGGCTGCCGTCCGGCGCGCCGCAGGGCACCTATCGCCTGAAGAGCCAGGTGGTGCTGAATGGCAAGCCTGGCATTAGCCGGGAAAACCACCTGCAGCTGGCGCGGGTGGGAGACACGTTCACCGTTGCCATGCTGGACCACTGAGTCGATCACCGAAGCAACCGCAGAGCCAATAACAATACGGATAAACCAAGTTCATGACAACAAGCGAAAAAGCTGCAGCGGCGCCCTACGCCCTGCTTCGAGCGGCTGAGGCGATTACAAACTGGCGCGCATTGGCGATGTGCGGCATGGCGGGCGTGGCGACGCTGATTGCGGGCATGCTCACCAAGTACACGATTGCCCACAGCGTCTTCCTGGGGCTGGTGTTGGGATTGGTCACGCTGGGGGTGATGCTGGTGGGGTATTCCGCCGTGGGCATCACGCTGATGCGGCAGGCGCAGGGTCATACTATCGGCTTTGTCGATGCGGTGCTGCAGGCTGTGTTCACCGCGCACAGGTTCCTTGGCGTTGGCATCTTGCTGCTGCTGGGCTACCTGGCCGTGCTGCTCGCTGGACTGTTGATCTTCCTGCTGTGCAAGATCCCCGGGCTGGGGCCACTGCTGTACGCGTTCGCGTTTCCGGTGGTAGCGGTGGTCGTTGGCGTGACCTCCGCGGGACTGTGGTACGTGGGCTACCCGCTGGCCGCGCCGGCTATCTGGGAGGGCAACACGGCGGTGCAGACGGTGGCGCGCCTGATGCAGATCAGCCGCCACCGGCTGCTGCAGGTGATCGTGAACATGTTCCTGCTGCTGGTGCTGGTGGCTGTGCTGTCGATCGTGGTCTTTGGCATTCTGGCCTATGGGGCCATGATGGCGACGTCGCTGTCGAGCGCGGTTGGCGCCAGCCCGATGAGCACGCTGATGTCGATGTTCTCTGGCTTCCTGGGTCCGTTTGGTCGCAGCTACGGCGGCGGCTTTGGCCGTGGTGACATGGCAGCCTTGCAGGAAGGCATGGCCTACGCTTCGTCGTTTGGCTTTGGCGCGGGCTTGCTGTTGACGATTGCCTTGGTGATCCCGTTCCTCACCTTTATCAATGGTACTTGCCTGATCTATCTGCAGACCGTCAACGGTATGGACTTCTCGGACTCGGAAGCGATGCTGAAGGAGCGCATGGCACAAGCCAAGCGGCAGGCGGAACAAGCGCGTGATCGCGCCGTGGAGGGCATGCGTGAGACGAAGGCGTCGCCACAAGCCAGGCCCGCGGTGCAGGCTGCGCAAGTGGCTGCGCCTGCAACGGTGGCGTTGGCCTGCGGTAGCTGCCATGCACCCATGGCGGCCGATGACCTGTTCTGTGGCGACTGTGGGGCAAAACGGCCGGCCTGACGGCAAGGCTGCCTGTCAACTGGCAGGCGAGATGGCGAATGCAATGTCCGCCATCTCCCCACCGGAGCAACGCAACTTAGTGACAGAGAGTCCCCGAATCGATGGGCTCTTGACATCCTCCCTTGCGGCCGGCAACTTGCGCAGGCCCCGAACTTCCGTGCCGCTCACGCCATCCCAATGCGCCTGGCGCCTTCCCGGAATAGCGCTTCGCCTTCTGGATCGAAAGGGAAGGTCATCAGAAATTCGGCAAGGCTGTAGCCTGGGGCGATCTTGCGGATCGCAGCGGCCTGGGAACGCGCCTGGTCCAGCGAGTCAGCGAGCGCGAGCGTGCAGGCAGCAATCGCGTGGATGTGCGGAAAGACGTTGGGCCGCGCGGCTGCCTTGACGGCCCAGCCGGCCGCTTCCTCGAACCGCCCGAGACGGACCAGCGCCATCGCTCGGGTGGCGAGCATGCCAAAAAGCATGGGATCGAAAGGACTCAACTGGCGTGAGAGGTCCGAGGAAGCGATGGCAGCCTGCGGGTCGCCGGAAATCGAGCGGACGAATGACAGGTTGTAGTGACCCAACGCGAAGTTCGGGCTGAGATCGATGGACTGCTCAAGTTCGGCGACGGACTCTTCGGGGCGGCCCCGCAGCCAGAGCGCACGACCCATCGCCCAGTGCACCGCAGGGTCGCGGTCGTCGACCATGAGGCCCTGCGCCGCGGCGCCGTAGGCCTTGTCGATTTCCGGCCCGCGCTTCTCCCAATTCTGGAACGCGTCCTGGAAATGCGTGAAGGAGAGTCCGGCGTAGGCGCGCGAGAAGGTTGGGTCGAGCCGCAGCGCAGTCTGGAAGAAATGGCGGGCCCTCTCGTTGTCTTCCCTGCGATACCGGTACATATGCCACAGGCCGCAGTGGTAGGCCTCCCACGCATCGAGGGAACTCGGCGGCTTGAGAATGGCGCGGTTGCGCTCGAGGATCTCGATCTCGCTGGCGATGGAAGCGACGATCCGGTTGCCGACCTCCTCCAGCACGAGGAAAGCATCGTCCAGCTTATGGTGGAAGGTGTCCGCCCAGACGATCCGGGCGCTGCGCGTCTCGGCGAGTTCGACGGTCACCGTGAGGCGCCCGTTGCGCGTGCTCACCGATCCGCCCACGACGTAGTCGACATCCAGGGTCCGGCCTGCTTCTTCCGCGCCGACGTGCCGCTCATGCAGTGCGAACACCGTCCCTTGTGCGATGACAAACAGGCTGCGCAGTTTGGCGAGCCGCGTGATGACATCGTGCGCCAGCGCATCGGCCACGCCGCCGCGGGCCAGGGCCTCGGTGGAAGCATCGACAAACGGCATGACTGCGATGGAGCCGTGCCGGGGAATCGCTGCGGCGACCTTGGAGACCTGGGCGACCTCGGTGACCTCTGCGCGACCTTCGAACTCGACCACCGTCGCTGTCACGGCCGACCGCCAGGCGTTGCGGATCGGCCTGCTATCGAGGCCTTCGGCCTCGAACAGCCTGGCGGTCGTCGCCACATGCTCCTCCCCTTCGCGAATGCGGCCTTGCCGGGCGAGCGCGGCGAGAATGGTCGCGTGGACTTGCTGGTCGAATGGCGCGAGCTCGCGCCACTTGTCCAGATACTCAAACGTCTCTTCGCCGGCAGCGCGCTTCGCCAGATTCTCCAGCAGTGCGGTATGGCAAGCACGAAAGCGCCGGCGTTGCGCGGTGAGCCACGCGCTGAACTCCGGACAGCGGGCAAGTTCCAGACCGTCCAGGAAATCCCCTTCGAACAGCATCGCAATGCTTCTCTGCCGCTCCGGGCTCAGTGCCGTGACGCCTGCCTCGAGCGCATGAGCGATCTCGAGCGCATCGACGAAACCATCGGCGAGGTCGAGCCAGATCGTGTCTCCGCTGGTCTTAAGGCGCTGCCGTTCGCCCGAGTCAACGAGCCTCCTGATCCGGCTGAGGCACCAGCGCAACTCGCCGCGTGGATCGTTGGGCACCTCCCACAGCAATTCGCACAGATGGCTGCGCAAGACCGGGCGTGGCGCAAGCGCCAGATAGGCGAGGAGCGCGCGCACCTTCCTGGACGCCGGCAGCGAGAGGGCAACGCCATGCTGCCGGACGCGAAGCGGCCCAAGCATCTGAATCTGCACCGGAGGGAGGCCGTTTTCAGGCGGCCGATCTGATTCCACGGCAATTCCCACGCTGCCTACCACGCACGCGGCAAAAGATCGGGACCGGGACGACCTGGAACGGACGGAAAAGGAGAAGCAGTCATGGACACCATCGTGCACGTGCGCCGCCGCAGTCATCTGACCATCGCGCTCGCCGCGGGAGCGGTCTTCGCGCTTGGGCTCGGCCTGCGCCAGGCGCAGCCGCTCTTCATCAGCTTACTCAATTCCCATACCGGCGTCGGGTACGCCACGGTCAGCCTTGCCTTTGGCGTCTCACAGCTCATGTGGGGCGTGGCGCAGCCGGTGGCCGGCGCTGTCGCGGACCGCTGGGGACCGCGTCGGGTGATGATCGCAGGCGCGATCCTTTTTTCCGCCGCGATCGCAGCGACGCCGGTCTCGGACAATGCCTTCATGCTCATGCTGCTGATCGGCGTGGCGGGCGCCGCCGGCGCTGGCGCGATCGGCCCGGCAATGCTCATGTCGGCAGCGAATCGCCTGATCCCCGAGGCGAAGCGCGCGGTTGCGAGCGGCATCGTCAATGCGGGCGGCTCGGTCGGCCAGTTCACCATCCTGCCCCTCACCCAGTTGCTGATCGGGACCGCGGGCTGGCAGCAGGCAATGGTGCTCCTCGGCGTGGTGGGACTGGCCGCGGTCCCGGCAATCATGATCGTCACGCGCGCTGCGCCAGCGCCCTCTGTTCCGGGTGTGGCCGGCGGATGCACGATCGGCGTGGCATTGCGCCGGGCGCTGAACGATCCGGGCTTCCTCTTGCTCAACGCCGGCTTCTTCGCCTGCGGATTCCACGTCGCTTTTATCTCGACGCATCTGCCTGGCGTGGTGGCGCTTTGTGGAATGCCCGCCACAGTCAGCGCGTGGTCGCTGGCCATCATCGGGCTGTTCAACATCCTGGGGAGCCTGTCGATCGGCAAGGCCATCCAGACGGTCTCCATGAAACACGCGCTGGCTGCCCTCTACCTGGCGCGGGCGGTGCTGATCCTCGCGTTCTTCCTGGCCCCGAAGACACCGGTGGCCTTCGCCCTGTTCGCCGCCGGACTCGGCTTCACGTATCTCTCGACCGTCCCGCCGACCATCGGCCTGGTCGCAAACCTGCTGGGCGCCCGCTATCTCGCCACGCTCTTCGGCATCGTCATGCTCTCGCACCAGATCGGTGGATTCCTCGGCGCCTGGCTCGGCGGAAAGGCCTTCGAAGCAACCCGAAGCTATGACTGGATGTGGCTGGCAGACATCGCACTTTGTTTGTTTGCCGCCGCCCTTCACTTGCCGATCCGGGAGGTACGCCCCGTACCTGTCGTTGCCAGCCCAATACGCCAACCCACCTGAGGAGACAGCCATGCGTCCATTTCTCTCGACATCCTCGCTCCTGCCGCAGCAGACTCTGGATACTGCTGCCCGAGCGGAGAAAACCGTGAATACCGCGCTGCCAACAGGCATGCCCCAGCATGAGCCCTTCTTTCGCGAGGCGGGGGCCGGACCCGGGGTTGTATGCATCCATTCGAATGCGAGCAACTCCGGGCAATGGCGTGCGCTGATGGAACACCTCGCACCGAAGTTCCACGTCCTTGCGCCGGATTCGTATGATTCCGGCAAGGGTCCACACTGGCCCTCGGAGCGGGTCATTTGCCTGCGAGACGAGGCGGCGCTCATCGAGCCGGTGGTCAGGAGGGCTGGCTCATCGCTGGCATTCGTGGGCCACTCATACGGAGCCGCCGTCGCACTCATCGCGGCCCTGGCGAATCCTGAGCGCGTGCGCGCGCTGGCCCTCTACGAGCCAACGCTGTTTGCCCTGCTCGATGCGGAGATGCCCGCGCCGAACGAGGCGGATGGCATCCGCAATACCGTCGCTGGCGCGGGCGCCGCCCTCGATGCAGGGAACCAGGACGCCGCCGCCGAGCGCTTTATCGACTATTGGATGGGAACCGGGGCCTGGAAGCAGACCCCCGAACAACGCAGGCTGCCAATTGCCGCATCGGTGAAGAATGTCCGCAGATGGGCCCATGCGCTGTTCACAGAGCCCACTCGCTTGCAGGCATTCCGTTCATTTGACGTCCCGGTGCTCTACCTGGTGGGCAAGCGCTCGACCCCGTCAGCGCATGGGGTGGCACGGCTGCTTACCGCAGCACTGCCCCGTGTTGAACTGGTGGAATTTGAGAATCTTGGCCACATGGGCCCCGTTACCCATCCTGGCACGGTCAATCAGGTGATCGGGGAATTTCTCGAACGCCACCCATAGCAAGGCGGGAATGCACCCTCCGTTGGGCAGTCCTCACAAAGAAGCTGCCCTTTCAGCCAACGCGCATCCGTTGGATATCCCGCAAGGGAGGAGCACCGAAAAGCCGGGCATATTCCCGGCTGAACTGTGATGCGCTTTCATACCCGACGCGCAGGCTTGCCGTTCCTGCGTCGAGGTTCTGGCTCAGCATCAACTGGCGTGCTTCCTGGAGGCGCAGCTGTTTCTGGTATTGCAGCGGGCTGGTCCCGGTAATCGCGCGAAAGTGCTGGCGGAATGTGGACGGGCTCATGTGTGCATTGGCTGCGAGTTCTTCCACCTGGAACGACTGTGCAAAATTCAGCTTGAGCCACGCCACTGCCCTGGCAATCTGCTCACTTGGCGAGCCAGTGGCCGCGAACTTTCGAAGTAGCGGTCCATAGGCCCCGGCCAGCAGGCGAATGGCGATTTCCTGCTGAATCAATGCAGCGACGTGAGGCATGAGTTCTGGCTCGTCGAGCAGTCGTACGAGCCGGATCAATGCGTCCAGGACAGGCGGCTCAAGCTCACTAACGGAAATTGCGAGATTAGGACTCTCCTTCCGGGGCGCCATCCCTTCCATTTCCGCGGCCAGTTCCATGACGATGCGCGGCTCAAGCGCCAGCATCAGGCCAAGGAACGGCTTGGCCGGCGTAGCGACCGTGACGTTCGACACGACAGGCACGTCGATTGTCGTCAGCAAGGATTGTCCGGCAGCGTAGTTGAACACCTCGTTGCCAAGCATGACCTGCTTGCCACCCTGGGCGACCACCCCTAACCCGAACCCGTAGATGCATGGCATCGGCGCTGCGCTGGCGCTCCTGCGGTGGACTGTCAGGCCCCGAATCCCGGTGAAATAGTCGCCGTCATTTTGGGCAATTCGGCCGATTGCCTCGGCGAGGGTGTCAATGGCCGCAGCCATGCCAGGATGTCCAGTCTTGTCACGCGCATTCATGCTGCTGCTCCGCCCTCCTTTGCTGCAGGAAGTCTAGCACCGGCCCGAAGCCAGGCGGGCGTGACGGGCATGAAATCGTCGGATTGGGCAAAAAGTGGGGCGGAATTGGCAAACAGTTTTCAGACACCCTGCCTCAAACTGGGCCCCGTCGCTACTCTCCACGGGCTTGCCGGATGTCGTCCCTCTTCTCCCCCTACGCATTGAAGGGAGTCACCCTTCGAAATCGCATCGTCGTCTCTCCCATGTGCCAGTACATGGCCGAGGTCGGGCATCTGAGCGACTGGCATCAGAGCCACTACGCTTCGCTGGCGCGCGGCGGCGCCGGACTCGTGATCGTTGAAGCGACCGCCGTGTCACCGGAGGGACGGATTACGCCCGGTGACGTGGGTCTCTGGAGTGATTCGCACATTGCAGGCCTTGCCGAGGTGGCGAAGGCCATCATGGACGCCGGCGCCGTAGCCGGCATCCAGATCGGTCACGCCGGCCGCAAGGCCGGCTGCACGCCCCCTTGGGAAGGCGGTGCCCCACTGGACAGGAACGATCCGCGTGCCTGGCAGCCGGTGGCGCCGAGCGCGCTGCCGTTCATGCCCGCGAACCTGCATATGCCGCGCGAGATGAGCCTGGAGGACATCCGGCGCACGCAACAGCATTTCATGGATGCCGCCGCTCGTGCCCTGCAGGCGGGATTCCAGTGGCTCGAGCTTCATTTTGCCCATGGCTTCCTCGCGCAGAATTTCCTGTCCGCTCTCACCAATGCGCGGGACGACCAGTACGGCGGCTCCCTCGAAAATCGCGCTCGCTTCCTGATCGAGACGGTGGCCGCCGTAAGAGAGGTATGGCCGAAAAGCCTGCCGCTGACGGCACGCCTGGGTGTCGTGGAATTCAACGGTCGGAAAGACGAGACACTCGCGGAGTCCGTTCAGGTCCTGAAATGGCTGAAGGATGCCGGCCTGGATCTCGTCGACGTCGGACTCGCGCTGTCCACTGCGGACGAACAAGTGCCATGGGGACCCAACTTCCTGGTTCCCTACGCGCGACAGATTCGCGCGCAAACCGGACTGCCGGTTGCAACCAGCTGGCAGATCACGAGTGCGTCAGAGGCGGACGCCCTGATTCGCGAGGGGCAGCTCGACCTCGCGCTGTTCGGCCGTACCTTGCTGGCGAATCCGCACTGGCCGTTCCAGGCGGCGCGGGACCTCAAGGTCGAGCAGGCGGCGTCAGTGCTGCCAACGCCGTACGCCTTCTGGTTGCAGAGCTGGGCGGGCTGAGGCCAGGCGATTCACGGCACTCGTACCCTGACCACCACCTACGGAGAACCCATCCCCGATGAGCACGCTCAACGTTAACGGCCGTAAGCACACGATCGATGTCGATCCCGGCACGCCCATCCTCTGGGCGCTGCGCGACTCGCTTGGCATGACCGGCACCAAGTTCGGCTGCGGTGCCGCACTGTGCGGCGCCTGTACCGTGCATCTGGACGGCCAGGCCATCCGCTCGTGCATCACGCCGGTCTCTGCCGCCGAAGGGAAGACCATCGTCACCATCGAAGCTGCCACCGGTGGCAGCGACCGGGTCGGCAGCGCAGTCCATGCGGCCTGGGTCAAGCACGACGTGGCGCAATGCGGTTACTGCCAGAGCGGCCAGATCATGAGCGCCACGGCCTTCCTCAAATCCCTGCCTCGCGGCAAGCAACCCAGCGCTGCCGAGATCGACGCCGCCATGGCGGGCAATATCTGCCGCTGTGGCACCTACCCCCGCATTCGCGCCGCGGTGGCCGATGCCGCCAAAACCCTCGCCTGAAGGATCCACCATGTTGCCCAGTTTCGATCACGGCGAAATGCCGCGCAACCTGCAGCGGCTGCTGGCGCGGAGCCAGCGCGATGAACCCGCCATGCTGCCGCGCCGCAGCTTCCTGAAGCTGGCCGGCTCCGCCGGCCTGGCGCTCGGTGCATTTCCGCATCTGGCCATCACGCAGGCCGCCAGTGCCGGCGGTGCCGCGAGCGCCCTGAAGCCGACGCAGCAGCCATTGGCCTTTGTACAGATCGCTCCCGGCGGCGAGGTCACCGTGACCGTCAACCGGCTGGAGTTCGGCCAGGGCGTGCAGACTGCCTTGCCGATGATCCTGGCCGAGGAGCTCGACGCGGACTGGAGCCTGGTGCGCAGCCGGCACGGCTCGAACGACGCTGCCTACGTCGACCCGCTGTTCGGCATTCATCTCACCGGCGGTTCGCATTCGGTCAAGAACAGCTTCACGCAGTACCGTGAGCTTGGCGCCCGGGCCCGCGCGATGCTGCTGTCGGCGGCGGCGACGCGATGGAAAGTGGACGTGACCACGCTGCGCTCCCGCGCAGGGGTGGTGTTGGGTCCGGGTGGCAGCACGCTGACCTACGGCGAACTGGCCGAGGCCGCCATGGCCCTGCCGGTGCCGGAGAAGGTCACGCTGAAGGACCCGAAGGACTTTCGCATCATCGGCACGCCCACCACGCGCATCGATGCGCGTGCCAAGAGCAGCGGGCGCCAGGACTTCGGCATCGACACACGCCTGCCCGGCCAGCTCACTGCCGTGGTGGCACATCCACCTGTGTTTGGCGCGCGACTGACTACGGTGGACGACAGCGCCGCACGCGCCATCAAGGGTGTCAAGGCAGTGCTGCGCGTGCCGGTCGACCGCGGTGGCGAAGGCGTGGCCGTGGTCGCCGACGGTTTCTGGGCGGCCAGGCAAGGACGCGACGCGCTGAAGCTGCAATGGAACACGGCCGCAGTCGAAAAGGCTGACAGCGAACGGTTGCTGGCCCAGTACCGCGAACTGGCGGCGCGGCCCGGCCGGCGTCAGTTCGACGCGGACATGGCGCCGCTGGCCACCGCGCCGCGCAAGCTGGAAGCGGAATTCGTGTTTCCCTATCTGGCGCATGCGCCAATGGAGCCACTGAACTGCACCGTGCAGTTGTCCGACGGGCGCGCCGACCTGTGGGTAGGGAGCCAGTGCCCCGGCCTGGACGGTGCCGCTGCCGCGCGCGCACTTGGACTCAAGCCCGAGCAGGTGAAGATCCATGTGCAGATGGCGGGCGGCGGCTTTGGCCGGCGCTTCGCGAGCACGAGCGACTACGTGGTCGAGGCCTGCGCGATCGCCAGGGCCGCGCGCGCCGCCGGCATGAAGGCACCGATACGCACGCTGTGGAGCCGCGAGGACGACATCAAGGGTGGGTATTACCGCCCCATGCACCTGCATCGCGCGCGCATCGGCTTCGACGAGCAAGGCAAGGTGCTGGCCTGGGATCATGTCATCGTTGGCCAGTCGATTACCTCGGGCACGGTGTTCGGGGAGTTCCAGGTGAAGAACGGCATCGACGCCACGGCCACGGAGGGCATGCGCGATCCCTACCCGCTACCGATGCGCCTGACCGTGCATCACCCCACGCCCAACGTGCCGGTGCTGTGGTGGCGCAGTGTCGGGTCCACCCACACTGCCTACGTCATGGAGACACTGCTCGACGAGATTGCGCGCGTCACCAGGCAAGACCCGGTGGCTTATCGCATGCGCCTGTTCGGCGACAAGCATCCGCGCCATCGCGCTGCGTTGCAACTGGCGGTGGACAAGAGCGGGTACGGCAAGAAGAAGCTGCCCGCCGGCCGCGCCTGGGGGGTTGCGGTACATGAGTCGTTCGATTCCGTGGTGGCGTATGTCGTGGAGGCCTCGGTGAAGGAAGGCCGCCCGCAACTGCATCGCGTCACCGCCGGCGTGCATTGCAACCTGGTAGTGAATCCCCGCACCGTGGAAGCACAGGTGCAGGGCGCGGCAGTCATGGGGCTGTCCATGTGCCTGGCGGGCTCGGCCATTACGCTGAAGGACGGTGTCATCGAGCAAAGCAACTTTGGCGACTTCACGGTGGCGCGCATGACCGACACCCCCGCGTTCGACGTCCACATCGTGCCCAGCGCCGATCCACCCACGGGCATGGGCGAGCCCGGCCTGCCGCCGTTGGCGCCGGCGTTTGCCAACGCCATTGCGCGTCTCACCGGCAAGCCGCTGCGCCAGCTTCCCTTCAAACTGACCTGATTGTGAATGCCCGCCGACGGCAGGCAGGCATTGCCTGCTGCTGTCGGCGCGTGGCCGTCAGACCTGGGGCATCGATGCGGGATCTTGCTGCCTCGGGTCGATGCCTCGTCCAAACGCATGCAAGGCTGCGACATCCAGTACATGGATCGTGCCGTATTGCATTCGAACCAGGCCAGTTGCCTCAAGTTCATGCAGGGCGCGATTCACGACCTGACGGGACAGGCCACACAGGCGTGCGATCTCCTCCTGTGAAATCCGCAGGACGTCAGACGTAGCCGTGCATAGTGCCGGGTTGAACAGTTCCGCGACGCAAATGGCTACCTGGGCCGTGGTTGTCTGCATGCGGTAACTCTCCACGACCGCTACAAACTGGCCGAGTCGCGCGTTCAACTGGCGCACCAGAAACTGGTTGAAGCTCAGGCTAGTTTCGAACAGCCAGTCAAAGGTCTCTGCTGGCACCAACGCGATCCAGCTGTCGCGCAGCGTGACCACTTCGTAGGGGCGAAGCTCGTGCTTGAGCAGTGCCCCTTCTCCCAGCCATCCGCCAGTAGAAACGCCGATAAACGTGGTTCCCCGCCCATCCGGCGATACGGTATTGACCTTCACCATGCCGTCCAGCACGCCGACCCAATGCAGGGCCGCTGCGCCTTGCTGGCAGACCAGCGACCCCGCGGCGTAGCTCGACACGCGGGTGTCTCGTTCAACGCGCCCCCGCTGCTCTGCAGAGAGGTGTTGCGCCCACGGCGCTTCCAGCAGGCGATCGCGCATGACGGCGTATGAATCCGGCAAGAGTCCCTCGCAAGAACTAGATTAGTGGACCGGCGCTTCCAAGGCGCCCCCGCGCGTCAAGCGTTGCCCGCCCTTCTCAAGGCAGCCCCGACTTCTCCATAGAATGCCCGCAACTTCTCCACCTTGACATCCACAGGCAGCAAGGCGGGCCACAACAGCGCCACCATATCCCTGGCCGTCTTCTCGATATCCACCTGCCGCTGCCGGGCGATTGCGTCCCACAGGATGTGCTCCATCGGCCCGAGGATTGCCGAGCGCAACAGGCTCAACGGCAAGTCATCCCGGATCTCGCCGTTGTCCCGCGCCCGCGCCAGCAAGTCCATCAACGGCGCCGTATAGCGGCGCTGCAGCGGTACAAACACCTCTCCGAGCCCCGGCCCTTTGGCACGCCCCTCCGACAACACCAGCGCACACAAGCCCGTTCCCTGGATCAGGAACAGCCTCAAGTGCGTCCTGACATAGAACTCCAGCTGCACCTTTGTGCTCTGCCCGTGCGGCATGCCTTGTTCCACGGTGCCGATGATCTCGTCATACCAGTCCTCGATCACGCGTGCGCATAGCTCGCGCTTGCCATGGAAGTAGGTGAACACCGTGCCCTCGGAGATGCCCAGGCGCTGGGCGATCTCGGTGGTCGTGGTTCGCTCATAGCCGAGCTCGGCGAATACCTCGCGGCTGACGCGCAGGATGTCCCGGATGCGTTGCTCCGCCTTGGCGCCTGCCGGCACACGGCGGGGCGATGTGACGTCTTCCATCTTGATTGAGTCCTTGCTTGCCCGAAGGCAAGATTATAGGGCCGGCTCAACCCTTACTTGAGCTTTACTCAATTTTAGGTTGCCATTTCGATCTGCACCATGTATTTTTCAATCATCGCACCAACGGGCGTCAGGCGGACCTCGAAAGAATACCTCGAAATCCTAGCAACCAGCCAACAATATCCGGGAAAACCCGGAGACGCCGCCCCAGAATCCATCGATACGATGTTTGTTGAGTAACACTCACAAATGTCAACGAGACGAACCACAACCGGGCTTTGGAGACAAGTATGACGATGCAGGCCGAGTCCTCTTCCACCACCCTGCCGATTGGCGGGCTTTCGCATGTGAAGGGGGACACCACCATTCCGCTGTCGGAGCAAACCGTGCCGGAGTTGCTGGCGCAAACGGTGGCGCGCCACCCCGAGCGGGAAGCCGTTGCCTTTCGCGAGCAAGGGGTGCGCTGGAACTGGCGCGAATTCTCCGACGCCGTGGACGCACTGGCGGCAGGCCTGCACACGTTGGGGCTGGCGAGAGGCGACCGGGTCGGCATCTGGTCCCCCAACCGGGTCGAGTGGCTGGTCACCCAATTCGCCACCGCGCGGCTGGGGCTGGTGCTGGTGAACATCAATCCCGCCTACCGCCTGTCCGAGCTGGAATACGCGCTGAACAAGGTGGGCGTCAAGGCGATCGTCGCGGCGGAAGCCTTCAAGACCTCACGGTACCTGGAGATGCTCCAGGTACTCGCCCCGGAACTGGCCACCTGCGCGCCGGGCGAACTGCAGGCGGCGCGGCTGCCGGCCCTGCGCTGCGTCATCCGGATGGGCGACGACCATACGCCCGGGATGCTCCGCTATGCCGATGTGATTGCGCGCGGCACAGGCGTGGCGCGGTCGACGCTGGATGCCATCACGGCACAGCTGGATCGCCATGACCCGATCAACGTGCAGTTCACCAGCGGCACCACTGGCGCGCCCAAGGGTGCCACGCTGACCCATCGCAATATCGTCAACAACGCGCGCTTCATTGCCATGGCGATGCGTTTCTCCGAGCAGGACAAGCTCTGCATTCCGGTGCCCTTCTATCACTGCTTCGGCATGGTCCTGGCGGTGCTGGCCTGCGTGTCCTCCGGCGCGGCAATGGTGTTCCCCGGCCAGGCCTTCGAGCCGGAAGCCACCATGCAGGCAGTCAGCGAAGAGCGCTGCACGGCGCTGCATGGCGTGCCGACCATGTTCATCGCCCAGCTCGATCACCCGAATTTCTCGCGGTACGACTTCTCTTCCCTGCGCACCGGCATCATGGCAGGGTCACCCTGCCCGATTGAGACCATGAAGCGCGTCGTGTCGCAGATGCACATGTCCGAGGTGACCATCGCCTATGGCATGACAGAGACGAGTCCGGTTTCCTTCCAGAGCAGCACCACCGATCCGCTGGACAAGCGCACCACCACGGTCGGCCGCATCCAGCCGCACCTCGAGGTCAGGATCGTGGATGCGGCAGGTGCCACGGTCCCGGTAGGCGAAACCGGCGAGCTGTGTACCCGCGGCTATTCGGTGATGCTGGGCTACTGGGATGACGAGGCGCGTACCGCCGAAGCCATCCGCGACGGCTGGATGCACACCGGCGACCTCGCCACCATCGACGCCGAAGGCTACTGCAACATCGTCGGCCGCGTGAAGGACATGCTGATTCGCGGCGGCGAGAACATCTACCCGCGCGAGATCGAGGAGTTCCTGTTCCGTCATCCGAAGGTCCAGGCGGTCCAGGTGTTCGGCGTTCCCGACCAGAAGTACGGCGAGGAGGTCTGCGCGTGGATCGTGCTCAAACCCGGCGCGAGCGCCACGGAGGATGAAATTCGCGATTTCTGCCGCGACCAGATCGCGCATTACAAGATCCCGCGCTACATCCGCTTTGTCGACGAGATGCCCATGACCATCACTGGCAAGGTACAGAAATTCGTGATGCGCGAGCACATGACGCAGGAACTGAAGCTCAGCGAATCCAGGACGGCCTGACGCGCTGGCGCCAGTGCACGGCGCCAGCCATTCCCCCCGATCCCACAGACAACACCAGAGACGACACCGCTATGAACACCCTCCCCGGCCTCAAGTTCGACCTCGGCGAAGACATCGAAATGCTGCGCGATTCCGTGCGCGCCTGGGCCCAGGCCGAACTGGCCCCGCGCGCCGCCGAGATCGACCGCACCGACCAGTTCCCGATGGACGCCTGGAAGAAGATGGGCGACCTGGGCGTGCTCGGCATCACCGTGGCCGAGGAATACGGCGGCGCCAACATGGGCTACCTGGCGCACATGATCGCCATGGAAGAAATCAGCCGCGCCTCGGCCTCGGTCGGCCTGTCCTACGGCGCGCACTCCAACCTGTGCGTGAACCAGATCCACCGCAACGGCACGCCGGCGCAGAAGGCCAGGTACCTGCCCAGGCTGGTGTCGGGCGAGTGGATCGGCGCGCTGGCGATGAGCGAGCCCAACGCCGGCTCCGACGTGGTCAGCATGAAGCTGCGCGCGGAGCTCAAGGGCGACCGCTACGTGCTCAACGGCACCAAGATGTGGATCACCAACGGCCCGGACTGCGATGTGCTGGTGGTTTACGCCAAGACCGAGCCCGACCTGGGCGCGCGCGGCATGACCGCGTTTATCGTCGAGAAGGGCATGAAGGGCTTCTCGGTGGCGCAGAAGCTGGACAAGCTGGGCATGCGCGGCTCGCACACCGGCGAGTTGGTGTTCCAGGACGTGGAAGTGCCGGTCGAGAACATCCTGGGCGCCGAAAATGCCGGCGCCAAAGTGCTGATGAGTGGGCTGGACTACGAGCGCGCGGTGTTGTCGGGCGGCCCGGTCGGCATCATGCAGGCCTGCATGGACGTGGTCACGCCGTATATCCACGACCGCAAGCAGTTCGGCCAGAGCATCGGCGAGTTCCAGCTGATCCAGGGCAAGGTGGCGGACATGTACACCACGCTGCAGGCCGCGCGCAGCTACCTGTACACGGTCGGCAAGAACCTGGACGGGCTCGGCAGCGACCACGTGCGCCAGGTGCGCAAGGACTGCGCCGCGGTGATCCTGTACACGGCCGAGAAGGCCACCTGGATGGCGGGCGAGACCGTACAGATCCTGGGCGGCAACGGCTATATCAATGAATACCCCGCCGGCCGGCTGTGGCGCGATGCCAAGCTGTACGAGATCGGCGCCGGCACCTCGGAGATCCGCCGCATGCTGATCGGCCGCGAACTGTTCGCCGAGACCATGTAAGCGCGCCATAGCCGTACGCCTGCCTTCGCCATCTGCCGACCGACAGCACCATCTCGCGGCACACCAAGTAGCACGATATGCCAATCATCGAAACCAAACTGAACGCCCGCTCCGAATCCTTCAAGGGCAACGCCGAGGCCATGCAGGCCCTGGTAGCCGACCTGGAGGCCAGGATCGCCAAGCTCGCCGAGGGCGGCGGCAAAGACGCGCGCGACAAGCACCTGTCGCGCGGCAAGCTGCTGCCGCGCGACCGCGTGCAGCAACTGCTCGATCCGGGCACGCCGTTCCTGGAGCTGTCGCAGCTCGCGGCCTATGACATGTACGACGATGCCGCGCCCGGCGCGGGCATCATCACCGGCATCGGCCGCGTGGCCGGGCAGGAATGCGTGATCGTCTGCAACGACGCCACCGTCAAGGGCGGCACTTACTACCCGATGACGGTCAAGAAGCACGTGCGCGCGCAGGAGATCGCCGAGCAAAACAACCTGCCCTGCATCTACCTGGTCGATTCCGGCGGCGCCAACCTGCCCAACCAGGACGACGTGTTTCCCGACCGCGACCACTTCGGCCGCATCTTCTACAACCAGGCCAACCTGTCCAGGCAGGGTATTCCGCAGATCGCGGTGGTGATGGGTTCGTGCACCGCCGGCGGCGCCTACGTGCCGGCGATGAGCGACGAGTCCATCATCGTCAAGAACCAGGGCACCATCTTCCTGGGCGGCCCGCCGCTGGTGAAGGCCGCCACCGGCGAGGAAGTCAGCGCCGAGGACCTGGGCGGCGCCGACGTGCATACGCGCCTGTCGGGCGTGGCCGACTACTTCGCGCAGAACGACCACCATGCGCTGTCGCTGGCGCGCAATATCGTGCAGCACCTGAACCGCCGCAAGCCGGACCAGATCCGCCTGCACGAGCCGGTGGAGCCGCTGTACCCGGTGCAAGAACTGTACGGCGTGATCCCCACCGACACGCGCAAGCCCTATGACGTGCGCGAGGTGATCGCGCGCCTGGTCGACGGCTCCGAGTTCGACGAGTTCAAGGCACGCTACGGCACCACGCTGGTGTGCGGCTTCGCGCGCATCTGGGGCTACCCGGTCGGCATCATCGCCAACAACGGCATCCTGTTCTCGGAGTCGGCGCTCAAGGGCGCGCACTTTATCGAGCTGTGCTGCCAGCGCAAGATCCCGCTGGTGTTCCTGCAGAACATCACCGGTTTCATGGTGGGCCGCAAGTACGAGAACGAAGGCATCGCCCGCAATGGCGCCAAGATGGTGACCGCGGTTGCCACCGCGCAGGTACCCAAGTTCACCGTGATCATCGGCGGCTCGTTCGGTGCCGGCAACTACGGCATGTGCGGGCGCGCCTATTCGCCGCGCTTCCTGTGGATGTGGCCGAACGCGCGCATCTCGGTGATGGGCGGCGAGCAGGCCGCGAGCGTGCTGGCGACGGTGCGCCGCGACGGCATCGAGGCCAAGGGCGGCAAGTGGAGCGCGGAGGAGGAAGACGCCTTCAAGCAGCCGATCCGCGACCAGTACGAGCACCAGGGCCACCCCTATTACGCCAGCGCGCGCCTGTGGGACGACGGCGTGATCGATCCCGCGCAGACCCGCACCGTGCTGGGCCTGGGCCTGTCCGCGAGCCTGAACGCGCCAATCGAGGACATGAAGTTCGGCGTGTTCCGCATGTAACCACGACAAGGAAGATCGATGTTCAACAAGATCCTGATCGCCAACCGCGGTGAAATCGCCTGCCGCGTGGCCGCCACCTGCCGCCGGCTCGGCATCCGCACCGTCGCGGTGTACTCGGACGCCGACGCCGACGCGCGCCACGTCGCCTTCTGCGACGAGGCCGTGCATATCGGCGGCGCGGCCGCGCGCGACAGCTACCTGCGCGCCGACCACATCATCGAGATGGCGAAGGAGACCGGCGCCCAGGCCATCCACCCGGGCTACGGCTTCCTGTCCGAGAACGAGGCCTTTGCCGAGGCCTGCGCCGCGGCCGGGCTGGTCTTTATCGGACCGCCCGCGTCCGCCATCAACGCGATGGGCAGCAAGAGCGCGGCCAAGCAGCTGATGGAGAAGGCTTCGGTGCCGCTGGTGCCGGGCTACCATGGCGAGGACCAGGATCCGGCCCTGCTGCGCCGCGAGTCCGATCGCATCGGCTACCCGGTGCTGCTCAAGGCCAGCGCGGGCGGCGGCGGCAAGGGCATGCGCGTGGTCGAGTCTGGCGATGGCTTCGAGGCCGCGCTGGCCTCGGTCAAGCGCGAGGCGTCGGCCAGCTTCGGCGACGACAAGGTGCTGGTGGAGAAATACCTGACCCGCCCGCGCCACATCGAGATCCAGGTGTTCGCCGATACCCACGGCAACTGCGTCTACCTGTTCGAGCGCGACTGCTCGGTGCAGCGCCGCCACCAGAAGGTGCTGGAAGAAGCGCCGGCACCGGGCATGACCGAAGCACGCCGCCGCGCCATGGGCGAGGCCGCGGTCGCCGCGGCCAAAGCCGTAGGCTATGTCGGCGCCGGCACGGTGGAGTTCATCGCCAACCAGGACGGCTCCTTCTACTTCATGGAGATGAACACGCGCCTGCAGGTCGAGCATCCGGTCACCGAGATGATCACCGGGCAGGACCTGGTCGAGTGGCAGCTGCGCGTCGCCGCCGGCGAGCCGCTGCCGCTGACGCAGGAGCAATTGCGCATCGACGGCCACGCGCTGGAAGCGCGTATCTACGCCGAGAATCCCGACAAGCAGTTCCTGCCCTCCACCGGCACGCTGCGCTTCCTGCGCACGCCGCCGGCGGTGCAGTTCATGCGCGGCGGTGATACGCACGGCCCGGCCGGCATCCGCATCGATGCCGGCGTGCGCGAGGGCGACACCATCAGCCCGTTCTACGACCCGATGATCGCCAAGCTGATCGTCTGGGGCAAGGATCGCGACGAAGCGCTGGCACGCATGCGCCAGGCGCTGGCGTCGTATCACGTGGTGGGCCTGTCGACCAACGTCGCCTTCCTGCAGAGGCTGGTGTCGTCCGAGGCGTTCCGCACCGCCGATCTCGACACCGGCCTGATCGAGCGCAACGAGAAGGTCCTGTTCCCGGCGCCGGCGCCGGTCGGCATGGAGATCATCGCGCTGGCCGTGGCCGCGCTGATGGATCGCGAGAACAAGGAACGACGCATCGACGCCGCCGACCAGCATTCGCCGTGGACCCACGGCGGCGCGTGGCGGCTGAACGGTGGCGCGACGCGCCAGTTGCGCTTTGCCTATGGCGAGCAGGTGCTCGACGTCACGCTGAACACCAATGAGCGCGGCAGCACGCTGTACTACGCAGGCATGGCCGGGCAGTTCTCCGCGCAATGCCAGGCAGACGATATCCGCGTCGACCTTGGCACGCGCCGCGCGCATGGGCAAGTGCATCTCGACGGCGAGACGTTCCACGTCTTCAGTGCCGGTCGTCACGTCACGCTGACCTGGCTCGATCCCCTGGCCCATGCGGGCGAATCGGAAAGCGAAGGCGGCAAGCTGACCGCGCCGATGCCGGGCAAGGTCATCGCGGTGATGGTCGAGGCCGGCAGCACCGTCACGCGCGGCGCCCCGCTGCTGGTAATGGAGGCGATGAAGATGGAGCACACCATCAGCGCGCCGGCCGACGGCGTGGTCAGCGAAGTGCTGTACGGCATCGGCGAGCAGGTGACAGAAGGGGCGCAACTGCTGGCGTTTGAGGCTTGATATGGGCAGGTTGCCGACAAGGCTCTGGCCTGTAGGCGCGGTAGCGCAACGTTGGTGCGGCAATGTGTTGAACGCGAGTCACCACCCTTGGTGAACGCTCCCCTCTCCCGCTTGCGGGAGAGGGGAGCAAACCGGCAGCACGCAGGCTTTGGCAGCAAAACGAGGTGGCATCGCAAGCGATGCCACCTCGTTTTTTTTGCAGGAAGCACGGAGCCCGCAAACCGGGGAACTAGTCCTCGTTTCAGGCAATACGCACGTGGGTTCCGGCTAGCCCGAACTTTGACTTCCCAAATAGCCGGAACCCGCATCGACGCTGGGTTTCGGCTATTTTTGAGACTATTATGTAGCCATGTAACTTAGTATTTATTTGTGCTTGAATAAGTGTTCATGTATATCGAACACGTCCCGAACCGCAACTCGCCCCCCGCCATCCTGCTGCGCGAGTCCTATCGCGACGGCAACACGGTCAAGAAGCGCACCCTCGCCAATCTCTCGTCGCTGCCCGCCGAGGTCATCGAAGGCTTGAAGGTGCTGCTACGCGGTGGCGTCGCGGTGTCGTCCGCCGATGAGGCCTTCGTGATCGAGCGCAGCCTGCCACACGGACACGTGGCCGCCGTGCTTGGCGCGGCGCGCGCCTGCGGCGCCGAGCAGTGGTTTGCATCGGCACCGGCCGCGCTGCGCTCGGTGGTGATGGCACTGCTGGTGACGCGGGTGGTGTCACCCGCTTCCAAGCTCGCCACGCATCGCATGTTGCGCGACGAGACCGCGACCCACTCGGTGTCTCGGCTGCTGAAGTTGGGCGACGTCGAACTCGAACAGGTCTATGCCGCGCTCGACTGGCTGGGAGAAGCTCAGGAAGGCATCGAGAAGCGCCTTGCCAGGCAGCATCTGAGCGGCAGTACGCTGGTGCTCTATGACCTCACTTCCACGTGGGTGACGGGACGCTGCTGCGAGCTTGCCGCCCACGGCTACAGTCGCGATGGCAAGCGCGACGACCCGCAGATCGTGTTCGGTCTGGTTTGCACTCGTGAGGGCTGTCCGGTGGCGGTCGAAGTCTTCGCCGGCAACACCGCCGATCCGGCTACCGTGGCCTCGCAGGTGGACAAGCTCAAGAACCGCTATGGCATCGAGAAGCTCGCGTGGGTGGGCGACCGGGGCATGCTCACGCAGGCGCGCATCGACACGGTATTGCGCCCGGCTGGCCTGGACTGGGTGAGCAGCCTGCGCGCGCCGCAGATGGCCGCACTTGCCCGGGAGAAGGGCCCCCTTCCAGCCCTCGCTATTCGATGAGCGCAACCTGCTAGAGGTGACCAGCGAGGCGTTCCCCGGCGAGCGGCTCATCGTGTGTCGCAATCCGCTACTGGCCGAGGAGCGCAGCCGCAAACGCGAGGCGCTGCTGCAGGCCACCGAAGCCGAGTTGATGAAGATCACCGACGCGACCACGCGTGCCCGCAATCGCCTCAAGGGCACCGAGGAGATTGCCCTGCGCGTAGGCCGCGTCATCGATCACTTCAGGATGGGCAAGCACTTCGAGTTGAACATCACCGACTCGAGCTTCACGTGGGAACGCAAGGCCGAACAGATTCAGCAGGAGGCCGCACTCGATGGCCTTTACGTGGTGCGTACGAGCCTGCCGGCAACGGACTTGCCGGCTGAGGCGGCCGTGACGGCCTACAAGGGTCTGGCGGTGGTGGAGCGGGCCTTCCGTTCGCTCAAGACGGTCGATCTGCAGGTGCGTCCCATATTCCATTGGAACGCAGCGCGCGTGCGCGCTCACGTCTTTCTGTGCATGCTTGCCTACTACATCGAGTGGCACATGCGCGAGAAGTTAAAGCCGATGCTGTTCGACGATGAATACGTCGAGCTCGCGCGTACGGCCCGGCCCTCGCCAGTGGCCAAGGCACGACGCTCGGACCAGGCGAAAGCCAAGGACGCCACCAGGCTTGGCGAGGACGGCTTGCCGGTGCACAGCTTCCGCACGTTGCTCGATGATCTGGCCACGCTCGCGTACAACGTCTGTCACACACCCCTCAACCCGCAAGCAAAGATCGTCATGATCACGCGGCCGACCCCAGTTCAAGAAAAGGCCTTCCGCCTGCTCAACGTCAGCCCCGTCGCCTGTACCCAGTAATCGACTCGCTCGCGCGCACATAACCGTGAGAAATCAAAGCATTATGCGCGCCGCCAGCTCAAAGTTCGGGCTAGCGCCTCTCTGGCTCTCCCGGTGACAATGATCCCAGGTCGGCCGCCCCGGCGCCGCGGAGGCAGCTCCTGGCAGAAGGAACTGACAGAGCCTCCTGCAGGCGGTCCAAGCTCAAATTGGCGAATTCAGGTGAAGAAATAAAAAAAGGCCCCCTGCATCAGGGAGCCCCGAGGCGCGTTGCCGCACCCTCTGCATGCGACCTCAGTGGCGCAGTGTCGCCGGACGCGTGCCGGTTGCAACCGGCTCAGGAAGCTCGGCGCTGACGTCCTCGTCATGCGCCGAGGCCGAGCGGCGATGGTCCACCATTGCGATGGCGGCCAATGCAATCACCGCCGGCACGGCGATCGCGAAGAAGTTCTGCTGCAATGGCAGGTTCATCCCGACCAGGGTGCCGATCACGATCGGCGCCAGGATCGCGCCGCTGCGGCCGACGCCTGAAGCCCAGCCGATGCCGGTCGAGCGCACAGCCATGGGGTAGAACTGGCCAACGTATGCGTAGGCGAGGATCTGCGTGCCGATCGTCGTGGCGCCGGCCATGCCGACAAGGAAGTACAACATTGCGGTCGGAACCTTGTAGCCGAGCATGGAGATCGACACGGCCGCCAGCGCGAAGAACACCACCAGCACGTGCTTGATGTGAAAGCGGTCAGCCAGCCAGCCTCCGCCCACCGCACCAGCGATCGCGCCGAAATTCAACACCAGCACGAAAGTCAGCGCGGAGCCAAGGCTGTAGCCTGCATTGGCCATCAATTTTGTCAGCCAGGAACTGAGCGCGTACACCATGAACAAACACATGAAGAATGCGATCCAGAACATGACCGTGCTGAAACCGCGTCCCTCATGGAACAGGTGGCGAATCGGCGCATCGTCGGCCTTGTGCTCGGACGGCAGTGCGAAGCGGTCATTCGCATGCGGCTGGTAGCTCGGCTCCAGCTTCGCGACGGTTTGCTTCAGTTCGTCAATGCGGCCCGACTTGATCAGGAACGGCATCGATTCGGGCAGCGACTTCATGATCAGCGGGATCAGGATTGCCGGGAGTCCCGCCGCGACGAACACGGATTGCCAGCCGTAGGTCTCGATCAGGCCTTTGCCGAGGACTGCGGCCAACATGCCGCCCACCGCATACCCGCTGAACATCAATGTGACCATGGTGCTGCGGATCCGCTTCGGCGAGTACTCGGTCATCTGCGCCACCACGTTGGGCATCACACCGCCGATGCCGAGGCCGGCAAGGAACCTGGTCACGCTGAACGTTACCGGGTCGCTGGTGAAGCCGGCCGCCGCGGTGAAGACGCTGAACAGCCCGACGCAGATGGCAATGGCCCGGCGACGGCCGATCCTGTCCGCGATCGTTCCCAGGAAAATGGCGCCGACCATCATCCCGAACAGCGCTGAGCTGACCATGAATCCCGCACTGGTCGAGTTGACGCCCATGTCCTTCATGATCGACGGCAGCGCGATCCCGGCGACTGCCAGGTCGTAGCCATCGAAGACGATGATGAGCGCGCACCAGAATAGTACGAGCCTGTGAAAACCATTGAAGCGGGCCTCGTCGGCCAGCTTGTGAACGTCGACTTGACGCATTGCTTGTCTCCCCGGTGCTGCCTGCACCCATGTTGGCGGCCCGCATAACTCTGCAGGCCATTCCCCCGCGAACGTCGAGATTCAGGGGGGTTGTCTAATGACCGTAGCAGCATAGGCAATCCGTACGCATCGATCTGTCGTTGCAATGACAATCCGCGCCGGGGATTTCCCTAGCGCGTTCGCGCCCTGCCCCCATCAAGTAGAGGATGCGTCGCGCGCCGCCACTTACGTGCCTGGCGCGGTGTCCGGCGCGGGGACAATCGAGATGCCCTGCGCCAGCGCTGCCGCCTCCTGGGCTTTCAGGGCACGGATGAAGCCGGGTCGCAGCTGCAAACGCTGCCAGTAATCCGCTATCGCCGGCGTGAAGCGCGGCTGAAGTCCCAAGTGCTGTGCGAGCAGCAAGGCGTAACTCACGGAAACATCGGCCGCGGTGAAACGACCCGAGCACAGGTATGCGTGCTTCTCGATGACCGGCTCCAATGTGCGCAATCGCGCCAGGAACCATTTCGCGTAATCCGCTGCGACGGTCGGCTGGCGCCGCTCTTCTGGCTCGAATCTCGAATAGCGAAGGACCAGCGTCTGCGGAAACGTAAGAGTAGCCTCACCGAAATGAAGGTAATTCAGGTAGGCGCCGAAATCGTCCTCCCCTGCCTCGACCTGCAGCGAGGTGGGCGCACCGGTTGCGCAGAGGTACTGGCAGATCGCAGCCGATTCTGACATCCGGGTCGTCCCGTCGATCAGGAATGGAACCGTACCCAGCGGATTGATCTCCAGGTAATCCCGCGACAGGACGCGCGGCGGGAAAGGAAGCATCACCAGCTCATATTGCCGGCCCAGCTCCTCCAGCATCCAGAGGGGACGGAAGGAGCGCGCACTCATGCAGTGATAGAGAATGGTCATGACTGGCAGGTCAACGATGTGACGTGACCGCGCTTCGCCATCAGTGCCCGTGCCGCTTTGGAAGCTGGCAGGCGGCCCAGATGATCCGAGATAAAGGCGCTTGCCGATAGCAGCTTGTCCATATCGACACCGGTCTCGATCCCCACGGAGCCGAGCAAGTAGACAACGTCCTCGGTGGCAACGTTGCCCGAAGCACCCGCGGCGTAGGGGCATCCCCCGAGCCCGGCAACAGAGCTGTCAAATACCGCCATCCCCAGCTCGAGTGCGGCGCAGATATTTGCAATGGCCATGCCAAAGGTGTCATGAAAATGACCGGCAAGCATTGCCATCGGCAAGCCTTGGCCGACGGCATCGAGCATTCGCCGCACCGACGTGGGCGTACCCGTTCCGATGGTGTCGCCCAGCGACACTTCATAGCAACCCATGTCAGCGAGCCCCCTGGCCACCTGCGCAACCTGGGCCGGTGCCACCGCGCCTTCATAAGGGCATCCGACCACGCAGGATACGTAGCCGCGCACCTTGATATCGTGGGCAAGCGCGGCAGACACGAGCGGCTCGAAGCGCCTCAAGCTTTCACTGATGGAGCAATTGATATTCCTCTGCGAAAATGCCTCTGAGGCAGCCCCAAATACTGCCACTTCGTCGGCGCCCGCCTCGATGGCAGCCTCCAGGCCCTTGAGATTCGGTGTCAGTACAGGATAGGAGGTGCCAGGTCTGCGCCGAATGCCCTTGAGGACCACTGCGTTGTCTGCCATCTGCGGCACCCACTTTGGCGAGACGAAGGCCGTGGCCTCCACCGCCGGCAGTCCCGCATCCGCCAGGCGTTCGATAAGCTCGATTTTTACTGCGGCGGGAACTATCTGCTTTTCACTCTGGAGGCCGTCCCGCGGTCCGACTTCGACAATCCTTACCTGTTTTGGCCATGACTTGCTGATTCCATCATCCATCTCGACTCTCCTCCGACTTCAAGATTCCCACGCCGCGAGCATAGGGCAACAGCGGATGCAAAGCGTGCCAACTCCCTTGCAGATCGTGCCAGTTGGACCAAAACTCACCAGACATGAAATCGGTAGCAGAAACACCCATCGCGTTTGTTCGTTCGATCGTCCTGGCGTACGAGCGCTACGGCGTGGACCCGCGGCGAGCGCTGCGCGCAGCGCACATTTCACCGTCGATACTGCGCAGCGAGGATGCGCGCGTGACTGCCGATCAGTTCGAGGCGCTGTCGGCGACTGCCATGCAGGAGCTTGATGACGAGGGGCTTGGCTGGTTCTCGCGGCGCCTCCCCTGGGGAACCAATGGCATGCTTTGCCGTGCCTCGTTGCCGTCGCAGAATTTGCGGGTAGCGCTGCTGCGCTGGTGCCGGCACTATGGCTTGCTGGTGGATGACATCAAGCTGGAACTGAGCGTTGAGGCTCGGCTGGCGCACCTCATCATCCGCGAGAACCGTGACCTGCTCCGCCAACGTGAGTTTTGCCTGGTAAGTACCCTGCGGAACATCCACGGCTTCGCGTGTTGGCTGGTCGATTCCCGCATCCCGCTGTCGCGCGCCACCTTCCCGTTCAAGAAGCCGCGGCACGCCAGGGCCTATAACTTGATGTTTCGCGGGTCAATCGATTTCGAGGCGCCCCACGCCAGCCTGGTTTTCGACGCGGAGTATCTGCAATTGCCCGTACGACGGGACGATCACGATCTACGGCAGATGCTGCTTCGTCCTCTGCCGCTCATCGTGCTCCAGTACAGGCGCGACCGGCTCCTTTCGCAGCGAATTCGCAAGCTGTTCCGTACGCGTGGCTTCGAGGTTTCGACATCCGCCGCTGTGGCGGCGATGCTGAACGTTTCAACGAGAACCCTTTACCGGCACCTGGCAGAAGAAGGCGTCTCGCTTCAGGGCCTGAAGGATGAGGTCAGACGTGATCTGGCGATCCAGCAACTTACACGCACCGCCAGGCCGTTGAAGCAGATAGCGATCGCTGCGGGGTTCGGCAGCGAAGCCAGTTTCATCCGGGCATTCCGGCAGTGGACGGGGAAAAGTCCAGGGGAGCTCAGGCGAACAACATCCGTGGATAGGTGAGGCGCGCCGCCAGCAAGAAAGATTCCCAAAAAGATCGCCATGCATCACTTGTTTCCAGCCGTGGTGCGGTGAACTGCCTGGGGAGAACGCGGATTTCACCGCATCGGAGCCGTCTCGGGCAGACTGCAACGGGTTGCTATAGGCACTTTGCATTCGGAATTTGACAGGCTAATGTTGGACTATGCCGCGGGCAGACGAGGGAGGCAGTCATGGGCATGGTCTCGATAGAACCCGGCAGCTATCAATTTGCGCTGCCGCAAAACCCCGGTGAAGTCATCGATCTGATCAGGAAGCACGCGATCCAGGTCGTTGACCTCAGGTTCACCGACTTGCCCGGAGTGTGGCAGCACTTCTCGATCACGCTGCCGGAAATCAACGACGATCTGTTCTCGACCGGCATCGGGTTCGACGGGTCGTCCATTCGTGGATTCCAGGAGATTCACGAGTCCGACATGCTGGTCAGGCCTGACCCGGCCACGGCATTCATCGACTCGTTCTGCACGGCACCAACGCTGGTGTTGATCTGCGACGTGCTGGATCCTGTCCTGCACCAGCCGTACTCGCGCGATCCGCGCTACATCGCACGGAAAGCGGAGCTGTACCTGCAGCAAACCGGTCTTGCCACCGATTGCTACTTCGGCCCCGAACTGGAATTCTTCATTTTCGACTCCATTCGCTTCGGGCAGGACCAGCACTCAGGCTACTACTATGTCGAATCCGCCGAAGGCGACTGGGCCTCGGGCCGTGACGAAGGTGCCTATGGCGGAGGCAATCTTGGCTACAAGCAGCGCTATAAGGGAGGATACTTTCCCGTGCCGCCAAGCGATACGCTGCAGGACATCCGCTCCGAAATCGTACTCGCGCTGATGCAGGCCGGCATCCAGGTCGAGGTGCATCACCATGAGGTCGCTACGGCGGGCCAGAATGAAATCGACATGCGCTTCGCACGCCTGGCGCGCATGGCAGACAACGTGATGATGTACAAGTACATCTGCAAGAACGTTGCGCGCCGACACGGCAAGGTCGCGACATTCATGCCCAAGCCCCTGTTTGCCGACAACGCGAGCGGCATGCATTGCCACCAGAGCCTCTGGCGCGGCGGCGAGAACCTCTTCTATGACGCGAACGGTTGGGCGCAGACGTCCCAGATGTGCCGCTGGTACATCGGCGGCCTGCTCAGGCATGCGCCCGCCCTGATGGCGTTCTGTGCACCGAGTACAAATTCCTACAAGCGACTGGTGCCTGGCTACGAGGCACCTGTCAACCTGGCCATGTCGCAGCGCAACCGATCCGCCGCAGCCAGGATTCCAATGGTTTCGGATTCACCAAGCGCCAGACGCGTTGAATTTCGCTGCCCTGACCCGTCCGCCAATGCCTACCTCGCCTTCTCGGCAATGCTGCTCGCCGGCCTTGACGGCATTGAAAACCAGACGGACCCCGGCGACCCGCTCGACAAGAACATCTATGACCTGCCACCAGAGGAAGCCGCCGGCATCCGGCAGGTTCCAGGGTCCCTCGAAGAGTCGCTTGCCGCGCTGGAAGCCGACTCAGCGTTCCTGCGAAAGGGAGATGTCTTTACTGAAGACCTGATCAGGACCTGGATTGACTACAAGCGCACGCACGAGATCGATACCTTGAAGTTGCGGCCACATCCGTGGGAGTTCCAACTCTACTTTGACATCTGATCACCGTGCGCCCCATGCCAACTCAGGCACGGGTGTCGAGAATGGCGATGGCACTGCTTGCACTGCCACAGCAATTCACTGACAAGACGCCCGATAAGCTGGACGGCTTCTGGCGCGAATGCGCCCCAAAGCCTTGAGAAAATGGTACCCCTGGATTGTCACCTGAGGACGGCTGTGGTCTGGTCCGAGGCGTTCAAGCGTAATCAACTGATGCGTGAGCAGCATCTCCACATCCGTTCGGTCCAACTCACGCGCATCAGCGCTGTCGTTTACGAGTACGAGAGTAGCGAACTCATGATGACTCAGCACAGGCGTCTCCTCAGCAAATGGGGGTAGTTTTGCAGCGGGACTTCTTAATACGGGGAGTTGGCGGCAGAGACCTTGTCCTGGTGAGGCAAGATCTGGCCTGCGGGCACTTGCTCTTCGCGCCCGGAAAGTCCATGTTAGTTGATCACTCGGCTCTGATCAATACGAGACGCGCTGTTGCAGGTCGCGGCACGCATTACGGCATGCTTCAACGGTCGCCACTTTTCACTCCCGCATCGCGGCCGGGCCGACGGTTATGTCCGACCGTTCGGTCGGGATACGGGAGCGGACCGAGTCCACGCAGGATTGACACGCTAATCCCTGCTCCGTTATTCCGGCTGAATGCCGGCCTCCCGCACCACCTTGGCCCACCGGGCGATCTCGCTGCGCATGAACGCAGCGAGCTGTTCGCGTGAGGAACCCTTCAGCTCGACGCCCTGGCTACTGAGCCGGTCGCGTGTCGGTCCATACGCCAGCGCCTGGTTGACCTCCATGTTCAGTCGCGCCGCGATGTCCGGCGGCGTCCCGGCCGGCACCACGATGGCCCACCACTGGCTCAGCTGCATGCCGGGCAGCCTGGCTTCCATGGCCGTTGGCACCGCTGGAAGCGCCGTCAGCCTCGACGTGCTCGTGACCATCAACGCGGCAACCTTGCCAGCGCCCAGCAAGCTGCTGCCACTGGCCAGCGTGGCGAAGTGCGCGCCGACCAGTTGCGCCGCAACATCGCTCAACGCGGGCGCCGAACCCCGATAGGGGACCGGATCCACCTTCACACTGGCCTGCGCCTCCAGCATCTTTGCGGAAAGGTGGCTGATGGAACCGTTGCCGCTAGTCGCTATGAGCAGAGGCGCATCACCGCCCTTGCGTGCGTCGGCGAGAAAACGCTGGATGTCGCCGGTCTTGTAGCGAGCACTGTCGGCGAATAGGATCAGCGGCGACTCACCGATGAGCGAAACCGGCGCGAAGTCTCGCACCAGGTCGTACGGCATCTGCGTAAAAACGGCGGGAGCGATCGCGTGCGGCAGTTCCACGACCGCAAGGGTATAGCCGTCCGGGGGAGCTTTGGCGGCAATCTCCAGGCCGATCCGCCCAGAGGCGCCGGAGCGGTTCTCGACCACCACGGTCTGTCCCATGGTCTGGCTCATGCGCTGCGCGATGGCACGTGCGAGGGCGTCGGTGCTGCCGCCTGGCGCCCATGGCACGATCAGCCGCAGCGGCTTGTCCGGATACGCCGCCAGCGCAGCACTACTGCAAGCCGCGGCGAGAAAGAGCAGCGAAGCGATGATGCTGCGAATCGTCATGCCAACACTCCTTGGGAAGTTCATAGGGAATCGAATGGGAACGGGTCGCGGTCGCCCTTGGCCGTCAGCAGCAACAGCACTTGCTGGGACGGCGCAATACGCCCTGCGCAGCGCAACTGCCTGGCGGCGCTGTAGCATGCGCCGGCGCACAGCTCGACCCAAAAGCCGGCCTTCGCCAGGCGGGACATACCCTCCGCTGCGGCGCGATCGTCGACCACCACCGCGCCCCCGCCGGAAAGGCGGGCCGCCATTGCTTGTTGCAGCGTGACGGTGGTGCCCGCCGTGGAAAACTGCGCGGTCCGACCCTCGAATTCGGACTGGAGCGCCACGCCGTCCAGCACCCGCGACAAACGCGCAAACGGCTCGACCGCCCACAGTTGCGGCATGCGCGCGAGCATGCCGCCATGCACCAGGTCGCGCAGCGCGCTGTAGACGCCCCAGAGCAGGTCGCCCCGCGCCGTCGGCACCAGCACATGGTCCGGCCGGACGCCTTGGGCCACCCACTCAAGCGCCACGGCACGGTATCCCTCGACACCGAATACCGGACTGCCGACAGGCGGCACACAGTAGTTGGTCACGGCAAAAGCGCCGTCGCGCTCCACGCGCCGCCGTACGTGTTCCCAGCGCGCGTGCCCGCTGTCGAAGGCCACGCGCATCGCGCCGTACTCGTGAAGGGCGCGCGCGAACGGCGCAGGCAGGTCGCGATAGGTGGCGATCTCGCAGGGAAGGCCCGCGGCGGCGCAGTACGCCGCCGCCGAAACCGCCGCGTTGCCGCTGGACGCCAGCACGACAAGCCCGGCGCCAACGTGCAGGGCACGGCTGACGGCTTGCGCCGACATCCTGTCCTTGTGTGAACCGGTCGGGTTCATGCCCTCGTGCTTGATCCACAACTGCTCGACATCGAGGGTTCGCGCGAGCACGGGCACATCGAGGCAAGGTGTATTGCCCTCGCCCAGCGAAATGCCATCCGAATAGGGCAGCCATGCCCCCCACATATAACCCTGGCTTTTCGGCTGAAGCGGCAATGGCGCGCCAGCGTAGACCGCCTCGACGCTGCTCGGACGTCCCGCCCCGGCACAGCGCGGACAGCCCCTCGGCATGTCGGCTATGGGATACTGGGTGTGACATGCAATACAGCGCAAGGCGGCGAGGCGCTCATTGCGGCGCACGCGGCCCGTGGCGCGTATTTCGGATGGTGGTTGAAAGGATGTTTGCATGCGGTGGATGTTAGCGCCACTGCTCGCCCTGCACCGTCATGCGTCAGGTGCAATAATTAAGTAAAACTTATACCGTCAGATTTGCCCATGAGCATCAGCGCACGTCAGATCGAAATATTCCGCATGGTGATGCTGCTCGGTTCGGCGAAGCGCGCCGCCACCGCGCTGCACATCAGTCAGCCGGCGGTCACGCAATTGCTGCTCCAGCTGGAGGGCGGGTCAGGACTGAAGCTGTTCGACCGGCTCAAGGGCCGACTGGTCCCGACACCTGAAGCGCACGCCTTGATGACGGAGGTCGAGCGCGTCTATGTCGGCCTTGACATGGTGCAGCGCAAGATCGACATGCTTCGCTCGCACGAGGATTCAGTGCTGCGCGTAGGCACCCTGCACGCGATGTCAGCCAGCATCATGCCCGCGGTGGTGTCGGAGTTCCTGCATCTCTATCCGCGCATCCGCTGCCAGCTGGTGGTGGACAGTTCGCTCGCGCTGCGCGCCAGCTTGCTGCAGGGCGAACTGGACCTCGCGTTTATGGGCGACGAGGCTGACACTAGTGGGCTGGTGGCCTCGGCGTTCTATGAGGCGCCCGCGGTGTGCGCCGTGCCGGCCACGCATCCCTTCGCCCACCTCGCCCGCATCGAGCCGCGCGATCTGCAGGATGCGCCACTGATAGCGTTGTCGGCATCCGATCCCGCGCAGCGGCGGCTTGAGCAGTTATTCGCCGCGGCCGGAAAATCAGCCCGTTTTGTCGCCGAGACGCCGTACAGTGCGACGCAATGCGCGCTGGTGCTGGCGGGCGCTGGCCTGGCGATCACCAACCCGCTGGTTGCGCGCGAGTATGCGGCGCTGGGGCTGCGCGCAGTACCGTTTGCCCCAGCCTTTCATTTTCGTGCCCTGCTCGCCTTCCACCCGGGACAGGGACAATCGCGAGCCGCGCAGGAATTCGTCGCCCTGTGCCGCCGCCCGGTTGCGGACGTGCTGGCCACCTAGCGCATACCCGTAAGATCAGCCCGGCTGCACCCCTACCGCAGATTCTGCGTTCCGGACAAAGCAGTTCGCAATTCGATGTGGACTGGCGCGGCAAGATCAGCGTGATGCACGGCAACGTTGCACTTATGCTCGATAGCATGTCCACGACCGTTGCATCCTCTGAGCCGCCCCTCGCCGGCCCCACTGCGGACGAGCACGCCCATCCCCGCCTGGGCGCCGCGCTCGCCTACATTCACCAGCACCTGGGCGAACCGCTGCCGCTGCCGCTGCTGGCCGACCTCGTCCAGCTGAGCGTCGGGCGCTTCGTGACCGTGTTCCGGCTGACGGTGGGCATGACGCCGCATCGCTACATCAGCCTGAAGCGAATCCGGCGCGCGCAATGGTTGCTCAGGCAGGGCCACTCTCCGGCGCTGACGGCGCACGAGTGCGGGTTCTATGACCAGAGCCACTTCACTCGCTGCCTGAAGAGCGTTTGCGGCATGACTCCACGGCAGTTCCAGACGGCCAGCGCACCGCTCCCCGGGAATGCCGGCCGCAGCCTGCCAATGCCCAGGGCTCAGGTTGCTGATGGAAACAGCCGTTCGATGGGATAGTGCGTCTTAATGAAAGGCGACTTGATCACGATGAAGCTGAAGTACTTCTCGATGCCGATATTGCGCTCCAGCAGGCTTTCCATTAGTTCCTGGTAGTGGTTGACCCCACGGGTGATGAACTTGAGCAGGTAGTCATAGCCGCCGCTGACAAGGTGGCATTCGACGATCTCGTCCACCGCGCACACCGCCTTCTCGAAGCGCGCAAAGTCCTCGCGATGGTGGTCCTCCAGCGTGATCTCGGTGAACACCGTAAGAATATCGCCCAGCTTGTCCATCCGGATCTGGGCGCTGTATCCGCCGATATAGCCGGCCTGCTCCAGCCGCTTGACGCGAATCAGGCATGGGCTGGCGGAAAGACCCACCGCATCGGCGAGGTCGACGTTGGTCATGCGGCCGTTCTTTTGCAGCTGGGCAAGGATGCGGAGGTCGAGTCGGTCAAGTTTGATGGGGGCGGACATGGGCTTTCAAGACTGGAATGACTGAATCACATTGTCCCCGCATGGTTCGGCGAGGGCAATCGGGGCACGCCCGGAAAGTGAGGCACCGCATCGCCTTTCAGTACCCTTTCGCACGGTCCACCAGCCCGATCAGCGGCTCGCCGCGCTGCAGGCGGCGCAGATTGTCGAGCACGACCCGCGCCGCCGTGCCCGGCTGCGTCATGCTGGCGATATGGGGCGTGAGCCAGACCCTGGGGTGGCGCCACAACGGGTGGCCGGCAGGCAGCGGCTCTGGGTGCGTGACGTCGAGAATGGCATCGCCGATCTGCCCCGAATCCAGCGCGGCCAGCAGGTCGGCATCGTCGAGATGCTGCCCGCGCCCGACATGCACCAGCCCCGCCCCATTTGGCAGGGCGTCAAACACGCGAGCGCTCAATACTCCACGTGTTTCATCTGTCAGCGGCAGCAGGCAAACCAGGACATCGGTGCGGGCCAGGAACGCGTCCAGGGTCTGCGGGCCGGCATAGCACTGCACCCCTTCCAGGCTGCGCGGCGACCTTGCCCAGCCGGCACAATCGAACCCGAACAGCCGCAGCCGCTCCAGCACGGCCTGCCCCAGCGAGCCCAGACCAAGCACGCCGACGCGGTACTCGTGTGCCGCGCGCACCTGCAGGGGCCTCCACGCTTCCTGCGCCTGCTGCCGCCGGTAAGCCGGCATGTCGCGATGCAGCGCAAGGACCGAGAACACGACGTACTCCACCATCCCGTCGACGATGCCGGGCTCGATCATCCGCACCAGCGGTACGTGCGCAGGGAGCGCGTCCAGGTCGAACTGGTCGATGCCGGCTCCGGTCGAAAACAGTACCTGCAGGTTCGGGAACCGCTCTGCGATGCGGTCCGGCGCCTCCCAGGCCGCCAGGTAGCGGACCTTCCCGGGATCGCCGATATCGGGCCAGATGCGGAAATCGATGCCAGGCGCCTCGCGCGCAAAGACCTTGGCCCAGTCCCGGCCGCGCACGGGATCCGCCTTGTACAGAAATGTCGTGTCTTGATGCATTGCTTTTATCCGAGGGCCTTGTCGGCCAGCGCAAAGGGAAGAAATGGTGCCGTTGGGGAAGCCGGGGTGCCGCGGGCCAGCACCGTCGCGTCGGCGACGTGCGCCAGACCAAGGCAGCCGAGCCAGTCCTCGAGTTCGCCATCGGCGTGGACGTCCATGCGCAGCACGCGCCCGGTCACCAGGCCGGCCAGGTGCGCGATCATGGCCTTGGCCGACATCGCGCAGGGTGCGACCACGGGGCCGACCATCGCGCCGCGGCCAAAGCGCCGCAGGATCGCGAAGCCGCGGGGCCCGTCGGGGGAATCGAGCACCACCGTGCCGATCGACTGGCGCAGCCAGGTCTGGATCAGGGACGGACGTGCAACACCGCGGGCACCCTGCTCCATGCCGACCAGCAGTTGCAGGTCATTGCGCCCCCCAGGCCGCAGGCGGCAGCCTTCAGGCAGCGCCATCAACGGCGCCGGCAACGCTTTGCCCTCGTATTGATGCACCTCGCCGATGCGCTCGAACCCCATGCGCACATAGAAGCGATGCAGCTTCCCGGGGGCGTGAAGCAGCACGGTGCGGCCGTCCAGGCCGGCACACAGCGCCTCCAGCAACACGCTGCCAATCCCCCGCTCGCGGAAGGCCGGGGCTACGATGAGCAGCCCGACCGACGCGCCGCGCTCGTCCCACAGCCAGCGCATGCCGACACCGACCACCGCGCCGCCGACTTCGGCAACGCGGCCCTCGCCCATCTGGAACAGCATCTTCCAGTCGCTGGGGCGATGCGGCCAGCGTACATCTTCGGAAAGCGAAAGCGCGACGGGCAGGTCGGACTGTGCCATCACGCGGATCGCGGGCGGTCCATCGCTTGCATGGAGGGGGAGCTGCGCGGAATTCATTGCAGTAAGGGCCAGCGCCGGACGAAAAGAGAGAGCCCTGATGATGCGATGAACAGGCAAGGCCCGGATAGGAAAAATTTGCTGTATCCGACGATGCACCGACGCTGTGCCTGCCTAGGGTAATCCCGAGGATTGTTGCGGTGCACATGCACGCACGCAGTGCGCATGGCAGGCAATGCCAAACCGCCCACGCGAAACCGCAGGTTTTACTGCCACGGCTTGCAATACCCCACAAAGCCATCGGTCGCACATGCTTCAATGTCAGGGAGATGACACGCTGCGCGCTCGTGCTGCCTCAGCAGGAGCTTGCCCCCGCGCCGCATGGTCCTGAGTTTCCACTTTCGCCATCCCCCGAACTCCGGCCCCCACCAGGAGCTATTTGCCATGTCAGACAAGAAGCCGATCGAGGGCCTCATCGGCCCTGCCGAATCAACCCGGATCATGAGCGCCCTGCACCATGGCGCCAGCAGGCGCGACGTCCTGAAGATCCTGGCTGCCGGCGGCATGCAACTGGGGCTTGCCGGCAGCCTTGCCGGCGCGGCCGTGTCGGCGCATGCGCAGACGCCGAGCCGCGGCGGCCGCATCCGTGTGGGCAGCGACAACGCGTCGCCCAGCGATACGCTCGATCCGGCCAAGCAATCGAACAAGACCGACTACTGTCGCGGGACGATGCTCTACAACGGCCTGACGAGCCTGGATGCGAAACTGGTGCCGCAACCGGCGCTGGCTGAGTCCTTTGCCTCGCAGGATGCCGTGACGTGGGTCTTCAAGCTGCGCAAGGACGTCACCTTCCACAACGGCAAGCCGCTGACGCCGCAAGACGTGGTGTTTTCCCTGATGCGCCACAAGGACCCGACCATCGCCTCGAAGGCGAAAACGCTGGCGGACCCGATCAAGAGCGTAAGCGCCACGGGTCCGAACGAAGTGACCGTGGTCCTCGACGGACCCAACGCGGACTTCCCCGTCATCGTCGGCACGTTCCACTTCCATATCGTGCGCAACGGCACCACCGACTTCAACACCGGCATCGGCACGGGTCCTTACAAGCTCAAGGAATTCAAGCCCGGCGTGCGTTCGGTGATGGTACGGAACGAAAACTACTGGAAGCCCGGCAAGCCCTACCTTGACGAGATCGAGTTCGTCGGCATTGCCGACGAGGGTGCGCGCGTCAATGCGCTGCTCTCGGGCGATCTCGACATGGTGGCCTCGATCAACCCGCGTTCGGTCGCACGCGTGAAAGGCACGCCCACGACCGATGTGTTCGTGACGCAATCCGGCCAGTACACCGACCTGATCATGCGCCGGGATACCGGCCCGGGCGCCAACCCCGACTTTGTCCAGGGCATGAAGCTGCTGCTCGACCGCGAACTGATGAAGAAGAGCATTGCGCTGGGCTATGCCGTGCCGGGCAATGACCAGCCGATCGATCCCACCAACCGCTTCTACTTTGCCGGGCTGCCGCAGACCAGGCTCGATCCGGAGAAAGCCAAGTTCCATCTCAAGAAGGCCAACATTGGCACTGCCGCGATCCCGGTGGTAGCCTCCCCCGCCGCGCAGTACTCGGTCGACATGGCCCTGATCCTGCAGCAATCGGCGCGGCAGGCGGGCGTCAATATCGACGTCAAGCGCATGCCCGCCGACGGCTACTGGTCCAATCACTGGCTCAACAGCCCGGTCGGCTTCGGCACGGTCCTGCCGCGCGCCAGTGCCGACACGCTGCTGACCCAGTTCTTCAAGTCCGACGCGGCCTGGAACGAGTCGCGCTACAAGGACCCGAAGTTCGATGCGCTGCTGCTCGCCGCGCGGGCCGAGACCGACCTGGCCAAGCGCAAGCAGATGTACGCCGACATGCAGACCATGATCCGGCGGGACGCAGGGATCGGCATACCGCTCTTTATCGCCACCATCGACGGCTACAACAAGCGGGTCAAGGGCCTTTCCCCGATCCCGCTGGGCGGCCTGATGGGCTATTCGTTCGCCGAGCACGTCTGGCTGGCGGCCTGATCCGAGGAGACACCATGAACCTGTTCATCTTGCGCCTGCTGGCGCGGCGCATCGGGCTGGCGCTGATCTCATTGCTGGCGGTTTCGGCCATCGTCTTCGCCATCACCGCGGTATTGCCCGGCGATGCCGCGCAGGAACAACTCGGCCAGGACGCCACACCCGAAGCCCTGGCCGCGCTGCGTACCCAGATGGGCCTCGATGTCCCCGCGCCGGTGCGCTACGCGCAATGGCTGGGCGGCATGGTGACCGGCAATGCCGGCGAGTCCCTGGTCACCCGCATGCCGGTGTCCGAGGCCATCGGCAGCCGCCTGCCCCAATCGCTGCTGCTGGCCGGCCTGACCGCGCTGATCTCGGTGCCGGTGGCGCTCGGCCTCGGCATCCTGGCGGCGGTCTACCGCGGGACCTGGTTTGACCGCAGCGTCAGCCTGGGCGCGGTGGCAGTGGTTTCCGTGCCGGAGTTCCTGGTCGCCACGCTGGCCGTATTGCTGTTCGCGGTCCACCTGCGCTGGCTGCCGGCGCTCGCCTATATCGGCACCGACGATTCCTGGGACAAGATCGTGCGTTCGCTGGCCATGCCGGTGCTGAGCCTGTGCTGCGTGATCGTCGCGCAGATGCTGCGCATGACCCGCGCGGCGGTGATCGACCAGCTCAACGCGCCCTACATCGAGATGGTGCGGCTCAAGGGCGCATCCTCGACCCGCATGGTGCTGTTCCACGCGCTGCCCAACGCCATCGGCCCGATTGCCAATGCCGTGGCGCTGAGCCTGTCTTACCTGCTTGGCGGCGTCATCATCATCGAGACCATCTTCAACTACCCGGGGATCGCCAAGCTGATGGTGGACAGCGTCGCCCAGCGCGACATGCCCGTGGTCCAGGTGTGCGCCATGATTTTCTGTTGTGCGTACCTGATCCTCGTCACGCTTGCCGATGTGTGCGGCATCGTCGCCAATCCGCGTCTGCGCCACCGCTGAAGCCTTGAACGCCATGCAGGAGCTGCAACTCATGTCCCCTACCTCCAACACGCACGCCACCCCCGCCGTGAGTGCCCCCGACCAAGGCGGTCGCCGCCCGCGCCTGCCCAAACTGGGCATCACCGGCTGGATCGGCAGCCTGATCCTCATCGGCTGGCTGGTCGCCGCCATTGTTGGCCCGATCCTGATCAGCCATGACGGCACGCCCACGGGCGAGATCCAGGTCTTCGGCCCGATCAGCGCCGCGCACTGGCTCGGCACCGACTACCTGGGACGCGACATGCTGACGCGCGTGATCCTGGGCGCGCGCTACACCGTCTGCGTGGCCCTGGTCTCGACCCTGTGCGCCAGCGGCATCGGCATCACGCTGGCATTGCTGGCCACCGTCAGCGGCCGCTGGATCGATGCCGGCCTGAGCCGCGGCCTCGATACGCTCACGGCGATCCCGAGCAAGATGTTCGCGCTGATCATGGTCGCGGCCTTCGGTTCGTCAGTCTGGATGCTCGCCCTCACGGCGGCGATCATCTACATCCCGGGCGCCTATCGCATCGCGCGCTCGCTGGCGGTCAACATCAATGCGATGGACTACGTGACCGTCGCCCGCACCCGCGGCGAAGGCACCGCCTACATCATGCGCCAGGAAATCCTGCCGAACATCCTCGGCCCCATGCTGGCTGACCTGGGGCTGCGCTTCGTCTACGTCGTGCTGCTGCTCGCGAGCCTCAGCTTCCTGGGCCTGGGCATCCAGCCGCCCGATGCCGACTGGGGTTCGCTGGTGCGCGAGAACATCGGGGCACTGTCCGAAGGCAGCATGGCCGTGGTGGCGCCGGCGCTGGCCATCGCCAGCCTGACCCTCGCCGTCAACCTTGTTATCGACAACCTGCCGGGTCGCTCGGCACGTAACGGAGTCAAATAAATGGGCACGTCCGTAAAGGTCAGCAATCTGCGCATCACCGCAGGCCAGGCGACGTTGGTAGATGGTGTGGACTTCGAGATCGAGCCCGGCAAGGTGCTGGCACTGATCGGTGAGTCCGGCTCGGGCAAGACCACGACCGCGCTGGCGCTGATGGGCTTCGCGCGCCACGGCTGCGAGATCTCCGGCAGCATCCGGGTCGGCACCACCGACGTGCTGCACCTGTCGCCGGGCGAACAGCGCCGGCTGCGCGGGCGCGAGATCACCTATATCGCGCAGAGCGCGGCGGCCTCGTTCAACCCGTCGCGCACCATCATGGACCAGGTGGTCGAACCGGCGCTGATCCACCGGCTCATGGATCGCAAGGCTGCCGAGAAGAAGGCGGTCGCGCTGTTCCGCGAACTGGCGCTGCCCGACCCTGATTCCATCGGCGAGCGCTACCCCCACCAGGTTTCCGGTGGCCAGCTACAGCGCCTGATGGCCGCAATGGCCCTGATCACCGATCCCGACCTGGTGATCCTGGACGAGCCGACCACGGCACTGGACGTCACCACGCAGGTCGAAGTGCTGCGCGTGTTCCGACGCGCGGTGCAGGAACGCCGCACCACCGCGGTCTATGTCAGCCACGACCTGGCCGTGGTGGCCCAGGTGGCGGACCACATCCTGGTGCTGCGCGAAGGCAAGATGCGCGAGCTGGGCGAGACCGACCAGATCCTGTACCAGCCCGCCGACGACTACACGCGCTGCCTGCTGGCCGCGGCGCGGCCGACCGAGCGTCCCGGCGCGCCGGTGGACCCGGACAAGAGCCCCCTGCTGCTCGAGGTCCGCGATCTTTCCGCCGGCTACGGTGCCGTCGATGCGCACGGGCAGCCGGCCTCGAAGATCCTGGAGGGCGTGGGCCTGAAGCTGTACCGGGGCCAGGCGATCGGCGTCATCGGCGAGTCGGGTTCGGGCAAGACCACGCTGGCGCGCGCGATTGCCGGCCTGGTGGCGCCGTGCTGTGGCAGCATCGCGTTCAACGGCCGTCCGCTGAAGCCGACAGTGGCCGAACGCAGCCGCGATGAGCTGCGGCGCATCCAGATCGTGTTCCAGATGGCCGACACCGCGCTCAATCCCGCGCGCACCATCGAGGAGATCCTGGCGCGGCCGCTGCAGTTCTTCCACGGCTTGCGCGGCGAAGCCCAGCGGGCGCGGATTCGCCAGTTGCTCGATCTGGTGCGGCTGCCGATCGGCGTGGCCCAGCGCACGCCCGGTGGCCTGTCCGGAGGGCAGAAGCAGCGCGTGAACCTGGCCCGGGCACTCGCGGCCGATCCTGAGCTGATCCTGTGCGACGAGATCACCTCGGCGCTGGACACCGTGGTCGGCGCGGCCATCCTCGACCTGATGGCCGAGCTGCGCAAGGAGCTGGGTGTCTCGTATCTCTTCATCAGCCACGACCTGCACACCGTGCGCTCGATCTGCGACGAGATCGTGGTGATGCAGCATGGCCGCAAGCTGACCCAGGTCGCGCACCAGGACTACGACCGCGGTCCGCACCACCCCTACTACGCGCTGCTGGCGCGCTCGGTGCCCGAGTTGCGCCGCGGCTGGATCGATGAAGTCGATCTCCATAGCGAAGGCGCAGTGGCCACCGCTGCCACCGCCTGACCCCATTCTTAAGGAGAGTTTGTTCATGCCTTTGTCCCTACAGAACCAGACCTTGCTTCCCGGCCGCAACTATATCGGCGGCGAATGGTGCGGCGCGGCCGACGATCGCACACTGTCCGTGGCGGACCCCGCGACGGATGAAGTCTTTGCGGCGGTACCGGATAGCAGTGCGGCGGACGCACGCCGCGCCGTCGATGTCGCGCACGCAGCGTTCCCAAGCTGGCGCAAAACGCCGGCCAAGCAGCGCGCGCAGATCATCAAGCGCTGGAACGACCTGATCGTCAGCCATGTGGAAGACCTTGGCCGCCTGATCTCGCGCGAGCAGGGCAAGCCATTGGCGGAAGGCAAAGGCGAGGTGCTGTACGCCGCGAGCTATGTCGAATGGTTTGCCGAAGAAGCCACCCGCGCCGATGGCGACGTGATCGCCGCGCCGGTCCCCGGTCGGCGCATGCTGGCACTGCGCGAGCCGGTTGGCGTCATCGCGGCGATCACGCCGTGGAACTTCCCGGCTGCGATGATCGCGCGCAAGATCGCGCCGGCGCTGGCGGCCGGTTGCACGGTAGTGTGCAAACCTGCCGAGGATACGCCGCTCACCTCGCTGGCGCTGGTCAGGCTCGCGGAACAGGCGGGCGTGCCGCCGGGCGTGCTGAATATCGTCACCGCCTCGCGCGAGCGCGCGGCCGAAGTCGTCGACGTATGGCTGGACGATGCCCGGGTGCGCAAAATCACCTTTACCGGCTCGACCCCGGTAGGCAAGCACCTGGCGCGCCGCTCCGCCGATACACTGAAGAAGCTGTCGCTGGAACTGGGCGGCAATGCCCCGTTTATCGTGTTCGACGATGCCGACCTCGACGCCGCCGTCGACGGCCTGATGGTTTCCAAGTTCCGCAACGGCGGGCAGACCTGCGTGTGCCCGAACCGCATCTATGTCCAGGACAAGGTGCATGACGCCTTCGTCGACAAGCTTGCCGCCCGCGTTGGCGCGCTGGTAGTCGCCCCTGCCACCAATCCCGCCGCGCAGATCGGTCCGATGATCAACGCGCGGGCGGTCGACAAGATCGAGCGTCATGTGAAGAACGCGGTCAGCCGCGGTGCGCGCGTGGTCGTTGGCGGCGAGCGCATCCGCAACGAGCAGTGCCCGGGGCCGAACTACTATGCGCCCACCGTGCTGGCCGACGTGGATGCGTCCATGGACTGCTCCTGCGAGGAGACCTTCGGGCCGGTTGCGCCGGTCACGCGCTTCGGTACCGAGGCGGACGTGGTCGCGGCAGCAAATGCGACCCCGTTTGGGCTGGCGGCGTATTTCTACTCGAATGACGTGCGGCGGATCTGGCGCCTTGCCGATGCGCTCGAGTCGGGCATTGTCGGTATCAACGAGGGAGCGCTGGCCGCGGAAGCGGCGCCTTTTGGCGGCGTGAAGGACTCGGGCTACGGGCGCGAAGGGTCTCGCTATGGGCTCGAAGAGTACATGCATATCAAGTACGTCTGCCAGGGGCTGCTGGACTGAGCTGTCGCGAAGCCACCGGGTCTTGAACTACCTTTTGGGTGCTCCCTCTCCCGCTTGCGGGAGAGGGTTGGGGAGAGGGCCGGCATGTCGACGAAGTCAAGCGCTGTGGTATGCCACCGCCTGCCCTCTCCCCCGCCCCTCTCCCGCAAGCGGGAGAGGGGCGCAAACCGGCAGCCCATAAAAGTCTCTCAGCAATCCCGCGGCCGGCGCAAGCCGGCCGCTTTGCATTTAGAGCCCCCCAGCAAGCTCCTCATCCATCCCATCGAAGGAACTGCTGTTCCTCCCGCCACAACAGAATTCACTGCTGATCCAGGCCCAGAATTCGGTAAGAGCGCGACGACCCTCGTCCCTATACTGGTCCCGGTGATTGCCAGAAAGCGTTGGCGATAGAACCCCAGCAGGCTTCGACCGTACCGCCCACGAATTCCATGAAAGCGATGCCCCAACGCCAGCCCAGTGCCCCCGCCGACCTCAATGCGCTGCTGCGATTGCGCACGCGCCTGGAAGCCGAAACCACGGCGGAAGTGCGCTTCGACGCAGTCACGCGCGCCATCTACGCATCGGAAGCCTCGAATTATCGACAGGTCCCCCTTGGCGTCGTCATTCCGAAGTCTGTCAAAGACCTGGAGACCACCGTGCGCCTGTGCGGCGAGCTCGGCGTGGCCATGGTGCCGCGCGGCGCGGGTACCTCGATGAGCGGCCAGTCGGTCAACGTTGCTGTCTGCATCGACCATTCCAAGTACCTGCACGCGGTTGAGCTGGTCGATCCGGCCCAACGCATCGGCCGCGTGCAACCCGGCGTCATCTGCGACCACCTGAAGCAGGCCGCCGCTGCGCACGGCCTCACCTTTGGCCCGGATCCGGCCACCCACAGCCGCTGCACGCTGGGCGGCATGATCGGCAACAACTCATGCGGCGCCCATTCGGTGATGGCTGGCAAGACCGTCGAGAACATCGAGCGACTGGAGATCGTGACCGCCACCGGCGCGCGCTTCTGGGTCGGCGCCACCGACGAGGCCGCGTATGCCGAACATCTGGCGGCAGGCGGGGAACAGGCGCGCATCGTCAAGTCCCTGCGCGAACTGGCCGAGCGCTATGCGGACGATATCCGCGCCGGCTTCCCGCGGCTCAAGCGCCGTGTCTCGGGCTACAACCTCGACCAGTTGCTGCCGGAAAACGGCTTCCACATCGCCCGCGCCCTGGTGGGGTCCGAGGGGACCTGCGCTACCGTGCTGCGTGCCGACACGTCGCTGGTGGAGGGACTGCCCGAGCGCGTACTGCTGGTGCTCGGCTTCGATACCATCTTCGATGCCGCCGACTGCGTGCCCGAGCTGCTGCCGCTCGGACCGATCGCAATGGAAGGCCTGGACACCGGCATCATCGGCGGACTGAAGCAACTCGGACTGAAGCTCGACGACATCGCCGAGCTGCCGGCCGGCAATGCCTGGCTGATGGTGGAGTTCGGTGCTGCCCTGCGCGACCAGGCCCGCGAACTGGCGGCCCGCGCCGCCAGCGCGGCACGCTCGTTCCCTACGCAGCCGAATGTAAGGCTGGTCGACGATCCCTCGCTGATGGGACGCCTCTGGGCCATCCGCGAGACCGGGGCTTCGGCAACGTCATTGTCGACCGTTCCCGGACAACCCGATCCCACCGTGGGCTGGGAAGATGCCGCGGTCGAGCCGGCCCGGCTTGGCGCCTACCTGAGGGAATTCTCCGCCCTGGTCGAACACTATGGCTACAAGACCAATATGTACGGCCACTTTGGCGATGGCTGCATTCATTCGCGCATCACCTTCGACCTGCGTTCCCCCACAGGCGTTGGCGACTGGCGTCGGTTCCTGGCGGAAGCCGCCGCGCTGGTCGTCAAGTACCAGGGCTCATTGTCCGGCGAGCATGGCGACGGCCAGGCAAAGGGAGAGTTCCTGCCCCTGATGTTCACGCCCCGGCTGATGCAGGCATTCCGCGAGTTCAAGGCCATCTGGGACCCGAACGGCCTGATGAACCCCGGCAAGCTGATCGATGCAATGCCGGTGGACGCCAACCTGCGCATGGGTCCGTCATACCGGCAGGATCAGGCAACCAGCGTCTTCACCTACCCGATGGGCGATGGCCCGGGCACCGGCTTTGGCCGCGAAACCGAGCGCTGCATCGGCATGGGCAAGTGCCGGTCGCTCGATGGCGGCACCATGTGCCCCAGCTTCAAGGCCACCCGTGAAGAGCGCTACGCCACGCGCGGCCGCGCACGCCTGTTCTTCGAGATGCTCAACGGCGAGGTCATCAGCGAGACCCGTGACGGCGAGGCGGTCAAGGACTCGATGGACCTGTGCCTGTCGTGCAAGGGCTGCAAGCACGACTGTCCGACGCATGTCGATATCCCCAAGTACCGCAGCGAGTTCCTGTATCGCTACTACAAGCGGCGCCTGCGCGCGCCAATGGATGCCGCAATCGGGCGCCTGGGGCAATGGCTGCCCACGGCCACGCGCGCGGCTGGTCTGCTCAATGCCCTGATGCGCAATCCGCTGACCCGGCGCGTTGGCCACGCTTTCGGCCTGGCGCGCTCGGCCGTGTTCCCCGAGATCGCCGCCACCGCATTCCGCCGCACCGGCACAGCGACACGCCTGCGGCAGGCCGGCACGCGGCCGTACGGCCAGCGCGACGTCGTCATATGGACCGATACCTTCAATAACGGCTTCACCCCGCATGTGCTCGAGGCCGCCGTCGCGGTGGTCGAGCGGCAAGGATGGAACGCGCGGCTGAGCACGCGCCACGTCTGCTGCGGCCGACCGTTCTATGACGTCGGCATGCTGGACCAGGCGCGCCGCAACCTGCTCGAGATCCTGGACGTACTGTCCGCGCCGATTGCCGCCGGCGTTCCGGTGCTGGTGCTGGAACCAAGCTGCCTGTCGGTGTTCCGGGATGAAATGCCGGCCCTGCTGCCTGACGACCCGCGCGCCAAAGCGCTGGCAGCACTGACGGTCACGATGGCCGAGTTCGCCACCCGCGCCGGCATGGCGCTGGACAACGATGCCGAGGTCCACCTGCACGCCCACTGCCATCACCGCGCCTGCGGCGGCACGGCGGCGGAGCGCCAGCTTGGCGCAAGCGTCCTCGACACCGGTTGTTGCGGGATGGCCGGCGCCTTTGGCTATCACCGCAAGACAGCCGAGCTGTCGCGGCGGATTGGCGAGAGCACGCTGCAGCCAAAGCTTGCCGCACTCCCGGCCGATGCGCTGGTTGCCGCGGACGGCTTCAGCTGCCGCACCCAGATCCGCAAGCTGACCGGACGCGAACCGCGCCACCTCGCAGAGATCCTTGCCGACTCCAACCCTTCGCAACCACACCGCGACACCGACTTCGCGGAACCTGAAAGAGGCGTAACGCAATGACCCAGTCCAACCAGGCCCATATCGCGGCCCGCACCCAACATGTTCCGCATGGCGTCGTCACCGCCCATCCGATCTTTGCCGACAAGGCCGAAGGCTCGTTCCTGTGGGATGTGGAAGGACGTCGCTATATCGATTTCGTCGGCGGCATCGGCGTGCAGAATATCGGCCATAACCACCCCAAGGTCGTCGAGGCGGTGCGCAGGCAACTGGGTCGGGTGACGCACGCAGCGTTCCAGGTGGTCGGCTATGACGTCTATGTCGAGCTGGCCGCGCGGCTGAACAAGCTGGTCGGCGGCGCCGAACACTACAAGACGCTGTTCGCGACAACCGGCGCGGAAGCGGTGGAGAACGCGGTCAAGATCGCGCGCGCCTACCGCAATGTGCCGGGGATCATCGCGTTCCGCGGCGGCTTCCACGGGCGCACGCTGCTCGGCTCGACGCTGACCGGCATGAGCACGCCGTACAAGCAGAACTTCGGGCCGCTGGCCGGCGACGTCTATCACACGCCCTATCCCGATGAATTCCGCGGTTTCTCCGGCGCGGATGCGATCCGCGCACTGGAAGACCTCTTTGCCACGCAGATCGCCCCGGATCGCATCGCGGCCATCATCCTGGAACCGGTGCAAGGCGACGGCGGCTTCCTGCCGGCCGGCAACGAGTTCCTGCAGGCCCTGCGCGCGCTGACCCGCAAGCATGGCATCGTGCTGATCCTGGATGAGATCCAGGCCGGATTCGGCCGGACCGGCAAGATGTTCGGCTTCCAGCATGCGGGCATCCAGCCGGACCTGGTCACGGTCGCGAAGAGCCTGGCCGGCGGCATGCCGCTGTCCGGCGTGGTCGGGCGTGCCGAGATCATGGACGCGCCGGCACCCGGCGGGCTGGGCGGCACGTATGCGGGCAATCCGCTCGCCTGCGCCGCAGCGCTGGCGGTGCTCGACCTGTTCGAGGAAGAACAGTTGCTCGCCAGTGCGCTCGCACTGGCTGAAACGCTGCGCGCGGGGCTCGACCAGCTCGCGCGCGAGTTTCCCGCCATCGGGACCGTGCGCGGCGTTGGCGCGATGCTGGCGCTGGAGTTCGTCAAGGACAGCGATCCGTTCCAGCCCGACGCGACATTCGCTCAAGCAGTGATCGACCGCTGCCGCGAGCGCGGCCTGCTGGTGATCAAGTGCGGCGTGCATCGGAACAACGTGCGCCTGCTGGCGCCGCTCAACACCTCCTCGGAAACGGCGCAGGAAGCCCTGGAGATCTTGCGCGCCGCGATTGCGCAAACCAGCAACGAGGCCCGGTAATACGCCGCCCTCGCCGGGTCCGGCGGACAACAGCGGGCCCGGGCGAAGTATGATTGGGACGCCTCCGCCTGGAGGCCGCCCCTGTCCCGCATACCAGCCGAGGCTGCAGGGAGCGTGACCGCGGCGACGCCATCGGGAGCCGCCGTATCGAGTCCTCGCATGGGAGCTAACACGTGAAATTCCTGATTGCGCCAGTCTTGGCGCTGCTGTCGTCCGTGGCTGCGGCACAAACGGTGTCCGCCGTACCAACGAACCCGCCCACCTCACCGTCTGCCCTGAACCGGGTCGCCCAGAGCGGCACCCTGCGCGTATGTACGCCGGGTGACTACAAGCCTTTCAGCTTCCAGCGCCCGGACGGGAGTTTCGAAGGACTGGATGTGGACCTGATGGGCTCGCTCGCGACGGCGCTCGGCGCCAGGCCGCAATTCGTCAAGACTACCTGGGCGAACCTGATGCCCGACTTTGTCGCGGGCAAATGCGATATTGCGGCCGGCGGCATCTCGGTCACGCTGGAGCGCCAGAAGCTCGCCTTCTTCAGCGCGCCCTATATGGTCAACGGCAAGACGCCGATCGCGCGCTGCGAGAATGCGGCGAAGTACCAGAGCGTCGAGGCCATCAACCGGCCGGAGGTGCGCGTCATCGCCAATCCCGGCGGCAGCAACGAGCGCTTTGCCAAGACGCGGCTGCAACGTGCCCAGCTCACCGTCCACCGCGACAACCTCACCATCTTCGACGAACTGATCGCCGGCCGGGCCGATGTCTTTGTCACCGAGGCGGCGGAGGCCGTGGCGCAAAGCCGGATTCATCCGGAGCTTTGCGCCATCAACCCGGAGCAGCCGCTGCAATACGCGGAGATGGCCTTCCTGCTGCCCAACGGGGACACGGTATTCAAGGGCTTTGTCGACCAATGGCTGCACCTGGCCAGGGCAGGCGGTGACTACCAGGTGCATGCGGCCAAGTGGCTCGGCAAATAAGCCTGGCCCAACCGCGCAGGGGCGCAGGCGGAAACCTTGCGCAACAAGGCCCGCCCGCCCCGTCAGGCATCAAGCCAGACATGCTCCGCAAACGAATAGCCCATCAGCCCACCCAGCGGGATCGGTGACAAGCCCTTTAGCTTCGATGAATGTCCGTCGATGCTGGCCAGGAACAGCGGGATGCCGATGCCGGCGTCCTCGTGGATCATGGTCTGCATGTCGGCATACATCTGGCTGCGTTTGGCGGTGTCGGTTTCGGCCCGCGCCGCCAGCAGCAGCTGGTCGAACTTGGGGTTCTTCCAGCGCGATTCGTTCCACGGCGCATCGGACTTGAAGAACTGCGTGAGGATGGTGTCGGCGCTGGGGCGCGGGTTGACATTGCCGAAGCCCACGGGGCTGTTGAGCCAGTGGTTCGACCAGTAGCCGTCGGCAGGCATGCGCTTGATGTCGAGGTCCAGGCCCACGCGCTGCGCAGTCTGCTGCAGCACCGTCGCCATCTCGACCGAATACAGGGCGGCGGGCGAGGTCACCATCGGCACCTTGCCCGTCACGCCGGACTTGCGCAAATGGTACTTAGCCTTGTCAAGGTCGAAGGCGCGCTGCGGCAGGCCCTTGAAAAAGAAGCGGTTGGTGGGGTCGATCGGCTGATCGTTGCCGAGCACCGCGTAGTCGAGCGCGATGGCCTTCTTCATCTGCGCGCGGTCCTGCAGGTACTTCATCCCCATCACAAAGTCGGGGTTCATGCCTGGACCCGCGTCCTTGCGCATGATCAGGTCCGTGTACTGCCCCGATTGCGTGACGAGGGTGCCGAAGCCCGGCGTACCCTTGACGCGGGCCACGGAGCGCGGGTTGACAGAGCCCACCAGGTCCATGCCGCCGGAGAGCAGCGCGTTGATGCGCGCGCTCTCATCGCCGATACCGACGAACTCGATCTCGTCGAGGTAGGGCCTTCCCTGCCTCCAGTACGCATCGTTGCGCACTACCACCGTGCGCACGCCCGGCCTGAACTCCTTGATCTTGTAAGGCCCGGTACCGATGCCCGCGTTGAAGTCGGTGGTGCCGTCCTTGACGATGAGGAAGTGGAAGGTGCCCAGGATCACTGGCAGGTCGGCATTGGGGCTGGTGAGCACCACCGTGACCTCGTTCGGGCCGGTGGCTTTCACGCTCTCGATCTGCTCGGCCAGCACCTTGGCCTTGGAAGCGGTGGCGGGGTCCTTGTGGCGCATGATCGAGTACACCACGTCGGCCGGGGACAATGCCTTGCCGTCGTGGAAGGCCACGCCCTTGCGCAGCGTGAAGACCCAGGTCTTGGCATCGGTCGTGTTGAACGACTCGGCCAGCGCCGGCCGCGGCGTCAGGCTGCCATCGAGCGAGGTCAGGCCGTTGTAGACCATGTTGCAGCGCACGTAGTCGTTCTGGTTCGACTGTTTGGACGGGTCCAGCGTATCTGAGGCGGCCGCCGTGGCGGCTGCCACGCGGATGCGGCCGCCCCGCTTCGGCGTCTGCGCATGGGCCTTGACGGCCACGCCGGCCAGGCTGCCGGCCAGCGTGGCCTGCATGCCTCCCGCCAGCAGCATCGCGAGGACGTCACGCCGCGTCGCGCCGCGCTTGAGCAAATCCATCACACGAAGGCTTTCGCCGGGGCCGACAAGGTTCTCGAACTCTTTACGGCTTTCGCTCATCGTAGTGCTCCTGGTTGGTCTGGAAAGGCCGGCAGGCGCGGACTTGTCATGACGCACCGCTAATGACTGCAGGTCATTCATGCTAGTCAAGAAGGCTCAGCATTTGTCCCTGTTACAGCCTGCGCTACCGCATTGAATTGCAAAACCGGCACCTCCGGCAGACGAATCTTGCAAGTTACGGATAAACCCCAACTCGTTCTGGCTCGACCGCCCGATGTCGTTCAAGATAAATGTCGGTGCCAACCTTTCTTCCCGAGGACAACGCCCATGTTTGCCCCGCTACCACATGCCCAGGACACCATTGCCGACGACGGCGTGGTGCTGCGCCCGATGACTGCCGACGACCTGACGCGGGCCCACGCCCTGTCGCAGGAACAGCGCTGGCCCCATCGCCTGACCGACTGGGAGCAGATGTTCGCGCACGCCGAGGGCATCGTAGCCGAACTCGATGGCCAACTCGTCGCCACTGCCCTGCGCTGGCGCTGGGGCAAGCACCACGCCACCATCGGCATGGTGATCGTCACGCCGGCGTGCCAGGGCCGGCGCATCGGCTACCGGCTGATGCGCGCGCTGCTTGAAGGCCTGGACGACTGCACCGTGCTGCTGCACGCCACGGCCGATGGCCGCGGCCTGTACGAGCGCCTGGGCTTTGCGTGCACCGGCGCGGTCTGCCAGCACCAGGGCACGGCCCAGCCTGCCCCTTTGATCGCCCTGCCTGACGGCTGGCGTCTGCGCCCCGCGGGTCACAACGAGGCCGCCGCACTGCACCGGCTCGACGCGCAGGCGCGCGGTATGCCGCGCGAGGCGTTGGTCGACGACCTGCAGGCCAGCGCCGAGGCCTGCGTGGTGCTGGACTTCGAGGGCGAGCCGCGCGGCTTCGCCATGCTGCGCCGCTTCGGGCGCGGCCATGCCATCGGCCCCGTGGTAGCGCCCGGGGACAATGGCGCCAGGGCGCTGGTCGCGTACCTGGCCGGCCTGAATGCGGGCAACTTCACGCGCATCGACATCGACTGCGCCAGCGGGCTGGGCGAATGGCTGGAGAGCATTGGCCTGCCGCGTGTGGACGCGCCCGCGACCATGGTGCGCGGTGCGGCGCCGGCCACGTCACCGGGGGCGGCGGCGCTGTTCGCGCTCGTGACCCAGGCCATGGGCTGAAGACGCGCCAGGCTGCGGAAAGCGCACTGCCAAACAATCTGCTGCCACGGCCCGCATAACAGCAGCGTGCTTCGTTCAGTCCCCTCAATGCAGCATCCCGCCATGTTCAGCCTGCCGTAATCTTGAGGCATAGGCCAGCCTGTTGTGCTGCGCACACGAATGGACGCGAACGGACCCTGCCATGACCCAACTCACCGACCTGCCCCAGCTCGCCGCGCTTGAAGCCGCCGATCGCGCACACCTTATCCACCCTGTGTCGCCGTGGCGCGTGCACGAGCAGCGCGGCCCCACGGTGCTGTCGTCGGGCCGCGGCGCGTGGCTGACCGACGCCAACGGCCACGAAGTGCTCGATGCCTTCGCCGGGCTGTGGTGCGTCAACGTGGGCTACGGCCAGGAAAGCGTGGTGCAGGCCGCCGCCGAGCAAATGCGCCGCCTGCCCTACGCTACCGGCTACTTCCATTTCAGCAGCGAGCCGGCGATCCGCCTCGCCGACAAGCTGGTGCAGATCACGCCCCGCTCGCTGAACCACGTATATCTCACTCTCGGCGGCTCCGAGGCGGTCGATACGGCGGTGCGTTTCATCACGCAGTACTTCAACGCCACCGCGCGCCCGTCGAAGAAGCACTTCATCTCGCTGGAGCGCGGCTACCACGGCTCCTCGTCGACGGGCGCCGGCCTCACCGCCCTGCCTGCGTTCCACCGCGGCTTTGACCTGCCGCTGCCGACGCAGCACTACATCCCCTCGCCCAATCCCTACCGCGCCGCCGATCCCACCGATGCGCAAGGCATCATCGCCGCCTCGGTGGCGGCACTGCGCGCGAAAGTCGCCGAGCTGGGCGCGGACAATGTGGCCGCGTTCTTCTGCGAACCGATCCAGGGCTCCGGCGGCGTGATCGTGCCGCCCAAGGGCTGGCTCAGGGCCATGCGCGACGCGGCGCGCGAGCTGGACATCCTGTTCGTCGTCGACGAGGTCATCACGGGCTTCGGCCGCACCGGCCCCATGTTTGCCTGTGATGCCGAAGACGTCGCGCCGGACATCATGACGCTGGCCAAGGGCCTCACCGCCGGCTACGTCCCGATGGGCGCGACGCTGATCTCCGACCAGGTCTATGCCGGCATTGCCGATGGCGCACCCGGCGCAGCGCCCATCGGCCACGGCGCCACGTATTCGGCCCACCCGGTCAGTGCGGCAGTGGCGCTGGAAGTCCTGCGGCTGTATGAGGAAGGGGGCATCCTGGCCAATGGGCAGCGTGGCGCGGCAACCTTCGCAGCCGGACTGGATGCGCTGCGCAGTCATCCGCTGGTGGGCGACTCGCGCCATCGCGGGCTGCTGGGCGCGCTGGAACTGGTCAGCGACAAGGCCAGCAAGCGCGGCTTCGACGCATCGCTGGGCCTGTCCGATCGCATTGCCGCGACCGCCTACCGCAACGGCATCGTGTTCCGCGCCTTTGGCGACAATATCCTCGGCTTTGCCCCGGCGCTGACGTACACGGAACACGAATTCGAGCTGATGTTCGCGCGCGTGAAGCAGACGCTCGACGACGTGCTCGCCTTCCCCGAGGTGCGTGCCGCGCTTGCGAGCTGAGATAGCAGCAGTCAGACCATTGTTCCAAACCAACGCCGAGCCGCCGCCCATGCCCGACAACGCTCCCCCACTGCCTGCGCGATTCATGCGGCTGGCAGAATCCGACCGTCCCGCCATCACCCTGCGCATCGATGGCCAAACTGCCACTGCACTGGCGGGTGACACCCTTCTGGTCGCCCTGCTGCTGCATGGCCGGCGCGTGCGCGACAGCGAATTCGGCGACGGCCCGCGCGCGGGCTTCTGCCTGATGGGCGCCTGCCAGGACTGCTGGGTATGGACGCCCGCCGGCGAGCGCCTGCGCGCCTGTTCCACGCCTGCCGAGGCCGGCATGGAAGTGCTGACCCGACCGCCCGCGCACCACTGGCCCGCGACGCCAGACCTGCAGGAATCGCTCGCGCGCCACGCGCCGGGAGCCGCCGCATGAACGCGCCATCAGTATCGCCCCGCATCGTCGTGGTCGGCACCGGCCCCGCCGGCGTACGCGCGGCCCAGGCACTGGTGCAGGCCGGGCTGCGCCCTACCGTGATCGACGAAGGCCGGCGCGACGGCGGCCAGATCTACCGCCGCCAACCCGAAGGCTTCAAACGCTCCTACGCCAAGCTCTATGGCAGCGAGGCCGACAAGGCCCAGGCGCTGCACCGCGACTTCGACGCACTGCGCGCGCAGATCGACTACCGCCCTAACACGCTGGCGTGGAACCTGACCGAGGGCGAGCTGCACGTCGTGCGCGAGGACGAGCCGCAGACGCTGCCCTTCGACGCACTGCTGGTGTGCTCCGGTGCCACCGACCGGCTCATGCCGGTGCCCGGCTGGCACCGCGCCGGCTGCTACAGCCTGGGCGCCTCGCAGATCGCGCTGAAGGCACAGGCCTGCGCCATCGGTACGCAAGTCGTCTTCCTCGGCAGCGGGCCGCTGCTCTACCTGGTGGCCTCGCAGTACGTGCAGGCCGGCGCGCGCGTGGCGGCGGTACTCGACACCGCCCCCGCTAATAAATCCTGGGGCGCCATTGCCGGCCTGCTGGCGCGCCCCCGGCTGGCGCTGCGCGGGCTCGGACTGATCCGCGGTCTCAAGCATGCCGGCATACCGGTGCTGCAGGGCGTGACCCCGCTGGCGATCGACGGCGATGACCGCCTTGGCGTGCAGGCCGTGACCGTGCGCGATGCGCGCGGGCGCGAGCAGCGCTTCGAATGCGACGCCGTGGGCCTGGGCTGGCACCTGCGCGCCGAGACGCAACTGGCCGACCTCGCGCGCTGCGAGTTCGCCTTCGAACCCGTGAGCCGCCAGTGGCTGCCGCGCATCGACACGGACGGCCGCAGCAGCACGCGCGGCGTGTACCTGGCCGGCGACGGCGCGCGCATCCTCGGTGCCGATGGGGCCGAGGCCGCGGGCCGGCTCGCGGCCCTGGCGGCGCTGGCCGACCTCGGGCATGAGCGGGGCCGCGCACAATATGCCGCGGAATCGGCTGCGCTGCGCCGCACGCTGGGCCAAATGGATCGCTTCCGCCAAGGGCTGGCGCGCGCCTTTCCGTGGCCGCACACGCAGGCCGCCGCCCTGCCCGATGCCGCAGTGGTATGCCGCTGCGAGGCCGTGACGGTGGGCGAGCTGCGCCGCTGCGTGACCGAGCTGGACAGCCAGGAAGTCAATCGGGCCAAGGCCTTCAGCCGCGTCGGCATGGGCCGCTGCCAGGGACGCTTCTGCAGCCATGCCGCGGCCGAGATCGTGGCGCAGGCCTGCGGCATTCCGGTCGAACAAGTCGGTCGCCTGCGCTCGCAGGCACCGGTCAAGCCACTGATGATGAATACACATGAGGTGCAGCCATGAGTGGCACCAAAACTAGCACGACAGCGAGCACGGCAACCAGGACGCACGACGCCGATGTGCTGGTGCTCGGTGGCGGCCTGATGGGCACTACCACCGCTTTCTTCCTGCGCCAGCAGGGCCTCTCGGTGGTGCTGCTGGAGCGCGAGCTGGTCGGGCGCCAGGCCAGCGGCACCAACTTCGGCAATGTGCGCCGCCAGGGACGTGCGCTGCACCAGATGCCGCTGGCCAACCGGGCGCGCGCCGTCTGGGGCCGCGTGAAGGAACTGCTGGGCGAGGACCTCGAGTTCGTCCCGTACGGCCACCTGCGCGTGTGCTACACCGAACAGCAGGCCGCCGTGCTCGAGCAGCACGCGCGCGACGTGAAGCCGCTCGGGCTGGACCTGGAGCTCTTCAGCGCCGAGCAGTTGCGCCGGCGCTGGGGCATCTTTGCGCCCGGCGTGGTGGCAGGTTCGTACTCGCCGCAGGACGGCCATGCCAATCCGCGCCTGGCCGGACCCGCCTTCGCACGCGCCGCGCGTCGCGCCGGCGCACAGATCGTCGAGCACGCCGAGGTGATGCAGGTCGAGCGCGACGCCAATGGCTTTGTCGCGCACACCGCGGATGGCCGGCGCTTTCGTGCTCCGCAGATGCTGGTGGCGTGCGGCGCCTGGTCCAACCGTATGGCCGAACAGTTCGGCGAGGCCGTGCCGATGGACGCGCGCGGCCCGCAGATGGGCGTGACCGAGCCGCTGCCCTATGCCATCGGCCCCTCCATCGGCATTTCGTCGCCGATCGAGCATGAGGGCCTGTACTTCCGCCAGATCTCACGCGGCAACATCGTCTTCGGCGGCGGCCTCAAGGGGCCGGCCTACACCGACCGCATTCGCGCCTACGTGAAGCCCGACAACGTGCTGCGCCAGCTGCGCGAACTGCGCCGTTTCGTGCCGGCCTTCGAGCATGTGCAGCTGATTCGCGTGTGGAGCGGCATCGAAGGCTATACCGCCGACTGGCAGCCCGTGATGGGCCCCAGCGCCACGGTGCCCGGCCTGTACTACGCCTTCGGCTTCAATGGTGAAGGCTTTGCGATCAGCCCCGGCGTCGGCGAAACCATGGCGGAGCTGATCGCCACGGGGAGTACCTCGATTCCCCTGGAGCCTTATGCCATCTGGCGCTTTGCGCGTGCGCAGGTGCTGCTGGAAACGAACTGATCCGCGTGGCTTTGATCCGATGACGCGGGTGTGCGATGCGCGAGCGTGCGGTGCACGCTTGTTTGCTCCCCTCTCCCGCAGGCGCTTGCCTTTACCCACATCTCGATAGGAAAGGTTGTAAACCGGATTGGACGGTGTTAACTTCGGGTGAAGTTGACAATCAGTGGTGGCAATTTTGCCTGATACGGAAGATCTGGAAGATTGGGCCAGCGACGAATTCGGTGGCGCTCAGTTGGGCGATGCACGTCGCACGCAGCGCCTTGTGGCATTGGCGCGCGGACTGGCGCAAAAGGCCCATGTTTCGTTCCCGCAGGCCTTGAGTGGTGCCCAACTCAAGGCGGCATATCGCTTCTTTGATAATGAGGCGGTTGACCCGGACGGAATACTGGCGAGCCACGTCGCTCAAACCGTGGGTCGCATGCAGCAGGTGCCTGTCGTCCTGACGGTGCAGGACACCACGGAATTCAATCTGGCAAATTTGCCCGCGACTGAGGGACTTGGTCACGGCACGGGCGGCAATTTGCACGGATTCATGTTGCACAGCGTGCTGGCGGTGACGCCTGAGGGCCTGCCACTGGGCGTGTTGAGCATGAAGACGTGGGTGCGTGCGCCGCAAGCATCGGGCAAGGCCAGGCAGCGCCGGGCGCTGTCCATTCGCGAGAAGGAAAGCGTGAAGTGGCTGGAGGGGCTGGAATGCCTTGAGCCGCTCAAGATGCAGTGTCCGGACACGCACCTTGTTGCCGTCAGCGATCGCGAGGGCGATGTGTATGACGTGTTTCTGGCGCCGCGCCCAGCGGGGGTGGACTGGTTGGTGCGGGCCGCCTGGAATCGGGGCGTGGACCACCCAGAGAAGTATCTGTGGGAGACGGTTGCCGCGGCTCCTGTACTTGGGGAGACCGTACTGCACGTGCCCAGGTCCGGCGCCAGGCAGGCACGTAGTGCCCGACTGGCTTTGCGCTGTGTGCCGGTCCAACTGCGAGCGCCGCGCAGCCGCGGTGCAGAGGGGCTACCGAGTCTCGAAGTGTTTGCCATTCACGCGCTGGAAATCGAGCCGCCCGAAGGCGTTGAGCCGCTCGAATGGATGTTGCTCAGTTCGATGCCCACCCAAACGCTGGAAGATGTGCTCGAACGGCTGAGCTGGTACGCCCGGCGCTGGACCATTGAATCCTGGCATCGTGTCCTGAAAAGTGGCTGCCAGATCGAGGCCCGGCAGTTCGGGACGCTGGAGCGGTTCCTGCGGGCCACGGCGCTGTTCGCCGTGATCGGCTGGCGCATTATGTACGCGACCATGCTGGGCCGGCTCGAAGCCGATATCCCTTGCTCGGTGCTACTGCAATCGCTCGAATGGCGGGCTTTGTACTGCCGCACGCACGGCACCACCAAGCCACCGGAGCAGGCGCCCAAACTCAGCGAAGCTGTCCTTTGGATCGCCAAGCTCGGTGGCTACCTGGGTCGCAAAAACGACGATCCCCCGGGAGCCACCGTCCTGTGGCGCGGCTTCCTCGCCCTGCACGAAATCACCGAAATGTATCGGATCTTCCAGAAAAACGAGTAAGCCGCCGGAAGTTGTGGGTAAAGGCAAGCTTGCGGGAGAGGGGCCGGGGGAGAGGGCAGGCGCTGGCAACACCGGCGCGCGTTACTTCGTTGACGCTCCAGCCCTCACCCCACCCCTCTCCCGCACGCGGGAGAGGGGTGCGTATGCGTGAGCTCGCGACTTTGTCAGATGCGCGAGCGTGCAACGAGCGGCTTTCGTCCCGCTCGCGTTCCGATCACTGCAGGATCACATAGACCTTGCGCAAGGGTTCCAGAATTTCCCAGATGCCGGTCGTGTTCGCCGGGAAGAACAGCGTGTCGCCGGCCTTGATCCGGATCGGCGTGCCACCCGCCGGCGTGAACAGGCACTCACCGGCAAGGATGTGCATGACTTCGGCTTCCTCGACTTGCCGTTCGTAGGAGCCGACCGTGCATTCCCACAGTCCGGTCCGGTTCTGTCCGGCCCCCTCGAGGTCAACCTTGAAGCTGCTGGTGCGGCATGGTGGTTGGCTTAACGGCCTGCCGACAGGACCGTCGTCGGTCAGGTCGCTGCAAGTCACGGATTGCGGAATGATAGTGATGGGCATGTAGATCAGGGAGCGAGAGAAGGGAAAAGATAGGGAACGAACAAGGCGGTGCGACGCAGCGACACCGCCCCCCCGGATGGGACTGCCTTACTGGTTGTCCTCTACAGCGTCCGCCAGTTGTGCCAGCGAATGGAAGTGGTAGTCCGGCTTGGTCAGCTCCGGCACTTCCATGGTGCCGCCGAATCCCTTCTGCGCATGACGGCGCTCGATCCAGCAGGTCTTCAGCCCAAGCTTCTTCGCAATGCCGATGTCGTGGTATTGGCTCTGCGCCACATGAAGATTGTCTGCCTGCTTGTAACCCCATTTGCCGTCATAGCGGCCACGCGCATAGGCGAAGTACTGCGGATCGGGCTTTTCCGTCAGGGCATCGTCACAGGTGACGGTGTCGTCAAACGGGAAGTCCAGCGTCTTCTCGAAGTGAGTCAGTGCCCAGCGCTGGGCGTTGGTCATCGCCACCAGCTTGAAATGCTTGCGCAAACGCTTCAGCGCCTCGACCGAATCCGGGAACGCCTTCCAGTTGACCACGGAGTCCCGCAGGCCACAGGCGAGTTCGTCGGAGTCGGGGAGGCCAAGGCTCTGCGCCATCAGGTGCCAGCAACGTTCCAGGTCATCGGGATACCACATCGTCTTGTCAGCGGCGCGGGTACGGCGATAGGCGGCCAGGAAATCCTCATCGCTGATGGCGCTGCCGGGCACGGCGCGACGGAAGTAGTCGAGCATCCCGCCCTCGAAGTCAATCAGCGTGCCAACCACGTCGAACGTAAGTACCTTGAAGTCTTTGAGTGCCATGAAATACCTCTGCTAGTAAAGAAGAGAAAAAAAACTGCCTACTGGTCGCGTATGGAGGCGACCGCGGTGCCAGACATCGAAACAAAGCTTGCTTGCGCCACTTCCGTTACAGTGGGCTCACGACACCAGGTCCTTGAGCTTGAAGTACAGGCCGACGGCGGGAAGGAACCACGGCGGTCCCAGATGGCCCGGGATGGCCGGCCAGTCGCGCGTGCGCCAGGGGTTGGCCAGGATATCCCCCGCCATCACGCGGGCCATGCGCTGCCCCATCAGCACGGCCATCTGCGTGCCATGCCCGCTGAATCCCATCGCGTAGTAAAGGCCGTCGCGCTCGCCGGCGTGCGGCAGGCGGTCTTGCGTCATGTCGACCAGCCCGCCCCAGCAGTGCGTGATCGCCACGTCGGCAAGCTGCGGAAAGGCTTCCAGCATGGTTGCGCGCAGGATTTCGCCGCTGCGGCTATCGGACTGCGGTAGCGAGGCGGTAAAGCGCGCCCGGCCGCCGAACAGCAGACGGTCGTCGGGCGTGAGGCGGAAATAGTTGTGCAGGTTCGCGGTCGTGACATAGGTACGCCGCTCCGACAGCAGCGCCTGCGCGCGAGCGCGGCCCAGCGGCTCCGTGGCCATGACAAAGCTGCCGATGGGAACGATGCGCCGGCGGATCCATCCGAAGCTGCGGTAACCGCCGTGCTGCGTCGTGCCGGTGGCCAACAGCACCTGATTGGCCTGCACCGTACCGCGGGTCGTGTACAGGCGGTGTCCCTGCGCCTGCCCGATACGCTCGATCTTCTCCACGGCCGTGCGCAGATGAATTTGCGCGCCCTGGCGTGCAGCTGCCTGCGCCAGCCCGTGGGCAAAGCGGCCCATGTGCATCTGGCCGCTCTTGCGGTACAGCAGCCCGCCGGCGTAGCGGTCGCTGGCAACTTCCTGCCTGACGCGGCTTGCGCTCAGCAGCTCGACATCCGGGTCCACACCCGAACTCACCAGTTGTTCGCAGCTGCGCGCCAGCATGTCATAGTGCTCGGGCCGCGAGGCGAGCTTGAGCTTGCCATGGCGAACGAAATCGCAGTCGATGCCCTCGTCCCGAATCAGCGCCTCCACGGCATCCACGCCGGCGTCGTACGCGTGGTACCACTCGCGCGCCTGGTCGGCGCCGACGCGCGCGGCAAGCGTGGCGTAGTCGACGGCCAGGCCGTTGTTGACATGGCCGCCGTTGCGGCCGGACGCTTCCGCTGCAATGGACGCCTGCGCTTCCAGGACCACGACATTCGCCCCTTGCCTGGCCAACGCCAGCGCCGCGGACAAGCCGCAGAATCCGGCGCCGACGATTGCCACGTCGACTTTGGTGGGCAGTTCAGTCGCCGAGGTCGGGAATGGCGCGATGCCATCGTGCCAATAGCTGTCAGCAGAGGAATGCGCGCTCGACCAAGTGCGGTCTGACAGGATGCCGTTGCGGGTGATGAGAACGTTTCCCCATTTGCCGGCGCCGGGTGATGCTTGCGCCGGTTCTTGCCGGACCGTGCTGGTGCTCAATGTAATAGGCGTGTTGACGACGGCCTCGCCTCTCTTCTCGCCGGAAAAACCCACCGCCGATAACCCCATGTGACGCACAGACACGGCATTGCTCCGATAATCCGTTGTACGATGCACAAAGTGTAGGGAGCCCCCGCCAGCACGACAACTTCCTAATTGTTGGGGCGAACATAATCTGAGGTTATGGCTGATTTCCGGCGAAAACTTCCCAGCGCCAACGCATTGTTTGTCTTCGAGGCCGCCGGGCGATGCGGCAGCCTGACCAAGGCCGCCGCCGAGCTTTATGTCAGCCAGCCTGCCGTCAGCCGGATGCTGGCGCGCATGGAAGACCGCATGGGCGTGCAGTTGTTCGATCGGGTACGCGGCGGTGTCGAACTGACCGAGAATGGCCGCCTGCTACATCGCGCCATCACCGAAGGCTTCAACGTCATCCAGGCGTCGATCAGCGAGATTGAAGCGCGCGCAACGGGAATGGAGACCATCACACTCTCCGTTTCAACGGCCTTTACGACGCACTGGATCATGCCGCGCATGGAGAAGCTGCGGCGGGACTTCCCTGGCGTCGACCTGCGGTTCCAGCTGATCTCCGGCAAGGTGGGCGGGCCGATGCATGACGTCGACCTGGGGCTGCGCTTTTTCTCGCCCGGTGAAGCACCGTCGAACAGCGTACTGCTGATGCCGGAAATCATCCTGCCGCTATGCAGCCCGGCCTATCGGGACGATACCGGCCGCGACAGCGACGTGCTCATCAACCTGACCGACAGCAACCGGGACTGGCCGACGCTGTTCCCCGAGCTCGGCCAACGTAGCCGGGACTTGTACAACCTGAATTTTTCCGACTATTCGATCGTGGTACAGACAGCGATGCTCGGCCAGGGCATTGCGCCGGGCTGGCTGAACGTAGTTACCCACTGGATGAGACAGGGGGCACTGGTACCGGCCATCAACCAGGTCCACGTCGCGAACCGACAATGCTATCTGGTGCAGCAAGCGACCCCGTCACCTCGCCCTACCGTAACCAGGCTGCGCGACTGGATCCTCGAGGAGACCTACCAGGATCTGGTGGAGATCGACCGCATGTATCCGGGCCTGGGCCTGTTGAAGCTGGTCGGACGCTAATGATGCCCCTTGTGGCGCAGTCCATTGCGCAGCGCATCAGAGGCACCATCAAATAAAAAGCCCACAGGCATGACCGCCTGTGGGCAAGGCTTCACAGTGAAGCGGAGACCACCAGTGAACGTCAACGGCTCGCAATACTAATTAGGCCGGCCGGAAAATTCCATAAACCTTGGTCACCTGCTCACGGCTATCCCAGCTGCACTCCGCATTCTGTTCGACCAGGAAGATATCGCCGCGCGAAAATGTCCCGCTACGGCCGGTTTCATCTTCAAACGTCACGCTGCCTTCCAACAGATACATAAGTTCGTAGTGGGGATAGAACATCGCCCGACGATGGTAGGGAGTGGAATCCCAGGTGCCACAGACGAACTGCCCGTCCTGAGAGCGATAGTCTGTGTAGTTGCGACAAGCTGGAGTCGGCGTGAGCAGCAACTCGGCCGAAGGCGCGCCGGACGGTTCCAGTGCCGGCTCTTCCGCGATCGGCAGCAGCGCGCATACCCCAGGGCGGCTGTAGTTGTAGCGCATGAAGATGATCGACACCGAACAGTCAGCAGACCAGGCGAACTCTGCGTCATGTAACAGCACAGCGCTGTTGCCCGGACCCAGCACGGCCGTGCGATCCGGATGGGTCAGCGTCAGCTTGCCCTCGCAGACGATGATGAATTCATCTGCCGGCTGTGCCTTTACCGACCCGCGCCCGCTGTCCAGTGTGATAACGCCCACCGTTACCGGTCCCGGCGGCAAGTCCAGCATGCGACGGCGGAAAAGGAAGTCGTTCTCCTCGGAAGCGTCGGTGAAGGGTACACCGAGGGAACGGTCTTGCGCAAACGCGCGCAAATTGACAAACGTGGCCGGCGTGGCGCGCACGGTGGCACCCTGCTGCAAACTCGACATGACTTGTTCTCGCGATTCGATGAGGATTACGCTGCGTGAGACATGAGCCGCGCAAGCCTTCAATAGGAAAAAGTTCGATCGGTGTAGGTGTTGCCCGACATGGTTCAGCTTCGCCATGACGTCGCCTACGCCCCGGACAGAATTACAGCACTATCGAGCCTCTGAAGTATCGTGTTTGGACAGCGTTCAGGCATAGAAACAGTGGCATTTAACGTGCCGATCAGCAGAATTTGCTGCATCCGGAAAAAGTCGCTGATGATGGGCGTCGGTCAATCCCCTGCTGTGGGAAAGCGGGCTGCATCTCGCAAGCCCATTGCAGGTGCGCTGGCGTAGCAATTTGTGCGGTCTGGCGCGGGCCCAACGGCATAAGCTCTGCGTGACGAAGCGGCAGTCAGACGATCATGTGGAATCGCATTTCCGCCGTATAGAGGCGGGAACACTGTGGCAAGATTGCTTCAGTTCATAGCCCTGCCAGACGTGTTGCTGATTCGGCTTACTCAAAAGGAGGACACCATGCCAAGCCACGCTATCCTTGCTCCAGTTACCTACCGCGCGATGAGCGAAGAGGACGTGCCCGCGGCACATGAGCTGTCGCAAGCCTTGCGCTGGCCGCATCGTGCCGAAGACTGGCAATTTGTCCTTCGCCATGGAACCGGCTTTGTCGCCAAGGAAGCTGGCGTGGTGATCGGCACCGGGCTCTGCTGGAAGCAGGGACAGCAGGCATCGCTTGGAATGATCATTGTGTCGCCGGCGCATCAAGGCAAGGGCATCGGCAGTGAGTTGATGCGCCTGGTGCTGGAAGCGCTCGGCGACCGCTGCACGCTGCTCAATGCAACCCCCGCCGGACAGCCGCTGTATGAGCGCCTCGGCTTCGTCGCGACCGGCACCATCAACCAGCATCAGGGCACGATGAATGGCGTCGACCCGGTTGCACTTGACGGAAGGGAAACTCTGCGTCCATTCGAACCAGGCGATATCGAGACGATCATCGAACTGGGGAATCGCGCTACCGGCATGTCGCGGGGCGAAGTGCTGAAGGCATTGCTCTCCATGGCCGAGACCGTGGTGCTGGAGCGCAATGGCGAAGCGGTCGGATTCTCGGTCATGCGCCCCTTCGGGCGGGGCTATGCGATCGGGCCGGTGGTGGCCTCCGACAGTGAACGCGCGAAAGCCTTGATTGCCTGCTGGTCTGCCGCCTACACCGGGTCTTTCGTGCGCGTGGATGTCACGGGAACGAGCGGCCTGCAGGACTGGCTCACGCAGGCGGGACTGGTTCAGGTGGATACCGTCGTGGCGATGGCACGTAATGGCGTACCGCCGGCGGATAGCACGCTCAAGCAGTTCGCAATCATCAACCAGGCGCTCTGCTGAGCCACGTCGAAACAGCCGCCATCTTATGAATCGGGAAAAGGCAGGCGAATACCCAATGTCGAGTAGTCATCCCACCGATGAAGCATTCTGGGAACGCATTCGCGACGCGTATCCCAGGCAACAGCCGTTGCTGAACCTCAACAATGCCGCGGTCAGTCCCCCGCCGCTTGTGGTCGAACAGGCCATGATTGATGCCTATCGCCTCATCAGCCATAACCCGGATGTCAACATGTGGAGCAAGCTCGACGCCGCTCTCCCTGCCATCAAGCAGCAGCTCGCGCAACTGGCGGACTGCAGCCCGGAAGAAGTCGCGTTGAACCGCAATACTTCGGAGGGTCTGAGCACTGCCATTTTCGGCATACCGCTCACTGCCGGCGACCAGGTCCTGATTTCCGCGTGGGACTATCCGAGCGCGTGCGCGGCATGGCAGCAGCGCCAGCAAAGGGAGGGCATCGAGGTTGCGTGTGTCGACTTCGACCTGACGGCCAGCGACCAGGATATCTTCAAGGCGTACGAAGCGGGCATCACGCCGAAGACGCGAGTGATGCAGATCACCCACATGTATCACTGGAACGGCCGCGTCTTGCCGGTGAAGCGGCTCTGCGAGCTGGCCCGATCCAAAGGCATCATCACCATCATCGACGGCGCCCAGACTTTCGCCCAGATGCCGGTCAGCTTCCGCGATCTCGACTGCGACTACTTTGTTACAAGCCTGCATAAATGGCTTGGCGCACCGGTCGGCAACGGCATGTTGATCGTCAGGGAAAGCCGGATCGACAGCACCTGGCCGTTGCTGGCACCGTTCGATCCGCCGCCGCTGCGCATCAACAAGTTCGACCACTGGAATCTGGGCACCTATAACTCCGCGGTACAGGCGGGCATTGCGCCCGCGATCCACTTCCACCGGGAAATCGGCACCGAGAACATTCACGCGCGGCTGCGCGAGCTGACCCGCTATTGGGTGAACCAGGTTCGCGACCTCCCCGGATTCCGGCTATACACGCCGATCGATACGGACGAACTTGGCGCGGTAAGTTTGTTCTCCATGGATCGTCTGGATGCCAGGAAGATCGAGCAGGAACTCCGGCAGACCCACCGCGTGCACGTCAAGTTCCGCCAGGCCAGGCATGTCGCCGGACTTCGCGTATCTCCACATGTTTATATGCTGAAAAGCGATCTCGATCTCTTCGTGGATGCACTCAGGCGGGTCATCAGGCATGCCTGAGCATGCCGCGCTCCGCCGTCGACTTGGATGCTGCGGGCACGGTTCCCTGCGTTGACCAGTGCGCTGTCGGTCTTGCCGACAGCATGCACCGACGATGCAGGCGCTTACTCATCGCCTGCATGGAACTCTGATACGAATGCCGGCGCCTCTTCCATGCGATAGCGTCCGTTCTGGCACACGTAGTACATGGCCTGCTGGCCGCTGCGTGCGAACGTCACACAGCAGGAATGCTCGAAGCGTCCGAAACGGGTGATGCCGATCCCCGGCGAACCCGGCCACTCCCATACGCGCTGTTCTTCAACGCAGTCCAGCACGCGATGCTGCGTCCTGGGATGCATCGACGAATTGAGCATCATGTCGATGTACCCGAATACACCCAGCGATGGATAGCGCTGCCGCATTGCCGTCCATCGTTGCTTAGGCGACATTGCGGCCCTCCATGTCCGGCTTGATGTTCGCGGCCTTCAGCATTGCAATTGCCTGCAGATGATGGCTCCAGTGCCCGTCCTTGATCGTTTCGAGCATACGCATGGACTTGAAAACGTTCGTCATCAGTTCCTGAGTCTCTTCATATAGTCGCTTGTTGACAAACGTGCAGCGACCGGCAGCCCCGCCCGCTGTGCGGAGCGCCGGTCGGATTGCACGATTACTGCGCTTGCCTGAGTTGCTCCAGGATGCCAGCATCCTCAAGGGTCGACAGGTCTTGCGTAATCGGTTCGCCCTTTGCGATGGCGCGCAGCAGCCGGCGCATCACCTTGCCCGAGCGGGTCTTGGGCAGGTTGTCGGCAAAGCGGATTTCCTTTGGCTTGGCGATGGGGCTGATCTCCCTGGCGACGCAGTCGCGCAACTCCCTGGCGATCCGCTGCGCTTCATCGCCCTGAGGCCGAGTGCCCTTCAGCACGACATAGGCGCAGATGGCTTCGCCGGTGGTATCGTCCGGCTTGCCCACCACGGCGGCCTCCGCGACGTGCGGGTTGGCGACCAGCACCGATTCGATCTCCATGGTGCCCATACGGTGACCGGAGACGTTGAGCACGTCGTCGATGCGACCTGTAATGCTGAAGTAGCCGGTCTTTTCATTGCGCACCGCGCCGTCACCTGCCAGATAAAGCTTGCCGCCCAGCTCCTGCGGGAAATAGCTTGACTTGAACCGTTCCGGATCGCCCCAGACCGTACGAATCATGGACGGCCACGGGCGCTTGAAGACCAGGATGCCGCCTCGCCCATGCGGCAGTTCGTTGCCGGCTTCATCTACCACCGCGGCCATGATTCCCGGCAACGGCAGCGTGCACGAGCCCGGCAGCAACGGCGTCACGCCAGGCAACGGGCTGATCATGTGCCCGCCGGTTTCGGTTTGCCAGAAGGTGTCGACGATCGGGCATTTCTCGTTGCCAACATTCTTGTGGTACCACATCCACACTTCCGGATTAATCGGCTCGCCCACCGAGCCGAGCAGCCGCAGGCTGGACAGATCGTAGTGCTTCGGATGCAGGTCCGGGTCCTTGTCGCAAGCCTTGATCAGCGCGCGGATCGCCGTCGGGGCGGTATAGAAGATCGTGGTTCGATGCTTGCGGACCATGTCCCAGAAGCGATCGGCATTGGGGTAGGTCGGCACACCTTCGAACACGACCTGGGTCGCGCCCACCGCAAGCGGGCCGTAGGCGATATAGGTGTGGCCGGTGATCCAGCCGATGTCGGCCGTGCACCAGAATACGTCAGAGGGCTTAATGTCGAAGGTCCACTTCATCGTCAGCATCGCCCACAGCAGATAGCCACCGCATGCATGCTGCACCCCTTTGGGCTTGCCGGTAGAACCTGACGTGTAGAGGACGAACAGCGGATGCTCGGCTCCGACCCATTCCGGCTCGCAGGTGGTGAGCTGATCGACGATCAGCGAATCCAGCCAAAGGTCACGTCCGGGGACGAGATCGATGCTGGCGCCGGTGCGCTTGTAAACGATAACGTTGTTGACAGTGTCGCAACCGCCCAGGTCCAGGGCTTCGTCGACGATGGATTTCAGCGGCAGATGCTTGCCGCCACGCACCTGCTCGTCGGCCGTGATCACTGCCACCGCGCCAGCATCCGCAATCCGTTCGCGCAGGGACCTGGCCGAGAAGCCGGCGAAGACCACGGAATGCACCGCACCGATGCGCGCGCAAGCCTGCATGGCGGCGATACCTTCGATGGACATCGGCATGTAGATGACTACGCGATCACCCTGCCCGATGCCAAGCGCCCGCAAGCCGTTGGCAAACTGACAGACCCTTGCGTGAAGCTGCGCATACGTGATCCGCGTGACATGGCCGTCGTCGGCCTCAAAGATGATGGCTGTCTTCCCGGCATTGCCGTTCGCCAGATTCCGGTCCAGGCAGTTGTACGAAACGTTAAGCTCACCGTCCTCGAACCAACGGTAGAACGGGGCTCGCTCCTCATTCAGCGTCCTGGTGAACGGCTTATGCCAGCTGATGAGGTCATGCGCCTGCCGGGCCCAGAAGCCTTCGTAATCTCCTTCGGCTGCGGCGCATATCGCCCGGTAGCCATCCATGCCGGAAATGTTCGCGTTGTTGACAAACAGCGCGGACGGATTGAACAGCTCGGGTTCCCGTTTCAGGGGGGCGATGTCGGACATGGCTACTTCTCTGAGCGTTTTAGAAAATTTCCAACCGATGATCCAGCGTGCTGGTATCACCAGTAGCGATGTCTAAATGGCATCATGGCGACGAGGGGATCGGCGCAGCGCATGACAGTGATGGCTGTCGGCTACGGCGGTACGTACTTTGTATGTCCTCGGCATGAAGAGCGAGAGCAGGCTCGCGATCCGGATGAAGTATCGCATCGCAGCTCTGGCAGAAGCTGCCGAATACGCTTTGAACTTGCAATTTCCGGTGTTTTCTCGCCCGCTGTTGGAGGCCTGAACGCTGCGCCCCTGTGGCTGACAGGATGCGGAGGCCGGCGGCCAACGCGAAGCCGTCCCGGGACGGACGGCGCTCCAAACCTGGCAACCCTGAAGCAGAGCGGACTTGTATCAAAAACCCGGAGATGCCCCGGGTCTGCACTAACGGACTTAAGCATCGCGGTAGGAATGCCCATTACTGAGCACCCCCCGCACAGATCCGTACGAGCCCGATTCGGGCATACGGCTCCTACCTCGGGTGTTTGACGGCAAAGCGCCGGTCCGGCCATGGATGAAGGATTCGAGGCTGCGGGAGCCAGGCATCCGCGATCCGCTCGACCCGCGTCCACGTCATATGATCCTTTTGGCTGCGGCGCCTGAGCGCACGCCGCCAGAGGTCAACAACGTGGTAACGGAACGCGCTGAGCGCTCGCGAGTTCGTTGGTACCGCGTGGTACGCGAAGTATCCGCGCACCACCTGCCCAAGCCATTTTCCTTGCGCAGGAATCGGGTCGTGCATGCGCCGTCGCAGGTCCTCCTTGATCTGCCTGAGCTTCGCCCGCATGCGATCACCGCGAGTCTTCCTCTGCAACTGGAAGGCACCGCGACGCGATCGTCCGCAGATAAAGATGAAGCCCAGGAAGGCGAAGGTCTCCGGCCGGCCAAGGCCTCGACTCTGGCGGTTGGCCGCTGCGTTGCGGCCAAACTCCAGTAGCCTCGTCTTGTCCGGGTGAAGCGCAAGCGAGAACTCCTCCAGCCTCTGTCGCATCGCGTCCCAGAAGCGCCGCGCGTCAGCTTCGTGCTCGAAGCCAACCACAACATCATCCGCGTACCGCAGAATGATGACGTTGCCTTTAGCTTCCCGCCGTCGCCACCGGTTGGCCCAGAGATCAAACACGTAGTGCATATACACGTTCGCGAACAGTGGCGAAGCCACCGAACCCTGCGGTGTACCGGTTTCACTGACGCTCAGTTCCCCATTCTCCAGAACGCCCGCCTTGAGCCATTTCCGCACAAGGCGAATGACGCGCTCGTCGCCGATCCGATGCTCCATGAACCGAACCAGCCAGTCCTGACTGACCGAGTCGAAGAAGCTCCGGATGTCGGCGTCTAGGATCCAGTTCACCGGGGTGCGGATGATGGCCGTTGCCAACGCGTCCAACGCATCATGCTGACTGCGTCCGGGTCGGAACCCGTACGAGAAACCGAGGAAGTCTTCCTCGTAGATCGCATTTAGCACTCCAACCACCGCGCGCTGGACGATTTTGTCTTCCAGTGCGGCAATCCCCAATGGACGCTGTTTGCCGTCCGGCTTTGGTATGTACTGCCGCCGAACGGGTAGCGCCCGATACGCTCCGCTGAGTACTTGCGTGTGCAGACGCTGGAGATGCTCCTCCAGTCCTGCCTCGTAGTACCTCCACGTCATGCCATCCACTCCCGGAGCCGCGTTGCGTTTGAGCGCATAAAACGACTCCCGAAGCCGGTCGGCAGTGACGTGATGCAGCAACGCAGTGAACCGCTCCTTCTTCCGCTGCCTTGCAGCTCGCCGTACACGTTCCAGCCCCTGTGGCACGCTTGCCCGGTTCTGCGCCCGGCACGTGTTGGACTGACCCATGTTCCCCTTGGTCCCCGCCCTTCGCTCCACCCACTCCGCAGCCGATTTCCCGGCATTGTTCGCAGGCTTCCTCGCTAGTACGGCGGAGTCTGACTTCTCCCGTCCGTTCATCATCGGCTACGGCTCCTCGCCTTCCCGATGCGGACCAGGCCATGCTGCGACTGGCCAGACGAGAGATCTCCCGGTTCCCGCGCAAAGAGCGTCCGTGCGTGCCAGGGTCTTGGACCACGCCGGGTCGTCGAGGCACTCGCGTTCACGCGCCCCTTCATGTTGCCTTCCGCGTTCTGAACCGCGTCGGCACCCGGAACAACACAACTATCGCGGCTCGATGGCTGGCCCGCACGTTCCCCTACCGACGCTTCGCTGACCACCTCACGGTGGCCTGCGCACGGCTCGGGGCCGATGTGGTTCGCTATTCCTTCATCGCAGTGGACTTTCACCACCTACTCCTTACCGGTCTCCCGGCGCACTCAGAACTTGTGGCGGATGCCAACGACAGCGCCAAACTGGTTTGCACCCGGCTGCACGGCTTCGCTGCTCGCACCCAGCTGGTCATTGAACCCGTTCACCCCCAGGTTCGACTTGCCGCGGTTCAGTGCGTACGAAACCGTGGTGTAAAGATCCGTGCGTTTCGACAGTGCATAGTCAACCAGCGCAACGAACTGCCACGGGTTGCCGGCGTTCGACTGACGCAGGTTCTGGTAGTACGCAGAGCCGCTGACCGACAGCGCCGGCGATACCTGGTAGCCAACGCCGACCCAACCGAGGTTCGACACTGTGTTGGTCAGCGCAACGCCAGGCAGGGTGGCACCGTTGAACGCGTGGGCATATCGGTAACCGCCGTAGAGCTTGGCAGGACCGAATGTGTATGTCCCGGCGACTGCGGCCCGTCTGATCAGACTATTGGTCGACAGAGCCGTGGCCGCCGACCGGTTCGACTGGTCGTAAATGGCACCAACGGCGAATCCGCCTGCGGCATAGTTCACGGCGAACGAGTACTCACGCCCGTTGGTGAAATTGCCGGCGCGCTCCTGGTTGTTATTGTTGAAGCTATACAGGGCAGTCACGCTCAGGCCGCCGAACGTCCCCATATACTTGGCGGAGTTGTCGGCACGAGCCCCGCCCATGAAGGGGTCCTGTGCACCGATAGAATAGCGGCTCGCGATCGACATCGGGTCGTAGGTTACGCCAAAGTCATAGAATGGGGTCGTGTGCCGGCCCAGGGTCAGCTGGCCCCACTGGTTCTGCAGACCGACGTAGGCGCCGCGGCCAAAGAGTCGACCACCCTGCCCCGAGGCGCCGGTATCGAGGTTGAAGCCGCTTTCCAGCAGGAAAATGCCCTTCATGCCGCCGCCCAGGTCTTCTACGCCGCGCAATCCCCAGCGCGACCCGGACTGGTTGCCCGATTGCAGGGCCCACAGATTGTTGCCTTGAGCACCGGCGGGTACGGTACCCGTCGAAGCAACAGCCTTGTTCAGGTATTCAATACCCACATCAGCAACACCGTACAGCGTGACGTTCGATTGCGCATACGCGCTGGGGACCACCAGCAAGGCAGCCGCAATGGCTGACAGTTTGAATTTCATGAAATGATTTCCTCGAATAATGGTAAGTAGCCCATTCGCATCGGTTCGAATTCGGGCGAAGCAGATTCTGCATTAAATCCTCAAGACTTAACAATCTGCATTCAAGCCAGAATGTTGGTATTACATCTAAAGCTATTTTTAGGCCGGTGCTTATTTTCTTTTCAGAATTATCAGCCTAGAATGTGCGGGAGCTCTGCTGTCGCGTGTATGTCATCAGCATATATCGACACTTTCCATGGCTTTGCGGTAGAGCCCGTCCGGGGCTGCCCTTGGGCAGCCCTTCTTTTTATCAGCAACGGTTACACACTGCAGCGCTTGTAGTCAGGACGGGATCACCGCATGCCTGTGCTTCACCAGATACAACGCCAGTTCTATTTCATTTCGCAGCCCGAGCTTGCTCATGGCCGAGCACTTCTGGACGCTGATCGTCTTGACGCTGCGCTGGAATTTCCGTGCAATCTCCTGCAGCGGATAGCCTTGCACCAGAAGGCGAAGAACCTCGCGTTCGCGTGGGCTAAGACGATCGTCGCGCTGGTCTGCGCAATGGCGGGTCGGAGCAATCAACAACCCCTCAGTGGCCGGGTCTATGTACTTGGCACCTGAGAGGACGGTTTGGCATGCATCGGCCACGAACTGCAGACCCATCGATTTTGCAACAAACGCGTCGGCACCTTTCGCCAGCAATTGACGAACCAGACCGTGTGGACGCTCCCCCGAGAAGACCACGATCTTCACCTTCGGGTACATCCGGTGTAGCCGTTCGATCAAGCGCAACCCGTCGACCTCTCCACCATAGTCATAGCCGGTGATCACGATATCCGGCAGTAGCAGTGCATGCTTCCTGAGCTCCGAGAGAAGCCCATTGACGCTATCCGCGATGGCTATGACGTCAATGCCTTGACGGGCCATGTACGGCGCCAGTCCGGCGAGCACCACGGGATGATCGTCGGCAATCACAGCGGTAGTTTTGGTGCTCATTGCCCGGAAGCAGAATAGAGCCGCACAATCTTTCAGTATCCGTTTGCACGGTCGGCAAGACCGCTGAGCGGCTCACCGCGCTCGCCGCGGCGCAGATTGTCCAGGTCGGCCAGGACTGCCGTATCGTCTACCTCGTGCGGGGTCGTGGCGTATGTCATCGCAGTCGTAGCAGCGCCGGGCGAAAAAGGGGAAATCATGATGCGATGAACACGCCAGCATCTGATAGGAAAAAATTACTGCATCCGGGCACGCACCAAGATGACGCACTCCTAGGGTAAATCCCGACGAATATTGCGGTGCACATGTACGCGCGCTGTGCGCACGGCATGCAATGCCAAACGGGACACATGAAACCGCAGCTATTACTGTCATGGCCCGGAATACCCCACCAAGCGCGTGGGCGCACATGCTTCAATGTCGCATCCCACAAAGACCCTGGCCCCCGGTCCAGGAGTCGTTGCCATGTCAGAGAAGAAGCCGTTCGAGAGCTTTATCGGCCAAGACGAATCAACCCGGATCATGAGCGCCCTGCACCACCGGATTTCGGGATCTTGCAGCGCGAGGCGTTCCACACTGCAGCGGAAGCCGATCCAGGGCATTTGCCTGATCCCGCCGGGCGTCTGATGGGTGATTCGTCAGTCGATCACGTGCGACTCGCGGCCTGATTTATCCACTAAGAAAGGAGACACCGTGAACCCCTTCATCTTGCGTCTGCTGGCGCGGCGCATCGGTCTGGCGCTGATCTCGCTGCTGGCCGTCTCGGCCATCGTCTTCGCCATCACCGCGGTATTGCCCGGCGATGCCGCGCAGGAACAACTCGGCCAGGACGCCACACCCGAAGCCCTGGCCGCGCTGCGTTCCCAGATGGGCCTCGATGTCCCCGCGCCGGTGCGCTACGCGCAATGGCTGGGCGGTATGGTGACCGGCAATGCCGGCGAGTCCCTGGTCACCCGCATGCCGGTGTCCGAGGCCATCGGCAGCCGCCTACCCCAATCGCTGCTGCTGGCCGGCCTGACCGCGCTGATCTCGGTGCCGGTGGCGCTCGGCCTCGGCATCCTGGCGGCGGTCTACCGCGGGACCTGGTTTGACCGCAGCGTCAGCCTGGGCGCGGTGGCAGTGGTTTCCGTGCCGGAGTTCCTGGTCGCCACGCTGGCCGTATTGCTGTTCGCGGTCCACCTGCGCTGGCTGCCGGCGCTCGCCTATATCGGCACCGACGATTCCTGGGACAAGATCGTGCGTTCGCTGGCCATGCCGGTGCTGAGCCTGTGCTGCGTGATCGTCGCGCAGATGCTGCGCATGACCCGCGCGGCGGTGATCGACCAGCTCAACGCGCCCTACATCGAGATGGTGCGGCTCAAGGGCGCATCCTCGACCCGCATGGTGCTGTTCCACGCGCTGCCCAACGCCATCGGCCCGATTGCCAATGCCGTGGCGCTGAGCCTGTCTTACCTGCTTGGCGGCGTCATCATCATCGAGACCATCTTCAACTACCCGGGGATCGCCAAGCTGATGGTGGACAGCGTCGCCCAGCGCGACATGCCCGTGGTCCAGGTGTGCGCCATGATTTTCTGTTGTGCGTACCTGATCCTCGTCACGCTTGCCGATGTGTGCGGCATCGTCGCCAATCCGCGTCTGCGCCACCGCTGAAGCCTTGAACGCCATGCAGGAGCTGCAACTCATGTCCCCTACCTCCAACACGCACGCCACCCCCGCCGTGAGTGCCCCCGACCAAGGCGGTCGCCGCCCGCGCCTGCCCAAACTGGGCATCACCGGCTGGATCGGCAGCCTGATCCTCATCGGCTGGCTGGTCGCCGCCATTGTTGGCCCGATCCTGATCAGCCATGACGGCACGCCCACGGGCGAGATCCAGGTCTTCGGCCCGATCAGCGCCGCGCACTGGCTCGGCACCGACTACCTGGGACGCGACATGCTGACGCGCGTGATCCTGGGCGCGCGCTACACCGTCTGCGTGGCCCTGGTCTCGACCCTGTGCGCCAGCGGCATCGGCATCACGCTGGCATTGCTGGCCACCGTCAGCGGCCGCTGGATCGATGCCGGCCTGAGCCGCGGCCTCGATACGCTCACGGCGATCCCGAGCAAGATGTTCGCGCTGATCATGGTCGCGGCCTTCGGTTCGTCAGTCTGGATGCTCGCCCTCACGGCGGCGATCATCTACATCCCGGGCGCCTATCGCATCGCGCGCTCGCTGGCGGTCAACATCAATGCGATGGACTACGTGACCGTCGCCCGCACCCGCGGCGAAGGCACCGCCTACATCATGCGCCAGGAAATCCTGCCGAACATCCTCGGCCCCATGCTGGCTGACCTGGGGCTGCGCTTCGTCTACGTCGTGCTGCTGCTCGCGAGCCTCAGCTTCCTGGGCCTGGGCATCCAGCCGCCCGATGCCGACTGGGGTTCGCTGGTGCGCGAGAACATCGGGGCACTGTCCGAAGGCAGCATGGCCGTGGTGGCGCCGGCGCTGGCCATCGCCAGCCTGACCCTCGCCGTCAACCTTGTTATCGACAACCTGCCGGGTCGCTCGGCACGTAACGGAGTCAAATAAATGGGCACGTCCGTAAAGGTCAGCAATCTGCGCATCACCGCAGGCCAGGCGACGTTGGTAGATGGTGTGGACTTCGAGATCGAGCCCGGCAAGGTGCTGGCACTGATCGGTGAGTCCGGCTCGGGCAAGACCACGACCGCGCTGGCGCTGATGGGCTTCGCGCGCCACGGCTGCGAGATCTCCGGCAGCATCCGGGTCGGCACCACCGACGTGCTGCACCTGTCGCCGGGCGAACAGCGCCGGCTGCGCGGGCGCGAGATCACCTATATCGCGCAGAGCGCGGCGGCCTCGTTCAACCCGTCGCGCACCATCATGGACCAGGTGGTCGAACCGGCGCTGATCCACCGGCTCATGGATCGCAAGGCTGCCGAGAAGAAGGCGGTCGCGCTGTTCCGCGAACTGGCGCTGCCCGACCCTGATTCCATCGGCGAGCGCTACCCCCACCAGGTTTCCGGTGGCCAGCTACAGCGCCTGATGGCCGCAATGGCCCTGATCACCGATCCCGACCTGGTGATCCTGGACGAGCCGACCACGGCACTGGACGTCACCACGCAGGTCGAAGTGCTGCGCGTGTTCCGACGCGCGGTGCAGGAACGCCGCACCACCGCGGTCTATGTCAGCCACGACCTGGCCGTGGTGGCCCAGGTGGCGGACCACATCCTGGTGCTGCGCGAAGGCAAGATGCGCGAGCTGGGCGAGACCGACCAGATCCTGTACCAGCCCGCCGACGACTACACGCGCTGCCTGCTGGCCGCGGCGCGGCCGACCGAGCGTCCCGGCGCGCCGGTGGACCCGGACAAGAGCCCCCTGCTGCTCGAGGTCCGCGATCTTTCCGCCGGCTACGGTGCCGTCGATGCGCACGGGCAGCCGGCCTCGAAGATCCTGGAGGGCGTGGGCCTGAAGCTGTACCGGGGCCAGGCGATCGGCGTCATCGGCGAGTCGGGTTCGGGCAAGACCACGCTGGCGCGCGCGATTGCCGGCCTGGTGGCGCCGTGCTGTGGCAGCATCGCGTTCAACGGCCGTCCGCTGAAGCCGACAGTGGCCGAACGCAGCCGCGATGAGCTGCGGCGCATCCAGATCGTGTTCCAGATGGCCGACACCGCGCTCAATCCCGCGCGCACCATCGAGGAGATCCTGGCGCGGCCGCTGCAGTTCTTCCACGGCTTGCGCGGCGAAGCCCAGCGGGCGCGGATTCGCCAGTTGCTCGATCTGGTGCGGCTGCCGATCGGCGTGGCCCAGCGCACGCCCGGTGGCCTGTCCGGAGGGCAGAAGCAGCGCGTGAACCTGGCCCGGGCACTCGCGGCCGATCCTGAGCTGATCCTGTGCGACGAGATCACCTCGGCGCTGGACACCGTGGTCGGCGCGGCCATCCTCGACCTGATGGCCGAGCTGCGCAAGGAGCTGGGTGTCTCGTATCTCTTCATCAGCCACGACCTGCACACCGTGCGCTCGATCTGCGACGAGATCGTGGTGATGCAGCATGGCCGCAAGCTGACCCAGGTCGCGCACCAGGACTACGACCGCGGTCCGCACCACCCCTACTACGCGCTGCTGGCGCGCTCGGTGCCCGAGTTGCGCCGCGGCTGGATCGATGAAGTCGATCTCCATGGCGAAAGTGGGATCGCGGTTGGGGTCGCCGGCCCCGAATTCCACTACAAACAGCCGCGCATTGCATGCCCGCGCATCTGAACAAAGCCACGAGCCGACGCATACACTCCCCTCTCCCGCAAGCGGGAGAGGGGAGCAAACCATCATCCAGGGCTTGTCAGTAATCCGGGCCGGCTTGCGCCGGCCGCTTGTGAGGACTTCTTTTAAAGTCACTGGGTTCCCGCGCACGTGCCCCGGAGGGGTATGTGCGGGAACGACGGTCGTTAGCTAAACGACGTTAGCGCCGTCGCGCCGGATCTGCGAGAGCACGGTGGAGCCAAGGCCTACCGCACTCCCTGCCCCTTCAAGCTCAGGCATCCAGCCAGACGTTCTCAGCAAACGAATAGCCCATCAGCCCACCCAGCGGGATCGGCGACAAGCCCTTGAGCTTCGACGAATGTGCGTCGATGCTGGCCAGGAACAGCGGGATGCCGATGCCCGCTTCCGCATGGATCATGGTCTGCATGTCGGCATACAACTGCTTGCGTTTGGCGGTATCGGTTTCGCCCCGCGCGGCCACCAGCAGTTGGTCGAACTTGGGGTTCTTCCAGCGCGATTCGTTCCAGGGCGCATCGGACTTGTAGAACTGCGTGAGGATGGTGTCGGCGCTGGGGCGCGGGTTGACATTGCCGAAGCCCACGGGGCTGTTGAGCCAGTGGTTCGACCAGTAGCCGTCGGCAGGCATGCGCTTGATGTCGAGGTCCAGGCCGACGCGCTGCGCTGTCTGCTGCAACACCGTCGCAATCTCCACCGAATACAACGCGGCCGGCGAGGTCACCACCGGCACCTTGCCCGTCACGCCGGCTTTGCGGAAATGAAACTTCGCCTTCTCCGGATCGAAGGGTCGCTGCGGCAAATCCTTGAAGAAGAACCGGTTGGTGGGGTCGATTGGCTGGTCGTTGCCGACCATCGCATAGTCGAGCGCGATAGCTTTTTTCATCTGTTCGCGGTCTTGCAGGTACTTCATGCCCATCAAGAAGTCCGGGTTCATGCCTGGACCCGCGTCCTTGCGCATGATCAGGTCTGTGTACTGCCCCGATTGCGTGACGAGGATGCCAAAGCCCGGTGTACCTTTGACGCGGGCCACGGCGCGGGGGTTGACCATGGCCACCAGGTCCATGCCGCCCGACAGCAGCGCGTTGACACGCGCACTGTCATCGGCGATGCCGACGAACTCGATTTCGTCGAGATAGGGCTTGCCGGGCTTCCAGTAGGCGCCGTTGCGCACCACGAGCGTGCGCACGCCGGGCCTGAATTCCTTGATCTTGTAGGGTCCGGTACCGATGCCGGCACTGAAGTCGGTGGTGCCGTCCTTGACGATGTGGAAATGGAAGGTCCCAAGGATCACCGGCAGGTCGGCATTGGGGCTGGTGAGCACCACCGTGACCTCGTTCGGGCCGGTGGCTTTCACGCTCTCGATCTGCTCGGCCAGCACCTTGGCCTTGGAAACGGTGGCGGGATCCTTGTGGCGCATGATCGAATACACCACGTCAGCCGGGGACAACGCCTTGCCGTCGTGGAAGGTCACGCCCTTGCGCAGCGTGAAGATCCAGGTCTTGGCATCGGTGGTGTTGAACGACTCGGCCAGGGCAGCCCGCGGCGTCAGGCTTCTGTCGAGCGAGGTCAGCCCGTTGTAGACCATGTTGCAGCGCACGTAGTCGCTCTGGTTCGACTGCTTGGCCGGATCGAGCGTATCTGAGGCGGCTGCGGTGGCGACGGCCACGCGGATACGGCCGCCGCGCTTCGGCGTCTCTGCATGGGCCGTGGCGGCTACGCCGGCAAGGCTGCCAGCCAGCGTGGCCTGCATGCCGCCTGCCAGCAGCATCGCCAGCACGTCACGCCGCGTGGCGCCGCGCTTGAGCAGATCCATCACACGAAGGCTTTCGCCGGGGCCGACAATGTTCTCGAACTCGTTACCGCTATCGTTCATGGTTGGTTGTGCTCCTGATTATTCTAAGAGGGGAACAGGGGGACCGCGGCGAAAACCCAACAGCTGCGCAAGGCTTAGGCAAGCCGGTCCTTGAGCTGGTAGTACAAGCCCACGGCCGGCAGGAACCAGGGCGGGCCGAAATGCCCGGGAATGGCAGGCCAGTCGCGCTCGCGCCATGGATTGGCAGCCGCGTCGCCGGCCATCACCGCAGCCATGCGCTCGCCCATGTGCACCGACATCTGCGTGCCGTGGCCGCTGTAGCCCATGGAGTAGAAGAGGCCGTCGCGCTCGCCGGCATGCGGCAGGCGGTCCTGCGTCATGTCGACCAGTCCGCCCCAGCAATAGTCGAGCCTGACGTGGCCGAGTTGCGGGAAAATCTCGGCCAGGCCGGCGCGCAGGATCTCCCCGCTGGCGGCATCCTGCTGGGGGCTGGAAATGGCAAAGCGCGCCCTCCCGCCGAACACCAGCCGGTGGTCCGGCGTGAGGCGGAAGTAATGGTGAATGTTGGCCACCGTGACATAGGTGCGGCGTTTGGCCAGCAGTGCATTAGCACGCTTGGCGCCCAGCGGCTCCGTGGTCACGATGAAGCTGCCGATCGGCACGATGCGCCGGCGCAGCCACCCGAAGCTGCCGTAGCCACCGTGGCGCGAAGCCCCGGTGGCGAGCAGCACCTGCCGGGCCAGCACCGTGCCGCGCGCGGTGTGCAGGCGGTGCACCTGCCCCTGCACGCGTTCAATGCGGCTTACGCAGGTGCCAGTGTGGATCTGTGCGCCGTGGCGCTCTGCGGCCACGGCCAGGCCTTGCGCGAAACGGCCCATATGCATCTGGCCGCTGCGCTTGTACAGCAGGCCGCCATGGAAGCGCTCGCTCTGTACCTCGGCACGTACGCGCGCCGCGCTGAGAATTTCCACATCGGTATCCACGCCGTCGGCGATCAGGCGCTCGGCGCTGCGCCGCAGCGCGTCCATTTGGTGAGCCTTGGTGGCGAGCTTGAGCTTGCCGTTGCGCTGGAAGTCGCAGGCGATGCCCTCGTCGCGCACGATGCGCTCCACTGTATCGACTGCGTCGTCATAGGCGTGGTACCAGCCGCGGGCGCGTTCCACGCCCACCCGGGCGGCCAGTTCCGCGTAATCCACCGCGAGCCCGTTGTTCACATGGCCGCCATTGCGCCCCGAGGCCTCGGGCGCCACGGTGGCGCCGGCCTCCAGCACCACCACGCTGACGCCACGCCGCGCCAGCGCCAGCGCCGCCGAGAGCCCCGTGAAGCCGCCGCCGATGATGGCCACGTCGACCTGCGGCGGCAGATTGTGCGCGTCCAGTGCCAGTGTTGGCACTGAATCGTTCCAGTAGGAATCAAGCTTCATGGTGGGGACGGAGCTGTGGAAGCTAAATTCAAAGGCCGACGACGCCGGGCAGGCCACCGATGTCCTGGATCTCGGTGTAGCGGTACGCCGCGTTGCCCGGGCCGTGGCCGCGGTTCACGAATACCTTGTTGACGATGCCGATGTCGTCGGCCGACATCAGGTCGTAGCGCAGGCTCGACGACACGTGCAGCACATCTTCGGGATTGCAGCCCAGGGAGTCCAGCATGTACTCGAAGGCCTTCAGGCGCGGCTTGTAGGCCTGGGCCTGCTGCGCGGTGTAGACGCGGTGGAACGGCGCGCCGAGCATGGCCACATTCTTCTGGATCTGGGAGTCCGAGGCGTTCGACAGGATCACCAGCGGAATCTCCTTGGCCACCTTGGCCAAGCCGGCGGGCACATCCTCATGCGGGCCCCACGTCGGCACGGCGTCATAGTACTGCTGGCCATCGGTGTCGAAGTACTGGATCTTCCACTTCTTGCACAGGCGGCGCACGGCGTTCTTCAGCACCACTTCGTAGGGCTGCCAGTCGCCCAGCACCTCGTCGAAACGGTAGGCGCTGAAATCGGCGATGAACTGCTCCATCTGCTCGGCAGGGATGCGATCGGCGAACAGTTCGCGCGTCATTTCGCTCATGCGGAAACGCGTAAGCGTGCCGTAGCAGTCGAAGGTCACATACTTGGGACGGAAGGTCATGGTCTCTGATCCTCAGGGTTTACCGGTCGTCGACCGGGGTGGAGCCGCGCCTTGTCCGGCGCAGGCGACAGAATTATTGCGAAGGAATTAAAGCACGCGGCCGAACAGTGTTTGTACGGAAATGAGAGCGTGGCACGCGGCGAAACTGCGGTTTGTCATGGGTCCCGCGGCATGTCATGCGGTCGGCACCGCGGGCGAGCGCAGGCGAGTGATGACGCACCGCTAACGCGCCGCAGCAAAATCGATCAGCACGCTTTTGAAGCGCAAATTCGCCTCTACGGCCTGGCGCCCCAGATCCTTGCCGATGCCCGACTGGTGGTAGCCCCCGGTGGGAATCACGAAATCCGAACTGCGCCCGTAGCGGTTGATCCACACCGTGCCGGCGGCGATGCCGCGCATGGCGCGCAGCGCTCTTCCGATATCGGCCGTGTGTACGCCGGCGGCCAGGCCGTAACGCTCGTGCGAGGCGAGCGCCAGGCCCTCTTCTTCGTCGTCGAAGGTTTGCACCGTGAGCACCGGACCGAAGATTTCCTCCTGCACGGCAGGATTGTCCGCGCGCACGCCCTCGATCAGCGTGGGCTGGAAGTATGCGCCGCCCGGCCCGCCGTCGAACAGCCCGCCGCCGCTGCGCACCTGCGCGCCCGGGCCGCACGCGCGCTCGACGATGTCGAGGATGCGCGCCGCTTGCGCTGCGGAGATGATGGGCGGCAGCGTCGCCGCGTCATCCCAGGTCGCACCGGGCCGCAGCGCGGCAAAGCGCGCCGCGATGCGCTCGATCAGCGCCTCGGCGATGCCGCGCTGCACAATCAGGCGCGAGCCCGCGACGCATACCTGGCCGGCATTGCCGGTGATGGCGCCGGCAATAATGCCAGCCAGCCGATCGAGGTCCGGCGCATCATCGAATACCAATTGCGGGCTCTTGCCGCCCAGCTCCAGCGTGACTGGCTTGGGGCCGTGTAACGCGCAACTGGCCATGATCGCGGCGCCCGTTTGCGTCGATCCCGTAAAGGTCATTTTCGAGATCAGCGGGTGGCGCGTGAGCGCATCGCCCGTGGTCCGCCCGTCGCCCTGCACCACGTTGAACAAGCCCGGCGGCACGCCCGCCTCGATCGCCAGTTGGGCCAGGCGCACGGCGGAGAACGGCGTCAGCTCGGAAGGCTTGAGCACCACCGCGTTGCCGGCGGCAAGCGCCGCACCCACCTTCCACGACACCATCACCAGAGGGAAATTCCACGGGGTGATCGCACCCACCACGCCGTACGGCTCGGCCACCACCATGCCCAGGTGATCGTGCTGCGTGGCCGCCACGTCGCCACCGAGCTTGTCGGCATATTCGGCGAAGAATCGCAGGCCTTCGGCGGTGAAAGGCACATCCCAGGCCGAGGCAGCCCGCACCGGCCGCGTGGAGCACACGGCTTCGAGCGGCGCGAGACCCTGCACATCCGCTTCGATCAGGTCGGCCCAGCGGCGCAGCACGCGCGCCCGCTCACGCGGGGCACGGCGCGCCCAGTCGCTGGTGCGCCAGGCCTTCCACGCGTCCTGCACCGCTGCATCCACGGCGGCGGCGTCAGCCAGCGGCAGCTCGGCATGCACCTCGTTATCGGAGGGGCGCCGCACGGGGATGCGGCCGGCATCAGGCACGAGCCGTCCGCCGATGAAATGGCCCGAGGGAACGGAGACAGTCTGGGGGTCGAATAGTTGCACGGAAAGCGGGGCGCCGGGGGTCGGCACCGATAGTGGATTCATGCCTCCATGCTAGACAAGAAGCCTCAGCATTTGTCTCCGTTACGGACCGCGCTACCGCATCGAATTGCGAAACTGCCACCCCACGCGGACGATTCTTGCATCCTCCGGATAAACCCGAGGGCGTCCTGGCTCCGCGCGAACGATATGGTCCAGGATAAGTCCGATCGATCACCACAACGACATCGCCATGCCTGCGGCAGCGGGCCGGCCCAATGGCTGGACAGCTTTGACCTGCCGCGCCAGGCTGCCGGAAGCCTTCTGCCAAACATTCTGCTGCCACGGCCCGCATAACAGCAGCGTGCTTCATTCAGTCCCCTGAATGCAGCACCACGCCATGTGCCACCCGTCCTAAGCTTGAGGCAAAGACCTGCCTGTTGTGAAGTCCGCAAAGCGCGTTCTGTCAGTCCGGTCAGACCCTTGTTCCAAACCAACGCCGAGCCGCCGCCCATGCCCGACAACGCTCCCCCACTGCCTGCGCGATTCATGCGGCTGGCAGAATCCGACCGTCCCGCCATCACCCTGCGCATCGATGGCCACAGTGCCACCGCACTGGCGGGCGACACCCTTCTGGTTGCACTGCTGCTGCATGGCCGGCGCGTGCGCGACAGCGAATTCGGCGACGGCCCGCGCGCGGGCTTCTGCCTGATGGGCGCCTGCCAGGACTGCTGGGTATGGACGCCCGCGGGCGAGCGCCTGCGTGCCTGTTCCACGCCTGCCGAGGCCGGCATGGAGGTGCTGACCCGACCGCCCGCGCACCACTGGCCCGCGACGCCAGACCTGCAGGAATCGCTCGCGCGCCACGCGCCGGGAGCCACCGCATGAGCGCGCCGTCAGCATTGCCCCGCATCGTCGTGGTCGGCACCGGCCCCGCCGGCGTACGCGCGGCCCAGGCACTGGTACAGGCCGGACTGCGCCCTACCGTGATCGACGAAGGCCGGCGCGACGGCGGCCAGATCTACCGCCGCCAGCCCGAAGGCTTCAAACGCTCCTACGCCAAGCTCTATGGCAGCGAGGCCGACAAGGCCCAGGCGCTGCACCGCGACTTCGACGCACTGCGCGCGCAGATCGACTACCGCCCTAACACGCTGGCGTGGAACCTGACCGAGGGCGAGCTGCACGTCGTGCGCGAGGACGAGCCGCAGACGCTGCCCTTCGACGCACTGCTGGTGTGCTCCGGTGCCACCGACCGGCTCATGCCGGTGCCTGGCTGGCACCGCGCCGGCTGCTACAGCCTGGGCGCCTCGCAGATCGCGCTGAAGGCACAGGCCTGCGCCATCGGTACGCAAGTCGTCTTCCTCGGCAGCGGGCCGCTGCTCTACCTGGTGGCCTCGCAGTACGTGCAGGCCGGCGCGCGCGTGGCGGCGGTACTCGACACCGCCCCCGCTAATAAATCCTGGGGCGCCATTGCCGGCCTGCTGGCGCGCCCCCGGCTGGCGCTGCGCGGGCTCGGACTGATCCGCGGCCTCAAGCATGCCGGCATACCGGTGCTGCAGGGCGTGACCCCGCTGGCGATCGACGGCGATGACCGCCTTGGCGTGCAGGCCGTGACCGTGCGCGATGCGCGCGGGCGCGAGCAGCGCTTCGAATGTGACGCCGTGGGCCTGGGCTGGCACCTGCGCGCCGAGACGCAACTGGCCGACCTCGCGCGCTGCGAGTTCGCCTTCGAACCCGTGAGCCGCCAGTGGCTGCCGCGCATCGACACGGACGGCCGCAGCAGCACGCGCGGCGTGTACCTGGCCGGCGACGGCGCCCGCATCCTCGGTGCCGATGGGGCCGAGGCCGCGGGTCGGCTCGCGGCGCTGGCGGCTCTGGCCGACCTCGGGCATGAGCGGGGCCGCGCACAATATGCCGCGGAATCGGCTGCGCTGCGCCGCACCCTCGACCAGATGGACCGCTTCCGCCAGGGGCTGGCGCGCGCCTTCCCGTGGCCGCACGCGCAGGCCGCCGCCCTGCCCGATGCCGCGGTGGTATGCCGCTGCGAAGCCGTGACGGTGGGCGAGCTGCGCCGCTGCGTGACCGAACTGGACAGCCAGGAGGTCAACCGGGCCAAGGCCTTCAGCCGCGTTGGCATGGGCCGCTGCCAGGGCCGCTTCTGCGGCCATGCCGCGGCCGAGATCGTGGCGCAGGCCTGCGCCATCCCGGTCGAACAAGTCGGTCGCCTGCGCTCGCAGGCACCGGTCAAGCCACTGATGATGAATACACGTGAGGTGCAGCCATGAGTGGCACCAAAACTAGCACGACAGCGAGCACGGCAACCAGGACGCACGACGCCGATGTGCTGGTGCTCGGTGGCGGCCTGATGGGCACCACCACCGCCTTCTTCCTGCGCCAGCAGGGCCTCTCGGTGGTGCTGCTGGAACGCGAGCTGGTCGGGCGCCAGGCCAGCGGCACCAACTTCGGCAATGTGCGCCGCCAGGGACGCGCGCTGCACCAGATGCCGCTGGCCAATCGCGCGCGTGCCGTCTGGGGGCGCGTGAAGGAACTGCTGGGTGAAGACCTCGAGTTCGTCCCATACGGCCACCTGCGCGTGTGCTACACCGAACAGCAGGCCGCGGTGCTCGAGCAGCACGCGCGCGACGTGAAGCCGCTCGGACTGGAGCTGGAGCTCTTCAGCGCCGAGCAGTTGCGCCGGCGCTGGGGCATCTTTGCGCCCGGCGTGGTGGCGGGTTCGTATTCACCGCAGGACGGCCATGCCAACCCGCGCCTGGCCGGCCCGGCCTTCGCACGCGCCGCGCGTCGCGCCGGCGCACAGATCGTCGAGCACGCCGAGGTGATGCAGGTCGAGCACGACGCCAATGGCTTTGTTGCCTACACCGCCGATGGCCGGCGCTTTCGTGCTCCGCAGATGCTGGTGGCCTGCGGCGCCTGGTCCAACCACCTGGCCGAGCAGTTCGGCGAGGCCGTGCCGATGGACGCGCGCGGCCCGCAGATGGGCGTGACCGAGCCGCTGCCCTATGCCATCGGCCCTTCCATCGGCGTTTCGACGCCGATCGAGCATGAGAGCCTGTACTTCCGCCAGATCGCACGCGGCAACATCGTCTTCGGCGGCGGCCTCAAGGGGCCGGCCTACATCGACCGCATTCGCGCCTACGTGAAGCCCGACAACGTGCTGCGCCAGCTGCGCGAACTGCGCCACTTCGTGCCGGCCTTCGAGCATGTGCAGCTGATTCGGGTGTGGAGCGGCATCGAAGGCTATACCGCCGACTGGCAGCCCGTGATCGGCCCCAGCGCCACGGTGCCCGGCCTGTACTACGCCTTCGGCTTCAATGGCGAGGGCTTTGCGATCAGCCCCGGCGTGGGCGAAACCATGGCCGAGCTGATCGCCACGGGCCGTACCTCGATTCCGCTGGAGCCCTATGCCATCGGGCGCTTTGCCCGCGCGCAGGTGCTGCAGGAAACAAACTGATGCTTCCCTCGCCCGCTTGCGGGAGAGGGACCGGGGGTTGAGGGCAGGCGTTGGCAACAACACCGAAGCGCGTTACTTCGTTGACGCTCCAGCCCTCACCCCTCTCCCACTTCGCGAGAGGGGGAAAAAAACACTCGCAGCTATCAGGCCCTTGCTACCGCACGAGGCGCCACCATGTTCTCCGGGCGCAAGATTTCGGCCAGAAGCTCACTACTGATGAGCCGCTCGGATTGCACTAGCTCCACGACGGTGCGACCAGTCTCCTGTGCTAGGGTGTGTTGACATTAGGCAAGGCCGAGGCACGAAGGGGTGTTAACTTCGATCGAAATATGTTTACATCCTGTCTTTTGGGCGAGGCAGGGATGGCAAGAAGGCTGTTGCGAGACGACCAGTACGAGCGCATCGCGCTGCTGCTACCCGGTAAGGCCGGGGATCGGGGACGAACCGCCGCCGACAATCGGGAGTTCGTGGAGGCCGTACTGTGGATTGCCCGTACCGGCAGCCCGTGGCGAGACCTGCCGGAAGAATTTGGCAACTGGAACAGTGTGTACCAGCGATTCGCTCGGTGGTCGCGTGCCGAGGTATGGCATAAAGTATTTGCAACGCTGGCAGGTGACGCGGATTTCGAGGAAGTCTTCATCGACAGCACCATTGTGCGCGCCCATCAGCATGCCGCTGGCGCGCCCAAAAAAAGGTGACCAGGCGCTCGGGCGATCGCGCGGTGGCCTGAGCACGAAGATTCATGCACTGGTTGACGGACTGGGCATGTTGGCGAGATTTCGCTTGACCGGCGGACAGGCGGGCGACAGCCCCGAGGCGTTGCCTTTGCTGGGCAGTTTGTGCCCGGGCAGTGTTGCCGCCGACAAGGCCTACGATACCGATGCGCTCATCGAGCATCTGCACAAGTTCGATGTCCAGGCTGTCATCCCGAGTCGGGCGAACCGGCTTGTACAACGTCCATTGGAAAAGCATCTCTATCGGTCCCGCAATCTGGTCGAGCGCTTCTTCGCCCGCATCAAACAGTTTCGACGCATCGCCACGCGATACGACAAGCTCTCCGAGCGCTTTGCTTCCTTCGTTGCCCTGGCCTCCGCGCTCATCTGGCTCGTCTAAATGTCAACACACCCTAGCCTTGCGATCCGCGTAGCATTCTCATATCCGATGTACGGATTGAGCGCTGTCACAATACCAATCGACCGCTGAACCAGCGCGGAACACCGATCCGGGTTCGCGGTAATGCCCGCGATGCACTCGCGGTCCAGCATACGCACCGCCCGATCGAGTAGCCGGATGGAGTCAAAAAGCTTATATGCAATGAGGGGTTCCATGGCATTAAGTTGCAACTGACCGGCCTCGGCGGCCAGGGTCAGCGCCGCATCGTTGCCTGCGATTTCATAGGCCACCTGGTTCACCGCTTCTGGAATAACCGGATTGACTTTTCCGGGCATGATCGAGCTACCAGGCTGGCGCGGAGGAAGGTTGAGTTCCCCAAGGCCAGCCCGGGGACCGCTCGACAGCAAGCGCAAGTCATTGCTGATTTTCGAGAGCCGCAGGGCGGTCTTCTTGATCAGGCCTGAAAGCAGTACGAAGTCGCCCATGTCCGATGTTGCCGCAATGAGGTTGGCTGCGGAACGAATCGGGAAGCCGGAGAGCGCCGCCAGTTCCTCGATGGCGATCGCCTGATAGCGCGGGTCTGCGTTGATGCCAGTGCCGATCGCCGTACCACCGAGATTAACGGCGCACAGCGCAGCGGGGATGAGCGTGTGAAGCTGCTCGAGGTCCGCGGATACGGTGTCAGCCATGGCCCGGAACTCCTGTCCAAGCGTCATGGGAACCGCATCCTGGAGCTGGGTGCGGCCCATCTTCAGGATGGTGTCGAACTGCTCCGCCTTGCTCGCCAGGGTCGTGGCGAGGTGGCTGAGGCTCTCCAATAGCGGGAGATGGGCAAGCAGCAGCCCCACGCGGATGGCGCTCGGATACGCATCATTCGTCGATTGCGACATATTGATGTCGTTGTTGGGATGGAGGTGCCTGTAATCGCCTTTTTCTTGTCCCAGGTGTTCCAGTGCACGGTTGGCGAGCACTTCATTGACATTCATGTTCGAGGAGGTGCCAGCGCCGCCCTGAATCATGTCAACGACAAACTCGTCATGTAAGGCACCGTCGATGACTTCCGCGCACGCCTTTGCAATGGCCGCATGCTTGGCCGCATCCAGCAGGCCGATCCGGTAATTGGCATTGGCGGCCGCATGCTTGACAAGGGCCAGTGCCTTGACAAATTCTGCGTACTCGCCAATGCGGCGGCCGGAGAGATGAAAATTCTCCTTTGCTCGCAGCGTTTGAACGCCGTAGTACAAAGTGTTATCGAGATTTCTGACGCCCAGGAAGTCCTTTTCCTGGCGAGTGGATTGAAGTGCGGTCATAGTATGGCTGGAGTGCTGATCTGTTGAATTACGGCGCGGCCACCAGCGCCCGCCGGGCGACTTCGCAGAACCAGCGCACGCCCAACGGCAGCGCATCGTCGTTGAAGTCGTAGCAAGGGTGGTGCAGTGGACGCTCGCCGTCGGGCCCCGGTTCGGCACGGCCCTGGCCCAGCCAGAGATAAGCGCCGGGCTTGCGCTGCAGCATGAAGGCGAAGTCCTCCGAGGTGAAGGCGGCACGCGGAGCGATCTGTGCCTGCAAACCGATGGCGCGTGCCGCGTCCAGGGCCAGCGCCGCCTCGGGCGGCGTATTCACGGTGGCCGGATAGTAGCGGACGTAGTTGACTTCAACCTGCGTGCCGCTCCCCCGCGCCACGCCCTCGGCCATGGCACGCAGCGCGCTCTCGATGCGGTCCTGCGACGCGGCATCGAAGCTGCGCACCGTGCCGGTAATCTGCACTTCGGCCGGCAGCACGTTGTGGCTGTGCCCGCCCTCGATACGCGTGACCGACAGCACGGCCGATTCAGCGGGGTCGATGCAGCGCGCCACGATGGTGTGCAATTGCGACACCAGTTGGCTGGCGGCAAGAATGGCGTCGGGGGTGTGGTGCGGTTGCGCGGCATGTCCGCCGCGCCCGCGCAGCACGATGTCGAACCGGTCGGCAGCCGCCATGATGGCGCCTGGGCGCGTCTGCGCGTGGCCCAGCGGCAGGTCGGGCCAGTTATGCAGCGCATAGACGCTGTCGCAGCGAAAGCGCTCGAACAGGCCGTCTTCGATCATCCGGCCCGCGCCACCCTGCCCTTCCTCGGCCGGCTGGAAGATGAAGTGCACCGTACCGTCGACGCCGGTGCGCGCGAGCTGGCGCGCGGCGCCGACGAGCATGCTGGTGTGGCCGTCGTGCCCGCAGCCGTGGTGCTTGCCGGGCGCGCGGCTGGCATGGGCCGCACGGCCAAGTTCCATCATAGGTAGCGCGTCCATATCTGCGCGCAGGCCCACGGTCCGCTTGCCCTGGCCGCCGCGCAGCGTGCCCACCACACCGGTGCCGCCAATGCCCTCTTGCACCGTAAGACCAAGCAGGCGCAACGACTGCGCCACGATGCCTGCCGTGCGATGTTCCTCGTAGGCCAGTTCAGGATTGGCATGGAGGTCGCGGCGCAGCGCGACCAGGTCCGGCAGCAGATCGGCCACCGGTTCGGCGATCATGCTCCAGGTCACAGGCCGGCCTCCGCAGCATCAGCGAGTTGCGCCAGCGTGTGAAAGTGATAGTCCGTAGTAGGGACTTTGAAATCCCGAAGGGCCATGAGAACGCTCCTGAAAGGTTGGATGCCAAGAAGACACAGCACAGCGGCGCAGTCATGCTGCGTAACCCAAGCTTAAGAGCAGTCGCACCGACGATGGTACCGATCGCAGCGCACCGCACCGCAGTGAATTGCGTTTTGCCGCACCGTACGAGCAGATTGTTGGGCGCCTCAAATGGATCGCTTGTTGGCGTCGAAGCGTCGCGCCTGTTCATGGGTATGGATATCGCCTATTCGAACCTGGCGACGAATCCGTACGCGATTGATATCTACGAGCCGGTGTACGGGCAAGCGAAACCGCCGGTATCGCCAAACATACCGACGCGTGAAAACCAGCGTAATGTCGGCGCCTATCTTCAGGATGAGGTTTCGCTTGGAGAGCGATGGAAGCTGCTGGCAGGCGTCCGGTTCGACAACTACCACCAGTCGGTCGATAACCTCCTCACCGGGAGGTCGACCAACCAAAGCCAGACAGCCGTTTCGCCAAGAATCGGGCTGACGTGGTTGCCGACCGCCCAGCTCTCGGCGTACCTGTCCCTTGGCAAGTCTTTCCGCCCCAACAGCAGCGTGGACGAAGCTGGCAATGCGTTCGATCCTCAGCATGCACGCGCCGTCGAGGCGGGCCTGAAGTGGCAGTCCAGCGACGCGCGACTGGGAGCGACACTTGCGGCATTCGATATCCGCAAGAACAACGTCCTGACGCGCAGCCCCACCAACCCCAACTTCAACGTCGCCGCCGGCGAAGCCACGAGCCGCGGGCTGGAGGTGGACGCATTCGCGCAGCTCGATCAGCATTGGCGCATCAGCACCAGCTTCGCCCTGGCCAACGCCAAAGTCACCGAGGACAACTTCATTGCGCCCGGCACCCGCCTGACCAACATCCTCAAAGGTCAGCGCCAGTCTGCTGGCGATTCGGGAAGATGCCATGCCTTGGTCCGGCGGACGCTATGGCGTCGGCACGGGTATCGTCTATGTGGGATCGCGCTCGGGCAACGCCACTGATACGTACTCGCTACCCGCCTACGCCACCGTGAAGCTGATTACTTACTGGCAGATCGATCGCCGCACGCGCGTCTTCATGGACGTCCATAACGCGTTCAACAAGAACTACTATCCTGCGTCGTGGGGCAACCTTGCGGTCATTCCGGGACTCGGCCGGCAATTTGTCGCCGGACTGCGATATCAGTTCTGATTTCGGACCGATGCCATCGGCAAAGGATGGCCCGGTGCCAGCATGCAAGCATGCCAATGCACCGGAACGCTCGGACTGGCGCCTTCAGCCAATCTGGAATCCGGAGCGCAGGTTCCCGTCGCTGTTTGAGCCGGTGCATGGCTCTGCGCCCGACATCTATGGGAAGAATCTGGCGAACCCCATCGGGATGATCTGGTCAGGCGCCATGATGCTCGATTTCCTCGACACGGATGGCGATGCAGGGCGGAAGGCGCACGATGCCATTCTTGCCGCCATTCAGCATGTGCTGGTTCACGGCCCGCGCAGCGCCGACCTCGGCGGCAACGCGTCGACAACGGAACTGGGCATGGCCATCGCTGCCGAAGTGGAAAACGCCGGGCTGTGAAGCCAAGGGTAACCGTTGCGTTTCAGTGGCCCCGGCGGCCACGCTTCCGAGTCCTTCGGCATCAGGACAAAATCTCTTGCAGCTCTTTTGCCTGACGCCAATCCACGGAATCAAGCCCCTCCCTGAAGAGGCCTTGTATCTCGGCAAGCATCTGCCGCGCTGCACGGTTCCTGCCCTGGCTGTGCCAAAGCCGGGCCAGGCTCAGCGCGCACCGGAACTCGATCGACCTGGCCCCTTCGTCCCGGGCGAGGGCAATCGCTTTCCGAAAACACGCTTCCGCTTCCTTGTCCTCCGCCGTCATCAGCAGCAGCTCTCCTTTAAGCCGAATCAGTGTCGGTTCATCGAACCGCTCGCCGGTGCAGCTTACCAGTGTCAGCGCCTCGCTCAGCACGCGAAGTGCCGCCTCGCCTTGTCCGGCCCTTCCATAAGCATCGGCTAGCAGTCCCAGAAGCGAGGGCCGCCCGAGTACCGCTCCGGTGGCTTCGAGAGCGCGGAAGCCTTGCCGCATTTGGGCGATACCGTCCTCATGGGAACCGTGTTCGGCGAGCGCCCAGCCGCGGAGGATCGTTCCCCACGCCAGATAGAGCTGGAACCCATGGTCATTCGACAGTGCGATCGCTGCGTCTGCACACTCCAGTGCCCGTTGCACGTCGCACCGGCGCTGATGCAATTCGGCCGCGAAAATCAGGCTCAGCGCCAGGCCGAACGGATCGGAGGCCTTCCTGGCCAGGTCCATTGCCTCCTCACTTCGGGTGCAGGCCTGGTCCGCCAGGCCCAGATACCAAAGAATCCAGCTCAAGGTGCTGCGCATATGAACGGCCGGGTTTCGCGCATAACGCAGCAGATGTCCGTATGACTGCCGATCGGGGCGGTGCAGTGTCAGCGCCTCTTCCATGTGGGTGCGGGCCATGCTTATCTTCCCCTGGCGGAACAGCGTGACTCCCAGAACGCGGTGCGCCTCCGCGAGCTGTTCCGGTTCCTGCGTGTCCTGCGCGAGACCGTGCAGCCGCTCTGCCAGAGCCTGTGCCGTTTGGAGCTGTCCCCGCAACAGGTAAAAAGACCACATCCCCAACTGCGCGGAGAACACCTGTGGTGTTTCCCCGCCCTGTTCGCACAAGGCTAATGCACGTGTGTAGATCGTCTGCACCTCCGGCGCTCCGTGACCTCGAGCAGTGATGCAGGCAATGCCAAGGCTCAGCAGCAGGCTGAGTTCCTGGCGTGCGCGTTCGGGAGTGTCAGGCAACGACTTGAGGAACTCGAGAGCTGCGCTGAGATGACGGATCGCTTCGAGATGAGCCGACTGCTGCAAGGCCTGCTGGCCCGCCAAGTGCAGATATTCGATTGCCTTCCGGGTATTTCCGCTCTTGCTGTAATGGTGAGCCAACTCGCTACAGTAGTCCCTCAGCCGGCCTGGAAACAGTATCTCAATGGCCCGGGCCGTGCGTTCATGCAGCACACTGCGCCGGTCAGTCAGCAGCGAATTCGCGGCTACCTCCTGGGTAAGCGCGTGCTTGAACGCGTACTCCACTTCGGGGAATGCGGGACGCTCATAGATGAAATCGCCGGCCTGCAGGTCGCCCAGAAGCGAGCGCAGTTCATCATCCGGCAGTGCGGTGACATGTTGGATCAGACTTAAGGGAAACTCTTTGCCGATGATCGCGAGCGTCTGCAGCAACTCCTTCTGCGCGACAGCAAGCCGGTCCATGCGCGCTGCGAGCACCCCCTGCACAGTGGTCGGAATATGAAGTGAAACCAGGCCCTTCTCGACATGGAAGCTGCCCGGCTGGCCAAGCAAGACGTTTTCTTCGGCCAGCGTCGTGACGACTTCTTCCATAAAAAATGGGTTGCCCTCCGTCTTCGCCAGGATTTGCAGTTTCAGCGGCTCGAGCGAGAGATGCTCACCCAGCAGTGCCGTGAGGAGGCCCCGTGCCTCCCCTTGCCCCAGTGGTTCCAGATGCAATCGGGTGTAATAGGGCTTCCGGCCCCAGTCATGGGCGTATTCGGGACGGTAGTTGACAAGCAGAAGCATTCTCGCGCCCGACACATGTTCGATGAGGAGTTTGAGAAAGGTCTCCGTCTCACTGTCCAGCCATTGCAAGTCGTCGAACAGCACCATCAGCGGCTGATTCTGGCTCTCGCGCACCAGCAGCCTGGCAATGGCTTCGAACGTGCGCTGGCGCCGAAGGAAGGCGTCCATCGCGGGCAATGCCGAGCCCGGTTCGCTGATACCCAGCAGATAGAGCAGATAAGGAAGTTGGTCCTCCAGCGTACGATCCAGAGTGAGCAGCCTGCCGGTGACCTTCTCGCGATTCAGCCGTTCGTCATCCTGCGCGGTGATCTGAAAGTAGTTTCTCAACAGATCGATCAACGGCAGATAGGGAAACGCCTTGCCATGCGAAACCGAGAAGGTTTCGAGCACCTTGTATCCCTGCTGCGAGCGTGCCTTGAACTCGTGAAACAAGCGCGACTTGCCAACGCCCGCCTCGCCGACCACGCCGATGATCCGCCCATGCCCAGCCTTGGCCGACTCCAGCGCCTCGTGCAGGCACCCCAGTTCGGGCTGCCGGCCGACAAACCGCGCCAGCCCGCGATGCGCCGCCACTTGCAGGCGTGTGCGCAACACGCCGGGGCCAAGCACCTCATACACCGAAAGCGGATCCCGGAGGCCCTTTACGCGCGTAATCCCCAGGGCTCTGAATTCGAAGTACCCCTCGGTGAGCTTGTGGGTCGATTCGCTGACGAGGATCGACGACGGTGTCGCGACGCCTTCCATCCGGGAGGCGATATGGATTGTGTGCCCCACCGGATCGTAGTCCGTGCGCAGGTCATCCTTGCGAATCGAGCGCACCACGACTTCGCCGGTATGCACGCCAACCCGGACCTGCAGCGGGATACCCATCTCCAGGCGGACCCGGTCACCATGGCGGCGCATCGCTTCCTGCATGCGCAGCGCTGCGTACAACGCCCTCAGAGCGTGATCCTCGTGCGCAATCGGCGCACCGAACAGCGCCAGGATGCCATCACCCAGGCATTTGGCGACGTAGCCCTCATAGTGGTGAACGGCCTCCATCATCAGCGCCACCACGGGGTCGATCAGCCCGCGCGCCTCTTCCGGGTCGAGGTCCTGGATCAGGGCCGTCGAGCCGGCCATGTCCGCAAACAGCGCGGTTATGGTCTTGCGTTCGCCGGCAGCCTGTCCCCTGGCTTCCATCGCCGCATGCTCGGCAAGAATGCGCTCGGCGAGACGGGAGGGCGTGTAGTGAACCGGTGCAGGAACGACGGGCGTTGCGGCTGCGGCCGGCCTCGTAAGCAGTACGCCGCACGCGCCACAGAATTTTGCGGTCGGACCTGACTCGTAGCCGCATTGCGCGCAGATCTGCACAAGGCGTTCCCCACACTCCTCGCAGAATTTTCCTCCCGCAGGGTTGTCGAACCCGCACTTGCTGCAGCGCATATCACCCTCTGACAGTTACTGCCTGTCAATAGCCCATTAGAGGCGCAAGGATCGCGACGCGCAAGAGATAGGCGGCGCGCTTGCCACCTTGCCACGGGGGCAGGGTCTGGTGAGAGGGCCTGGAGCCGGGAGTGAACAGAGTCATCATGTATCATCCCGCTTCCGCTGACTATTCGGTCCTACGGGCCAGAACGAAGGAAGTCAGGTTCGCGTCACTCGTGGCGTCGGACTGAGAGGCTGTTCCGTTCCGTGGTGGTAGGCGATGTAATCAACAGTTCTCCTACATCACTACCCCAGGTGGTCTTGGCTGCCCCGGGGCTCTTCGGCAGCTCGTAACAGCTAGCAAGAACAGACCCCATCGGAACGCTGTGCCGACATTGCCGAGCGCGGCCTGATGCTGACCGGCGATGGCGCGCAGCCGCGTGACCTGGATCGCCTCCTGGCCGGGGAAACCAGCCTACCCAATGCTGGTGGCCGAAGATCCGTTGACCTGCGCAGTGCGGGGCGCCGCCATGGCGCCCAAACGCATTGACAAGCTCGGCAGCTTCTTTCTCGTACGAGTAATGACTACGCCGCAATGCGCCGAGCACGTACTGCTTGATCGCGAAGTGCTGTCGAATCGGTCCGACGCACGGACATGAATAGCCTTCGATCTGAAATTCGGATTTAAATCAATAGAAATCAATATGGATGTGAAATTTATTTACCCTTTGCATGGCCGTCCCTCCAGGGGATTGGTGCTCTTGACCGCTCTTTCGATGGCGCTGGCCGGTTGCGGCGGCGGCGACTCTTCAGAATCCACCGCGGCGCCTGCCGGTTCAACCGCAACGCATCAGCTTGCCAACGCAAATCAATCCGGATTCGATGTCCTCGCGAATTTGGACGCATTGAAGATTACCACCGGACCCTTTGCCGGGGCCTATCAGGTTGGCGCCGGAAGCCATTGGCTGAATTGGTACTTCGCAAATATTGGCTTGTTCGCATTCATCAAGGACCGCCCGAACGAGGTGCGGACTTACATGGATTTGTACATCAAGAACGTCAATCCCGCGAACCACACCATCAACGACATTAAATTTGCCGGTGATTTTAATTCGCCAATCCAGTGCCCCGCCGACTCTAACGATTCGTATGCGTCGACCTTCCTGTCGCTGGCGGCAGAGTATATGCGAGTGACGGGCGACGTCGCATGGTTTCGGAATAACCTGCCGCAGCTGAAAGCCATCGCCTACGCCAATCTGGCCGTTCCACAAAAGCCGGATGGCCTGATTTCGGTTTTCCGGCAAGACTACACGCCACCGACCCATCCGACTTATTGTGCGAGCTTTACGTCATCCAGCATTGCTTACACAGAGGACAATACGGAAAATTACCGGGGACTGGTGGACTTTGCCAATGCGCTCAATGCACTCGGCGATGCGGACTCGGGCTATTACAACCAGATTGCCGCATCGGTAGCCGTCGGCATTCAGGGGCGATCCAATGGCGCGGCCCTTACTGTCGCGGATTCCGAGAACACGATCAATCCGAATTTCTATCCCGGCACGGTCACGCAAGTTTTCCCGCAGCTTTATGAAGTCCCGCTATCGCCGGATACCCAGCGCCACTATGACAATGGCTATGCCTATTTGAACGCGCATGCGCCGGCCTGGTCCACGCAGATCGACCCAGGCGCAGGCTACCCATGGATGCTTTTGGGCTACGTGGCGGCGAAACGAGGCGATACGGCGCGCGCGCAGCAGCAGATGGCATTGCTGCGAGCCAATAGTGGCAAGGCGATCATCAACGAACTCGGCTTTTACAAACGCATTCTTAATGCAGGCGTTAGCGAAACGAGCTAGCGAACCGAGTTCGGCGCGCTGGAATGCACACGCCTACCCGCCGCAGACGCCGGACGCGGCATCGACCCTCGCTGTCGTCCGGCTTTCCACTACGCGTATTTATCGCCGACCGTACTACGGATCGGATGCGTATCGTAGACGATGACCATCCGCTCGATCAGTCCGTTCACGTCGAACTCGAACACGTCGACACATTCGAAGCGCACAGTCGATCCGTCTTTCAACATCCAGTCGTAGATAAAGTAACCGGTCGCACGTCGAGCTCCGGTCGTGCTCACACAGACGTCGATAGGCGTAATCGTGCTGCGGCCCGATGCTTCACTGACTTTGGCAAAGAATGGCGCAGGCGCCATCCAGCCGAGAAACGGCGAGTAGATCTGCGCATCCGGTGTAAACAACGCACAGATGGCAGCGACATCGCCGCGCTCCAACAACCCGAGGTAGGTGCGAACTTGCTGCGTGTATAGCGCTTCCGGTGGTGTGACCACAATAGTCCTCCGATCATTCGTTGAAAACGCAGACCGTCGGCAGCGTGGGCGAAAAGCTGCTGGTGTTCGCTGGCGACACGTCGCAAGAACGCCCTGGCACCTGCTGCACGATGGCGGCTTCACATATTAAGTGTTTCCATGAGGTCAGCCCAGCGCGCAATACCCTCGCATTCGCGCCTCCTGCGCCATCGCTGCAATTGGCAGATAGTGGGCCACGGTGCTTGGCACGATGTCTTCCAGGCGCAGCCGGGAGCGCAGGCCCGCGTCATCGCGCAATACCTCCCGCATTGCCACCCTCAGCTGCGTCACCAGCGAAGCACCAACCCGGCGTGAGGCGATAAACGGCAGCCCGGCGACCGCCTGCGTCGATCCGATCTGCCGGAGCCCAGCCACCAGCGCCGGGAAGTGTTCGGCGGCAAACGCCAGCGTCACGCAATCGATGGCTGCCACATCCGCCTCGCCATTGGCGACGGCGGCCAGCGACCCGAGATGCGAACCCGTGTGCAGGATTGCCCCGAAAAACCGGCCCGCCTGCGCGAGCGGCGCTACGGCATGGCGCAGCGCATTCATGCCGCTATGCGAGTCGGAGCTGTTGCAGGCAGCGCGTGCTCCTCTGCATGCGGCCAGCGTAGCGGGACCATCATTCGCGCGAACGACGATCGCGCTGCTATATGTCCCCCGGTCGCAACCCGGCACCGCAAACCGGGGCGTGCCGATCAGCCGCACATGCGGTGCGAGCCCGTGCACCAGCGGATAGCCACACGTATGCGACAGCAGTACATCCTCGCGCCGCCAGAACGCGTGCAGCGCGTCTGGCTCCTCCCCCGGGTCCACCGCCGTCAGGATCAACTGTGCATTGGTACGCTGCAGCGTCTCGGCGACGCGATCGATCAGCGTGAGCCAGTCCGCTCGCAACGACGGCGAGACGTTATACATCGGTAGCGCCGCTACCCAGCGCTCAGGCTTCGCCATAAGGATGCCGACCCGAGGGCCCATGGAACAACGGATGCGCAACCGGCGCCGCCGCACGCAATCCATACCGGACCAGCCATTCGCCATAGCCCCGGACGATAAAGCCGTCATTGCGCGCGAGGTAGTCATCGGCGCGGCGGCGATAGACCCAGGCCAGCGCGAACCACGGCACCGACGGAAGATCGTGGTGAACCAGGTGGTAATTGTTGTTGAGGAACAGCAGGCGCCACGCCAGCCCAGCGTCATTGATCACGCTGCGTGCCGCATGCGAGTCGGTGGCGCGATGCTCGTGGAAGGAACGGATCGCCGACAGCGACAGCGCCGGATAGGCTACGCCCGCAAGCATCAGCCACGCCGGCATGCCGCAGGACGTTTGCAGCCATGCAAGCAGCCAGGCCAGCGCCAGCAGGTGGGCCAGCCACATCGGCAGGTCGCGCCAGTCCCCGGCCCGCAGCCTGGTCCAGGCATCGGCAGCAATGGCGAAGATCGAGAAAGCCGGTTGCAGCAGCACCCGCCCCGCCAACGTATTGCGGGCCGCATATAGCCTGCGCATCGCGGGTCCCGTGGCATGCCAGTCCACCGCGTACAGGAAATAGCTTTCGGGATCGCTGGCCGGATGCGTCAGCTCGGCGTCGTGGTGCTGCAGGTGCGAGCGACGGTACAGGCCATATGGCAGCCAGACCCCGAGCGGCGCAGCGCCAAGCAGCGCATTGAGCCACGGCAGGCGCGTCGGATGGCCATGCAGCAGTTCGTGTTGCAATGACAGGTACCACGTGGTGCACAGTGTCAGCAGCACGCATGCCAGCGGCAATCCAAGGCGGCTCGCATTCGCGGCCACGCCAAACCAGGCGGCATACACCGCAGCGATAAGCAGGCACGTCGGCAGTTCGCTGCGCCACAACCAGTGACGGGCAGCGTGCGCGAGCTCCGCGCGCTGTCGTTCGTCGAGATAGTTGGCCATCGGTCCGGGATTGCGCTGTGAAACGAAGGCACAGCATACGGGCGCCGTGCGCGCAGCCGGAACGAAGGATTGCCGATAACGATATGACCCGCCGGGCGGGCAGCGCACATCGCGTGCGCGAACGCATCAGGTCAGATGGAATCTTTCTTTGGCGTGATGAGAGGGGGGCTTCCCTCCCCTCGCCACAACTCAGACCACCAGATCCGGCCCCGGCGTTGGCCTGCGCTCCAGCAACGCCGCCAGTTTGCGCAATGCCTGTGACAGCTGCGCACGGTCTTCGACGCCGCCGAGCGAGATACGGATCGCGTTCGGCGGACCAGGCCCGTCCCAGAATGCGTCAGAAGGCGTGACCCGCAAATCCTCCGCCAGCGCTGCCTTGGTGAGCTGATGCGTTGACCAGTGGTCCGGCAGGCGGTGCCATGCGTGGATCGCGCTCGGGGGCAGTTGCCCGATCCCGCTCAGCCATCGCCTGGCCAGTTCACATCGCGCGAAGGCCTCGGTGCGGATGCCGTCGAGCAATTGCATCGCCGAGCCGTCGTGCATCCATTGCGTCGCCAGGGCCGCCGTCATGGGTGCGGCCATCAGGGCAAAAGCGCGCAGTGCCGCGAGCAGGTCGTCGCCACCGCGGCCTTCCGGCAGCAGGACATAGGCGGTCCGCAATCCGGGGCTGAGCGTCTTGGACAGTGTCGATACGTAGTAGGTCCGTGCGGGCGCAAACTGCGCCAGCGGCGCAGGCGCGGCGGGCGTCAGCAGCCAGTAGGGATCGTCCTCCAGCAGGGTGATGTCGCATCGCGCGGCAGCGCGGGCGATTTCCTCCCTGCGCGAGGCCGGCATGGTATGCGTGGTCGGGTTCTGCGTCGTGGGGTTCAGGTAGGCCAGCGTCGCACCGTCGGCGCTGGCCGCTTCGAGCGCGCCAGGCAGCATCCCGTCTGCATCGCATTTCGCCGTGATGACGCGCCGCCCGAGCCGGGCCGCAGCCGCGCGAATGCCTGGATAAGCCAGTGGCTCGGTCACGATCGCATCACCAGGCCGGGTCCGGGTCAGGATCAGGGCGGCCAGGGCGGCCTGCGCACCGGGGCAGACTACCAGCCGCGACGTATCGGTGTGCCCGAAGATCTGACCGAGCCAGAGCGCACCCGCCGCCCGGTCGGAAGCGCTGCCGCCGCCAAGCTGGTAGGTCATCAGCAGATGCGGGTCACTGCGCAACAAGACCTGCGACAGGCCGCGCCGCAACAGGTCCTGGAAGTCCAGCCCGGCTGGTGGCGGCGGCACGTTCATGCTCATGTCCACCACCCTGGCCAGTTCGGCGCGCGGGGCGGCAATGAAGGTGCCAAGCGCCCCCCTGGCATCGATCAGGTGCCGCCGCTTGGCCTCGGTATAGGCGCGCGTCACGGTGGTGAGATCGACACCTAGCGCCTTGGCGAGACTGCGTTGCGGCGGCACGCGGTCTCCGGCGACGAGCCGCCCCTCCCCGATGGCCCGCTCGATGAACTCGACGATCTGCACGTACCGGGCACCGGCCCCACGCGTGATCCTTAAATCCCATTTTGTGTCGGAATCCGCCTCTTGCATGGCTTCCATGGAGAAAAATGTCCTCGATGTATGGGTTTTGTCTTCCGCTAGCATGCCAGACATCATCACGGTAATCCATACAACCTTCCCTTCACGCCGGCGTGACCGTCGCGCAGCGGGTACGGGCTGATGCCGACACGGCAGGCGCTTGCGCCGGACGACAAGGTTCGACGGATACCGCAGTGATGCGTAACCAAGGTGTCCGAAATGCTCAAACCTCCCGCCGGGCCGGCAGACAAGAACCGACATGGCCCGTTCCCCCTTACGTCCCCGCAATCGCCCCCTCGCTTCGCCACGCTTGCCCTGGCCGCTGCCGGCAGCGCGCTGCTGGCTGGCTGCGACCTGGAATTGCTCTCGCCCAAAGGCAGCGTCGGCGAACAGGAGAAGTCGCTGATCCTGATCGCCCTGTTCGTGATGCTGATGGTCGTGATCCCGGTGATCGTCCTGACGCTGTGGTTCGCCTGGCGCTACCGCGAGACCAACACGCGCGCCACCTACGCCCCGAAATGGGCGCACTCCACCAGGATCGAGATCGTGGTCTGGGGCATCCCCTGCGTGATCGTGGCCTGCCTGGCCGTGCTGATCTGGGACTCGACGCACAAGCTCGATCCTTTCCGGCCGCTGCAGTCGGAGGTCAAGCCGATCCAGGTCGATGTGATCGCGCTTAACTGGAAGTGGCTGTTCATTTATCCCGAGTACGGCGTCGCCTCGCTGAACCAGCTTGCGATCCCGGTCGGCACGCCGGTCAATTTCCGGCTGACCTCGGAATCGATGATGAACTCGTTCTTCATTCCGCAACTGGGCAGCATGGTCTACGCCATGGCGGGGATGCAGACACGCCTGCACCTGATTGCCGACACGCCAGGCGTCTATCTCGGGCAGTCTGCCGCCTACAGCGGCCCAGGCTTCTCGGACATGCATTTCAAGACCCTGGCCACCTCGCGCGAGGAATTCGACGCCTGGATCCGCGCCGCCAGGGCTTCGTCCCAGGCGCTCGACCTCAAGACCTACCGCTCGCTGGAACTGCCCAGCAGCAAGGACCCGGTCACGCTGTACGCCTCCGTCGCGCCGAAGCTGTTCGACCAGGTCGCCGACAAATACATGATGGCAAACGGCCAGGTCTGCCGCGCGGACGCCCCCGAATCTCTGCAGGCCTTCCAGCGCGTCCCGTCGGCGCCCGTGGGCCGCATGGAGCAATAACATGCTTGGAAAACTCAACCTCGACGCCATCCCGCTGCATGAGCCAATCATCATGGGGACCCTGGCCGTCGTGATCGTGCTGGGCGCCGCACTGATGGGCGCCATCACGTACTACGGCAAGTGGAAGACCCTGTGGAGCGACTGGATCTGCTCCGTCGACCACAAGAAGGTCGGCGTGATGTACATCATCCTGGCGCTGGTGATGCTATTGCGCGGCTTTGCCGACGCCATCATGATGCGCGCCCAGCAGGCGATCGCCTATGGCGATGCCGCGGGCTACCTGCCGCCGCACCACTACGACCAGATCTTCACGGCGCACGGCGTGATCATGATCTTCTTTGTCGCGACGCCGCTGGTGCTCGGGCTGATGAACGTGATCGTGCCGCTGCAGATCGGCGCGCGCGACGTCGCCTTCCCGTTCGTCAATTCCCTGAGCTTCTGGATGTCGGCAATGGGCGCGGTGCTGGTGATGATGTCGATGTTCGTCGGCGACTTCGCGGCCACCGGGTGGGTCGCCTACCCGCCGTTGTCCGAGCTCGGCTACAGCCCCACGCCAGGCGTTGACTACTACATCTGGTCACTGCAGATATCCGGGCTTGGCACCACGCTGACGGGCATCAACTTCATCGTCACGATCCTGCGCATGCGCGCACCGGGCCTGAACCTGATGAAGATGCCGGTCTTCACCTGGACCGCCCTGATCACCAACATCCTGATCGTGGCGATCTTCCCGGTACTGACCGCCACGCTCGCCCTGCTCACCGCCGACCGCTACCTCGGCATGCATTTCTTCACCAACGAGCTCGGCGGCAACGCCATGATGTACGTGAACCTGATCTGGATCTGGGGCCACCCGGAGGTCTACGTGCTGATCCTGCCGGCGTTCGGCGCCTTCTCCGAGATCATCGCCACGTTCTCGCGCAAGCCCCTGTTCGGCTACAAGTCGATGGTGTACGCGACCTCCTCGATCGGCGTGCTGTCGTTCTTCGTCTGGCTGCACCACTTCTTCACCATGGGGTCGGGGGCGAACGTCAATGCCTTCTTCGGCATCATGACCTCGATCATCTCGATCCCCACCGGCGTGAAGCTCTTCAACTGGCTGTTCACCATGTACCGGGGACGGATCCGCTTCCATACCTCGACCATGTGGACCATCGGCTTTATGGTGACGTTCGCGGTCGGTGGCATGACCGGCGTGCTGCTCGCCATTCCGGGCGCCGACTTTGTCCTGCACAACAGCCTGTTCCTGGTCGCGCACTTCCATAACGTGATCATCGGCGGCGTGCTCTTCGGCTGCCTGGCCGCGATCAGCTTCTGGTTCCCGAAGGTGTTCGGTTTCAAGCTCAATGAGTTCTGGGGCAAGGTGTCGTTCTGGTGCTGGCTGACCGGCTTCTTCCTGGCCTTCATGCCGCTCTACGTGCTCGGCTTCAAGGGCATGACCCGCCGGATGAACCACTATGCCAACGTCGACTGGCATCCCTACCTGGTGGTGGCGCTGGTGGGCGCCTTCGTCATCGGCGCAGGCATCCTGGCGATGATGGTGCAGTTCGCGGTCAGTATCCGCGACCGCAAGCAGAACCAGGACCTGACCGGCGACCCGTGGGATGGCCGCAGCCTGGAATGGTCGACGGCATCGCCCGCGCCGTTCTACAACTTCGCCCATGTGCCGCAGATCACGTCGCTGGAACAGCACTGGGATGACAAGGAAGCCGGGCGCGCGTGGCGCCAGCCCGCCCGCTACGAAGACATCCACATGCCTCGCAACACCTCGGCAGGCTTCATCGTGTCGGCGTTCGGGCTGCTGTGCTGCTTCGCGCTGGTCTGGCACATGTGGCTGGTTGCCGTTGTCGGCCTGGTCGGCGCCATCGCGACCTTCGTCGTGCGCAGCTATGACCGCGACGTGGACTATTACGTGCCGGCCGCCGAAGTCGAGCGCATCGAGCGCGCGCGCTATGCACAACTGCAGGAAGCTGCCTGACCATGAACCCGACTCTCTCCCCTACCCTGCACCATCCCGGGCACGAGGCGGCCCACGACGCGGCGCACCACCATCACGAAGCCGGCTCGCACACCCCGCTGGGGTTCTGGCTCTACCTGATGAGCGACTGCCTGATCTTCGCGGTGTTGTTCGCCACCTTCGGCGTGCTGTCCGGAAACACCGCCGGCGGCCCCGGCGGGCGGCAACTGTTCGAGCTGCCGTTCGTGTTCGCCGAAACCATGGTGCTGCTGCTGAGCAGCTATACCTTCGGCCTGGCCATGCTCAGGCAGGGCGCCGACGACGCGCCGCGGATGATCCGCTGGCTGGCGGTGACGTTCGCGCTCGGCGCACTGTTCATCGCCATGGAGGTCTATGAGTTCGCGCACCTGCTGCACCAGGGCGCGGGTCCCGGTGTCAGCGCCTACCTGTCGGCCTTCTTCACGCTGGTCGGCACGCACGGGCTGCATGTCACGTCTGGCCTGCTGTGGCTTGCGGTGATGATCCACCAGGTCAGGCATTTCGGGCTGGACGATATCGTGCGCCGCCGCCTGGCCTGCCTGAGCCTGTTCTGGCACTTCCTGGACCTGGTCTGGATCTGCGTCTTCACCTTTGTCTACCTGCGGGAGTTCGCATGAAGCCGTCCCATCTGCATTCCGTCCATGCGGACGAGCCAGCCGTGCATGGCAGCGTGCGCGGCTACACCGTCGGCCTGCTGCTGTCGGTCGCGCTCACCATTGCGTCCTTTGCGGCGGTGATGACCGGATCGCTGCAGACGCATGCCGCGATCGCGCTGGTGGTCGGCCTTTGCGTCGCGCAACTGCTGGTGCAGCTCGTCTACTTCCTGCACCTCGGCACCGGTCCTGGCCAGCGTGGCAACACCGCCATCTTTGCCTGTACCGGTTTCCTGATCGTCATCGTCGTGGCCGGCTCGCTGTGGGTGATGCACAACGCCGATATCAACATGATGCCGACCGACATGTCCATCGAACGGGCCCGTGCCAAAGACTAGCGCGCTTGCGCAAGGAGCTTTCCACCATGTATGTCTATGACGCCATTGACCAGCAACTGGTCGACGAACGGGTCGTACAGTTCGCCGACCAGACCCGCCGCTTCCTGCGCGGCGAACTGACCGAGGACGAGTTCCGCGTGCTGCGGCTGCAGAACGGCCTCTATATCCAGCGCCATGCGCCCATGCTGCGCGTGGCGATTCCATACGGCATGCTGGCGTCGCGGCAGTTGCGCAAGCTCGCGGAGATCGCTCGGCGCTGGGATCGCGGCTATGGGCATTTCAGCACGCGCCAGAACCTGCAGTTCAACTGGCCGAAACTCGAGGATGCTCCCGCCATTCTCGCGGAGCTGGCCACGGTGCAGATGCACGCGATCCAGACCAGCGGCAACTGCATCCGCAATACCACCACCGATCACTTTGCCGGCATCGCGCCCGATGAACTGGTGAACCCGCTGGTGTGGTGCGAGATCGTGCGGCAATGGTCGATGCTGCATCCCGAGTTCGCCTTCCTGCCGCGCAAGTTCAAGATCGCCATCAGCGGCGCGCAGACCGACCGGGCGGCGGTCGGCGTCCATGACATCGGACTGCAGGCCGTGGCGCAGGACGGGCAGACCGGCTTCAAGGTCTGGGTCGGTGGCGGCATGGGCCGCACGCCGATGGTCGGCAAGCTGATCAACCCCTTCGTGCCGTGGCAGGACCTGCTGACCTACCTGCAGGCCACGCTGCGCGTCTACAACCTGCACGGCCGCCGCGACAACAAGTACAAGGCGCGCATCAAGATCCTGGTGAAGGACCTGACTCCGGAGGTTTTCCGGGCGCAGGTCGACGAGCAGTGGCAACGCATCCGCGGGGGCCCGGACACCGTGTCCGAAGCCTTCGTCGCGTCCATCGCCGCGCGCTTCACGTTGCCGCCGTATGACCCCGCTGCCGCGGACGAGCCGGACGAGTCAGCCGAACTGGCAAAGACTGACCGCGCCTTCCGCCTCTGGCTGAAGAGCAACGTGCATCGGCACCGGGTACCTGGCTACGCGGCCGTCACGGCATCACTGAAAGCCACGGGGCAGGCGCCCGGTGACATCACCGCCGACCAGATGGAAATCATGGCCGATCTCGCCGAGCGTCACGGCTCTGGCGAGCTGCGCGTGTCGCACGAGCAGAACCTGATCCTTGCCGACGTCCGCCGCAGCCGCCTGCACGCCTTGTGGCGGGAGCTGGATGCCGCCGGGCTGGCCACGCCGAACGTGGGCCTGATCACCAACATCATCGCCTGCCCCGGCGGCGACTTCTGCTCGCTGGCCAATGCCGTCTCGATTCCGCTGGCCCAGGCCATCCAGGAGCGCTTCGAAGATCTCGATCACGTGCACGACATCGGCGAGCTGGACCTGAACATCTCGGGCTGCATCAACTCCTGCGGACACCATCATGTCGGCCATATCGGCATCCTCGGCGTCGACAAGGCCGGCGAAGCCTGGTACCAGATCACCATCGGCGGGCGCCAGAACGGCGCCGACGACCCGGGCCGCACGGATGGCGTGGCGGCCGGCGGCGCGGCCATCGGGCGCATCATCGGGCCCTCCTTCGCCCAGGAGCAGGTTCCTGATGTGGTCGAGCGGCTGATCGAGACCTACCTGGCGCACCGCGACAGCGAAGCCGAGCGCTTTGTCGACGTGGTGGGCCGCATCGGTCTCGAGCCCTTCCAGCGGGCCGTATACCCGGACGCCGGCAACGGCACGCGGCGCCCGCGCCAGGAGGCGGCGAATGTCTGAGCATGACCAACCCATCGGCAAGGTCCGGCCCAACGTGATCCGGGACGGACGCCTGACCACGGATGACTGGCGCGCGCACCTTGGCGATGCCTGCCCCCCTGACGAGCCCGGCTACCTTGTGACGCTGGAGAACTGGATCGCTTGCCGCCACCTGTACCGGGTGCGCCGGCATCCGGTCGCGGTATACCTGTCGCCGGATGCCGAGCCCGAGCACTTGCTGGAACCCGGCGCCACCATCATCGACCCGACCGGCATCGCGATGATCGCGATCGACTTCCCGGTCTACACGGACGGCCGTGGCTATTCGATTGCGCAGCTGCTGCGACGCCAGCTCGGCTGGACCGGCGAGCTGCGCGCCGTGGGCGACGTGATGATCGATACCGTGCACTACCTCGCGCGCTGCGGCTTCAACAGCTTCGCGGTCAAACCGGGGCACGATCCGGAAGCGGCGTTGCGCGCCCTGACGACGTTCTCTGCGTCGTACCAGCGCGCGTACGACGCGGTGCGTCCATAGTTCACGATACGGACGCGTCCGGGCCGGATGTCCATGCGGCCCGTCGCCCGTCGTCGCGAAGCGCCCTCAACTCACCACAAGCCGCGGATCCAGCTGCGCCACAGCAAATTCGCGCGTATGGGTAACAAAGGACTTCAGCAGGATCGAAGGGACCCGCTGCGCCGAGAACAGGACTGAAAAGTCCGTCGTCAGCAGCGGTTCAAACATGCGGAAGCAGACGCCCTTGCCCTGATAGTCCAGCGCCGTAATCGGATCGATCAGCGCCACCCCTAGCCCCGCCTCCACAAACGCGCAGATGCTCCACGACACCTGCGTCTCCACCTGCAGCTTGCGCTCGATCCCGTAGGACGCAAACAGCGCGTCGATCTGCAGGCGCGAATCCAGCACCCGCGGGTGCGACACAAAGCTCTCGCCCGCCAGGTCGTGCGGCGTGATCACCTCCTGGCTGGATAACCGATGCCCCACCGGCAATGCGCAGACCATCCGCGTGGTGATCAGCCGCTCCCCGTGGGTACTGGGGTGGTTCATCGACAGGATGGCGAAGCCCACGTCGCAACGCTGCTCCGACACCATGTTCACCACCGTGCGCGACGAATGCGCGAGCAAGGTGATCTGCGTCTGCGTGTGTTGCTGCATGAATGCCGCGATGGCCCGCGGCAGGAACGACAGGGCCAGCGCCGGCGCTGCCGCGATCTGCAATGACCCGCGCCGCATGTCGCGGATCTCCAGCGCGGTCTGGGCGATGCGGTCGATGCCGACCAGCGAGCGCTGCACTTCCTCGAATAGCGCCTGCGCCTCGGCCGTCGGGTGGAGCCGGCCGCGCATCCGCTCGAACAGGGTAAACCCCACACCCTCTTCCAGATCGGCGATCAGCCGTGTCGTGGCCGGCTGCGAGATATGCAGCATCTCGGCGGCGCGCGTGACCGTCTGGCAAAGCATCACGGCCCGGAAGGCTTCGAGCTGGCGGATCTTCATGCGGCAATTCTATAGCACGATGTTATGGACGTCGAAAAAAAAAGAATTTTCCACTGCCAATGCATCGCCCTACTCTATGCCGAGGCCGCATTTCTTCAGTCATTTTTCGTTGCGGTGCAACCATAACCCGTATGCATGGATTTTGTGATCGTTTGCATTTAGATGGTGCACAGGAGGAGGAGGAAAAACATGAAGCAACAAATTCTGGCAGCAGCCCTTGTCACGTTGTGCGGCACGTCCGCCGCACTGGCCCAGCAGCCCACGCTGTATGTCGGCTCTTACGGCGGCTCGACCGAGAAGGTGTTCAAGGAGAAAATCCTTCCGCCCTTCGAGGCGAAGCACAAGGTCAAGGTGGTATATGTGCCCGGCAATTCCACCGACACGCTGGCGAAGCTGCAGGCGCAGAAGGCCAGGCAGGAACTCGACGTGGTGCTGCTTGACGATGGCCCGATGTACCAGGCCATGCAGTTCGGCTTCTGCGACACCATCAAGGACGCGGCGGTCTACAAGGACCTGTACCCGCTGGCGAAGATGGGCGACAAGGCCACGGGCATCGGCGTGGTGGCAACCGGCCTCGCCTACAACGCCGAAGCCTTCAGGAAGGCCGGGCTGCCGAAGCCGGATTCCTGGGAAGTGCTGACCGACAAGAAGTACCGCCAGAAGATCGCGATCCCGCCCATCAGCAATACCTACGGCCTGCAGACGCTGATGCTGTTCGCCAAGATGCGCAAGGGCAGCGACCAGAACATCGATCCCGGCTTCACGGCGCTGACCAGGGAGGTCGGACCCAATGTGCTGGCATGGGAGCCGTCGCCGGGCAAGATGACGGAGCTGTTCCAGAACGGCGATATCACCCTGGCGGTCTGGGGTAGCGGCCGCGTGCAGAGCCTGAAGGACACGGGGTTCCCGGTCGAGTTCGTCTATCCGAAAGAAGGCGCCCCGGCACTGCTGACCGCCGCCTGCCCGGTGGTACAGAGCGACGTGCCCGAGCAATCGCAGGCACTGCTGCAGTACCTGCTGTCGCCCGAGGTGCAGGCCATCCTGGCCGACAGCCAGGGCTGGGGCCCGATCAACGGCAAGGTCAGGCTCGAACCGAAGGTGGCGGCGAAGGTCCCGTATGGCAAGGAGCAGATCGACAAGCTGCTCCCCACCAACTGGACCCTCGTCAACGAGAAGCGCGCCGAGTGGACCAATCGCTGGAACCGCACGGTGGAACGCTAGTACGGCATCCCATCAAGACCGCCCCCCCACACGACAGCCTCCGGATGACCATGAGCTTCCTCACACTGACCGGCCTCGCCAAGGCCTACGGCAGCGCCTTTGCCGTCGAGAACCTCAGTCTCGAAGTCCAGCGCGGAGAATTCCTTTCGCTGCTCGGGCCTTCGGGCTGCGGCAAGACCACCACGCTGCAGATGATCGCGGGATTCATCGAACCGACGCGCGGCCGCGTCGTGCTGGACGGGCGCGACATCACCGCGCTGCGCCCGGAGAAGCGCGGCATGGGCGTGGTGTTCCAGAGCTATGCGCTGTTTCCCCATATGACGGTGGCAGCGAACATCGGCTTCGGGCTGGAAATGCGCGGCGTGGCAGCGGCCGAGCGCTCGCGTCGCATCGACGAGGCGCTGGAGCTCGTGCGCCTTGGTGGTCTGGGCAAGCGTTATCCGAAGGAACTGTCCGGCGGCCAGCGCCAGCGCGTGGCGATCGCCCGCGCGCTGGCCATCCGGCCGGAAGTGCTGCTGCTCGATGAACCGATGTCCAACCTCGATGCCAAGCTGCGAGAGGACATGCATATCGAGCTGCGCGCAATCCAGCGGCATCTCGGCATCACCACGATCCTGGTAACGCACGACCAGGTCGAGGCCATGACCATGAGCGACCGCATTGCAGTGATGCATGGCGGCCGCATCGTGCAACTGGCCACGCCCTTCGAAGCGTACGAGCGACCGCAATCGGCGTTTGCTTCCGGCTTCCTCGGCAAGACCAACAGCATCCGGGGCGTGGTCGAGAACACCAATCCACGTTGTTGCGAGATACGCCTGGGCGAGACCCTGGCGCACGTACCGCACGAGGGCCGCGAGGTCGGGCGCGACGTCCATGTCTACGTCCGTCCAGAGAAGATCCGCCTGGGCCAGGCCGGCGACGGCGGCATTCCCGCCACGGTACAGACGCGCCTGTTCCTCGGCAATCACTGGATGCTGGAAGTGGACAGCGCGCTGGGCCCCCTGCGCGTGAGCCAGCCCAACCTCGGCGTGGCGCCGCCGGCGGAAGGCGCGGCGGTAAGCGTGCTGTGGTCCGATCACGACCTGCGCGTGCTGGCAACGGAGTCGCACCATGGCTGATACCGCCACGCCGAACCTGCCCGGCGGCAATATCGCCGCCCCTTCCTCCACATCGACCAACAACCGCAGGCCGCTCGCCAATGCCGCGCCGTGGCTGCTGTCGGCCCCGGCCCTGCTGCTGTTCTGTGGCTTGCTGCTGATCCCGCTGGCGCTGACGGCGTTGCTGTCCTTGCACGCCTTCGACGGCACGCGCGGCGTGCTGCCGGAGATGACGGCGGCCAACTACCTGGAGATCCTGGGCGACAGCTATTACCACGAGATCTTCCTGCGCACGGCGGGCATGGCGCTGGCGGTCACGTTGCTGTCGATCCTGTTCGGCGTGCCGGAGACGATCATCCTGTCGCGCATGGGCAGCCCCTGGCGCGGCCTGTTCCTGATCGTGATTCTCGGGCCGCTGCTGATCTCGGTGGTGGTGCGCACGCTGGGCTGGGCCATCCTGATGGGCAACAACGGGCTGATCAACGAGGCGCTGCAATGGCTGGGCATCGTGGACGGACCCGTGAAGCTGGTCTTCACGCAGACCGGCGTGATCGTCGCGCTGACGCACGTGATGATGCCCTTCATGGTGATCTCGGTCTGGGCCTCGCTGCAGAAGCTCGATCCCCAGGTCGAGCAGGCCGGCCAGGCCTTTGGCGCCTCGCCCTTCACCGTGTTCCGCCGCGTGGTGCTGCCGCAGATCATGCCGGGCATCCTGTCGGGCAGCATCATCGTCTTCGCGCTCTCGGCATCGGCCTTCGCCACGCCGGCGATCCTGGGCGGGCGCCGCCTCAAGGTGGTGGCCACGGCCGCCTACGACGAGTTCCTGAATACGTTGAACTGGCCGCTGGGCGCCTCGATCGCCGTGCTGCTGCTGATGGCCAACGTGGTCGTGATCGTCGGCTGCAACCGGCTGGTGGAGCGTCGCTTCCGCCAGGTATTCGAAGGGTAAGGAGTCGCAAGCATGCGCAAGAATGGACTGGTCTCGCTGCTGTACCACAGCCTCTTCATCGCTTTCATGGTCGCGCCGCTGCTGGTGGTGGTCGCGGTGTCCTTCACCGGCAAGGGCTATATCTCGATGCCGACCGACGGCCTATCGCTGCGCTGGTTCCGCGCCATCGGGGATGCGCGCGAGATCGTCGATGCGTTCCGGCTGTCGCTGATGCTCGGCCTGGTCAGCGCCACCATCGCCGTGGCGCTGGCCGTGCCGGCGGCGCTGGCACTGGTGCGCCACCGCTTTCCCGGCCGGGGTGCGCTGATGGGGTTCTTCCTGTCGCCGCTGATGATTCCGCACGTCGTGCTCGGGGTGGCGTTCCTGCGGTTCTTCACCACGCTGGGCGTGACCGGATCGTTCTTCTGGCTTGCGCTGACGCATGTGGTGGTGGTGATGCCCTACGCCTTGCGGCTGGTCCTGGCGGCTGCCACCGGGCTGGATCGCGATGCCGAACGGGCCGCGCTGTCGCTGGGCGCGACCCGCTTCACCGCGTTCCGCCGCGTGGTGCTGCCGCTGATCCTGCCCGGCGTTGCCGGTGGCTGGATGCTCGCCTTTATCCAGAGCTTCGACGAACTGACCATGACGGTGTTCGTGGCCACGCCCGGCACCACTACGTTGCCCGTGGCGATGTACAACCAGATCGCCCAGACCATCGACCCGCTGGTGGTCTCGGTTTCCACCGTGCTGATCGTGGGCACGCTGGTGCTGATGGTGCTGCTTGACCGCATCGTGGGCCTTGACCGCGTGCTGATCGGCCGCCATTGAGCGCCGTTCCCGAAACTTCCATTGACATGACGACAAGCGATCTGATCGTGATCGGCGGCGGCCTGGTAGGCACCGCCATCGCCTATGGCGCGGCACGCCAGGGCGCGCGCGTAACCATGCTCGACGAGGGCGACGATGCCTTCCGTGCCTCGCGCGGGAACTTCGGCCTGGTCTGGGTGCAGGGCAAAGGCTTCGGCATGGCGCCCTATGCACGCTGGACCATGGGCTCGGCCCGGCTCTGGCCGCAACTGCGCGATGCCTTGCGCGATGAAACCGATATCGATGTGCAGCTCAGGCAGCCAGGCGGATTTCATCTGTGTTTCTCCGGGCAGGAGATGGCGGCACGCCAGCAGCGCCTGCAGAGCATTCAGGACGATCTGGGCGGCGACTATCCGTTCGAGATGCTCGACCATCATGCGGTCGCACAACGACTGCCCGGTGTGGGCCCCGCTGTCATCGGTGCCAGCTACACGCCGATGGACGGGCACACTAATCCGCTGAAGCTTCTGCGCGCCCTGCACAGCGCCTGCCAGCGCCGCGGTGTGCACATCCTTGGCCGGCACGGCGCGCAGCGAATCACGCCCGAAGCGGGCGGCTTTACGGTCCATTCCGGCAATACCCGTTTTGCGGCACCGCGCATCGTGCTCGCCGCCGGCCTTGGCAATCGCCTTCTGGCGGAACAAGTCGGCCTGCATGCACCGGTGGCACCGAACCGCGGGCAGGTCCTCATCGGCGAACGCGTCGCGCATTGGCTCGACTTCCCGACGACCTACGTCCGCCAGACCGACGAAGGCACGATCCAGCTCGGCGACTCGATGGAGGACGTCGGCCTTGACGACGGCACCACCGTCGACGTGCTCGCCAGCATCGCGCAACGCGGCGTGCGCAGCTTCCCGGCCCTGGCCGGGCTCAAGCTGGTACGCGCGTGGGGCGCGTTGCGCGTGATGAGCCCGGACGGCTTTCCGATCTACCAGGAAAGCGCCAGCCATCCGGGCGCTTTCGTCACGACCTGCCACAGCGGCGTCACGCTGGCGGCCGCGCACGCCTTCCTGGTCGCCCCGTGGGTGGCCGGCGGCTCGCAGCCACCGGGCATCGACGTCTTTGCGGGCGACCGCTTCCTGAATGCCAACCAGCCTTTCCATCATGCCCACTGAGCGCTTGTTCCAACGGATCGCCCCGCCTGCAGGCAGTGCCGGCGCGGCCACCGTCACCATCGAATTCAACGGCGACCCGCGCCAGGTGCCGGCACAGTGCAGCGTCGCCGCGGCACTGCTGGCCAGCGGCGTGACGCGCTTCCGCAATTCCCCCGTCAGCGGCGCACCGCGCGCGCCGTACTGCATGATGGGCGTGTGCTTCGAATGCCTGATGGAGATCGACGGCGAGCCCAGCCGGCAGAGCTGCCTGGTCACGGTCCGCGAGGGGATGCGCGTGCGCACCCAGGATGGCGCCCGCACGCTGCCCTTGCCGCCCGTGCAAATCGATCACGCCGAGGAGGTCGAGCATGGCTGACATGGACGTCGATATCGCCATCATCGGCGCGGGCCCGGCCGGCATGGCTGCCGCGGTGGCCGCCGCCGCAAACGGCGCACGCGTGGCGCTGCTCGACGAGCAGGACGCCTGCGGCGGACAGATCTATCGCGCGATCCAGAGCGCCACGCCGGAACGCCTGCGCATTCTCGGCCCCGATTATGCCGCGGGGCGCGCGCTGGCCGACCGGTTCGCCGCCAGTGGCGCGCTGCATATCACCGGTGCGGCGGTCTGGCAGGTCACACGCGAGCACACCGTCCACTACCTGCGCGGGGGCAGCGTCGCCAGCCTGCAGGCAAGGCAGGTCATCCTGTGCACTGGCGCCATGGAACGCCCCTTCCCGATTCCGGGCTGGACCTTGCCCGGCGTACTGACCGCGGGCGCCGCGCAGATCCTGCTCAAGAGCGCTGACGTGGTACCGGCCGAACCCGTGGTGCTGGCCGGCTGCGGGCCGCTGCTCTACCTGCTGGGATGGCAGTACGTCCGCGCCGGGGTGCCGATTCGCGCCATCGTCGATACGACGGATGGCGCGGATCACCAGCGCGCACTCGCGCACCTGGGCGGTGCGCTCGCCGGCTGGCGCTACCTGAAGAAGGGACTGGCGCTGATGCGAACGCTCAAGCGCAGCGGTGTGCCGTTCCACAAGGGCGCCGCCGCGCTGCACGTGGAAGGCGAGACGGCCGTGCAAGCACTGCGCTTCACCAGCGGCGGCAAGGCCCAACGCATCAAGACGTCAGCCGTACTGCTGCACCAGGGCGTCGTGCCGAATACCCAGTTCACCTGGGCCCTGCGCGCGGCGCATCGCTGGGACGACGCCCAGCTTTGCTGGCAACCCGTAGTCGATGAATGGGGCGCGCTGGACATCCCCGGCATCCTGGTGGCTGGCGACGGCGGCGGCATTGGCGGCGCCGTGGCTGCCGCCCTGCAGGGCGAGCTGGCCGGCCTTGCCGCAGCCCACAATGTCGGCAAACTCGACGCGGCGCAACGTGACCGGCTGGCGGCGCCGCTGCGCCCGGCGCTTCGGTCCAACCTCAGGATCCGGCCTTTCCTCGATGCGTTGTACCGCCCCAAGGCGGCAAACCGCGTGCCGGCGGACGATGTGGTCGTCTGCCGCTGCGAGGAAGTGACCGCGGGCGATATCCGCGGCTTTGTGCAGCTCGGCTGCAGCGGCCCCAACCAGACCAAGTCCTTTGGACGATGCGGCATGGGCCCGTGCCAGGGCCGCCAGTGCGGGCTGACCGTGACCGAGATCATCGCCGACGCGCGCAAGGTCTCGCCGCAGGAAGTGGGCTACTACCGCATCCGCCCCCCCATCAAGCCAATCACGCTTGGAGAGCTGGCCCGTGAACCCTGATACCGCAACGGGTGCCGATGTCATTGTCATCGGCGGCGGGCTGCAGGGAACCTCCAGCGCGCTGCATCTGGCACGCCGGGGTCTGCGCGTCACGCTGCTGGAAGCCGAGTATTGCGGCCGGCATGCCTCCGGCGTCAATGCCGGGGGGGTGCGCACGCTGGGCCGGCACGTCGCCGAGATCCCGCTCGCGTTGGCCGCGCGCGAGTTGTGGCACCGGCTCGCCGAACTGACCGGAGACGACGCGGACTTCGTGCCGAGCGGACAGCTGAAAGTGGCGGAAACCGACGCGGAACTCGATGTCCTGCGCCAACGCGTGGCGGAACTCGAGGCCCTCGGCTTCACCCACGAGACCATCGTTGACGGGCACACCGTGCGCGAACTCGTACCCGCCATCGCGCCGCATGTGACGGGCGCTATCTGGGTGCGGGACGATGGCCACGCGTTGCCCTATCGTGCCGTCACCGCCTTCCGCAGGGCCGCCGAGCGCGCGGGCGTGAGCGTGCATGAAGCCACGCCGGCACAGCGCGTGGCGTACATGGGCAACCAATGGCAGGTGAACACGCCGCGCGGCGTATTCCGCGCAGGCCAGCTGGTCAACACAGCCGGCGCCTGGGCAGGCGAGTTCGCGGCGCAGATCGGCGAACCGGTGCCCGTCGAGGCGGGCGGACTGATGCTGATGATCACCCATCGTGTCGCGCCGTTCGTCAAACCCGTGCTTGGCGCGACCGGACGTGCCCTTTCATTCAAGCAGTTTGCCAACGGCACGGTACTGATCGGCGGCGGCCTGCGCTGCCCGGCGGACATCGAGGCGCGTCACGGCGAAGTCGACATGCTCAAACTCGGCACCAGCGCGCAGACCGTGACCGCCCTCTTCCCGCATCTCGGCCCGCTCGGCATCAATCGCGCGTGGGCCGGCGTGGAGGCCTTCATGCCCGACCAGATCCCGGTCATCGGTCCCAGCCGCACGGCGCCGGGCGTGGTGCATGCGTTCGGGTTTTCCGCACATGGCTTCGAGCTGGGGCCAATCGTCGGGCAGATCGTCGCCGAGCTGGTCACCAAAGGACGTAGTACATTGCCGATCGACGCCTTTGCCGTCGACCGCTTCAGCAAACCCCGCGCCGCCGTTGCAGGCGCGTTGCGGGACTAGCCATCTTTCTTGTTCAACCCTGAGCCTTGAGGAAATACACAATGAGCGAAATCCAGCGCTTCGATTCCAGCAAACGCCTGTCCCGCATCGTCGTGCACAACGGCGTGGTCTACGTAGCCGGCGTCACCGCAAGCGACACCTCCGGCGATATCGGCGCGCAAACCCGCGACGTGCTTGCCAAGATCGAGGGCTATCTCTCCAGCGTCGGCAGCGACAAGACCAGGCTGCTGTCCGCGCAGATCTGGCTCAAGGACATCGACAGCGATTTCGCCGGCATGAACGCAGCCTGGGAAGCGTGGATCCCGGAAGATGCCGTGCCGACCCGCGCCACCTGCGAAGCGAAGCTGGCCCGGCCGGAATTGCTGGTCGAGATTATCGTGACTGCGGCGGTCTGATGACCATCCGAAATCGATAGCCAGTGAAGCGGCCTGTCCCGTGCGTTGAGAGAACGGACAGCGCCGCCTTCAGTTCGTCGCCTCGGCGGCTTTTGCGCGCTCCTCCGCCGCTTCTTGCCGGCGCGAGCCGAAACGCCGTGCGTACTGCCAGGTAAATTCCGCGCCCAGCAGGAATATCTGCGCGGAGTAGTACACCCACAGCAGCACCACCACCAGTGATCCAGCTGCCCCATACCCGTTGGCCACGCCGCTCTTGCCGATATAGAGGCCGATCAGGAACTTCCCGAGCGTGAACAGCAACGCCGTCACCGCTGCCCCCAGCCACACGTCGGGCCATCGCACTTTCACCCGGGGCATGATCTTGTAGATCATCGCGAACACCACCGTGATCAGGACCAGGCTGACGATCATATCGAGCAGGTGCCCGATCAACTCTTCCGCGCCAAACAGCGGCCCCCAAAGCCGGTTAAGCGCCGAGATGGCCGCGCTCAGCACCAGCGACACCACCAGCAGGAAGCCGATGCCGAGAATCATGCCGAAGGACAGCAACCTCGCGCGCAGCAGCGCCAGGATGCCGGAGATCTTGCGGCGCTCCGGCACGCGCCAGATCCGGTCCAGCGCTGATTGCAGCTCGGCGAATACCGTGGTCGCGCCCACCAGCAGGACAAAGACCCCGAGCACCGCGGTCAGCGTGCTGGCAGCCGGCTCGCTGACCGCCAGCAACATGGTCTCGATGGTCTTGGCCCCATCCGGCCCCAGCAGGCCCTGCAGCTGCGCCACCACCTCGCCGCGCGCGGCTTCGGCCCCGAACACCACGCCGGCCACCGAGATCACGATCAGCAGCAGCGGCGCGATGGAAAAGACTGTGTAATAAGCCAGGGCCGCGCCCATGCTGGGCGCGTAGTCGTCGATCCACGCACTGACCGTATCACGGAGCAGTTCGAAGAGTAGGCGAGGTGAGGACACAATAACGGACAGGGACGGCATCGCTCGGAGGGAATGAGGGACACTGACCCACTGCTGCAATTCTCGTTCCCGCCGGCCTGGCAACGCTGTCATGGCGGGAGTGGCGGCGGCCAGATGTGGCGCCGTGCCGTTTTTCACCGCATTCCGTGCCGGGTTGTTTGCATCCTTTACAACTGGCGCCTTGCACCAGATGGCCAATCTGCAATGGCTACCCAGCCAAACACTGCGGGCGCTAATCAACAACACGCGCGCGTACCTAACCCGCCCCGGTGTCGATGGCAAGTCTCGTAAATCACCGTTGCAAAATCAAACAGAATGTCAGGGGCCTCGGCGCTAAAGTGGCTATTCCCATGCCTGTAGGCACTCTAGGAGGTACACGAATGAAGCAACATCTGGCGAAATCCCTGTTGATGGCTGGCGCGATGATCGCGTCCTACCCGCTGTTCGCACAGCAGGCACAGCCCCTTCAGCCGGCCCAGCCGATGCCCATGACTCAGCCGATGCAATCCACCCAGCCGGCGCCATCCGCCCAGCCCACGCAAGCCATGCCGGCGGCAGCACCGATGGCGCAGGGAACGGTACCCGCCGCGCGCGACCCCTATGCGCAACCTGCCGGCCAGGCGGCGCAGCCCGGCATGGCGCCCGCACCGGGTGCCCCGGCGCTGGCCGGCAGCCCTGATCCGTCGCTTGACCCCGCCAACCGGACCCTGCCTCCCGATGCGCTCGGGACCCGCGTGGGCCAGCGCAGCCCGTTCCTCGACGGCGCCTGAGCGTTACAGCTTGTATCGCCCGTTGATTCGGTGTTAGCTGTCATGCGCAGCAGTTCGTCGTGCGCCCGGAACAAAAAGGCCGCGGCATAGGCCACGGCCACTGATTCTTGACAAGCTTTACGCGCGGCATACCGACGCGCGCTCCTTCGTTGAGGCTCCGGCCCTCTCCCCCACCCATCTCCCGCGCGCGGGAGATGGGTGCGTATGCCTGGGCACGGGGCTTTGCTCAGATGTGCGAGCGTGCGGATGCGCGGCTTTTAACTCGATGGCCTACCGAGAAACACTTCACCGCATGGATGGGCCTGGCACCGGGAAGCCGCCAAAGCGGCAAGCGCCGCGGCAGCGTCAAACGCCACCGCAATCGCGCCGGTCGACTGTTCTGCCTGATGGCCCGGAGTCTGGCGCGTAGCAAGGACATCGCCTTGGGTGGCTTCTACCGACGCATGGCAGCACGACGCGGCGCACTGATTGCCAACATTGCGTTGGCACGCAAGCTGGCCATCCTCTTCTGGCGCGTCATGGTTAAGGGAATGCAGTACGTCGAAAGTGGCTTGGCACACTACGAGGCCCGCGTCCTCGAAACCAAACGGCGGGCACTCAGGCACCTGGCCAAACAACTCGGCCAGGAGCTAGTTCCCCTCCCTACTGCCGCATAGAAACCAATGGTTCATGGAAAGGGGCGGGCGAGAGGGCAGGCGCTTCCGGATGCGTCGCGCCTTGCCAAACCAAACCACCTCTCCCACTGAGACGACGCCCATTGCGCAGCGGCGCTTAACCTTAAGCCGCGCTGACAAACAACCGCATCGCCGGCATCACCTGCGATGCCTGTTCAGGCCGATCCAGCGCACTCTCCAGATTCATGCGTGCCACGTTGACGTGTTCCGTCGCAAGCGCCTGCGCGCGCGCGCCTTCGCCGCGCCGCATGGCGTCGAACAAGCTGTGATGCTGCCGGTGTGCATAGACCAGCCATTGCCCGCCCTCTTCCACCGCCGACTGCATCGGCAACATGGCGCTCGCCGCGGCGAATGGCAACCGGTTGTTGAGTTCGATGGCCCGTGCCAGCGCGCTGTTGCCGCTGCCCTCGACGATCAGCGCGTGAAAGCGATCGTTCATATTGCTGTACGCGACATAGTCGTCGTAGTCGAGCTGTGCCTTGGTCAGGACCCGGTCGCCTTCGCGCAGGCAGTCCTGGAGGTCCAGCGATAGTTGCCGTGACAGCCCATGCTCGGCAACCAGCCGCGCGGCCATGCCCTCCAGGTGTCCGCGTACCGCGATCGCATCCTGGATCTCCCGCGGCGTGAAGCGGCGCATCATGTAGCCGCTGCTCGGCGAAGGCTCGATCAGCCCCTCCTGCTCCAGCGCGGCGAGCGCAAGCCGGACCGGCGTGCGCGAGACGCCGAGCTTCTCAGCCAGCGGGATCTCGGCCAGGCGGGCGCCCGGTTCGAATTCGCCCTTAAGAATCAGGTCGCGCAGTTGCACCAAGACCCGTGTCTGGTGGGATTCCATTACACACCCTCGTCAAATCGTAGCCGCGGCCGCTGCATGCGAGGTTGGCCGGGCTGCATACAATATGCGTCATGGTACACCAGACAACGGCCTGATCAGCTCGGAAACAGGCTCTTCAGCGCGACAGAGTCATCAGCGAGCACATCGGGATCGGGGCGAACGCGCGCGGCGATCAGGCGCCGTGCCGCCATGTGATCCTGCGGGCGGTTGATCGAATCCGCGGCGACGATCACTTCCTGCTTCAGGTACACGGCCGTGAATCGCCCCGCCAGCACGTCGCCGCGCACCACCGCCTGGTCATGCCCCGCCGAGAAGCCAGCCATCTGCAGCTTGTAGCCATGCTGGTCCGACCAGAACCACGGCACCGCCTCGTACGGCGCGGGACGATCGGCAACCGTCGCACCGGCCACCCTGGCGAGGTCGTTCGCGCTTTGTATAGATTCGACGCGCACGCACCGGCCTTGCGCTTCGCTCGCATCCGTAGGCATCCATGGATTTGGATACGCAGCACAATCGCCGGCCGCGACAATGGCGGGATCGCTGGTGCGCGCAAAGCGGTCGACCACGATGCCGTTGTCCACCGTCAGGCCGCAGTCCTCGGCAAGCTCCACGTTCGGTACCACGCCGAGGCCTGCGATGACCAATTCCGCCGGAAGGACCTCGCCGGAATCGAGCTCGACCCCGCTGACCGCATCATTGCCGAGCAGCCGCAGAATCCGGGTCGCAAGCCGAATGCGGACCCCTTGCCGCTGATGCACCGTCTGCAGGAACGTCGAGATCAGTGGCGGCACCGCGCGCTGCAGCAACCGCTCCTGCAACTCGACCACGGTCACATCGAGGCCGAGCGTGCGCAACGACGCCGCCACCTCCAGCCCGATAAAGCCGCCGCCCACTACCACGGCCTTGCTGGCCTCCCGCGCACGCGCCTTGATGTCGCACGCATCCGCGAGGTCGCGCAGGTAGTAGACGTGGCGCAGTTCCGCTCCCTCGCATGGCAGGCGCCGACAGCGCGCCCCAGTGGTCAGGGCCAGGTGGTCGTAGCGCAGCAGTGCCCCGTCGGACAATGCAACCGTGCGCGCCTGCCGGTCGATGCGGCGCGCCGAGACTCCGGTCCGCAGCGTGATCCGCTCTTCCCTGAACCGCTCGGGCGACTGCAGCGGCAGGCTCGATGCATCCACCGCGTCGCTCAGGAAGCCCTTGGACAGCGGCGGCCGCTGGTACGGTGCGTGGGGCTCGTCGCCGATCATGGTGATGCTGCCCTGGAAGCCGTTGGCGCGCGCGGCCAGCGCCAGCTGGGTGCCCGCGTAGGAGGCCCCGATGATGACGAGATCGGCCATGGTCTACCCCTGCTTTTCCGGGACGCGCACGACCAGGCCGTCGAGCGCGTCGGTCACGACGATCTGGCAGCTGAGCCGGCTGGCCGGCTGCCGTACGGCCGCCACGCCCTCGAGCAGTTCGTCTTCCATTTCGTCGGGCGCGGGCATATGGTCGGCCCAGGGCGAATCGATATACACATGGCAGGTCGCGCAGGAACAGCAACCGCCGCACTCCGCATCGATCCCGCGGACATTGTTGGCGATCGCGACTTCCATCAGCGTCTTGCCGCTGGCCGAAGCCACTTCCTTGCGGCTGCCGTCTTTCAGGACATAGGTAATCGTCGGCATGACATCCTCACTGCGGTTCGGTTAAAACGTGTCGAAGTACTCGCGCTGCTCCCAGTCGCTCACCTCAAGATTGAAGCGCGCGATCTCGGCCTGCTTGATATGGCAGAAGTAGTCGACAAAGCCACTGCCCATGCCTTCACGCAGGGCAGCGTCTTCTTTCAGGCAGGCCAGCGCCTCGTCGAGCGTCCTGGGCAGATGGGGTGCGGGGGTCTCGTATGGCGAATCGGCGGACGGGCCCGGATCCAGGCGCCACTGGATACCGTCCAGCCCCGAGATGGCCTGCGACGCGAGATAGAGATAGGGATTTGCCGCGGGTTCGCCCACGCGGTTTTCGATGCGCGTGGCCGCATCGCCCGCGCCGCCCAGCACCCGCAGCATTGCGCCGCGGTTGTCGCGCGCCCAGATCGCGCGGTCGGGCGCCAGCGAATAGGCACGGAACCGCTTGTAGCCATTGATGGTCGGCGTGGAGAACGCGGTCGCCGCGCAGGCGTGCTGCAGCAGGCCGGCCAGGTAATGACGCCCGGTCGCGGACAGGTCTTGCCCGGCCTCGTCCGGCATCATCGCATTCGCGCCGTTGTCCAGCCGCTTCAGCGACTGGTGCAGGTGCCATCCGCTCGACACTACGTTGCGGATCTTCGGGCGGCACATAAAGGTCGCGTGGTAGCCATGCCGCTTGCACACCTGCTTGACGGCGCTGCGGAACAACACCATCGCGTCCGCGGTGGCAACCGGCGTCGCCGGCGCGAAGGTGAATTCGAACTGGCTGGGACCGAACTCGATTTCCAGCGACCGCACCGGCAGGCCGAGCTGCTGCACGTTCTTGCGGATCAGCTCGATCACTTCCTCGGTCGCGTCATAGCGCAGCTCTGTCAGGAACTGGTAGCCGTGCGACAACAGCTCGACCTCGGGCGGCTCGCCCGGCTGGCCGGCATCGTCCGGCGTCATGTGTTCGCGCAGCAGGCGGAACACATGGAACTCGACTTCCAGTCCGGTGACGAGCTGGTATCCCGCTGCCGCGAGGCGCTCCTCCGCGTTGCGCAGGATGCGGCGGGTGGCAAAGGGCACCGCCCTGCCATCCTGGAAATACGGATCGCAAAGCAGCCAGCCGGTGCGCGGCGACCAGGGCAGCACGCGGAAGGTGGTGGGATCGGGAACCAGCGTGACGTCCGCCCCGCCCAGCATGCCAGGCATGTCGAAGCCGCCGCCAGAACTGAACACGGGGAACACCGTCCGGTGCGAAGTGTCCTTGGCGAACAGCGTGGTGGTCACGTTCACGTCGCCGCGCAACGCCTTGATCGCCTCCGACGCGACCAGCGTCTTGCCGCGCAGCACGCCATGCTGGTCCGGGAAGGAAAAGCGCACCACGTCGATGTCTCCCCCGGCGAGCTGACGCGCAACGTCGTCAGCAGCACGGGCATGGGTATCGGTCCAGAGGCCGAATTGTTCTACAAGCGCCATATGGGTCCGGCTCGCCGCATCGTGCAACGCGGTGGAGCCGCCTCGGTTAGTTAGTCGTGATCCTGTGGCTGCGTACCGGTCAGGCGCGCGACGCCCATTCCGATTCGGCCCGGCGCTTGGCATCGGCCCCGACCCAGTAGTCGTCGGGCGACTGCTCCACGCTGACCCCGTCGATCGATGCCGGCCCGGTAAGCGTACTGGCCTGCTGCGCGTCCACCATCATCAGCGCCCTCTCGCCGCGCTGGTTTGCCTCGATCGCCGCGACCAGCTGCTTGCGGTAGGCGATGATGCCCTTGTCGGTGGTGCCCAGGTGCTCGCGGGTGCGGTCCTGGATCGCGCCCTGCGATTCCACGGCCCACTGGTCGTGGACGTTGATGTCGTGGCCCATGCCCGTGTAGGTCTGCGTGCGCTGCTCGTAGGGGTTGAAGCCGTAGTGGTTGCGCTTGTTCAGCCGCGGGCGGTAGTCGGGCAGTTCGTACAGCGCCAGGCGCTGGTCGCGCATCTGCTGCTTGTCGACCGGCGCGGTGAAGCTGGTGAAGATGGCGTACCAGTAGCAACTGGTGTCGTCGACCGGCACATGCCATTGCGCAATCGTCATCTCGGCGCTCATCGGGATAATGAACGCCTGCGGAAACACGACGTTGGTCACGCGCACATGCTGCTGGCCGTCGCCGAGTTCGCGCAAGGCGGTCAGCCGCATGCCGTAGTCGGTCGGCGCGATGCTGATTTCCGGGCAGTCGAATTCACGGAGCACCTTCGTGATCGGCATGCCGGAATCGGCCGACGCGCCGCGAAACTGCTTGCCGTAGCTTTCCGCGACGTCTTCATCCTCGAAGAACCGGTGCAGGAAGGAAGCGTGCGCCGGATCGATGCCGACCTCGAGCGCCTGCAGCCAGTTGCACTCGAGCAATCCCTTGAAGGCGAAGGTGTACTGGTCAGGGGCGACAAAGCAGTCAAAGGCCGGGAATGCCGGCGGCTCGCCTTCGCCGATAAAGGCAAACAGCACGCCGCCGCGCTCGACGATCGGATAGGCGTTCTGGCGGATGCGCTGGCACAGCTTGCTGCCGGCGGGTTCCGCGGGCGTTTCCAGGCACGTGCCGGTACGGTCGAACAGCCAGCCGTGAAACGGGCAGCGCAGGCCGCCGTCCTCCAGCCTCCCGAAGCTCAGGTCCGCACCGCGGTGCGGGCAATCACGATCCAGCATCGCGTAGTGGCCTTGCTCGTCGCGGAACACGACGAAGTCCTGGCCCATCAGGCGCACGGCGCGCACCGGGCGCTCACCTTCGAACTCGTCCACCAGCGCAACCGGTTGCCAGTATTGCCGCAACAGCTTGCCGGCTGGGGTATCCGCGCCGACGCGGGTGATGAGTTCGTTCTGTTCCTTGGACATCATGATGGGGACATCTCCTGCTGGGTGGGTGGTTCCTGGGTGGGTTTTGCTGTATGCAGCGTCGTTGTATGCAGCATATTATTTGCTGCATACAGTCAAGACAAGGTCGATTTTGGGCGCATGCTCGGAAGCCATGCCGAACTTACTCCGCACTCGCGCCATTAAGTCACAATAGGCTATTGTTTTTATTATATATTTTCAGATATTTAGGGCCCATGAACTGAGGATTTAAGTGTTTACCCGCACCAACGAGGCGAGCTTCATATGACTGCTAAATAGCGCCTGTTGGTGCACATATTTTCATCTTTCTGGAATATCTGCATGCAGCGATATATTATCTGCATGCAGTGATGACCAGATGACCCAGGAGACCCACCTTTGCCCGCCCCCAACCCAATATCCGCCCAGCCCACACGTACCCATTGCCCGCTGGTCGGCATCGTCTGCGACCGGTTCTTCGTCGGGGATCACGACGTGCATGGCGTCAAGGAGAGCTACCGGCGCGCCCTTACCGAGGTCGCGCGCGTCGCACCGGTCTTTATCCCGGCCAGCGAGGACATCGATGACTTCAGCCCCTATCTGGCGTCGCTGTCCGGGCTGCTCTTTCCTGGCGGCGCGTCCAATGTCTCGCCCGGCCGTTACGGTGGACGCGAGTCTGCCGAATTCCTGGTCGACCGAGCGCGCGATCATGTCGCGCTGCACCTGATCCGGCGTGCCGCCGACCTCGGCATCCCGATGCTGGCGATCTGCCGCGGCTTCCAGGAAATGAACGTGGCCTTCGGCGGCACGCTGCGTGCCGATATCCATGCGGCCGGCCATTCGCCGGAGCACCGGGAAGACGCGTCGGAAGACCTGGTCGCACGCTATCGCTACAAGCACACGGTCGCGCTCGCGCGGGACGGCATGTTCAGCGCATGGATCGGTGACGCAAGCGCGCGCGTCAATTCCCTGCATACGCAAGGCATCGACACATTGGGGAACAACCTCGCGGTCGAGGCCAGCACCGATGACGGCCTGGTCGAGGCGATCCGCGTCGAGGGCGTCAAGTTTGCGGTGGGTGTGCAATGGCACCCGGAAGTCACGGCCGATTCCGATCCGCTATCCCGGTCGTTGTTCACCCACTTCGGCGACGCGTGCCGGCGTTACGCACGGCACGCCTGAGCGCCGCCTTGCCGGAACCTGGACGGGTTCCGGATCGAACCCCTCGAATGAGGCGAACTCATTCACCGCAACATGGTGGTGGCGCTCAACGACGGCGCAGCGCTCGGTGACCCGAGAGGATGGTGCTACGGCGGCTGGGCGGTTCCTGTCCTCGAAGATCGCGTCAAACACGCGCAACAGGTTGAGATCGACTCTGCCGAGGTTCATGGCGCCGCTCCAGCTCGCTACCGATTCACGAGTGTATTGAGCTGGAAGCGGCGTCCCGTTGTGCGCGGGGCGCGTGGATTCTCTCTGGCGATCGCCCTCCTGCGTGTGGGTCAAAGCCATGAGCCGGCACGCGGCGTGTGCCGGCCAGACTGCAAGGCGATAGTGATACCGACAGCGACGGACGCGGCCGCCAGCGGTCGGGGGTGCGGTTGGGGTGTTTACGGCCCTTCGCGGGCTCAGCCGTTCGCGTCCGCCGGCCGCGACTCACTACGCGCGCCATCCGTGAATGTGTCGCGCGGACCATTCACGCTGGCCCCGTCGGTGTACACATCGAAGCGCTTCTCGGCCGCCGCCGCGCTGGCCGCGCCATCGGTGTACGGATCCGCCGGCCGCGGCGCCGCCTTGGCCGATAGCGCAAAGGTGGCGCTGACCATCATCAGCAATGTCGGGAGCAAGGCATGCAGCATGGCGCGGCGGTAAGTTCCGGCATGCAGCCAACGCAGGTGCGGCCAGCGCGTTCTGGTCGCCCGCGCGGCGCGGCGGCCTGCGGTGTCAGGGAGGCGGGAGAGCTTGGATAAGGTCATGGAAGGACTCCGGTGCGTGAAGGAAAGCCGGCCTGGCCAGGCACCGGTGGAGTCTAGCGATCGCAGCCGACGCCGCCCTGACCCTACCCTGACAATTCCGTCAGGCAGGCGCGTTATCGGGGTGTGCCTTGCGCCAACAGTCTTTCCAGCCACGCAGAATCATGCCGGCGCGCAGCTGTGCCATGCTTGCGCAGCAGGCGCGCTCGGCACGCCCGCACCTGTTCAGTGCAGCCCCCGCAAAACTGACAAGACTGACAGGTTGGATTCGCACGCATCTTCTATATTTCTAGGATTCCGAGGAATGGACCCATGAAACTCCTGCTGGTCGAAGATGAGATCAAGACGGTCGACTACCTGCGCCGCGGCCTGTCCGAGAACGGCTACGTGGTCGACACGGCGCACAACGGGCTGGACGGCCTGCACCTGGCCTGTACCGAGCCGTATGACGCGATCGTGCTCGACGTCATGTTGCCCGCGCTGGACGGTGTCTCGCTGCTGAAGTCGCTGCGCCGCGAGCAGCAGACACCGGTGCTGATGCTGACCGCGCGCGACGACCTCGACGATCGCCTCAACGCCTTTGATGCCGGTGCCGACGACTACCTGTCCAAGCCCTTCTCCTTCCTGGAACTGCTGGCGCGCCTCAACGTGCTGACGCGCCGCGGCCGGCAGACCGAGCCATCGCAACTCACCGTCGGCGACCTGCGCATTGACCTGCTGTCGCGGCGGGCGACACGCGGCACGCGCCGGCTGGACCTGAGCGCGCGCGAATTCACGCTGCTGTCCGTGCTGGCGCGGCGGCAGGGGCAGATCGTTTCCAAGACCGCGATCACCGAACTGGTCTGGGACATCTCCTTCGACTGCAACACCAACGTGGTCGAGGTCGCCGTCAAGCGCCTGCGCGCCAAGCTGGACTGGCCCGGCGAGCCCAAGCTGCTGCACACCATCCGCGGCATGGGCTACGTGCTGGAACCCCGCGACGGGCTGACGGCATGAACCGGCATCGCTCCATCGCAGCGCGCCTGGCCGCGATGTTCGGCCTCGCGGCGGCCTTTGTCTTCGCCATCACGGGCGTGGTGCTCTACCAGGTGCAGTGCGTGGAACTGGAGAAGCGCCAGCTCGAAGAGATCCACGCGCGCTTCGACCTCGCCGGCCCCAAGGCGGCAGGCCTGGGCACCACGGCGCAATGGGAGCGCTTTGCCACCATGCTGCGCAGCATGACGCCGGCAGACCGCAGCGTGCGCTACTTTGTCGAGAGCACCGATCCGCGCTTCCGCTACGGCGAGCCGTTCCCGCGCGAGGCCGAAGCCACGCCGCGCGCCCCGCACGTGTGGGCGGTGGAGTTCGGCGACAACCGTTTCCTGATGCTCAAGCACCCCATCCCCGCACTGCAGGACCGGCCGGAGGTGGCGCTGGCGGTCGCGGTCGACCAGGCGCCCTTCTTCGAGACCAGCCGCACGCTGGGCATTGCGCTGGTGGTGTCCTCGGTGCTGGGCGTGATCGCGGTGAGCCTGCTCGGTTGGCGTATCGCCAAGTCGGGCCTCGCGCCGATCGAGCGCTTGTCGCGCCATGCCAGCGCGCTCGATCCCAAGCAGCTCGAGCGCCTGCCCGACGCCAACCTGCCGGGCGAACTGTGTGGCCTGGTCCATGCCTTCAACGGCGCGCTCGACAAGCTCGAGCGTGCCTACCGGCAGCTTTCCGCCTTCAATGCCGACGTGGCGCATGAATTGCGCACGCCGCTGGGCAATGTCATCGGCCAGACCCAGGTGGCGCTGTCGCGGCCACGCAGCACTGCCGAGCTGGAAGAGATCCTGCAGTCCAACCTGGAAGACCTGGAGCGGCTCAGCCGCATCGTGATCGACATGCTGTTCCTGGCCCAGTCCGACCGCGGCGCGCTGGCGCGCGACCTGGTCGAGGTCTCGGTCGCGCACGAGGTGCGGCGCAGCGCGGACTTCCTCGACCTGCTGTTCGAAGACGCCGGCTCCACGCTGCACGTGACGGGCGATGCGCGGGTGCGCGTCAATGTCTCGCTGCTGCAGCGCGCGCTGACCAACCTGATGAGCAACGCCCTGCAGCATGGAAGGCCCGGGCGGCCGGTGACGGTGGCGATCGCGCAGGCGGCAGGCACGCTGACCATCACCGTGCGCAACGAGTCGGACCGCCTGTCCGCGATCCAGCCGAACCGCCTGTTCGACCGCTTCTACCGTGCCGACGCGGCGCGCAGCGACAGCCGGCAGAACCACGGGCTGGGGCTGGCCATCGTCAAGGCGATCGCCACCATGCACGGCGGCAGCGTGTTCGCGCAGGTGGAGCCGCACGCGATCCGGATCGGCATGACGCTGCCGGTCAGCCAGCCGGTGCCCGACGCGCCCGCGCCGGCGCGCCCGCTGGCGCGTCCCGCCGCAGCCTGAGGGCGGGCCGATTGCAGGTTTGGCAGATTTGGCAGGCCTGGCATCCACCACTGGCGCGCCGCTTCGATTCTTGAATTCGTGCGGCGCATCGTATATTTTCGAGGGGCATTCCCGTGGTTGCGCCGTGCCAGCCAGTGCCTGTCACGATGATCGGATTCGCGGCAAGCCACACCCGACAACGCATGTCCGGAACCGAAGGGCCTGGCAACCCCGTCCGCGCGGTGTGCGCGTGATCCTGCGCGGTTGCCTGTCGCTGCGCCCTTGCTCCTGTCCATCGAAGAGGAGCTGCCATGGATGCAGTCAGGACATTGCTCGAAACCCAGCCGCTGCTCACGCTGTTCCTCACGGTTGCGCTGGGCTATGTCATCGGCGAGATCAATATCAAGGGTGTGTCGCTCGGGTCGGGCGCGGTGCTGTTCGTCGGGCTGGCGATCGGCGGGTTCGCGCCCAAGTCCGCACCGCCCGCCCTGCTCGGCACGCTTGGGCTGCTGCTCTTTCTCTATGGCATCGGGATCCAGTACGGCGAGCAGTTCTTCAAAGGCCTGACCAGCCCGGACGGCCTCAAGGCCAACGCCGCCGCCGTGCTCGGCGTGGTCGGCTCAGGGCTGGTCGCGGTCGCGCTGGTGCCGCTGGTCGGCGTGAAACTCGACGAGTCGCTGGGCATGTTCGCCGGCGCGGGCACCAGCACGGCAAGCCTGCAGGCCGCAATGGCGGCGATGAAGAGCGACGGCGCCGCGGTGGGCTACAGCGTCGCGTACCCGGTCGGCGTGGCCGGGCCGATCCTGTTCCTGTATGCCCTCACCGCGCTGCTCAAGCCGAATATCGTGCGGCCGCCGCCAAAGCTGATCGAGACCGCCGAGATCGCACTGACAAACCCTGCGTTCATCGGCGCGCGGCTGTCGGAGCTGGTCGCACGCCTGCCGGACGGGGTGGTGATTGCTGCAGTGCGTCGCGCACACCACAACCAGCCGCCCGCCGACGACCTGGTCCTGCAGGCGGACGACGTGCTGCTCGCGACCGCCACCGACCCGGCCGTGCTGCGTGAAGCCACCTCGCTGTGCGGAGAGCTGCAGCCAGGCCGCATGACGAGCCATCGCGAAGACCTGGACTATATGCGCGTGTTCGCCTCGAGCCGGCTCGTGGTCGGGCACACGCTGCGCGACATCCGCTTTCCCGAAGGCATGGCCTGCTCGATCGCCCATGTGCGGCGCGGCGATGCCGACCTGATGCCCAGCCAGGATCTCATCCTCGAATTCGGCGACCGCGTCGGCCTGCTGGTCAATCGCGCCCACATGAAGCCGATTCGCGCGCTGTTCGGCGACTCCATCAAGGGCACCGCCGAGCTTAGCTTTATCTCGATCGGCATCGGCGCGGCCCTCGGGCTGCTGGTCGGGCTGGTCCCGGTGCCGATTCCCGGCGTCGGCACGCTGGCGCTGGGGCTCGCCGCGCTGCTGCTGGTCGCCCTCGTGCTCGGCCGGGTGCGCCGTCTCGGGCCGTTCGTCTGGACCATGCCGCTATCGGCCAACCTGGTGCTGCGCAACTTCGGGCTGACCATCTTCCTGGCACAGGTGGGCATTGCGTCGGGGCCGAAGTTCTTCGCCACCATCGGCGTAACCGGGGTGTCCTTCCTGATCTATGGCGTGGTGATCCTGCTCGCCCTGCTGCTGATCACTGCGATCTTCTGCCTCTGGGTCTTCAGGCTGCCGTTCGACCTGGCGGTGGGCGTGATCTGCGGCGCGACCGGCAATCCCGCCATCCTGGCCTTTGCCAACCGCGTCGCGCCCACCGACCGTCCCGACCTCGGCTACTCGATGATCTTCCCGTCGATGACCATCGTGAAAATCCTGTTCGTACAGGTCGCCGCCACGCTGGCTGGCGGATAGTGCGGCGCAACTTGGGCGCATCGCTGCACGCGATTCGCCGCGGAGACACATCATGGAAATCGCCGTCTTCAGCGCAAAGTCCTACGATCGCCAACATCTGGATGCCGCGAATGCGGCGGAAGGTCATCAGCTCAAGTACTTCGAAGTCCCCCTGGACAGTGAAACGGTGGGCCTCGCCGCGGGCCACGGCGCGGTGTGCATCTTCGTCAATGACCGGGCCGATGCGACTGTGCTGGAAGCGCTCGTGCGCGGCGGCACCAAGCTGGTCGCGCTGCGCTGCACCGGGTTCAACAACGTCGACCTGAAAGCCGCCCAAGCGCTCGGGATCAAGGTAGTCCGCGTGGTCGACTACTCGCCCAATTCGGTCGCCGAGCATGCGGTGGCCCTGCTGATGGCGATCAACCGCAAGATCCACCGGGCCTACAACCGCACGCGGGATTTCAATTTCTCGCTCGAAGGCCTGATGGGCTTCGACCTGTGCGGCAAGACCGTGGCCGTGATCGGCACCGGCAAGATCGGGCGCGTGTTCGCAAAGATCATGGTCGGGTTCGGCTGCAACGTAATCGGGTACGACAAGTACCCGTCTCCGGAATTCGAGGCCCTTGGCGGCCGCTACGCGGACGAGGGAGAAATCGGCGCAAGCGCGGACTGCATCTCGCTGCACTGCCCGCTCACGCCCGAGACCCATCACATCATCAACGCCGAAACGCTGTCGCGCGCCAAGACAGGCGCCTTGCTGATCAACACCAGCCGCGGCGGGCTGATCGACACGGAAGCGGTCATCGACGCGCTTAGGAGCGGACAACTCGGCGGGCTGGCGATCGACGTGTACGAGCAGGAGGCGGAGCTGTTCTTCCGCGACCTGTCCAGCACCATCGTCGACGACGCCGTGCTGCAGCAGCTCATCACGTTCCCGAACGTGATCGTGACCGGGCACCAGGCCTTCCTCACGCGCGAAGCCGTGACGACCATCTGCGAGACCACGCTGCGCAGCGCGACGGAATTCGAGGCCGGCAAGCCGCTGACGAACGAGGTCAGCGCCAGTTGAACGCGGCCGCTGCCGGCCTCATGCCGCGCCGCGCAGCGGCCCGAATCGCTCGACGTACAGCCCCGCCACCCAGTCCACGAACACGCGCACGCGCGGCGCCAGTTGCCGGTGGAACGGGTACAGCGCCGACACCGGCAGGTCCGGGCACGGCCACTGGGCCAACACCTGCACCAGCCGGCCAGCGCGCAGGTGCTCCTCGACGCGGAAGCGCGGCACCTGGACCAGGCCGCAGCCGGCCAGCGCCGCGCTGGTATAGCACTCGGCATCGCTGACCGAGATCCAGCCGCGCGCCTTGAACTCCTGCACCTCGCCATCGACGGTCAGCGTGAACGGATACCGGTTGTCACTGTTGCGCGAGAAGAAACCCACGCCCACATGCTCAGCCAGCTCGGACGGCTCCTGCGGCGTGCCGTGCGCGGCCAGGTAGCCGGGGCTGGCGCACAGCACCTCCGGCATATCCGCCAGCCGCCTGGCCACCAGCGACGAATCGCGCGGACGCCCCGCGCGCACCACGCAGTCGATGCCCTCGCCGACCAGGTCGACCAGCCGGTCGCCGCTGCTGACGACCAGGTCGATATGGGGATAGCGGTCGCGGAACTCACCGATGCGCGGCAGGATGATCATGGTCGCGTGGGTGCCGTGCAGGTCAAGCCGCAGCGTGCCGCGCGGGCTGGCCACCTGTGTGCTGAGCGAGGTCTCGGCGTCTTCCAGGTCCTGCAGCACGCGCTTGCTGCGCTCGTAGAACGCCTGGCCGTCCAGCGTCGGGCGCACCTGGCGCGTGGTGCGTTCCAGCAGCCGTGCGCCCACGCGGGCCTCCAGTTCCTTGATGGCGTGCGTGGCGGTGGCGCGCGGGATATCCAATGCGCTGGCGGCGCCGGTGAAGGAGCCCAGTTCCACGATCCGGGTGAAGAGTTGCAGCGCGTCGAAGCGGTCCATAGCGGGCAGTCATAACGGAACGGTCACCCCCGGATTGGAAGCAGGTTCGAGGCTGGCGTCAAGCCCGGCCGCAGCCGGCGCGCAGGGGCGGGTCGCGTTCGGGCCTGCCGCACAAGGGGCAGGTATGGGTCATGAACGGTCTCTTCAGGGAATGCCCCGCCGGAGGCGGGGCTGTTCAGGAAGGCCGGCGCCGGGGCCCTACTGGCCCAGCGCCGTCACCACGCCCACCTGGCTGCGCAGCGCGGCGGCCTGGGCGATGGAGAGCTCTTCCTCTGCCTCCAGCAGCGTGCGCTGGACCTGCAGCGTGTCGATAAACGCGGATTCGCCGGCGCGCCAGGAGCGGTTGATCTGGTCATACGCGGCCCGCGCACTTGACGCCGCCTGCTCCAGCCGCGCCACTCGGTCGCGGTTGCGCGCCGATGCCGCCACCGCGCCCTCGACCTCGGTGACCGCGCGCAGCACCGTGGTGCGATAGCGCTGCAGGGCCTGCTCTGCCTCGGCCTCGCGCAGTCGCACCGTGCTGCGCCGGCGCCCGCCGTCGAACAGGGGCAGCGCCGCGTCGGCGCCGAACATCCACGCCAGCGAGCGCGCCAGCGTGGCGCCGGAAACCGCATCCGCGGCCACGCCGATCGCGCCGGCCAGCCGCAGGTGCGGCAGCAGCTCGGCTCGTGCGACGCCGACACGTGCATACGCCGCCACCACGACGCTTTCGGCCGCCTTCACATCGGGACGCAAGCGCAGCAGGTCGGCCGGCGTGCCGATCCCCGCCGGCGGCGTCCACTGCGGCCGGGCCGCGAGCGGCTCCATGCGCGCATAGATGTCCTGCGGCGTGGTGGCGACCAGGATCGAGAGCCGGTGCAGCGCGTTCTGCCGCTCCAGCTCCAGCAGCGGCAGCTGCGCGTGCGTGGCTTCGGACTGGGCGCGGGCGCGGTCGACATCGGCAATGGGCACCGCGCCGGCATCGAACAGGCGCCGCGTCAGCGTCTCGGTTTCCGCCTGGCTGCGCGCGTTGGCGCTGACCAGTTGCAACCGGTGCTCCAGGTTGCGCGCGCCCAGGTAGGTCTGCACCACCTCGCCGGTCACGGCCACGCGCACGGCCTGCGCGGCGTCGGAGGCGGAGCGCAGCTCGGCATCGGCCGCGGCCACGTCCTGCCGGATGCGGCCGAACAGATCGACTTCCCATGACGCGCCCAGCCCTGCGCCGAAGACGTTGCCGGTGTCCGGGTTGCCCGAGGCCGATTGCGATGCTGACAGCCGCTGCCGGCCCGCCGAGGCGCCCAGCCCCAGCTGCGGCAGCCCCTGCGAGGCCGTGCCGGCCCGCAGCGCACGCGCGGCATCGATGCGAGCGATCGCGGACTTCAGGTCGGTGTTGCCGTCCAGCGCGGACGCGACCAGCTCGTCAAGCACCGGGTCGCCGAAGCGCTGCCACCAGTTGGACAGGTCCGGCACCTCGCCGGCCGCGGCCAGCGATGCGTTAGCGTAGCCGGTCGCCAGCGGCAGCGGTGTGGGTGCGACCGGTTGCGGTGTGGCGCAGGCAGCCAGCAGCATGGCGCCGGTGGTCAGCGCCGCTACGAGCGGGAGGCGCTTTGCGATTGCGATTGCGATTTCGATTGCGATTTCGATTGCAACTGGGGCCTTCATTGCGCCACCTCCACCGCCACAGCCGGCACAGTCTTCGCGCCACCTGCAAGCCGCCGCACCACCACATAGAACACCGGCGTGAAGATCAGCCCGAACACGGTCACGCCGATCATGCCGAGGAACACCGCCGAGCCCACCGCCTGGCGCATCTCGGCGCCGGCGCCTTCTGAGATCACCAGCGGCAGCACGCCGAGGATGAACGCCAGCGAGGTCATGATGATCGGCCGCAGCCGCTGCCGGCTCGCCTCCACCACCGCCTCGACCAGCGCACTGCCCTGCTGCTCGAGTTGCCTGGCCACCTCCACGATCAGGATCGCGTTCTTGGCCGCCAGCCCGACCAGCACGATAAAGCCGATCTGCGTCAGGATATTGATGTCCTGCCCCATGGCGCGCACGCCCAGCGACGCGGCCAGCAGGCACATCGGCACGATCAGCAGGATCGACAGCGGCAGACTCCAGCTGCCGTACTGCGCGGCCAGCACCAGGTAGACCAGCAGCACGCACAGCGGGAACACCAGCAGCCCGGTATTGCCGGCCGTGGTCTGCTGGTACGAGAGATCCGTCCACTCGTAGGTGATGCCCGGCGGCAGCACTTCTGCCGCGAGCCGCTCCATGGTCTGGATCGCGTAGGCCGAGCCCAGGCCGGGCAGCGTGTCGCCATTGATCTCGGTGGCCGGGTAGAGGTTGTAGCGCGGCGCGCGGTCCACGCCGAGCGCTTCGCTGACGCGCGTCACACTGCCGATCGGCACCATCTCGCCATCCTTGTTGCGCACCTTCAGCCGCGCCAGGTCGTCGGGGGTCACCCGGAACGGCAGGTCGGCCTGCGCGGTCACGCGGTAGGTGCGCCCGAGGATATTGAAGTCGTTGATATAGGTCGAGCCGAAATAGGTTTCCACGGCGTCATTGATCTCCTGGCTGGGCACGCCCAGCATCTCCGCCTTCTCGCGGTCCAGCTCGACGAACACCTGCGGCGTGGTGGCCGAATACGGCGAATACACGCCGACCATGCCCGGCGCCTGGTTGGCCGCCGCGATCAGGTCCTCGGTGGCCTTGGCCAGCGCGGCGGTACCCAGCCCGTTGCGGTCCTCCAGGCGCATCGAGAAGCCGCCCGTGCTGCCCAGCCCCTGCACCGGCGGCGGCATTGCCACCACGATCGAGGCTTCGGTCACGCCGGCCAGCCGCGCGCGCAGGTCGGCCGCGATCTTGTCGATGGTCAGGCCCTGAGGCTTGCGCTCCTCCCACGGCTTGAACACCGGGAACAGGCCGGCATTGCTGGCGGAGTTGGTGCCGGTGGCCGCGGAGACGCCCGAGAACACCGGCACGCGCTCCACGCCCGGCACCTGCAGCGCGATGTCTTCCACCTTGCGCGCCACCGCACTGGTGCGTTCCAGCGTAGCGCCGTCCGGCATGCGGATCAGCACCACCAGGTAGCCGCGGTCCTGCGCCGGGATAAAGCCCTTGGGCGTCGACACCAGCAGGTAGACCGTGCCGGCGATCAGCAGCACGTACAGCGCGAGCATCGCCGGCGTGATCGCCACCACGCGCCGCACCACGCGGCCGTAGCCATCGGCAAAGCGGTCGAAGCCCGCGTTGAAGCGGCCGGCGAGCCACCGCACGGGCCGCAGGATGCCGCCAAACCGGGACGCAGCCTGGCCGTGGCCGGCTTCGCCCTGCGCATGCCGCTTCAGGATCGCGGCCGACAGTGCCGGCGCCAGCGTCAGCGAACTGAACAGCGAGATCGCCGTCGATACCGCGATGGTGATGCCGAACTGCCGGAAGAACTGGCCGGAGATGCCGGTGATAAAGGCCGTCGGCACGAACACCGCGCACAGCACCAGCGTGATCGCGAACAGTGCGCCGCCCACTTCCTTCATCGTGACCAGCGTCGCTTCGCGCGGGGTGGCGCCAAGCGCCAGGTGGCGCTCCACGTTCTCGACCACCACGATGGCGTTGTCCACCACGATCCCCACCGCGAGCACCAGCCCGAACAGCGTCAGGTTGTTGATCGAATAGCCCAGCATCGCCATCACGGCAAAGGTGCCCACCAGCGACACCGGGATCGCCAGGATCGGGATGATCGACGGGCGCCAGCCCTGCAGGAACACCAGCACCACCAGCACGACCAGCACCACCGCCTCGTAGATGGTCTTGACCAGTTCGTCGATGCTGTCGCCGATAAAGGCGGTGGGGTTGTAGCCGATGTTGTAGACGATGCCCTTGGGGAAGGCCTGGCTCAGCTCGGCCATCTTGTCCTGCACCGCGGCCATGGTGGCGACGGCGTTGGCGCCGGGGCGCTGCAGCACCTGCAGCGCGATGGTGGGGTTGCGCAGCATGTAGCTGTCGGTGGCGTATGCAAGCGCGCCTACCTCCACGCGCGCCACGTCCTTCAGGCGCACCACGCGCCCGCCATCACCCTGCTTGACGACGATGTCGTTGAACGCCACCGGCTCGCGCAGCCTGCCTTCGAAGATCAGGTTGGGCTGGAAGGCCTGGTCCGTCACCGGCGGCTGCGCCACCACGCCGCCGGCCACCTGCGTGTTCTGCGCGCGCACCGCGGCAATCACGTCGCCGGGGCTGAGGTTGAACGAGGCCACGCGCTCGGGATCCAGCCAGATGCGCATCGAATATTCGCGCGCGCCCAGCGGGTTGATATCGCCCACGCCGTCGATGCGCTTGAGCGCGTCGGCGACGTTGCGGATGGCGTAGTTGGAGACATAGAGCTGGTCATAGCTCTTGTCTGGCGAGTACAGGAAGATCGTGCCCAGCTGCGTCGGCGAAGACTTGCGCACCGACACGCCGCTGCGCTGCACGGGTTGCGGCAGCCGCGGCGTCGCCAGCGCGACGCGGTTCTGCACCAGCACCTGGGCCTTGTCGACGTCGGTACCGGGCTTGAAGGTCACGGTGATATTGAGGCCGCCGTCGGAGGTGGCCTGGCTGTACAGGTACAGCATGTCTTCCACGCCGTTGACTTCCAGCTCGATCGGCGTGGAGACGGTTTGCGACACGGTCTCGGCCGAGGCGCCGGGATAGCTGGCCTGGATCACGACCGTGGGCGGCGCGATCTCGGGATATTCGGACACTGCCAGCGTGAAATACGCCAGCGCGCCCGCCAGTGTCAGCACGATCGACAGCACGATAGCGAGCACCGGCTGTTCGACGGAAAGGCGACCGAGGTTCATGGCTGCGCTCCCTGCGAAGCCGGCAGGCTCGCCGTGGCCACCGCGCGCACGGTGGGCTTGACGGTCTCGCCGGGGCGCACGCGCTGGAAGCCCTCGACGATGACGCGATCGCCCGCGTTCAGCCCCGACGCGACTTCGCGCAGGTTGCCGAACAGCTTGCCGAGCACCACCGGACGCACCTCGACGCTCTGGTCCGCCTTGACGACATAGACCACGCGCCGGGTGGCGTCGGTGGCTACCGCGGCATCGGGCACCAGCAGCGCATCGTGCGCGGCCTGCGCGGCCACATGGGCGCGGCCGAACTGGCCCGGGGTCAGCTTGTGGCCCGGATTCGGCAGCCGCACGCGCTGGCGCAGCGTGCCGGTGGAGTTGTCCAGCCGGTTCTCCACGAAGTTCATGCTGCCGGCGAGCGTCGGTTCGCCGTCGCCCGGCAGCGCGATGCGGACCGTGCGCGTGCCCGCCGCGGCACTGGCTTCCTGGCGGGTGTAGCGCAGGTAGCTCTGCTCGTCGACATCGAAATAGAAATCGATCGGGTCCTGCGACACGATCGTGGTCAGCAGCGTGGCGTTGCTGTCGCCGCCGTTGACCAGGTTGCCTTCGCTGACGCGCTTGCGGCTGATGCGTCCGGACATCGGCGCGGTGATGCGCGTGAAGGACAGGTCGAGCCGGGCACGAGCAAGCGCCCCTTCGGCGCTGGCCACTTCGGCGCGTGCGCTCTGCAGCGCCTGCTCGCGCTGCTCGAACAGGCTGCGCGCGATGGTGTTGGTTTCGATCAGCACGCGCGCCCGCTCGTATTCCTGCTGGCTCAGGCTCAGTTGCGAACGCGCCTTGGCCAGCGCGCCTTCGGCCTCGTTCACCGCCGCCTGGAACGGCCGCGGGTCGATCACGAACAGCAGGTCGCCCTTTCTCACCAAGGCGCCGTCCGTGAACGCGACCTTCTCCAGGTAGCCGCTGACACGCGCCCGCACGTCCACGTTGTCGATCGCTTCGAAGCGTCCCGTGAAGGTGTCGACGTCAGTGACCTGCCGCACCAGCGGCTGGCTGACCACCACGGCCGGCGCCGCCGGTGCCTGCACAGCCTCCGACTTGCAACCCGCCAGCATCGCTGCCGCGGCAGCGGCAGCGGCAAGGGCCGCGAGCGACGCTGCGCGTGCCGCCATGCCCGTCCTTCGTACCTGTTTCATTCTGAGTTCCCTTCTGCGTGGCAAGAGCAGGCTGGCAACGGCATCGGCCGCGGCGCCTGGCGTCGGCCGGTGTCAGGCGCGGGCGCCGTCGGTGAAGACGTCGCGCGTACGCTGCGGGGGCGCCGACACGCCGCTACGGTCCATGCCGGCGAGACGGGCGCCATCGGTGAAGGGATCGACCTGGCGGGCGCCGTCCGTGAAGGGGTCCGGCTTGCGCGCGGGGTCGGCCGAGGGACCGGTGCGATCCATGCCGGCGACGCGTGCGCCGTCGGTGAACGGGTCTGCCTGGCGGGCACCGTCGATGAACGCATCAAAGGCCTTGCGGGCGCCGTCGGTGAAGGGATCGACGCGCTGGTGCGCGCCGTCGACAAACGGATTGCGTTCGCGCGTGACGCGGTTGGGGCCGTCGGCATGGGCGAGGCCGGCAAGGAGAGCAGTGAGCATGCCGCTGGCGGCGATCAGGGTACGGGTCTTCATGATGTGGATTCCAGTCAATGCGCAGCAAGCGCGAATGGCGTCGGTGGCGTTGGCCGGCACGGAACGGCCCGGCGGCCTGTCGGCATGCATCGGTTGCAAACGCCCTGACACGGAGCGCCGACGGGGCGAAGTATGGTCAGCACCTGCCCCGAAAAAAACCCGCCGCGCAACAGAAGACCTTTGCATCCGCGGAAACAATGGCGCCATGCGCGCCTGCAGCCGCCCCGTCCTCGCGGCCCGGCCGCGCCTGCCCGGCGCACGCATGGAAGGACCGGGCGCCGCGGCGCGACCCTTGACTGCCGCGCAAGAATCATTTGCCCCTGACCGGGTTTTTCCGCGCGAAGCTTGTGCCGACAATGCCCTCATCGCAGCCGTGCCTGCCGCCTGCGCAGGGCCGCTGCCCACGTCACTCACTTGCCGGAGCCGACCATGCTCTTCACCCCTTACCGCCTTGGCGAGCTCGACTTGCCCAACCGCATCGTCATGCCCCCGATGACCCGCTCTCGCGCCGGCGCCGGCGATGTCGCCACGCCGCTGATGGCCGAGTACTACCGCCAGCGCGCGTCGGCGGGCCTGATCATTTCCGAAGGCACGCAGATCAGCCGGCAAGGCCAGGGCTATGCCTGGACCCCGGGCATCTACAACGCCGCGCAGGTGCAGGGGTGGCGCCAGGTCACCGACGCCGTGCACGCCGCCGGCGGGCGCATGTTCGCCCAGTTGTGGCACGTGGGGCGCGTCTCGCATACCTCGCTCCAACCGGGCCAGGGCGCGCCGGTGTCGTCGTCGGCGCTGGTGGCCGAAGGTGTAAAGGTGTTTATCGACCCCGAGGGCCGCGGGCCCGCGCAAGGCGCGGGCGAGATGATCCAGCACTCGGCGCCGCGCGCACTGAAGCTCGAAGAGATTCCGGGCATCGTCGCGGACTACGCCAATGCGGCGCGCCATGCGCTCGAAGCCGGCTTCGACGGGGTGGAGCTGCACGGCGCCAATGGCTACCTGATCAACCAGTTCATCGATTCGCAGGCCAACCTGCGCGGCGACGCCTATGGCGGCTCGCTGCACAACCGGCTGCGCTTCCTGCGCGAGGTGGCGCAGGCGGTGACCGACGTGGTCGGCCCCGGCCGGATCGGCGTGCGGCTTGCGCCGCTGACCACGCTGCAGGGCGCGGTCGACGACACGCCGCAGGCCACCTACCTGGCCGCGGCGCATGCGCTGGCGCAGATCGGCGTGGGGTATATCCATATCGCCGAGGCCGACTGGGAAGACGCACCCGCGATGCCGGCCGCGTTCAAGGAAGCGCTGCGCGCGATCTACCCCGGCACGCTGATCTACTCGGGCAACTACAACAAGGCCCGCGCGGAAGACGCGCTGGCCCGCGGCTGGGCGGACCTGATCGGCTTCGGGCGCAGCTTTATCGGCAACCCCGACCTGCCCTACCGCCTGCGCCACGACCTGCCGCTCAACCCGGGCATCCGCGCGAAATACTTCGGCGGCGGCGCGGCCGGGTACACCGACTACCCCGCACACCAGCCAGCGCACCACGCAACGCCCGCCGCGCAGCCGGCAAGCGCCTGAAACCCCGCCTTGTACCCACTGGCTGGCGCTAGCACGCCTGCCCGGAGAGAAGCTGTCATGTCATCCGCATTGCAAACCCTCGGCGCCGGCGGCTTCAGCATCGGCGTGGAGCTGCCGCTGGACAACGACTGGTCGCCCACGGGCGACAGCGCGCGCCGCCAGGCCGGCCGCCTGCCGGGCGAGCCCGACATGGCCCGCCATGGCGAACTGGCGCGCCTGGCCGACCGGCTGGGGTACCGCGCCCTGTGGGTGCGCGACGTGCCGCTGTACGACCCGCAGTTCGGTGACGCCGCGCAGGTGTTCGAGGCCTTCACCTACCTGGGCTACCTGGCCGGCATCACCGAACGCATCCTGCTCGGCACCGCGGCAGTGGTGCTGCCGCTGCGCGAGCCGCTGCTGACCCTCAAGTCCGCCAACACGGTCAACCAGTTAAGCGGCGGGCGCCTGCTGCTCGGCGTGGCCAGCGGCGACCGCCCGGTCGAGTATCCGGTGTTCGGCCGTGATTTTGCCCAGCGTGACGATAATTTCCGCGGACAGGTGGCGATCTTGCGCAATACCGGCGCCGCCGGCCTGCCGCCCGGCGTGCAGCTGCTGCCACGCACCGAACCGCCGCTGACGCTGCTTGTTGCCGGGCTGGCGCAGCAGACGCCGCAATGGGCCGGCGTCAACATGGACGGCTGGCTGGCCTACCCCGGTTCGCCCGCCGACCACGAACGCCGCAGCGCGCTATGGCGCAATGTCGCCGGCAACAAGCCCTACATCAGCTTTATCCACCTGGACCTGCTGGACGATCCTGACGCGCCGATGCAGCGCCACCGTTTCGGCGGCACGGTCGGCCGGCACGGGCTGATCGCCGAGCTGGAGGCGATGCGCGCAGCCGGCGTGCACCATATCGGCCTGCATTTCCGCCGCAGCCGGCGGCCCGTGGCCGAGGTGATGGAAGAGATCGCAGCCCATGTGCTGCCGCACTTCCACGAGCAGGCACTGGCTGCATGAAAACGACGCTGGACGAGTTGCTCACCTTCACCACGGTGGTCGACAGCGGCTCCATCACGGCCGCGGCCGAGCAGCTGCAGCAGACCGTCTCCGCGGTCAGCCGCGGCCTGACCCGGCTCGAGGAGAAGCTGGAAACCACGCTGCTGCGGCGGACCACGCGCCGCCTGGTGCTGACCGAGGAAGGCGAGGCCTTCCTGGCCCATGCGCGGCGCGTGCTCGACGCCATCGACACCGCCGAGGAGCAGATGGCGATCCGGCGACGCAAGCCCACCGGCAAGCTGCGCGTCAACGCTGCCACGCCGTTCATGCACCACGTGATCGTGCCGCTGGTGGAGGGCTTCCGCGAACGCTATCCGGAGATCGAGCTGGAGCTGCATACCAGCGACCAGATCATCGACCTGCTGGAGCAGCGCACCGACGTGGCAATCCGCATCGGCGCGCTGCGCGACTCCACGCTGCACGCGCGGCCGCTGTGCAGCAGCCGGCTGCGGCTTCTGGCCAGCCCGGCCTACCTGAAACGCCGCGGCGTACCGAAGACCATCGAAGAGCTCTCGTCCCACAGCCTGCTGGGCTTCGCGCAGCCCGATTCGCTGAACCACTGGCCGCTGCGGCATGCGCAGGGCGACAGCCTGCGCATCGCGCCTGATGTGCGCGCCTCCAGCGGGGAAACACTGCTGCGGCTGGCGCTGGCCGGCCAGGGCATCGTCTGCCTGGCCGACTACATGACGCACGCCGGGCGCGCCAGCGGCGACCTGGTGCAGGTGCTGATGGCCCATACCGTCGATGTCCGGCAACCGATCCACGCGGTCTACTACCGCAATACGCAAGTGTCGTCGCGCATCACATGCTTCCTGGACTATGTCGGCGCGCAACTGGCCGCGGACACCGACCAGGCTTGACCCCGCCGGACCAGGCATTTGACGCAGCTTCCGGGCCCGCGTCAAGCCATTCCTGACGGCGGTAACCAGTGGTTCAAGGCTTGTCCGAGCCAACTGTTCCCGGCGCACGATGCTGCCAGGCCGAAGCCTCAAGCAGCGCTTTGGCCTGCTGCAAGTCAGCGGTATCGAATCCTTCGGTGAATGCGCCATGAATCTCGGCCAGCCTGCGCATCCCCGCTTCTGTCTTGCCTGTTCGTTGCCACAGCCGAGCCAGGCTGAGGGTCGCCCGCAGCTCCAGCCACCTGGAACTTTGATGGCGAGCCACCGCGATCGCCTTGTGAAAACACGCTTCGACGTCTTCCCCACTCACGGACGCCTGGTCCCGGACGCTCGCACAGTGAAGCATCAGCTCCCCCTTGAGCCGATGCAATTCGGCTTCGTAGTAGCGTTCTCCGGATCTGTCCGCCATGTCCATCGCCTCGTTCAGCACGCTGAGCCCGGTTTCGGCCTGCCCCACCTTTCCATAGGCCTGGGCCAACAGCGCCAGAAAGTGTGACCGGCCCCGCTCGGCCCCGGTGGCGTGATAGGCGGTCAGGCCGCCACGTATCCGCGCGATGCCATCCTCTGCGCTTTCCCGCTCGGCCAGCGCCCAACCCTGAACGATGGTTGCCCACCCCAGCCAGAACGGAAAGCCCTGCTCTGTCGAGAGCGTGATGGCGGCCTCGGCGCATTCCTGCGCAAGTTGCGGGTCACGCCGGAACTGGTGAAGCTCGGCCATGAAGACCAGGGCATGCGCCAGGCTAAAGGGGTGAGACACCTTCCGGGCGAGCGTCAGCGACTCCTGCCCTCGCCTGAAAGCCTGGTCGGGGTAGCCCAGGTACCACAGGGCATGGGCCGAAATCGCAAGCGCACGGACTTCGGGATGGACCCCGTGGAGAAGCGGATGCGCGTGCTGCGCCGCAGGGCTGTAGAGGGCGAGTGCCTGCCCCAGATGGGCATGGGCCGCGTTGAATTCGCCCATGAAAAACAACGTGGCACCGAGCGAGATATGCGCTTCCCCGACCAGTTCCTGGTCTTGTCCGTCCTCGGCCAGGCTGAGCAGCCGCTTACCCAGCTCATGGGCTTTCCCGTATTCCGCGCGCAAGGAAAAGTAGGTACGCAGTCCCAGCTGCGCCGGAAACAGTTGCGGTGTTTTGCCGACCTGCCCACACAGCGCCAGCGCACGGCTATACGCAGCCTCAACCTCCGACGAGGCATAACCCCTGGCAGCAATCAAGGCCCGACCGATGGCGAGCTGCAAAGTAAGTTCCTCGCGTGCGCGTTCGGGTGTGTCGGGCATTCGCTTGAGCAACTCCAGGGCCGCGCCGAGGTGGCGGATCGCTTCGCGATAGGCGGAATGATCGAGCGCCTGCTGCCCCGTCCAGCGAAGGTACTCCACAGCTTTCGGATTGTTGCCGCTAAGGCTGTAGTGGCGCGCCAGCTCACCGCAATAGTCCTTCAGCCGATTGTGGAAGAGTGCCTCGATGGCCTGGCCTATGCGTTCATGCAGCACGCTGCGCTGCTCCGTGAGTTGAGAGTTGCCGGCAACTTCCTGGGTGAGGGCATGCTTGAACGTGTATTCCATATCGGGGAATGCGGGCCGCTCGTAAATAAACTCGCCAGCCTCCAGGCGGGCCAGCAGGTGGCGCAACTGGTCATCAGACTGGGCGACGACCCGCTGGATCAGGCTCAGGGGAAACTCCTTGCCAATCACGGCAAGTGTCTGCAACAAGTCCTTCTCGGCCCGGGGCAGCCGATCTATGCGGGCAGCGAGTACGCCTTGCACCGTGGTCGGGATATGCAGCACGGTGGGGGTTTTGTCGATGCGGTAATGTCCGGGGTCGCCGAGCAGTGCCTTCTCCTCGGACAGGGTCTGCACCACCTCTTCCATGAAAAATGGGTTGCCCTCGGTCTTCTCCAGGATGAGGGTCTTGAGGGGCATCAGCGTGGGATCCTCCCCAAGCAAGGCAGCGAGCAATCCCTGGGACTCGGACTGGCCCAACGGATCCAGCCGAAGCTGGGTGTAGTAGCTCTTGTGGCCCCAGCCATGCTGGTATTCGGGCCGGTAATTCAGGAGGAGCAGAATCCTGGCGCTTGGCAGGCGGTCGATGAGGACATCAAGGAACGCCTCGGTTTCGCTGTCCAGCCATTGCAGGTCCTCGAACAAGAGTTCAAGCGGTTGATTCAGGCTTTCGCGCACAAGCAGCCGCGCGATCGCCTCGAACGTGCGTTGGCGACGGATCTGAGGGTCCATGTTCGGTAATGCTGAACCGGACTCGCTGATGCCTAACAAATGAAGCAGGTAAGGCAAGAGATCTTCCAGACTGCGCTCGAGCATCAGGACCCTACCGGCGACCTTTTCGCGGCTGCTTCGCTCATCATCCTGGGCGTTGATCAGGAAATAGCTCTTCACGAGTTCAATCAGCGGCAGATAGGCAAAGGACTTGCCGTGCGAGACCGAGAAGGTCTCCAGCACCAGGCAGCCTCGCTGCGAGACGCCCTTGAACTCGTGGAAAAGCCGGGACTTTCCCACTCCCGCCTCGCCGACTACCCCGACGATTTGCCCGTGCCCCCCCTTGGCCCGATCCAATGCCCTGTGCAATTGCTCCAGCTCGGCCTGGCGCCCGACAAACCGTGCCAAACCGCGATGCTGCGCCACTTGCAAGCGCGTGCGCAACGCGCCGAGGCGCAGCACCTCGTACACGGCGAGCGGCTCGGGGATGCCTTTCACCTGAGTGGCCCCCAGGGCCTTGAAGTCAAAGTAACCCTCGGTCAGCTTGCGTGTCGACTCACTCACGAGAATGGACGAAGGCGTGGCGATGCTTTCCATCCGCGCGGCGATATGGATCGTGTGCCCCACCGGATCGTAGTCCGTGCGCAGGTCGTCCTTGCGAATCGAGCGCACCACCACCTCTCCAGTGTGGATCCCCACCCGAATCTGGAGCGGTATGCCTTGCTCGAGACGGATCCGGTCGCTGTGGCGGCGCATGGCTTCCTGCATGCGCAGCGCCGCGTACAAGGCTCGCTGAGGATGATCTTCGTGGGCAATGGGAGCACCGAACATAGCGAGGATGCCATCACCCAGCGACTTGGCCACGTAGCCCTCGTAGTAATGCACGGCCTCCATCATCAGGGCCACGACGGGGTCGATCAGGCGGCGTGCTTCTTCCGGGTCCAGGTCGTGGATCAATGCCGTGGAGCCGGCCATGTCGGCGAACAGGGCCGTAATGGTCTTGCGTTCGCCTGCCGTCTCTTCCCTGGCCTCCATTGCCGCCTGCTCCGCCAGGATGCGCTCGGCCAGGTGGCGCGGGGTGTAGTGGATCGGGGCGGGCGGAGCGTTTTGAGTGCGCCCCTTCGACGCTTCAAGCGAGTCGCTCAGGAATGCGCCGCATTCGCTGCAAAACCTGGCTGCAGCGCTCGACTGGTGGCCACAGTTCGGGCAGAGCTGGACAAGCCTGGTCCCGCAGTCCTCACAGAACTTGGCGCCAGCGGGGTTCTCCGCTCCGCAGTTTGTGCAGCGCATAGCGCACCTATTGTTTCCTCAGCCCTCTCCTGAACGATTAGACGCCTTCCCTACTCCCGTATCAAGTTGGGTCCGCGGCTCGGGGCACTGGACTTCGCCATCGCCCATGGTACATCCAAGATTTCGATTTTTGGTTCTTTCGCATGAACCAGGGCGAGCGCATGATGCTTTCACCAAAAGAGATCCCCAAGGAGATCAAATATGAAACTCAAGCGCACCCTCTTGCTGTTGCTGGCCGCCACCGGGATGGCCGCTGCGGGCGTCGCCGCCGCACACGGGTCTGGAGAAACGGTCAAACCGAACTTCACACACGCGATCCCGAACATCCCGGGCAAATCGCTCGTTGCCCTGGAAGTGCTTTATGCCCCTGGCGGCGCCTCGTTGCCACACCGCCATGCCAAGTCGGCGTTCATTTACGCCTATGTCGTTTCGGGCAGCATCGCCAGCAAGGTCAATGACGGGCCGGAACGCATCTACAAGGCGGGCCAAAGCTTCTACGAGGAGCCAGGGTCAAGTCACCCGGTCAGTCGCAACGCGAGCAAAACGCAACCGGCCAAGCTGCTGGCCGTTTTCGTCGTCGATTCTGACGATAAAGAACTTACCACCAACGAAAAGTAGGAGTCTGAAATGAGACTGGATTACACGAAAGCGTCCCCCGGCGGCGTAAAGGCCTTTGGCAGTGTCTACGGCTACATCATGCAGTCGGGCCTCGACGATGTACTGGTCGAGCTGGTCTATCTGCGCGTGAGCCAGATCAACGGATGCGCATATTGCCTCGATATGCACACGCGTGACCTGGTCAAGAAGGGCGTCAAGATCGAAAAGCTCGCACTGGTGCAGGCCTGGCATGAAGCCGGCAGCCTGTTCAGCGACCGTGAAAAGGCTGCCCTTGCATGGGCCGAGTCAGTGACTCGCGTTGCTGATACGCATGTTCCTGACGACGTGTTCCTGGCAGCCGAGGCAGTCTTCAGCGAAAAGGAACTGGCCGACCTGACCATGGCCATCAGCCTGATGAATGCGTTCAATCGCCTGGCGATCAGCTTCCGCCGCGCGCCGGAAGCGGCGCTCGCGCTCAAGGACTGATTGGCCACGCACGCACTGCGGGTAGCTTCCTGACCGGGGGCGTGCGGTTTTCTGCGGCGGCTTACGCGAAGGCGTGCTTTCCGCCTGGCAAAAACAAATCATCGTCGTAGTGGCACTTGCAACCCGGTGCGCCACTACGTCGAACTCCATACCAGGCGGCGCCGCGACGCAGATGCGACCGATGCGCAGCCCACCGCCGCCGGCTTTGCCGCGGCGATCCGCGCATGCGGTCCTATGACCCACACCACCCATCTGTTCAGGAGTTGAATATGAAACCGATCTTTTCCCTCGCCCCGACACACCCCGCAGCGGCTATCCCAGACTATACGGCCTTGTTGCGCTGGTCCCTGGTCGTGGTCTTCCTATGGTTCGGCGCGATGAAGTTCACCCTCTACGAAGCGCAGGGCATTGCACCGTTTATCGAACATAGCCCCTTCATGAGTTGGCTTCTCAGCGCATTCGGCGTGCGTGGCGCCAGCGGCGTCATTGGTGCGCTGGAACTCGCCACTGCCGTCACGCTGGCCACCGGTGCCTTCCACCGCGGGGCTTCCGTGCTCGGTGCGGCAATGTCGTGCGCGACCTACGCCATCACGCTCACGTTCTTTTTCACCACCCCTGGCGTCGCGGAGCCGACAGCTGGCGGATTTCCGGCAATTTCCGCACCAATCGGTCAATTCTTGCTGAAGGACCTGGTGCTGCTGGCGGCGTCCGCCGTGCTACTGCGCACGTCCCTGGCGCACTGGCAAGTCGCGCGTGGCGCATCTCGCCGACTGCTGACCGGCAGTGCGCACCAGCCGGCCAGTGCCTGACAGCGGCGGCGCGGGCTATGCCCCGACATAGCGCCGCACGCAGACCGTCCACCGACCCCGTTCGGGCGTTCCGTGACCGGAACATCCGATCGGGGTTCAGCAGTTGGGGCGATGCCTGCCAGCTCCCGGCGGGAAGGCAATACGGGGATTGCGTCCTCAATCGGGCTCAGGATCGTCCTTGAACTTCAGTTGCACATGTCGCCCTTCGCTGACGGTTCCATTCTTGGCGACGGCGAAGAGCAAATAGTCCCCGGCAATCGCAAGCCCTGGCAACGGCGGGGCCGTGACTTCCAGCTTGCCGCTGTTTTCCTTCGCGACCGGCAGCTTCACGTACCGGTTGCCCCAAGTCCAGTTGTGGGTGATCGGACCAGTACGAATCAGCGCAACCGATTCGACCTCGGCGCCGGAGACGTCCAGCTTGAACTTCTTGCCGTAGCGGATGCTGTTCGGGGATTTGTCGATGACCGGCTTCACACCCTTGAAGAAATAAGGTGGCTTGTAGAACTCGAGTACCGGGACGGCGGCATCCCGTTGTGCCTGGGTCTGGGGTGATCCTGGTATCAGGTTGACCCTGTTGCCTCCCATCACCCATACGCCACCATTGGGCATCAGTAGCGCAGTGGAATGGTCATGCCGGGGCACCGGCGAAGTGACCACGTCGGTCCTGCTGCCGTCGGCCGGATTGAACAGCTGATAGGCAAGGCTGTTCACGTTTCCATCGGCACCACCGACGACCAGCAGTTTCCCATCTGGCAGCGCGACCACATTGTTCTGCGTGGCCGGCAGGATGAGATTGCTGAGGGGCTTCCATTTTGGTGTCGGACTGGAGAAATTGATCGTTTCCGCAACCGCTGAAGCGGGTGTATTGCCGCCATCCGATCCGCCGAACAGGAACAGATCCTGCGACCAGGTGCCATTCGCGTTGATCGTCACCATCATGACGCCAGCGCCACTGTCATGGGCATTCTGGGCCGTATCCACATAGGTCCAATGGTTCTCTGCGGGCGTGGCGATCAGGGGGTCGGCGAGCGCGCCCTGGACATCGAGCAGGTAGGTCCTTCCGCTGTAGAAGAAGGGATCGTAGCCTCGAATATTCAACCCTCCAGGTTGTCCAGGCAGCGGTGGTACGACTTCGGAGGAGACGGCGACCTTCCAGTCTTTCTCGCCTGGTCCGGTCTGGACCACAAAAGCGCGGGGATACATCGGCAGCAGCTTCTTTGCATTTTCCAGCGCAACCGTCGTATCGGTCTTCGGATCGTACACTTCCGGCACGGCCTGCCGTACCTTGGTGGCGCTCGCATTGGCCGGCCCTACGCTGGTGTCCTGATCAGAGCCAGACAGGACCAGAATTCGCCCATCGGGCAGCGTCACGGCGCTCGGATACCAGCGTTGATACTTCAGGTCCGAGGAATGCGCTGGATCGGTATTGTTCTCATTCAGCGGATCGCAATGTGACAAGACTCCGGTCGGGTCCATTTCAAAGCCGGATCTGACGCATGGTATCGGTCTGCTTACCCATTGCTCGGTCTTGGGGTCGAATATGTTGACCTTCCTTCCGCCATTGTTGCCGCCCTTGTCATGTAGCCCGACTACGTAGATACGGCCATCAGTCCCGGACACGTGGCCATTACAGAACAGGTTATATCCCAGTCCCCTGGAGAAACCGGCATCCGAGAAGAACGGGTCGGTATAGCTAATGTCCGCGCTGGTCAGATCGGCGATAGCCGTCTTGGTGAATGTGCCGGTATTGATCAGGGACTGCAGTCCACAGACATCGACGATCTGGGCGTTTTCCCGTTCGAGGTCAGGGCTGTAGCGTGACCAGCCGCTTTCGTCGAGTTGGCCAAGTGAGAATCCGCCCTGTACCAGATCAATATATTTCTGGTTGAACCCAGGGAATCCACCGCCCTGCACCGGCGGATTGAGATAGTGCGTTGGCTTGTACTCCGATGGCCGCATCCAGATCAGCATCTTCGGACATTCTGCATACTTCTTGTTCCATATCAGCGAGGCATGGATGAAGTCCTTGTGGATCGGAATCAAGCCGCTGTTTTGTCCGCACACCGCCGCACCGGCGGCTGGACATTCAACTGCCGCCAAAGCGGGACCGGCGGATGCCGCAATCAGCAGAAAAGAACAAATTCCTGTCAACGCCAGCGACAGGGCTCGGTGAAAATTATCCATACGACCTCCTTTGAGGCCATCAACGCGAGAACAGGGGTTGGTGGTTTGTCGCATATCGTTTGTCTCGTTTGTCCTCCTTTCCGTCCATTCAGGTGGCGTCTCGACTGACTGGCACTTGTAGCCAGAACGGTGCCATGACCGCTATCTCGTTGATTCTTTTCGGAGATGTCGCCGTGAGAGAACGGCCGGAAAGCGCAAAGCGGAAAATCGGTTTCAGAGTTGAGACGGGCTGGTTGGGGGGACCGGCCTGATGGGAAGTGTTCCGGTCGCCAACGCGCCAGCCGGCCTGCGCCTGACAGCCGCAGCGCGGCCTATGCCCCGGCGTAACGCCGCGCCGCGCGCAGACTGTCGACCGACCACGCCCCAGCGCCGCGCGCGGCGAGCAGCAGCACCACGACAAGCAGCACCAGCGGATACTCCATTCCGCGATCGATCCACGCGAAATGCTGACGATGGATGTAGCAGATAACCGCCATCTGCACCGTCATCAACGCGGCCACGGGTCGCGTCAGCACCCCCGCTACCAGCATGGCGCCGCCAATCGTTTCCAACAGCGCCACCGCCAGCGCAATCTGCGGCGCCATCGGCAGGTGCAGCACGTTGGCGATCAGGTTGGTGGCGCCGGCCATCGGGTTGGCCATCGAGCCATGGCTGGTGCCGAGCAGCTTGGGCAGGCCGTGCGTCATCATGACGAGGCCGAACACGGCGCGCAGCAGCGCATAGGCCAGCGGTTCCAGGCGGGTCAGGCGCAGCGACAGCGATGTCGGCAGCGTCGCGGCAGTCCGCGGTTCAGGCGAGAGCTGGGTCATTTGGTTGCTCCAGGATTTCGAAAGATTGCAGCGACGCTTCAGGCCTGGCGCGGCTGTAGCGGCAGCGTGCGCAGCCGCTCGCCGGTGAGCGCGAACACGGCGTTGGCCACCGCCGCGGCAATGGGCGGCGTGCCGGGCTCGCCGACGCCGCCGGGCGCATCGGTGCCGGGCACGATATGCACGTCGATGCGCGGCATCTCCGGCATGCGCAGCACCGGGTAGTCGTGGAAATTGGAAGGCAGCGCAGCGCCGTCCTTCAGCGCAAGGTTGCCATATAGCGCCGCGCTCAGCCCGTAGACGATGGCGCCTTCCATCTGCGCGCGGATGTTGTCGGGATTGACGGCGATACCGCAGTCGATCGCGCACACCACGCGATGCACACGCAACGCGCCCTTGCTGACCGAAACTTCCACCGCCTGCGCGCAGAAGCTGCCGAACGATGCATGCACCGCCAGGCCATAGCCGCGGCCGCGCGCAGGCCTGCGTTGCCAGCCGAACTTGTCGGCCGCAAGCTCCAGCACGCGCAGGTGGCGCGGCTCGTCCTTCAGCAGCAGGCGGCGATAGGCCAGCGGATCCTTGCGCGCGGCGCGCGCCAGTTCGTCGACCATGCCCTCCATCACGAAACCGCTGTGGCTGTGGCCAACCGAGCGCCAGTACCAGACCGGGACGCTGGTGCGCGGCGAGTGCGCCTCGACGCGATGCGCGGGGCAGCGCGTCACATACGGAGAATCGGCTACACCCTCGACCGAGGTCTTGTGCACGCCCGGCGTATCCGGGTGGATCGATTGCCCGGCGATGCCATGGCGCCAAGCCACCGGCAGTCCGGCCCGGTCCAGCCCCACCCGCACCCGGTGCACGAAGGCGGAGCGATAGTAGCCGCCGCGCATGTCATCCTCGCGCGACCAAACCGTCTTGACCGGAGCGCCCGCTGCCTTGGCCACGTGCACGGCCTCGCCGATAAAGTCCTGCACCGCCCGGCGCCCGAAACCGCCGCCGAGGAAGGTGGTATAGATGCGCACCTGCTCCGGCCTGAGCCCGGACACCTGCGCCGCGGTGCGCTGCGCCAGCGTCTGCATCTGCGTGCCGACCCAGACGTCGCAGCCCTCGGCACCCAGGCGCACCGTGCAATTGAGCGGCTCCATCGCCGCGTGCGCCAGGTAGGGCACGCGGTACTCACGCTCCACCACCTGCGCCGCGCCCCGCATGGCCACGGCCACGTCGCCGGCCTCCGCTGCCACCGGACCGGGCGCGCCCGCCAGCCGCGCGAATTCCTGCAACAGCCGGTCGCTGTCGGGTGCTGCGCCCGCGGCCGGCTCCCATTCGATCTTCAGCGCATCGCGACCCTGCCTGGCCGCCCAGTAGTGATCGGCGACCACCGCGACACCGCTTGGCACCTGCACCACCTGGCGCACGCCTCGCACCGCGCGCGCCGCCCCGTCGTCGACGCTGCGCACCCGCGCGCCAAACGTCGGCGCACGCGCCACCACGGCGGTCAGCAGCCCATCGAACTGCACGTCGATGCCGAATTGCGCGCGGCCAGTGAGCTTGGGCAGGTTGTCGAGGCGCCGTGCGCCCTTGCCGATCCACTTCCATTCGCCCGGCGCCTTCAGCGCGAGCGATGCGGCATCTGGCACCGCCAGCCGCCCGGCATCGTCGGCCAGCTCGCCATAGCGGATGCGCTGCGTGCCGTTGACGACCGCGCCAGTGTCGGTGCGCAGGCTCGCCGCCGGCACGTTGAGGCGCTGCGCCGCGGCCTGCAGCAGCATCGCCCGCGCCGCCGCGCCGGCTTGCCGGTAGCGCGTGAATTCAGTGCGAATGCTGGAGGAGCCGACCGTCGCCTGCATGCCGCCGATAGCGCTGTTGCCATAGGTCGGCGCCGCCGGTGCATGTTCAACGTGGATCCGCGACCAGTCCGCATCGAGCTCCTCGGCGATCAGCAGGGGCAGCGTGGTCCACACGCCCTGCCCCATTTCCGAATGGGCCAGCAGTACCGTGATGCTGTCGTCGGCACCGATGCGCAGGAAGGCATTGGGCGCAAACGTGGTGGTTGACACTGCAGCCTCGACGCCAGGCTGGCGACGCGCCACCGGCACGGTGAAGCCAATCACCAGGCCGCCGCCGAGCACGGCACCGGCCGCGAGGAACTTGCGCCGCGAGGGGTTGGAAAGTGCCTGCACGATCGCTCTCCCTCAGTGCCCGGCCAGCTCGGCGGCGCGATGCACGGCCGCGCGGATGCGCTGGTAGGTGCCGCAGCGGCAGATATTGCCAGCCATGGCCTCGTCAATCTGCGCGTCGGTGGGCGTGCGGGTCTGCTTCAACAGTGCCGCCGCCGACATCATCTGGCCGGACTGGCAGTAACCGCACTGAATCACATCCAACTCGGCCCAGGCCCTCTGCACCGGGTGGCTGCCATCCGGCGACAAACCCTCGATGGTGGTGATCGACTTGCCGGCCGCCGCCGACACCGGTAACACGCAGCTACGCTGCGGCGCGCCGTCCACATGCACGGTGCAGGCGCCGCATTGCGCCATGCCGCACCCGAACTTTGTGCCGGTAAGGCCCGCCAGGTCGCGCAACATCCACAGCAGCGGCATATTGGGATCGGCGTCGACGTCGTGATCCGTTCCGTTGATATTCAGCCTCATCGTCGGCTCCTTGAAATGGTCCGGGGCCGGCGCGGGCAAAGGGCCGCACGCCTTGAACCTGTGGGCGATTCTGCCCACGGCGGCAGGTCTCTACAATCCGCCGCGGATTGGCAGGACTATTCAGGGAAATCCAACAATGCGTCGCTGGGGCTGTTCGACTACCCAGTTCAAAGGGTCGCAGCCGGCGCTGCGGGTGCGCTCGTCTTCCCCTCTGTTCAAAGGGGGAGTTGGTGAACCCGGCCAGTCGCGCGAATTAGCCGGGCATCGATTTTGCTGGTCTATATTCCAATGGTGATTTTTTAATCGTCAGACAGTGTTCCCGCGTCGGGATCCGTGTGACGAGTATGTATCCGGTCACCGCTGGAGAGGCAACATGAGCGTCGTTCCTGAGCCGAGGGTCGCGGGCAGCACTTCGGCCCGAAGGAAAGCCCAAAGGAAAAATACTGGCGCCTCCCACCGGCACGTGTGGACCCGATACTGGGCCATTGCAAAACCTTATTGGTTCTCAAAGGAAAAATGGAAGGCCTCGGGCTTGCTGCTCCTGTTGGTCCTGCTGCTGCTGGGCCAAACCCAAACCGAAGTCCTGTTCATCGAGCAAACCGGCGAATTTACCTCGGCCCTGGCGGCACAAGACGCCGATCGCTTCTGGGCCTCGATCAGAAAATGTCTCTACATCCTGATCGTCGCCGTTCCCACCTACAGCTTTTACCATTTCGTGAGAAATAAACTGGGCCTTTTCTGGAGGCGCTGGTTGACCGATCACTATCTGGACGGATATTTCAAGGCCAGGACTTATTACAAACTCAATGCCAATGCCGCGATCGACAATCCGGATCAGCGGATCACCGAGGATATCAATACCTTCACGCGGCAATCCCTGTTTTTTCTTTCTATTGGCGTCGGCGCACTGCTGCAAATCATTGCATTCAGCGCAGTCTTGTGGTCGATCTCCAGGGAGCTGGTCTACTTTCTTGTTATCTATGCCATCGCCGGCACATTCGTAACCGTCTTTTTTTTCGGCCGCGTCATGATTGGCCTGAATTTCTATCAGTTAAAGCGGGAGGCGGATTTCCGGTTCAGCCTGATCCGGGTTCGTGAGAACGCCGAGTCCATTGCGTTCTATCGGGGTGAAGCGCTGGAGTCGTCCCATGTGCGGGGCCGTTTCGAACATGCCTTCCAGAACTTCAACAGACTCATTAACTGGCAGCTCAATCTGAGCCTGTTCCAGTATGCCTATAACTTCCTCACCATCGTACTGCCCAGTGCCATCGTCGCTTCACGCGTGCTTTCCGGCGAGCTCGAAGTCGGTCGCGCTATCCAGGCTGCTGCTGCATTTGCCGCCGTACTGAACGCATTGACCGTGGTCGTTGACAATTTTGAGGACCTGAGTCGATTCGTGGCGGGACTGGATCGACTGGACACATTCTCCGGCGCCTTGAACGGGATGGCAGCAGCCTCCCCCAGGCCAGCGGACAGGATCGAATCCGTCCTGGACTCCCGCCTGGCGCTGGAACATGTCACCTTGCAGACACCGAACCAGGAGCGAACGCTGGTCAACGACCTGACATTGTCGATCAACCCGGGAGAGGGACTTCTCATTGTCGGTGCCAGCGGCGGAGGAAAGAGTTCTCTGATGCGCGCGATCGCCGGATTGTGGAACAACGGCACGGGATGCATCGTGCGGCCAAGTCCGCAGGAAATGCTGTTCCTGCCGCAGCACCCTTACATGGTGGTGGGCAGCCTGCGCAGCCAGTTGCTATACCCGAACCACATCGGCCAGAAGGTACCTGACGAGGAACTTCTGCAGCTGTTGGAGATGATCAATCTGAAGGATATCGTTGGCCGGTTTGGCGGGCTGGACACGGAAGTGGACTGGGGCAAAGTGTTATCCCTCGGCGAGCAACAGCGACTCACGATCGGACGCGTATTACTCGCCAAACCGCGCTACGTGATGCTCGACGAGGCCACCAGCGCGCTGGACAGTGGCAATGAGGAAAGCATGTATATGCTGCTGGCCGACATGCAGGCGACGCTGGTCAGTGTCAGTCATCGGCCCACACTCCTGAGATTTCACCACCAGGTGCTGGAACTGCCCGGGAACGGGAATTGGTGGCTGCACCCGACCCGGGATTATCGCTTTGGGTGGTAGAGGTTCGCCAGGCCCGGAATCTCACGCTGACGACCTGCCCTACTGGCACGCCGCTGTCTTGGCGGAATACCCGAAAGAACGATTCGGGCGATCGCGCCTTGCGCGATCACGGAAACCATGAAACTTCGCCCTGGCGAGCGCAAACAGTGTCTTGATGCCTACCCAAGGATTCCGCAAGCACTGGCGTACCTGCTCGCTCCGCCTGACGCCTGTCACACACCATGTGCAGAAGTGTTCGCAGTTATTGGTCAGGAACTGATATTGGTCTTCGCCCAGGCGGGACTTCGCCCTTTGCACTACCTCGATTCCGGCATAAGCGGCATCCGGTTCAGCCTGGATTTTTATAGCCTTCCCTGCCGCAAAGGCGCGCAACGCTATGTATTCTATGGGGCGCCGTTTCGCCGAATGATCAAAGCCCCCGTAGTGAATGACCTGCCCACCGCCGACATAAATACCGTGGTGTGTGTAGCCATCCCGCTCGCTAATAAGATGGGCCCCAGCCTCGATAATGCGTTCTATGCTGGCCAACTCTGGCGAAGTCATGAGCCAATCAATATACAGAGTTTCCATGGCGAGCCGCTATTATCTTGAAAGCGATTTATTCAGTACCGCTGGTGAACCTCATGGACATACCCATCGAAGCGCTAATGACCCTTCCCCCGGAGTGAAGGCAAAGCGAGTGCCTCCGAGGAGGTTCCTCCTCGGGAAAAGTGTTCACCGCGCTCATTTCAGATTTGCATTGCGCCAGCTATTGCAGGCAATGCGGTGCAGCTCCGTCACCCCAGGGCTTTTGCGAGCGCACTGCGCGATCGCACCGGCCATGAGACAAGGGTAGGCGCGCAGGCGCAACAAACCCATTCTACGGACGGGTAGTGCTGCCCCTACATAGGCTTCGAACGCTCATACTCGGGTATAAGCCGCGGGACCGGGGCACGTACCGCAAGGTGTCGGTCGAGCGGTTTGAGGCCAGGACGTAACTTTGCTTCTCGCTTTTTTGTCGTGCGCTGGCACCCAAAAGAAAACCCGCGGCCAGGCCGCGGGTTTCATTCCTGCTTACTTATTGAGGGACTCAGACTTCCTCATACAACGGCAGCGTCAGGAACTCGGCAAAATCCTCCGACGTAGACATCTGCTCAAAAATCTCGGCAGCCCGGTCATACGTCTTGGTATCGCCACCAACCAGTTCCTTCACCTTGGCCAGCTCTTCCGGAATCAGCTTGCGCACCAGCTCAGCCGTCACCTTGGTGCCGTCTTCCAGCTTGCCCTTCGGCGACCGAATCCACTGCCACACCTGCGAGCGCGAAATCTCGGCGGTGGCGGCGTCTTCCATCAGGTTGTGGATCGGCACGCAACCGTTGCCGTCCAGCCAGGCGCCCAGGTAGTGGATGCCGACGTTGATGTTCATGCGCAGGCCGTGCTCGGTAATCGGCGTTTCCGGCTTGAAGTCGAGCAGGTCCGCGCCCTTCACCTGCACGTCCGGGCGTTGCTTCTCGAACTGGTTGGGCTTGTCGCCCAGCACCGCGACGAATTCCTTCATCGCCGGCTCGACCAGGCCCGGGTGGGCCACCCAGCCGCCGTCGTAGCCGTCGGTGGCATCGCGGCGCTTGTCGCTGATGATGCCTTCCATGGCGATGGCGTTCTTCTCCGGATCGTTCTTGATCGGGATCAGCGCGCTCATGCCGCCGATGGCGGGAGCGCCGCGCTGGTGGCAGGTCTTGAGCAGCAGCAGCGCATAGGCACGCATGAACGGCGCGGTCATGGTGACCTTGGCACGGTCGGCCAGGCAGAAGTCCTTGTCGTTCTTGAACTTCTTGATGCACGAGAAGATGTAGTCCCAGCGGCCGGCGTTCAGGCCAGCGCTGTGCTCGCGCAGTTCATACAGGATCTCTTCCATCTCGAACGCGGCCAGGATGGTCTCGATCAGCACGGTGGCCTTGATGGTGCCTTGCGGCAGGCCGATCTCGTTCTGCGCCATCACGAAAATGTCGTTCCACAGACGCGCCTCCAGATGGCTTTCCATCTTGGGCAGGTAGAAGAACGGGCCGGCGCCGCGGGCGATCTGCTCCTTGGAGTTGTGGAACAGGAACAGCGCGAAGTCGAAGATGCCGCCCGAGATGCGCTTGCCGTCGATGGTGACGTGCTTTTCATCCAGGTGCCAGCCGCGCGGACGCACCTGCAGCGTGGCGATCTTGTCGTTCAGCTTGTACTGCTTGCCCTTGGATTCCAGGGTCAGCGTGCGGCGCACGGCGGCCTTCAGGTTGACCTGGCCTTGCAGCTGGTTGTGCCAGTTCGGGGTGTTGGAATCCTCGAAGTCGGTCATGTAGCTGTCAGCGCCCGAGTTGAAGGCGTTGATGACCATCTTGGCTTCGACCGGACCGGTGATTTCCACGCGGCGGCATTCCAGCGCCTTGGGCACCGGGGCCACCTTCCAGTCGCCTTCGCGGATGTTCCTGGTTTCCGGCAGGAAGTCGGGGATTTCGCCGGCGTCCAGGCGCTTTGCGCGTGCCACGCGTGCGGCCAGCAGTTCCTGGCGGCGCGGCTCGAAGGCGCGGTGCAGCTTGTCTACCAGGGCCAGGGCTTCCGGCGTGAGGATATCTTCGTAGGCCGGCAGGATTTCGCCGGTAATCTTCATGCCCGCGGGCAGCGTGATAGCCATCAGTGTTCTCCTGTAAACGATAGCGATAGCTTGGTTATTGGGGGGCCTGCTACACCGCCACGCCATGGGCGCGGACGAACTCAAGCAGGTCATTCATGTCGTGCCCGGTGCCGGAGGGGGCTACGTCGAGCCGCTCCGCCGGATGGCCGGCACGGTTGATCCAGAAGGTGGTGTAGCCGTACCAGGTGGCGCCGCACGCGTCCCAGCCGTTGGACGAGACAAAGAGCATCTCTTGCGCGTCCAGGCCGAACGCCAGTGGTCCCAGTGCGTACGCAGCGGGCGCGGTCTTGTACTGGCGCACGGCGTCCACCGACAGCACGTGGTCGAAGAGCCCGGCCATGCCGGCGCTCTTGACCGAGATGTCGAGCATCTCGGCATTGCCATTCGACAGGATGCCCAGCGGCAGTCCGGCGCGGCGCAGGCGCTTGAGCGCGCCCAGGTTCTCCGGGAAGGCCGACAGGCAGGCGTATTCCTTCAGCAGCTGCGCTTCGGCGGCCTCGTTCAGCGCCAGGTTCAGGCGCTCGGCCGCATAGCGCAGCGCGTCCACGGTGATCGCCCAGAAGGGCTTGTAGCGCGCGCCGTCGGGCGCGGCCATGGTGCGGATGCGGGTGTAGTCAATCTGGCGGTCGCGCCACAGTAGCGCCAGCGCCTCGCCGCGGCCCGGGAACAGTTGTTCCGCGCGCGCGGTGACGGAATACACGTCGAACAGCGTGCCGTAGGCATCGAAGACGACTGCGCGGATCTTGTTCATAGGGGCTGGGGCAACCGAATGTCTCTGGCAGGACCACAACTGCGTGGCCCTGTACACCGATGGATGCATGGCATTGTAGGGAGACGCTGCAGTGCGGCAAAGGTGCCCCGGGTCACTTGATCTTTTACTTTTGCACCACTAATCTTGGCTGACTAAAACGATACTCCGCACCAAATCCTCCTCATTGCCGGCCGCACGGGCGCAGAATACCTGTCCACGTGATCGTGCCCGCACAATCAGTGCAACCCCGGGCGAACATTCGTGGACCATTTCAAGCAACTGGAGACTTTTGTATCCGTCGCCTCGCGCGGCAGTTTGTCGGCGGCGGCCGCCGCCGAAGGCGTGGCGCCGGCCATTATCGGGCGGCGCATCGATGCGCTGGAGGAGCGCCTGGGCGTCAAGTTGCTGGTACGCACCACGCGCAAGATCAGCCTGACCTTCGAGGGCTCGGCCTTCCTGGAGGACTGCCAGCGCATCCTGAACGACTTGCACAATGCCGAGGCCAGCGTGTCCGCCGGCGGCGTCAAGGCCAGCGGACACCTGCGCGTGACCGCGCCGGCGGGTTATGGCCGCAAGCACGTGGCGCCGCTGGTGCCGCTGTTTATTGAGTCGCACCCGGATGTGAGCATCACGCTGGACCTGTCGGACCGCGTGGTCGACCTGGTCAATGAAGGCTTCGACTGCGCCATCCGGCTGGGCGACCTGCCCGACTCCAGCCTGGTGTCGATCCGGCTGGCCGAGACGCGCCGCGTGGTGGTGGCCTCACCCGATTACCTGGCGCGCGCGGGCCGCCCGAAGACGCCCGAGGACCTGCAACGCCACAATTGTCTTGCCTTTGGCGCCAGCGCCAACGTGCAGCGCGGCTGGGTGTTCCAGGAGGACGGCCGCGCGGTCACGGTCAAGGTGGGCGGGACCATGGAATGCAGCGACGGCGCCGTACTGCATGAGTGGTGCCTGCAGGGCAACGGGCTGGCCTGGCGTTCGTGGTGGGAAGTGGGCCGCGAAATCGCCACCGGGCGGCTGGTGACGGTGCTGGACGACTTCCAGGCGCCGCCGATCGGCATCCACGCGGTGTTCCCGCAGCGCAAGCACTTGCCGCTGCGCGTGCGGCTGTTTATTGACCACCTGAAGAACACCTATGGCAACCCGGCCTACTGGCGCCGGGCCGAGCAGGCGCTGGTCGTGCCCACGGACGTAGCGCTGGCGGAATGAAGGCGGCGGCTCGTGTGCGCTGAGACACTTTGTTGCCGTTGATATTGCGCAATGCCCTACTCGGCACACTGACTACAATGGATTCGAGACAGGCGCATTCCCGGCGCCGCGGCACCCCCGATGCCGCCCCGCTGCCTGCCCAGATCCCTAGTCAGCAAAGGAGCCCCGCATGTTCCAACACATCCTGTTACCCACCGACGGCTCGGAACTCTCCAAGAAAGCCATCAACGGCGGGCTGGAGCTCGCCAAGGCCATCGGCGCGCGCGTCACGGCCTATGTCTGCCTGGAGGAATATCCGTACACCCCGTTCAGCGAAATCGTGGTCGAGGCGCCGCAGGCCTTCAAGGACCGCATCGAGAACCAGGCCAAGCTTTACCTGAAGGAAGTCGAGAACCTGGCCACCACGGCCGGCGTGACCTTTGACGCCGACATGTCGACCTTTGCCGTACCCTACCTCGGCATCATCGACGCGGCCGAGCGCCATGGCTGCGACGTGATCTTCATGGCCTCGCACGGGCGGCGCGGGCTGTCGGGCCTGCTGCTCGGCAGCGAGACGCAGAAGGTGCTGACGCATACCGACATCCCGGTGATCGTCTATCGCTGAGCCCGCGCGCAGCGCCTATGAACTGCCCCAGGAGCTGAAGCCCGACTCTTGGGGCGTTTTCCTTTCAGGTCCAGCGTCAAAAGGGGAAGCGCTGAGGCCATGCTTTCGAATTGCGAGCATCAGTACTGGTGCAACCCGGCGGCCACCGCCGCGGTATGGAACGCGGTGGGCTTGTCGATCAGGCTCCCTCTTCCCACCGTAGGTGCTGCGGTGACTAGCAGGGCACCGTCACCCTGCAGCAACACCTCTATTTAGAGGGATGCGCGATTGCACGCCATGTACGACCATCCCCAACGGGCGGTTCCGCGACACGCCCACTGCGATTCATAGCCCTCGCCTACCCTGGCCGAGGGCTTTTCTTTTGTCGGACGGCGCCTGATACCGTCCCCGATCTCCCCAGCAGAGACGGGGGCAATGTTTCGTCTCCGTGGCTGTGCACTATTGCCCATTCCACCAATCCGCCAAAGCGCTCTCCGGCCCAGGACGAGGGCTTTTTCTTGGGGAAGCACAAACACCCTTGCCATTCCGCGAAAGCACGTACGCATCCCTCTATTTAGCAGGATGACGGCCCCGTACCCCCACCCTACGCTGAAAGCGTGTGGCGGATCCCCCGGTGCGCCGCGCAATTGCGCCCCGCCGCCGACTTGCCTAGGCGGCGGGGTGCTACTACGACTTGGTTGGCCACGCCCGCACCGTCGTCCTATGCCGCGCAGCACACCCGGCCAGCGCACTTGGCAGCGATCCCATCACCCACACTTGCCAGGCATCGTAATCGGCCTCATTCGGAGCATCGGGCACCGCGCACGGCACGCAGAGGATGCGGCGACCTTCCACAAAATCCTCAGCCTGTGCATGGAACAGGGCGGCATCGACACCAAGGCGCTGCTTGGCCACATGACGGATGCGATGGCGGATCTGTACGCGAACTCGCGCGGGCTGGAACCGATCAAAGTGCGCATCAATGCCGCATAGGTTTTGAACGAATTTTGAACACTTGTTGAACAGCTACCCGCTAACCCGCCCCAGCATTAGGAAACAAAAAAACCGCGCCGTCCCTGAGAGAGAACGGCGCGGCGCCTAAAGCAGAAGACGTGATGGTCGCACGCCTTCCATACCGCCGGGCCCCACGACCCGGCGGAGGTGACCAGGAGAGTCAGGCCACTTTCTTGTCTTCGAAGAACTGCTCGTCTTCGGTAGAACCCTTCAGCGCGGTCGTCGACGACTGGCCGCCTTCGATGGTCTGGGTCACGGCGTCGAAGTAGCCGGTGCCGACTTCGCGCTGGTGCTTGACCGCGGTGAAGCCCTTCTCGGCTGCCTTGAACTCGGCTTCCTGCAGTTCCACGAACGCGCTCATCTGGTTGCGGGCGTAGCCGTAGGCCAGGTTGAACATCGAGTAGTTCAGCGAGTGGAAGCCGGCCAGCGTGATGAACTGGAACTTGTAGCCCATTGCGCCCAGTTCCTTCTGGAACTTGGCGATGGTGGCATCGTCCAGGTTCTTCTTCCAGTTGAACGACGGCGAGCAGTTGTAGGCCAGCATCTTGCCCGGGAACTTGGCGTGCACGGCTTCGGCGAACTTCTTGGCGAACTCGAGGTCCGGCTTGCCGGTTTCGCACCACACCAGGTCAGCCACTTCAGCGTAGGCCAGGGCGCGCGAGATCGACTGATCCAGGCCGTTGCGCACGCGGTAGAAACCTTCCACGGTGCGCTCGCCGGTGCAGAACGGCTTGTCGTTCTCGTCCACGTCCGAGGTCAGCAGGTCGGCGGCCTCGGCGTCGGTACGGGCGATCACAAGGGTCGGCACGCCCGAGACGTCGGCGGCCAGGCGGGCAGCGGTCAGCTTGGCGACGGCTTCGCGGGTCGGCACCAGCACCTTACCGCCCATATGGCCGCACTTCTTCACCGAAGCGAGTTGGTCTTCGAAGTGAACGCCGGCGGCGCCCGCTTCGATCATGGACTTCATCAGTTCGAATGCGTTCAGCACGCCGCCAAAGCCGGCTTCCGCGTCAGCCACGATCGGGGCGAAGAAGTCGGTGTCGCCCTTGCCTTCGCTCCACTGGATCTGGTCGGCGCGCTGGAAGGTGTTGTTGATGCGCTTGACGACTTGCGGCACCGAGTTGGCGGGGTACAGCGACTGGTCAGGGTACATTTCACCGGCCAGGTTGGCGTCGCCGGCGACTTGCCAGCCCGACAGGTAGATGGCCTTCAGGCCGGCCTTCACTTGCTGCATGGCCTGGTTGCCGGTCAGCGCGCCCAGCGAGTTGACGAACGGCTCGGTGTGCAGCAGGTTCCACAGCTTTTCGGAGCCGCGGCGGGCCAGGGTGTGTTCGACCTGGACCGAACCACGCAGGCGCACGACATCTTCGGCGGTGAAGTTGCGCTTGATACCCTTCCAGCGGGGATTGGTATCCCAGTCTTTTTGCAGGGCCTGGATCTGTTCTTGGCGGTTCATGGTCACTCTCCTGAAGCTGTTTTGGGGATGGCTGAGAATCACTTGATCACCTGGCCTGACCGCGCTGCCGTGGGGCTGTATTTCGCGTCTCAAGTCATGTGTCTTATATAAGAGTGTAGGGAATGCTCCCGCGTCGCAACAAGCCCGATATGCAGTTGATGCTTAGTTTTTTTGTTATTTAAATTCAATAACTTGCAGAATTTATTTCACGATGCGGGACATAGTCTTTCATCATGAGAAATGCCGTTGTGCTCTGCAAACCATGTATTTTTGCGGTCCAAAACAGCTTTCCACATCGTGAAAAATAGCCGTTTGCGCCACACGTGAGCCCGTGAGGCTCAGAAAAAGCAAAACGGCGCCGCAAGGGCGCCGTTTGTCTGGGGGAACCAGCCGGATCAGGCCGCAGCCGTATCGCGCGCGCGCCGATACGCAACCCAGTCGCCGCCGTCGATGCGTGGCAACGCCGCGACCGCCGCATCGGACACCGGATAAAGGAGGCAGGTCACGGCATGCCCGCCGTGCAATACGTCCCGCTCCTCGCGCACGAACAGCGTGGCCTGGCCGGGATAGACCTCCTCGATCTCGTCCAGCACCGGCACAAGTGCGTCGGCCACATCGTAGATATCGCCCACTACCGGGCCGGCGTTGTCATCCAGTACCAACCCTGGATAGCTGCCGAAGTCATACAGCCTGCCCGCCACCGTGGCCGTGCCCAGCAACGTGGGCGCGGCAATGCCGTGACGCTGCGCGGCGGCGTTCAGGTCATTGACCTCGCCCGCTCGCAGCGTGCCGTAGACAAAGACGCGCGGCATGCTCAGCCCTCCAGCTTTTCGTCCGAGACCAGCACGCCATCGGCGTCGGCATAGATCCAGTTGCCGGGGCGCACGACGGCGCCAGGCATCTGTACCGTGACGTCACTTTCGCCGATATTGCGCTTCTGGCTCTTCTGCGGATGCGCGGCGAGCGCGCGGATGCCGATATCGCACACGTCCAGCTCGGCGGTATCGCGGATGCAGCCGTTGACGACGATGCCAACCCAGCCATTCTTCTCGGCCAGAACACCGAGGTTGCCGCCGACCAGCGCGCAGCGCTGCGAGCCGCCGCCGTCGATCACCAGCACCCTGCCCTGGCCCGGCGCTTCCAGCACAGTCCGCACCAGCGAGTTGTCTTCGAACACCTTCAGCGTGGCCGCGGGGCCGGCAAAGGCGCCTTGCTTGCCGAAGGCACGGAACACCGGCGCCATGACGCGCAGAGTGCCGGCTGCAAGGCGGTCTTCATGCGCGTCGCACAGGTCGGTGGTGACAGGCTTCATCGATGGTCTCCTGATGGGATGGAAAGAATTCTGTGGGGCCGCCTCAGGCCTTCTGGCTGGCAAGCGCCTGCGCGCGGATCTCGCTCAGCGTGGTGCGCGGCGTGATCACGTCCGGGTCGACGCGGATCTCGATCAGCGTCGAGACCGGCGCGGCCAGCGCCTCGCGCAGCGCGGGCGCGAAGGCTTCGGTGGTGGTCACGATCTCGCCGCGCGCGCCATAGGCGCGTGCCAGCGCGGCAAAGTCCGGGTTATGCAGTTCGGTGCCCAATACATGGCCGGGGTACTCGCGCTCCTGGTGCATGCGGATGGTGCCGTACATGCCGTTGTTGACGACGATAAACACCACCGGTGCCTGGTATTGCATCGACGTGGCCAGTTCCTGGCCATTCATCAGGAAGCAGCCGTCGCCGGCAAGCGCAACCACGGTTCGCTGCGGGAAGGCGATCTTGGCGCCGATCGCGGCCGGCACGCCGTAGCCCATCGCACCGCTGGTCGGGGCCAGCTGGCCGCGCGCGCCGCTCACATACGGGCGGTAGTGGAAATAGCGGTGCAGCCAGCCTGCATAGTTGCCGGCACCGTTGGTCACCACCGCATCGGCCGGCAGCATCTGGTCCAGCGTGCGGATCACCTCGGCCATGTCGACGCCCTGCCCCGTGAACGCCGGGGGCTGCAGGTAGCGTTCATAGTCGGCATGCGCGGCCTCCGTCCAGGCCTTCCAGCGCGGCGTGGCGGCCGGCTGCAGGACGGCGAGGCGCGCGGCGATGGCGGGCATCGACGCGTGGATCATCAGGTCGGCCTGGTAGACGCTGCCCAGTTCCTCCGCGCCGGCATGCACGTGGATCAGCGTCTGCGCCGGCCGCGGCGCGGCGAGCAGCGAATAGCCGCCGGTGGTCATCTCGCCCAGCCGCGGGCCGATTGCCAGCACCAGGTCGGCATTGCGAATGCGCTCGGCCAGCGCCGGGTTGATGCCGATGCCGACATCGCCGGCGTAGTTGGGATGGCGGTTGTCGAACAGGTCCTGGCCGCGGAAGGCGCAGCCGACCGGCAGCGAGAAACGTTCGGCAAAGGCCTGCAGGTCGGCGCACGCCTGCGGCGTCCAGCCGCTGCCGCCGGCCAGCACGAAGGGGCGCTCGGCGGCATTGAGCATGTCGGTGAGCCGCGCCAGGTCGGCCTCGCCCGGCCAGCTCATCACGCGCTGGTAGGCGCGCAGCTGCGGCACGGTGGCGGTCTGCGCCAGCATGTCTTCCGGCAGCGCCAGCACCACCGGCCCCGGGCGGCCCGAGGTGGCGGTCTGGTAGGCGCGTGCGATGTATTCGGGGATGCGTTCGACGCGGTCAATCTGCGCCACCCACTTGGCCATCTGGCCGAACATGCGGCGGTAGTCGATCTCCTGGAAGGCCTCGCGGTCCATGAAGTCGGTGCCGACCTGGCCGATAAACAGGATCATCGGCGTCGAGTCCTGGAAGGCCGTGTGCACGCCGATGCTGGCATTGGTGGCGCCGGGCCCGCGCGTGCAGAAGGCCAGCCCGGGGCGGCCGGTCAGCTTGCCGTAGGCCTCGGCCATCACCGCGGCCCCGCCCTCCTGGCGGCAGACGATGAAGCGGATCTGGTCGCGGCGGCGGTGGAAGCCGTCGAGCACCGCCAGATAGCTTTCACCCGGCACGCCGAAGGCCAGCTCGGCGCCGTGCGCCAGCAGCGCATCGACCAGGATATGGCCGCCCGGCAGTGGCGTGTCGCGATCGGAACCGTCTTGCTGGGGGGAAGTGGCCGGCGTCAATGACATGGAAGCGTCCTCAGGCAAACGAATTCGGAAAGCGGTGCGCGGGTGCGCCGCGGTCGTCGCTAGGCAGCCGCCGCCGCGCCACGGCGCGAGCGGTTGCCGTTGCCCACGGTCACCGCGGTGAAGATCGACAGCAGCTGGAAGCCGCCGATCATGAAGAAAACCCAGGCCGGCAGGCGCGCGTCCATCAGCGCGCCGAAGAACAGCGGGCCGCTGGCCAGGCCGATATCGAGCCCGGAATAGACCACGCCATAGACGCGCCCGGTGGCGCCCGCGGGCGCGGCCGCACGCACCAGCAGGTCGCGCGAGGGTCCTGCGGTACCGGCGCCAAAGCCGATCAGGCCCATCAGCACCGGCACCAGCAGCCCCGGCACCACGTTCAGCCCGACCAGCACCGCCAGCAGGCCCGACACGGTGAAGCTGACCGCGATCAGGCGGTCATGGTTGCTGGTGCGGCTGGCGGCAAAGCCGCCGACGATCATGCCGCCGGCGCTGCACAGCATGTAGATGGTATAGGAGGCAGTGGCCAGCGTGAACGGCATGCCGTACAGGTAGGTCAGCGCGGTAGGCGCAAAGCTCTGGATACCGGCGGCCGAGAACGTGGTCAGCAGGAAGAAGGCCCAGCACACCCACACCTGCGGCAAGCGCAGAAAGCCCAGCAGGCTGCCGCCGGCGGCCTTGGCCGCGGACCGGCCCACGGCGCCGTGCACTTCGCGCGGGTCCAGCACATGGCGCAGCACCACCAATACGGCCAGCACGATAAAGGCCACCGCAGAGGCCGCCGCCAGCGCCACGCGCCAGCTGGCGAGATTGGCGATTGTGACCAGGAACAGCGGCGCCGCGGCCCACCCGAGATTGCCGGAAATGCCGTGCACCGAAAACGCATGGCCCAGCCGCGGCTGCGACACATGCTTGTTCAGCAGCGTGAAGTCGGCTGGATGGAACACGCCGTTGCCCAGTCCCGCCACCGCCGCGCCGAACAGCAGCGCGGCGTAGCCCCCGCTGGTCGACAACAGCAATGCCGCGGTGCCCAGGAAGGCCAGGCCGGCGAACAGCACGGGCCGGGCGCCGAAGCGGTCCACGACGAAGCCCGAGGCCGTCTGCACCACCGCCGACACGGCAAAGAACACCGTCATCAGCAAACCCAGTTCGGCGTAGCTCAGGCCGAATTCCGCCTTGATCCACGGGAACAGCGGCGCCAGCAGAAGGTGATAGAAGTGCGAGACCCCGTGCGCCAGCCCCACCAGCCCGATCACCTGGGCGTCATGACGAAGGGAATTGCGCGTGGGATCGAGTGCGGCGGTGGACATGGTGCTGGCGGTTGGTGGCTCTGCGGCAGGACAGAAATGCGGGGCGGCGGCACACAAAGAAAAACGCGGGCCGAAGCCCGCATCATAGAGGAAAACCGCCCTTCGCTGCAGCCAGGTGGCGGCCAAGCCGCCCGGCCGCATCCCTTACATCTGCTTGAACAGGTGCGCGTACTGGCGCGCCACCGGCAGCAGTTCCGGCCGGTCGCGCAGCCGCAGCGACAGCCGGCCCAGCGACTGGTTGACCGCGCTGGCCACGCAACTGATGTTGACCACGGTGCCGCGGTGGACCTGCCAGAAGCGCTCGGGGTCGAGCTGCTGGGTCAGCTCGCGCAGGCTGGTGCGGATCAGCGCCTCGCCGTTGCTGGAGACCACGTTGACGTACTTGTCGGTGGCTTCCAGGTAAATGACCTCGTCCACGGGGATGATGCGCACCTCCTGCCCCACCAGCGCCTTGATAAAGCGCAGGTACTGCCGCTGCGGCGCGCCGGGGGTGGCGTGTTCGAGCGACTCCAGGCGCGCCAGCAACTGCCCGAGGCGGTCGGTATCGAGCGTGTCGCTGCCAGACTCGTCATCGTCGGCCGTATCGGCGTCGTCGGCATCGGCCTGCAGCCGCTCCTTGAGGCGGTTTACCGTCGCCTCCAGCCGTTCGCGCTGGACCGGCTTGAGTACATAGTCCACCGCCGCGCGCTCGAAGGCCTCCAGCGCAAACTGGTCATACGCGGTGACAAAGACCACCAGCGGCGGCGTATCGAATTCGATCAGCTCGCGCGCCACGTCCATGCCGCTCATGCCCGGCATCCGGATATCCAGGAAGCACACGCGCGGCTGGTGCTCGCGCGCGGCGGCCAGCGCCGCCATGCCGTCGTGGACCACGGAAACGATACGGGCCTCGGGCCACAGCGACTTCAGTTCGGATTCCAGCACGCGCGCCAGCAGCGCTTCGTCGTCGGCAATCAGCAGGGTCGGGGTCATGGGGGGCCTGGGGGCTTGGTCCTGCGCTATCAGCGGCACCGCTCGTGGCGGTGCCTGATGTTCTTGTCAGGGGTGCGGCAGTCAGGGCCGCGGCATTGCCGGAGCCGATACCGGCATGCCCTCCGGCACGGTGGTGGTGGTGACCGTCTGGGTGAGCGTGGGCGCATCGGCCGGCCGCACCAGCGGCAGCGTCAGCCGCACCACCACGCCGCGCGGCGTGTTCTCTTCCATCTGCATGCTGGCCGCCGCGCCGAAGATCCGCGCCAGCCGCTCGCGCACATGCGTGATGCCAAGGCCCGAGCCCTTGCCCGAGGCATGACCAAAGCCCACGCCGGTATCCTCGATGATGACCTGCACCGCATCATCCCCGGCCGCGCGCGCCGACAGCCGGATATGGCCGCCGATCATGCAGGGCTCGATGCCGTGCGTGACCGCGTTCTCCACCAGCGGCTGGATCAGCATGGGCGGGATCTCCACCTGCGCCAGGGCCCGCGGCAGGTCGATGTCGAACGCGAGCCGCTGGCCGAAGCGCATGGCCTGGATATCGAGGTAGCTGCGCAGCAGCTCGAACTCCTGCCGCAGCGTGCATTGCTCGGCGCGGGTGTGCGCCAGCGACATGCGCAGGAAGCCGATCAGGCGCTGCAACAGCAGGCGCGCGGTGGGCGGGTCGGTGGCGATCAGGCCATCGAGGTTGGCCAGCGAATTGAACAGGAAGTGCGGCTCGATCTGCGCCTGCAACGCCATCAGCTGCGCGCGCACCAGTTGCTTTTCCGCTTCCTCGCGCTGCAGCGCGTCGAGCGCGGCCTGGCGCTCCAGGTAGGCGAGCTTCTCGCGCGACCAGTAGAAGTAGATCATCGAGGCCGAGGCCAGCATGCCCACCACCAGGCACATGCGCAGCATGTCGCCGGTTTCCGCGATCGACTTGGGCGGCAGTTCCAGCGCCACGCGCGTGGCCCAGCTGCCGATCACCACCCCAGCCGGCACCGCGGCCGCGGCCAGCAGCAGGAAGGGCCAGCGGCGCGGCCGGTCGTTCCACCAGATCAGCACCCGCGGAATATCGATCAGCAGCCAGATCGACAGGCCGATCAGCTGGCTATAGACAAAGTTGTGCCACAGCGTGCCGCCGGTCTGGAAGCCGTAGTTCAGGCTGACGGCGATGACCGTGTTCATGCACAGCACGAACAGCAGGTCGCGGCCGAGGATGGTGAGCCGGGAGGGGATGGCGGTGGCGACGGAGGAGAGGCAGCGTTCCATGGCGGTCATGTTAGCGTGGACTGGGCTTCACGCAATGCGGGGATATGCTGGGGCAGACAACGCATGCGCCACTCATCAGCCCGGCCCCGACGGGCCCGCCTGCGGCGGGCAGCCTGCGCGCCGGCTGGTCAGCGCCCGCCACCATTGGCCTGACAGCACGTAGCGCGGGAACGTGATCCATTGCTCGGCCAGGATGCGGCCGGCGATATCGGCCGGGCCCGCGAACGGCTCCGGCGCATTGGCTTCCAGCCGGTGGCCGCGGCCCTGCAGGGCCATCGACATGCCGATGCAGACCAGCCCCAGCGCCACTGCCGGCAGGCTCAGGCGCAGCAGGCCATAGATGGCCAGCACCGTGCCCGCCATGAACATCGGCACGGCCACGATATGCAGCAGCAGGTTGCGGGGATGCTGGTGGTTGCGGCCATAGCCGCGCCACTGCCAGCGCAGCAGCGGTTCGTCGCGCATGATGGTCTCTCTCCCTTGCCCCTCTTTCCTGGCCCTCGCCCGAACCTGGACAGTCCTGGGCAGGCAGCCGCGCGCCTTATTTGTTGCGCTGCGGTACACGGCGGCGCTCGCTGTGTTGTGGCGAGACGCGGCACGTGCAAGGACTTTACCCCTCACACGGGCGCGAAGAAAGATGCTTGCGACGAACGGCGGGCACGGGGCGCGAACGGTACCGTGCCGGGGTAGACGGCAGGCCAGCAGGTGCGCGGCACGCCGCCTGGGCGAAGGGGATCAGGCCGCCAGGGCCTGGCGCTCCTGCTCCGACAGGGCGCTAGTCACCGTATCGCGCGACAGGTGCGGCGCGAACATGTTGATAAAGGCATGCGCATAGCCGCGCAGGTAGGCGCCACGGCGCACCGCCACGCTGGTGGTGTTGGAGGCGAACAGGTGGTCGGCCGAAATCCGCACCAGCCCGGAGTCCTTGCGCTCGTCATAGGCCATCGAGGCGATGATGCCCACGCCCAGCTCCAGTTCGGCGTAGGTCTTGATCACGTCGGCGTCCAGCGCGGTCAGCACGATCTCGGGCTGCAGCCCCGCTTCGGCAAAGGCGCTGTCGATCTTGCGGCGGCCGGTGAAGCCGGCGTCATAGGTGATGAGCTGGAAGCCGGCCACGTCTTCCAGCGTCGGTTCGGGCAGGCGCGTGAGCGGGTGGTCGGGCGAGACCACCAGCACGTGCTGCCAGGTGTAGGCCTCGAACGAGGTCAGCCCGGCCTCGGTCGCCAGCGCCTCGGTGGCGATGCCGATATCGGCCTGGCCCGTCAGCAGCAGCTCGACGATATGGGTCGGCGATGCCTCCTGCAGGGCCAGCGTCACATGCGGGTATTCGCGGCGGAACGCCTGCACCACGCGCGGCAGCGCATAGCGCGCCTGCGTGTGGGTAGTGGCCACGGTCAGGCGCCCGGTATGGCGGCCGGCGAACTCGTCGCCGGCCTGGCGCAGGTTCTCGGCCTCCTGCAGCAGGCGTTCGACGATGCGCACGATCTCGCGCCCGGGCTCGGTGAGGCCGGTCAGGCGCTTGCCGTAGCGCTCGAAAATCTCCACCCCGAGTTCCTCTTCCAGCTCGCGGATCTGGCGCGATACGCCGGGCTGCGAGGTATAGAGCGCGTTGGCGACTTCGGTCAGGTTGAACTGGCGGCGCACCGCCTCGCGGATCGATCGGAGTTGCTGGAAGTTCATGTCGTCGCCTTTTCTTGTTGGGTGGACGTGGTGCCGCTGGTGCCACTGGTGCCATTCCCGCGCGGTTGCGTAAATACGCGCAGCTGGCGCGGGCGCACCGCGAGCAGCTCGCCTTCACGGAAGCCCGCATGGCGGAAGCGCTCCAGCGGCAGCGCCACTTCGATCACGTCCTGGTTGTCTTCGCGTTCAAGTTCGAGCTGTGCGACCGGGCCCAGCGTCAGCGCGCGGCGCAGCGTGACGGCGATGCCGTCGGCGCCGGGCGCGTAGCGCTCCAGGTCCAGGTCATGGGGGCGCACATAGGCGACCGCATCGCCGGCGGTCTCGTGGCCGCTGCCGACCACCGGCAGCACCGCTTCGCCGGTGTGCAGCAGGCCGCCGCTCTCGCCCACCTCCAGCCGGCCGTGGAACAGGTTCACGTTGCCGAGGAAACCGAACACGAACGGCGTGGCCGGATGGTTGTAGACCGCCTCTGGCGAGCCGTACTGCTCCACGTGGCCGCGATTCATCAGCACCACCTGGTCGGCCACTTCCAGCGCCTCTTCCTGGTCGTGCGTAACGAACACGCTGGTCACGTGCAGCTCATCGTGCAGGCGGCGCAGCCAGCGGCGCAGTTCCTTGCGCACCTTGGCGTCGAGCGCGCCGAAGGGCTCGTCGAGCAGCAGCACGCGCGGCTCCACCGCCAGCGCGCGCGCCAGGGCGATACGCTGGCGCTGGCCACCGGAGAGCTGCGACGGGTAGCGGTCGGCGAGCCAGTCGAGCTGCACCAGCTCCAGCAACGAGCGCACCTTGTCGCGGATCTGCGCTTCGCTCGGGCGCTCCGCGCGCGGCTTGACGCGCAGGCCGAAGGCCACGTTCTCGAACACGCTCATATGCTTGAACAGCGCATAGTGCTGGAACACGAAGCCCACCTGGCGCTGGCGCACATGCTGGTCCGAGGCATCGCGCCCGGCCAGCACGATCTGGCCCGCGTCCGCACGCTCCAGGCCGGCGATGATGCGCAGCAGCGTGGTCTTGCCGCAGCCGGACGGCCCCAGCAGCGCGGTCAGCTCGCCTTCGTCGAAATCGAGCGAGACGTTGTCCAGCGCGACAAAGTCGCCAAAGCGCTTCTCTACGTTCTTGACCTGGATGCTCATGATGCTGTTCCTTGCACGGAAGCTTGCAGTGTTGCCAGCGGACGCTCGGGCGCCGCTTCTTCGGTTTCCTTGCGGGCGCGCCACTCCACCAGCGTCTTGATGCCGAGGGTGACCAGTGCCAGCAGGGTCAGCAGCGAGGCCACCGCAAAGGCTGCCGCAAAGTTGTACTCGTTGTAGAGGATCTCCACGTGCAGCGGCATGGTGTTGGTCAGCCCGCGGATATGGCCCGACACCACCGACACCGCGCCGAACTCGCCCATCGCCCGCGCATTGCACAGGATCACGCCATACAGCAGGCCCCAGCGGATATTGGGCAGCGTGATATGGCGGAAGGTCTGCCAGCCCGAGGCGCCCAGCACGATCGCGGCCTCTTCCTCTTCGCTGCCCTGTGCCTGCATCAGCGGGATCAGCTCGCGCGCCACGAAGGGGAACGTCACGAAGATGGTGGCCAGCACGATGCCCGGCACCGCGAACATGATCTTGATGTCGTGCGCTTCCAGCCACGGACCCAGCCAACCCTGCGCGCCGAACAGTAGCACGTAGACCAGGCCGGAGATCACCGGCGACACCGAGAACGGCAGGTCGATCAGCGTGATCAGCAGGTTCTTGCCGCGGAAGTCGAACTTGGCGATGGCCCACGCCGCCGCCACGCCGAACACCACATTGAGCGGCACCGCGATCGCGGCCACGGTCAGCGTGAGCTGGATCGCGGCGAGCGCGTCCGGCTCGATCAGCGCTTCCCAGTAGGTCTGCACGCCCTTGCGCAAGGCTTCATAGAAGACCGAGGCCAGCGGCACGAACAGGAACAGCGTGAGGAACAGCACTGCCACCGTGATCAGCGTGTAGCGCACCCATGGCGCTTCGCCGGTGGCGTCGAATCTGTGATGGCCCCTGGCGTTGCCCTGCCCGCCCAGGCGTCCGGAAACTGCGCCCGCCATGTCAGAACTCCTTGCCCGTGGCGGGCGCTTCAGGTGCCAGCGCTGCGCGCAAGCCCGACTGGTGGCGGCGCGTCCAGGCCTGCAGCAGGTTGATCAGCAGCAGCAGCGCGAACGAGATCACCAGCATCACCACCGCCACCGCGGTGGCGCCAGCATAGTCGTACTGCTCCAGCTTGGAATAGATCATCAGCGGCGCAATCTCGGACACCATCGGCATGTTGCCGGAGATAAAGACCACCGACCCATACTCGCCGGTCGCACGTGCGAACGACAGCGCAAACCCGGTCAGCAGCGCCGGCAGGATGGCGGGCAGGATCACGCGGTGGAAGGTCTGCAGGCGGTTGGCGCCCAGGCTGGCGGCGGCCTCTTCCAGTTCCTGCTCGACATCCTCCAGCACCGGCTGCACCGTGCGCACCACGAACGGCAGGCCGATAAAGGTCAGCGCCACCACCACGCCCAGCGGCGTGAAGGCGACCTTGATGCCAAGCGGCTCCAGGTAGCGGCCGATCCAGCCATTGCCGGCAAACAGCGCCGTCAGCGCGATACCGGCCACCGCGGTGGGCAGCGCGAACGGCAGGTCCACCAGCGCATCGATCAGACGCTTGCCAGGGAAGCGGTACCGCACCAGTACCCATGCGACCACCAGCCCGAACGCCGTATTGACGATGGCTGCCACCAGCGACGCGCCGAAGCTCAGTTGCAGCGAGGCCACGACGCGCGGCGCCGTGACCGAGGTCCAGAAGGCGTCCCACGTCATCGTGAACGTCTTCAGGAACGTGGCCGACAGCGGGATCAGGACGATCAACGTCAGGTAGAACAGCGTAAAGCCGAGCGACAGGCCGAAGCCGGGCAGCACGGTGAAACGCTGCGTGGCCGGGCCGCGGGGTGCGCGGGCTGCGCCGGATTCCGGCGCGCGGGGGGCGGCTGGCGGCGGCGCGTCCGCCAGGGAAATGGATGGTGGCATGTCGTCTCGTCTGCGAGCGGTGCGCCGCCGGGCCAGGCATGGCCGGCCCCGGCGGGCCCGTTCCTTATGACGCCGGCGCATATCGCGCCGGCCTACGAGACAGATTCTGCAGAGTCGCCCTTATAAACAGAACGAATCTTTCTGAATTTTCTTAGACGGTTTAGATATAAGGGATGGTTGGGGCGACTTCGACACCCGCTTCCCATGCCGCGCTCGGACCACTTCCGGTGCCCGCCTCACCACCCTGGCCGATCCGCTGGACCAGCGTATCGAGCAGCGCGAGGCCCTCAGGCCACTCGCCAAGCCCGGAATCGGTATTGATGTGACCCAGCATGCCCGAATCGACCAGTTCGCTGCCCCACAGCGTGCCCCAGCTGAAAGCGGTGCGTTGCGGCATCCACGGGTCGTTGCGGCTGGCGACAAGAATCGTCGGGAACGGCAGCCGGAACGCAGGCAGCAGCGCCGCCACGCCAAATTTGTCCGGATCCGCTGGCGCCACCAGCAGCGCGCCGGCAATCCCAACCGGATCCAGCGCCGCCTGGCGCAGCGACGCCAGGCAGCCGAAGCTGTGCGCCACCAGCACCGCGCCCCGCGAGGCCACGCGCTGTGCGCGCATCACCCCTTCGGAGACGCGCTCGGCCCACAGCGGCAGGCTCGGGCGCGACCAGTCGTGCTGCTCCACGCGCTGCCAGTCCGGGAATTTCTGCTCCCAGCGGCTTTGCCAGTGCCCCGGTCCGCTGCCATGCAGCCCTGGCACGGTCAGCACCTGCAGGTGCCGCGGGATCTCCAGTCGCGTGCGCGCCCCGGTCGATGGCGAGAGGGATTGCGTCATACCGGCTCCTTGCTCAGTTCATTGACCGTGGCCGCATGGGTCGCCCGCAGTCCGGCCACGCTCATCGGCGCGCCGGCGAAGGCGCCCTGCCCCAGGCCGATGCCGGCGGCCTGGAGCCGCTCCACGCTCTCGGCATCCTGGAGCCGCCGCCCGATCAGGGTGACGCCGGCGCTGTTGGCGCTGGCGCGCAGGCCGGACAACTGGCGGTCGGTCCAGGTGCGGCGCATGTCGAGCTTGAGCCAGTCAGGCAGCGCGTGCGCCATCAATGCGCCCGCTTCTGCCGGATCGGAAGCCTGCAGGCTCACCGCGAAACCGTTGCGGCGGTAGTTGCCCACCACGTGCAGCAGCAACGGCAGGTCGTCGTTGGCACTGGCCGGCACCTGGATCACGAAGCGCTCCAGCGGCAGCCCCAGCGATTGCAGCGCGCGCCGGAAGGCCGCGCCGTGGTCGTCGGCCACCGCGACTAGCAAGCGGTTGTGCACGTTCAGCACCAGTTTTTGCTCGCCGTCGGCGGCAAAGTAGTTGATCGCATGCAGCAGGCGCGAGAGCCGGTCCAGCGACACCAACGTGTGGTCATCGGCCGCCATCGCAAACAGCTTCCACGCAGCCAGGCCTACGCCGTCCTGCGCGTAGGTGTGGACCGAACCCTCGTGCGCCACCACGTGACGGTCAGCCAGCGTCACCAGTGGCTCGAACACGCTGGTCAGCGAGCAGTTGAAGAACTGGCCCTGCACCTGCCCACGCGCGTCGCGCCACAAATGCCGGTCAGCCACGGGCTGGCGCGGCAGCGATTCGAGATAGCGTTGGAGCGCAGGGACTGCGCCCGTCGGTTCATGCACGCCTGGCATGGCGATTCCTTCGGTTGACCGGGCCCCTTGGCCTCAAGGTCTGATTGGTGATGGTGGCGGCTGCAATGTGCGCCGCCGCATCGCGTCCACCCGCTTGCTCATGATAGGAGTTCAGCGGGCGCGAGCGTATGAAGATTCCTTCATGTCGATGTGCGCAGCGCGGCCGAAGCGCTGCGCACGCATCCTGATATGCCGCTACGCAGTCCCGTTACGCAGCCCAGCTGACGGTCAGGGGCGACGGCTGCGTGGCCGCCTCCACTTGCGTGCCGGTTTGCGCAGCCGCCTGTGGCGGCTGCCGCATCACCCGCTGCAACACCGCGGCCTCCAGTTGCGCGAAACCTGCCCCGCCGCGTTCGCGCGGGCGCGGCAGCGCCACGCGCTCGTCCATCGCAATGCGCCCGTCCTCGATCAGCAAGATGCGGTCGGCCAGCGCCACGGCTTCGGACACATCGTGCGTAACCAGCAGCGCCGTGAAGCCAAGGCGCCGCCACAGCCCCTCGATCAGCCCTTGCATCTCGATCCGTGTCAGTGCGTCGAGCGCACCCAGCGGCTCATCGAGCAACAGCAGTTGCGGGTGGTGCACCAATGCGCGCGCCAGTGCCACGCGTTGGCGTTGCCCGCCGGAAAGCCGTGCGGGCCACGCCTGCGCGCGGTCGGCCAGCCCCACCTGCGCCAGCACCTCCGCCGCTTCGGCGCGGCGCTCGCGCGGCAGGCCCAGCGCGACGTTGTCGAGCACGCGTTTCCACGGCAGCAGCCGCGCGTCCTGGAACATCACGCGCACGTCGGCACTGGTGCGGCCGGTCTCGCCATCAACCGCAATGCTGCCGGCATCGGCTCTCTCCAGCCCCGCCACCAGCCGCAGCAACGTGCTCTTGCCGCAGCCGCTGCGCCCGACGATCGCCAGGAATTCGCCCGGCGCCACATCGAGCGCCACGTTGTGCAGCACTTCGCGGCCGTCATAGCGCTTGACCACCTGGCTCACGTGCAGCGCCACACCACCTGCCTTGCGCGGCGCCTCTGCCACCGGCCGTGCCGACTCGCGGCGCGCGAGGCCCGCTTCAAGTTCAGCCAGCGCGGCCTGTTCCACCGGGTACATCTGCATATCGATCTCCTTGCCTTGATTGGGGCGCCAGCGCAGCCTTGCATCAGGCGGCGGCGTAGCCCGGGTGCCAGCGCAGCCAGTAACGCTCCAGCCCGCGCGAGAGCAAGTCGGCCAGCTTGCCCAGCAGCGCATAGAGCAGGATGCCCACCAGCACCACGTCGGTCTGCAGGAACTCGCGCGCGTTCATCGTCATGTAGCCGATGCCGGACTGCGCGGAGATGGTCTCCGCCACGATCAGGATCACCCACATCAGCCCGAGCGAGAACCGCACGCCCACCAGGATGCCGGGCAGCGCGCCCGGCAGGATGACTTCGCGGTACAGCCGCCAGCCGGACAACCCATAGCTGCGCGCCATCTCCACCAGCCCTGTATCGACCGAGCGGATGCCGTGATACGTGTTCAGGTAGACCGGGAAGAACACGCCCAGCGCCACCAGGAACAGCTTGGCGGTCTCGTCGATGCCGAACCACAGGATCACCAGCGGGATCAGCGCCAGCGGCGGGATGTTGCGCACCATCTGCAGCGAGCTGTCGAGCAGCGTGGCCGCGGCGCGGAACGTGCCGGTCAGCAGCCCCAGCAGCAGACCGAGCCCGCCGCCGATGGCAAAGCCGGCCAGCGCGCGCCAGGTGCTGACCCACACGTGCTTCCACAGTTCGCCCGAGCGGGCCAGTTCCCATGCGGCCTGCACCACGGCCAGCGGGGCCGGCAGCACGCGGCTGGACAGCCAGCCGTTCTGCGAGGCGGCCTGCCAGACCACGATCAGCAGCACCGGCACGATCCACGGCGCGAGCGCGCGTGCGAGTTGAGGTGAGTGGCGTGGCGGCGGCAATTGCGGGGCGCTCATGGTTGTCCTCCTTCAGCTCTGCGCCGCGCGCGGCACGATGCCGGTCGCCATCACTTCGCCGAACGGGCCCGACAGCACTTTGCCCGGCAGCTTCTCGCGCACCGAGCGCGGCAGCAGCGGGAACACCAGTTCGGCAAAACGGTAGGCCTCTTCCAGGTGCGGATAGCCGGAGAGCACGAAGGTGTCGATGCCAAGTTCTGCGTACTCGCGCATGCGCTCCGCCACGGTGTGCGGGTCGCCCACCAGCGCAGTGCCGGCACCGCCGCGGACCAGGCCGACACCTGCCCACAGGTTGGGGCTGATCTCCAGCGCCTCGCGCGTGCGGCGCGCGCCACCGGCATGCAGCGCTGCCATGCGGCGCTGCCCTTCCGAATCCATCTTGGCGAACACCGCCTGCGCGCGCGCCACGGTGTCGTCGTCGAGCCGGCTGATCAGGTCATCGGCGGCAGCCCAGGCGGCTTCATCGGTCTCGCGCACGATCACGTGGAGGCGGATGCCGAATTTCACCGTGCGGCCGTGGCGCACGGCGTGGCGGCGCACGTCGTCGAGCTTCTTCGCGACGTCGGCCGGCGGCTCGCCCCAGGTCAGGTAGGTATCGACCTGCTCGCCCGCGAGCGCATGCGCCGGCGCCGACGAACCGCCAAAGTACACCGGCGGGTGTGGGCGCTGCAGCGGAGGGTACAGGACGCGCGCGCCCTTCACGCTCAGGTGCTTGCCTTCGAAATCGACCTGGCCGCTGTCATGGCTGGTGGCCAGCACCTCGCGCCAGATGCGCAGGAATTCGGCCGAGGCTTGGTAGCGCGCGGCGTGGTCGAGGAACAGGCCATCGCCTTCCAGTTCGGCGGTGTCGCCGCCGGTGACCAGGTTGATCAGCAGCCGGCCGTTCGAGATGCGGTCGAAGGTCGCCGCCATGCGTGCGGCCAGCGTCGGCGCCATCAACCCCGGGCGCACCGCGACCAGGAATTTCAGGCGCTGCGTTACCGCCGCCAGCGCGGACGCTGCCACCCACGGGTCTTCGCACGAGCGCCCGGTGGGGATCAGCACCCCTTCGTAGCCCAGCGTATCGGCGGCCACGGCGACCTGCTTCAGGTAGTCGAAATTGACTTCGCGTGCGCCCTCGGAGGTGCCGAGGTAGCGGCTGTCGCCGTGGGTGGGGATAAACCAGAATACGTGCATGTCGTTCTCCTTATGTTCTTGCCAGGTGCGCGATGCCTATCGCTGCGCCTGCTGCTGCGGCACGTCCCAGCGCGCATCAGCCACCTTGATCGGCTTGGGGATCAGCTTGAGCGAGTGGAAGACGTCGGCGATGCGCTGCTGCTCGGCCAGCACTTCGGCGCTGACCGGGCGCGCGCCGTATGAGAAGCGCGATACCGCGAGGTCGAGCACATCGGCGGGCAGGCCGACCTCGCCGGTCAGCACGGCGGTGGCGTCCTTCGGGTTCTTCTCCGCCCAGTTGCCCAGCGTGGCCAGTTCGTCCAGGATCAGCCTGACGATCTCCGGCTTTGCCTGCGCATACGGCCGCGAGGCCAGGTAGAACTGGTGGTTGCTGACCACGTTCTTGCCATCCGCGCCGCGGCCATCGGCCAGCACGCGCGCGCCCAGTTGCTTCTCTGCGGCCGCGAGGAACGGGTCCCAGATCACCCATGCATCGACCGCGCCGCGCTCGAAGGCCGCACGTGCATCGGCCGGCGGCAGGTAGACCGGCTGGATCTCGCCATAAGGCACGCCGGCCTTCTCCAGCTGGCGCACCAGCAGGTAATGCACGTTGGAGCCCTTGTTCAGCGCTACGCGCTTGCCGCGCAAGTCGGCCACCGAGCGGATCGCCGAGCCCTTGGGCACGACGATGGCTTCACCGGTCGGCGCCGGCGGCTCGTTGCCGACATAGACCAGCTGCGCACCCGCGGCCTGCGCAAAGATCGGCGGCGCTTCGCCGACGGTGCCGAAGTCGACCGCGCCGACGTTCAGCCCTTCCAGCAGTTGCGGCCCGGCGGGGAACTCGGTCCATTTGACGGTGATGCCTTGCGGCGCCAGCCGCTTTTCCAGCGTGCCGCGCGCCTTGAGCAGCGTCAGCGTGCCGTACTTCTGGTAGCCGATGCGCAGCACCTTGGCGTCGATGTTCTTCGATTGCGCTTGGGCGTGGCCGGGCAGCAGGCCGTAGGCCAGGCCGGTGGCGACCACCAGCGCGGCGGTGATCAGGCGGCGGCGCTGGTTTGCCGCGCGGGACAGGATGCTCGATGTCATGCGATTTCCCCCATGGCCGGGGCGATGCCCTCCGAGGCCAGATTGATGGCTAGGGTGGTGACGGCAGCAGGCCTCCCTGCCGACCCCGCTTGCGGGTGGCATGGCGTGGCTGCCGCTGCGCCGGGCTGGCCGGCGCCACTTCAGTCAGTCAGTTCAGGCGGAACATCGCTCGGCCACCGCGGCGGCCGCGGCGCGCTGCACCAGCGCGCGGGGCACCACGTCTAGCGGCACGTCGATGCGGGCATGCGCCAGCGCATCGCGCACCCGAAGAACGCTTTCATCGAGGCGCGCCGACAGCGCGGCATCGAAGCGCACCTCGCGCACGTCGGAGGCATCGGAGGTTTCGATCTGCTGGTCCACGGCAAAGATGCCGGGCAGGATCTGGCGCGAGCCCAGCGCGGACAGCACCGGGCGCAGCGCATAGTCGATCGCCAGCGCATGGGCGAGGCTGCCGCCGGTGGCGATCGGCAGCACGATCTTGTCGCGCAGGCCGGTCTGCGGCAGCAGGTCGAGGAAAGCTTTGAGCAGGCCGCTGTAGGCGGCCTTGTACACCGGTGTGGCCAGTACCACCACCTGCGCCTCGGACACGGCGCGCGTGGCGGCGGCGATCGCGGGTTCGTCCACGCGCGCTGCCAGCAGCGGACCCGCCGGCAGTTCGCGCAGGTCGAGATGGCGGGTGCGTTCGCCGGCAGCCTCCAGCGCGGCGCGCATGTGCCCCAGCACATGGCCGGAACGGGACTGGACCGACGGGCTGCCGGAGAGCGTCAGGATGGACATCGGGGCTTCCTTCTTCTTGTTTGGGCCGGTCGGCGCCGCGGCCGCCCCACGCGGCCACGGCCCGCCGGTCTCGTGGGTTATTTCTTGCCGGGCTGATAAATCTGGTCGAACGAGCCGCCATCGGCGAAGTGGGTCTTCTGCGCCTTCTGCCAGCCGCCGAACACTTCATCGATGGTGAACAGCTTCACCTTGGGGAAGTTGGCCGCGTACTTGGCCGCAACCTTCTGCGAGATCGGGCGGTAGTAGTTCTTGGCCGCGATCTCCTGGCCTTCATCGGTGTACAGGAACTGCAGGTAGGCCTCGGCCGCCTTGCGCGTGCCCTTCTTGTCGACCACCTTGTCGACCACGGCCACCGGCGGCTCAGCCAGGATCGAGACCGACGGCGCGACGATATCGAACTTGTCGGGGCCCAGCTCCTTGATCGCCAGAATGGCTTCGTTCTCCCACGCGATCAGCACATCGCCCAGGTTGCGCTCGACAAAGGTCGTGGTGGCCCCGCGCGCGCCCGAATCCAGCACCGGCACATGCTTGAGCAGCTCGCCGACGAACTCGCGCGCCTTGGCGTCGTTGCCGCCCGGCTGGCGCAGGGCATAGCCCCACGCGGCCAGGTAGTTCCAGCGCGCGCCGCCCGAGGTCTTGGGGTTGGGCGTGATCACCTGCACGCCGGGCTTGACCAGGTCGCCCCAGTCCTTGATGCCCTTGGGGTTGCCCTTGCGCACCAGGAACACGATGGTCGAGGTGTACGGCGAGGCGTTGTGCGGCAGGCGCTTCTGCCAGTCCGGCTTGATCAGGCCCTTCTCCGCGATGGCGTCGATGTCATAGCCCAGCGCCAGCGTCACCACGTCGGCATCCAGCCCGTCGATCACCGAGCGCGCCTGCTTGCCCGAGCCGCCGTGCGACTGGCGCACGGTCACGGCATCGCCGCCTTGGGCCTTCCAGGCCTTGGCGAAGGCGGCGTTGACGTCGACATACAACTCACGCGTCGGATCGTAGGAAACGTTCAGCAGGTTGGCAGCCGAGGCAGTCTGCGCCGCCGTCAGTGCGCCAAGTACAGCCAGGCCGATGGCCAGTTTGCGGATCATCTTGTGTTGCTCCCGTCAGTGTCGTGAATGCGCGCCAGGCGCTGTTTGCTTTGTCCGCCTTGGGGCGCGGACTTGTGTCAGGAGCAAGACTACCGAGGGGGCTATCTGAACGGAACGAATGGTTTCGCCGATCCTTTGCTGTTTTTTGCATAAGATCGGACGGAAATAAGGGCATGCCGGCGCACGGGGGCATGCGGCATGCCTAGGGGAAGGAGGAGGATGCGTCACGCCCCAAAAGAAAACGCCCGCACCGGCAAGCCGGTGCGGGCGAAGTTTCCATTCCGGAAACGGGTAGACAAGTCATGAAGAGCGCCCCCGCATCTCCATGACAGGCAAATGTTATCGGCTTGCCGGCGACCTCGGGTTGATCAAGGTCAAGTGCGGGCAAGCTGATGCGCCGGGCCTCAGCCGCCCTGGCGTGCGAGCAGGTCAGCCATTTCGTCGGCATGCTCCTCTTCCACCGCCAGGATGCTTTCCATCAGCCGGCGCGAGGTCGGGTCACGTTCGCCCAGGAACTGGATGATCTCGCGATAGCTGTCGATAGCGATGCGTTCGGCCACCAGGTCTTCCTTGATCATTTCCGTCAGCGAAGTACCCGCCACATATTCAGCGTGGGAGCGGCTGGTCAGGCCGTCGGGCGCGAAGTCGGGCTCGCCGCCGAGTTGGACGATGCGCTCGGCGATCTGGTCGGCATGGCCTTGCTCTTCGTTGGAATGGGCCAGGAATTCATCGGCGACGCTCTTGGAGTTCGGCCCCTTGGCCATGTAATAGTGTCGGCGATAGCGCAGCACGCAGACGATTTCGGTGGCCAGCGCGTCGTTGAGCAGCTTCAGCACGGTATCGCGATCCGCGGCATAGCCCGCGGTCACGGCGCCATCATCGATGTGCTGGCGGGCGCGCTCGCGCAGCGTCTTGACGTCTGTGAGGAAAGACTTATCGGTCATTGAAGGGCTCCTTGGGGATGGGGCTGCGTCAGCGCAGCGCCTTGTAGGGAAAATCAACCCTTTTTGCGACGCGAAAAGTGTGCCACTCGGCGGATGGCGCGCAACGGCGCGTCTGGCGACGACCCGTGGGCATGCGGCGTGAAAAAATTGCACGGGGCGGGACCGCCTTACACGCGATGCGCGATGGCAAGACGAAAAAAAGCCCCTGCGCTGTTCCGTAGGGGCCTGACTGTGATCGACCGCTTGTGTGCTCCGGCTGTCTGTCGAGCCGTGGGAAGCCTTAGTCCAGCTTCCGCCCGAACGTGAACTCCCCGTCGACATAATCCACCGGCACCACATCCTTGGCCGTGAACTTGCCTTCCAGGATCGCCCGCGCCACCGGGTTCTCGATCTGCTGCTGGATGGCCCGCTTGAGCGGACGCGCGCCGAACACCGGGTCGTAGCCCGCGCTGGCAATCTTTTCCAGCGCCCTCTCGCTGACCTCCAGCGTCATGTCCATGCGGGCCAGGCGGGCCTGCAGGCGTTGCAGCTGGATGCGCGCGATCGACTCGATATGCTTCTGGTCAAGCGCGTGGAACACCACCACTTCATCGATCCGGTTTAGGAACTCCGGCCGGAAATGCGTGCGCACTTCCTGCCAGACCGCGCCCTTGATCGCTTCCTGCGGCTCGCCGGCCATCGCCTGGATGATCTGCGAACCCAGGTTGGACGTCATCACGATCACCGTGTTCTTGAAGTCCACCGTGCGGCCCTGGCCATCGGTCAGGCGGCCGTCGTCCAGCACCTGCAGCAGCACGTTGAAGACGTCCGGGTGGGCCTTCTCGACTTCATCGAGCAGCACCACGCTGTACGGCTTGCGGCGCACGGCCTCGGTCAGGTAGCCGCCTTCCTCGTAGCCCACGTATCCCGGCGGCGCGCCGATCAGGCGGCTGACGCTGTGCTTCTCCATGAATTCGCTCATGTCGATGCGGATCAGGTGCTCTTGGGAATCGAACATGAACTCGGCCAGCGCCTTGCACAGCTCGGTCTTGCCGACGCCGGTCGGGCCCAGGAACAGGAACGAGCCATAGGGCCTGTTCTCGTCCGACAGCCCGGCACGCGAACGGCGGATAGCGTCGGACACCAGCCGCACGGCCTCGTCCTGGCCCACCACGCGCGCATGCAGGCGGTCTTCCATCTTCAGCAGCTTCTCGCGCTCGCCCTGCATCATCTTCGACACAGGAATGCCGGTCGCGCGGCTCACCACTTCGGCGATTTCCTCGGCGCCAACCTGCGTGCGCAGCAGCTTGTTGGGCTGCTTCTGCTCGCTGGCTTCGGCATCGGTCGCGGCCTTGAGCTTGCCTTCCAGGCCGGGCAGCTTGCCGTATTGCAGCTCGGCCACCTTGTCCAGCTTGCCTTCGCGCTGCAGCTTGGTAATCTCGAGCTTGACCTTCTCGATCTCTTCCTTCAGCGCGGCCGTGCCCTGCGCGGCGCCCTTCTCGGCCTTCCAGATCTCGTCCAGGTCGGCGTATTCCTTCTCCAGGCGCGCGATCTCCTGCTCGATCAGGTCCAGGCGTTTGAGCGAGGCTTCGTCGGTCTCTTTCTTGACTGCCTCGCGCTCGATCTTCAGCTGGATGGTGCGGCGCTCGAGCTTGTCCATCGCCTCCGGCTTGGAGTCGATTTCCATCTTGATGCGCGCGGCCGCCTCGTCGATCAGGTCGATGGCCTTGTCGGGCAGGAAGCGGTCGGTGATATAGCGATGCGACAGCTCCGCCGCGGCGACGATGGCCGGGTCGGTGATCTCGACGCCGTGGTGCAGCTCATACTTTTCCTGCAGGCCGCGCAGGATGGCGATGGTGGCTTCCACCGTGGGCTCGTCCACCAGCACTTTCTGGAAGCGGCGCTCCAGCGCGGCGTCCTTCTCGATGTACTTGCGGTATTCGTCCAGCGTGGTCGCCCCGATGCAGTGCAGCTCGCCGCGCGCCAGCGCCGGCTTGAGCATGTTGCCCGCATCGATCGCGCCCTCGGCCTTGCCCGCACCCACCATGGTGTGGATCTCGTCGATGAAGACGATGGTCTGGCCTTCATCCTTGGCGACGTCGTTCAGCACCGCCTTCAGGCGTTCCTCGAACTCGCCGCGGTACTTGGCGCCTGCAAGCAGGCCGGCCATGTCGAGCACCAGCACGCGCTTGTTCTTCAGGCTCTCGGGTACCTCGCCGTTGACGATGCGCTGCGCCAGGCCTTCGACAATGGCGGTCTTGCCCACGCCCGGCTCGCCGATCAGCACCGGGTTGTTCTTGGTGCGGCGCTGCAGGATCTGGATCGCGCGGCGGATTTCGTCGTCGCGGCCGATCACGGGGTCGAGCTTGCCGATGCGGGCGCGCTCGGTGAGGTCGATGGTGTACTTCTTGAGCGCCTCGCGCTGGCCTTCGGCCTCGGCGCTGTTGACGGATTCGCCGCCGCGCACGGCCTGGATGGCCGATTCCAGCGACTTGCGGTTCAGGCTGTTCTCGCGCGCGATGCGGCCGGCCTCGCCCTTGTCGTCGGACACGGCCAGCAGGAACAGCTCGCTGGCGATGAACTGGTCGCCGCGCTTGATGGCTTCTTTCTCGGTGGCGTTGAGCAGGTTCACCAGGTCGCGGCCGATCTGAACCTCGCTGGTGCCCTGCACCTGTGGCAGGCGCTTGATGGCGGCATCCAGCGCCGTCTGCAGGCCCTGCACGTTGACGCCGGCGCGCGACAGCAGCGCCTTGGCGGCGCCGTCGTCCTGCGCCAGCAGGGCGCGCAGCACGTGCTGCGGCTCGATGTATTGGTTGTCGTTGCCCAGTGCCAGGCTTTGCGCATCGGCCAGCGCTTCCTGGAACCGGGTGGTCAGTTTGTCAAGACGCATAGGAATCCCTCTCTCAGATAAGGTCGTGTCCTGATGCGAGGGGGCGTCGGCTCACGGTCTTGGCTGCCGGAGCGCCCGTATGCCCTGCCGGACACTGGATGTCTTACCGAAAGATAAGGCTTCGCCGCGACATTTCAAGGCCGCGAACAGACGCGTTGCTACGTCTTGTTGATACGTCTTCGAGTGCAGCATGCGATACGCCCGGAAGCGCTAAGCGGCCCGGCTCTCGCCCTTGTCCGCCAGGTTGCGCACCAGCACCAGCGACTCGCCCTGCACGACCACCCGGCCGTCGGCGCCGGTGACGACGCTGGCCAGGTTGACCAGGTCCTTGCCGGCGCGCAGCCGCACGATGCGCACGCGCGCGGTCAGCGGCTCATCCAGCCGCGCGGCTGAAGCCAGCCGCAGCGACTGCTTCATCCAGCCGGTGCCGCGCCCGGGCAGTTGCGTGCCGAGCAGGTCCGAGAACATACCGGCCAGCAGCGGCAACGGCACAACCGGGCCGCCAAACCCACGCGCGCGGGCGAAGGCGGGGTCGGCGTGGTACGGGTTGGCGTCACCGGTCAGGGCGATGTATTCGTCCAGATCGGCAGATGAGAAAGCCCGGCTCGCGCTGGCTTGCTGGCCGGGGCGCAGGCGATACAGCGCGGGGTCGCCAGCGCCCTCCGGCGCCGCATCAGCCTCGGGCGGCAAGGCGGCGATCCGCTCCGGCGCGGCGTCCGGCAGCCACAGCGACGCGCCCACCGCCGTCGCCCTCCCCACTGCACCTACCTCACCTCCCTCACCCACCTCGCCCTCCCCGCCGCCACTGCTCACCGTGGTGCCGTAGCCGGCGAGTCCGGCGGGCACCGCCGCCGGTCCCAGCACGATCCGCACCGTGTCGCCGACAAAGGCTGGCGACGGGAACATCAGCGTCTGCCCGACCGGCAGCGCCGGTGCGGGCAACTGCCGCCAGGTATGGGCGCACAGCAGCGAAAACAGGAACATGCCGTGCGCCACCGTGGCACCGAAATGCGTGCCACGGGCAAAGGCCGGATCGCAGTGGATCGGGTTATCGTCGCGCGACAACGCCGCGAAGCGGTCGAAGTCGCGCTGCGTCAGCACGCGCGGTGAAGCGTCGGTCATCAGTCGGGCACCTGGACAGTAGAAGCGTTGACGGTAATCGCGTTGGCGGGCGTCGGCGAGGCCGCGAACGGCGGCACATTGGACGGCAGCAGCGTCGGCGCGGTGGTGGTGTTGGAGCTGCCGCCGCGCGGCGTGGTGCGCACTACCTGCGACGGCGGCAGTGGCTTGTTGGCGGTCAGGTTGTCGTAGACCGCGTCGAGCGCGCGGATTACGTAGATGTGCAGCGGCACATAGCGATTGCTATAGCCCGACACCGCCCCGATGAAGGCATCGAAGTGCTGGGCGTTCTCGACCTCGACATAGGTCAGCTTGCTGGTATCGCCCTCCTGCCGCCGGTTGAAGCCGAGGTATGGTCGTGACGTGTGGTTGACCGGCAGCAGGCCGTCGCTGCGACCGTGCACGATCATCGCGGGCTTGCCGCGCAGGTTGCCCGAGCGCAGCGTCTGGGCGAGGCCGGATTGCAGCGCCTGTGACGGAGCGTCGGTACCCGTCAGCAACGCACGCAGGCAATTGGCGCCGTCGAAGTTCGCGTCGGTGCGCTGGGTCGAGACCGAGACCGACCGGCCGTTAAGGAAAGGCCCGTTGACCGGATCGCGGTCATTGATCAGCTGCACCGTGCTGGTGGGCGGCACGCCGTTGCCAGTGGCGAACATCGATGCCAGAGCCGCCGGCGCAATCACTGCCGGCTTGAAATCCGCCAGCGTCGTCGCAAAACTGTAGCCGCACAGGCGATCCGTCACGCTGGCCCGCGCGTACGAGTTGGCATAGGTGACCGAAATCGAGGCCGCTGTATCGAGCGCGGCGAGCGACGGATGGAGATCGTCCGATTCCGGCTCCCACCCCGCTGCATGCAGCGCAGCCAGTGCGCTGGCAGCCTGGTCGCCCAGTGTGCTCCCCGACACGATGTTCTTGTCCGCCAGCGTCTGGCAGCGATTGGCGAAATTAACGTTCTGGCCAAAGGCCGGCGCGAGGGTCAGGGCCGTCGCCTGCGACGCGCATAGCTGGAGTAGGTTGGCCGTGGTCATGTAGTCATAGAGGATGCGGCCCGAGGCACTGACGTTAGTGCTGCCGCGCTTGATCACGACGCCGGTATCAGGCGGCATGTTCAGGTTTGGCTCACCCACCGCCACGCCGTCGATCAGGCCATCGGTATCCTGCTCGGCCGCGGCGACGGCAGCTCCACCGCCGTTTGACACGCTTGAGGCAATGACCAGAATCTTGTCCTTGTCCATGCTGAACTGGCGAGTGCCATCGGCCGCCACCGCCCCGAAGCGGTCATTCATGGCCCAGATGCCGAACTGGACCGCCTGCAGCGTGAACTTGCCCCAGTCCTTCTCCGGGTTCTGCTGCGAATGGGCGTGCTTGAAGGCCAGCCGGTGCGGCGCAGCGGCGGTAAAGTCTGCCAGCGAGATCACCCCTGGCTTCGCCGCGAACTGGGCGCTCTTGCTGGCTGCGGTGCGCGTGGCGCGAGTGCCGTCAATCAGCGGCACGGTGTCAGTGTCCAGGTCGTGTGGCGCGGCGCCTGTTCCCTTGTCGGTATAGGCCACGGCGCAGCCGCGCTTGAGACCCCACTCGCCGACGGCGATGGCGCCGTAGACGCCGCGCGATCCCGACGAGGTGGCTGTGATCATGCAAGGCTTCGCCGTATTGAACGTGTTCGGGATCTGCACCAGCATCGTCACATTCTGATTGCCGGTGCCGTCGTCCGAATACGCCAGGTATTCCACACCCGCGATCTTGCCTTCGGAGGCGGTGACGTTACCCTGCGCATCCACGTTGGGGCCGTACAGCGAGCCGTAGCCGCCGCCGGACGTGGTATCGACGATGGCGCGGTAATTCGAATGAATCGCATAGCGCCGCAACTCGGCCGCGGTTGGTGAAGTCGGGTTGGCCGGCAGCGGCGCCGAGCTGCTGGCCAGGCCGTCCTTGCCGAGGCCAGCAGTCAGCAGGTCGTCGGTGGTGCCGTTGTAGCTGTTGACGGTGACGGCGCCGACAAAGGCGGGCTTGGTGTTGGGGTTGCTGCCGTTGCTGTTGCTGTTCTTGTTGTCGCCGTCGCCCGAGCCGCAGGCGGCTGCGAGCATCGCTGCGCCAGTGGCCAGGACCGTGACTCCGAGGCGGCGCTGCCGCAGCGGCGGAATCTGCGTGGATTGCATGTCACCCTCCTTCTGTCGCCCCGCAAAGGGGGGCAGTCGAGACGTTCGTCAAATGGAAGACTGCGGAGACTGCGAGACTTCGGCAATGCGAAAAGACAGAAACGGCCGGCGCGATGCGCCACGCCTCAGCCGGGAAACCTGGTGCGCAGCTTGTGCTTTTCCACCTTGCCTGACGGCGTGCGCGGCAGTGCGTCGAGAAACCGCACGTGGCGCGGCACCTTGTAGCCGGCCAGTTGCGCCTTGCAGTGGGCGATGACCTGGGCTTCGTCCAGCGTGGCGCCCGGACGCAGCACCACCAGCGCCATGCCGACCTCACCCCAGCGCGCATCGGCGGTGCCGATCACCGCGGCCTCGGCCACGCCGGGGAGCTGGAACAGCACGTTCTCGACCTCGGCCGGATAGACGTTCTCGCCGCCGGAAATAAACATGTCCTTGGCCCGGTCGACGATGTAGTAGTCGCCCTCCTCGTCGCGATACGAGATATCGCCGGAATGCAGCCAGCCGTCGCGGAGCGCGGCAGCCGTCGCTTCGGGCATGTTCCAGTAGCCCGGCGTCACGCCAGGGCCCTTGATCAGCAACTCGCCGCGCTCGCCGGGACCCGCGTCCACGCCCAGCGGATCGACGATGCGCGTGAGCATCGACCCGACCGGCTTGCCGATGGTGCCGATCTTGCGGCGCGCAGTTTCCTCGTCGCAGACGAACACCGTCGGGCCCGTCTCGGTCATGCCGAAGCCGAAGCAGATGGTCACGCCCTTGGCCAGGTAGGCTTCCAGCAGCGGCTTCGGCACCGGCGAGCCGCCCGCCGACATATTGCGCACGCCGCCAAAATCCGCCTGCGCAAAGCGCGGGTGCTGGCTCAGGAACAGGTAGACGGCGGGCACCGCAAAGAACATCGTGATGCCCTTGCCGGAGGCCCGGTCGAGCCTGTCGAGCACGACCTGTGGCTCGAACTGGCGCATGATGTGCACCGTGCCGCCGGCATGCAGCACCGGGTTGGCGTACAGGTTCAGCCCGCCGGTATGGAAGAACGGCAGCACGTTGAGGAACACGTCGTCGCGCGTGATCTTGTTGGCCAGCATGGCGTTGACGGCGTTGAAGAACACCATGCCATAGGTCTGGATCACGCCCTTGGGCTTGCCGGTGGTGCCGGAGGTGTAGAGCAGGTGCCAGACCTCGGACTCATCGCGGCACGGCATCTCGATAATGCGGCCGGAAGCGGCATCGAGCACCGCCTCGTACTCGGTCCAGCCGCCGGGCACGTCGGCGGCCTCGTCGTCCGCCAGGTGCAGCACCGTGCGCAGCGGCACTGTGCGCGCCAGCTCAGCCGCCACGGCGAGGAAGCCGTCGCCGGCTACCAGCACCTCGGGCGTGCAGTCCTGCAGGATCGGCAGCAGTTCCGCCGCCGGCAGGCGCCAGTTCAGGCAGACCATCACCATGCCGGCCTTGGCGCAGCCGTACAGCATCTCGAAGTAGTCCGAGCTGTTGTGCGCCAGCACCGCGACGCGCGCGCCGGGCGCCAGGCGCAGGCCCTCGGTCAGGTATTCGGCGAAGCGGCTTGCGCGCTCGTCGAAATGGCGATATGTGACATGGCGGCCGGTCTCGACGTCCACCAGCGCCACCTTGTCGGGAAATTGCTGCGCGTTCTTGTGCAGCCAGTCGATGACGTACATGCGCGAGCCTCCGCTGCTCAGGTTGCCACGTCCTGCACGGTGTTGTTGCCGCGCAGCCGTCCCACTACGCCCTGAGGGAAATAGTAGACGCTCAGGATAAACAGCAGGCCCAGCCACAGCAGCCAGCGGTCCGGATGCAGCAGCGACGACAGCAGCGGCAGCGCCGAGGTGGCGTCGCTGGCCAGTTTCATCACGTCCTGCAGGTAGGTCTGCGCCACCAGGAACAGCACCGTGCCGATCACCGCGCCGTAGAGCGTGCCCATGCCGCCGATCACCACGATCAGCAGGATATCGACCATGATCTCGAACGACAGCGAGGTGTCTGGTCCGTTATAGCGCAGCCACAGCGCCATCAGCACGCCGGCCAATGTGGCGAACATCGCAGACAGCACCGTCGACACTGTGCGGTAGACCACGGTGCGGTAGCCGATCGCTTCGGCCCGGAAGTCGTTTTCGCGGATCGCTTGCAGTACGCGCCCGAAGGGGGAGTTGACGATGCGCAGCAGCACCAGGAACAGCACCACCGCGCCGGCGAACACCAGGTAGTAGCTCAGCAGCTTGCCGGTCAGCGGCACGCCGAGCCACTCGGCATCGCCCAGCGAAAAGCCCGGCCGCAGCACCTCGGGCACCTTGAAGGTCAGCCCGTCCTCGCCGCCGGTCCATTCCGACAGCTGCGACACCAGCGTGGCAAAGGCGGTCGCCACCGCCAGCGTGATCATGGCGAAGAAGATCGCGCGAACCCGCAGCGAGAATAGCCCGATCAAAAAGGCCAGCAGCGCCGATACTGCCAGCGCGCCCACAGTGCCCGCCAACAGCGCGCCCCACCCCGGCTCCATGCGCGACATCGCGATCGCCACGCCATAGCCGCCGATGCCGAAGAACATGGTATGGGCGAAGGAGACGATGCCGGTATAGCCCAGCAGCAGGTCATAGCTGGCCACCAGCACCACGAAGATGCAGATCTTGGCCGCCATGTTCAGCGCGCGCGCGCCGGGAAATGCGAACGGGGCGCACGCCAGCGCCACCAGGATCACCAGCAGGATCACTGTCAGCACGCGGCTGCGCGGCAGGTCGCCGGAGAGAAGTCGGAGCATGGTCGTATTCCTCCCGTTAGCGCCGCGCCACCGGGAACAGCCCTTGCGGGCGCCACAGCAGGATCAGCATCATCAGCAGGATGTTGGAGAACAGAGCAACCTTGGGAAACAGGAAGCCGGTGTAGTTGGCCATCAGGCCCACCAGCAGCGCGCCGACGAAGCAGCCGGTGGTCGAACCCAATCCGCCGATGATGATGACGATAAAGATCAGCACATTGACCTGCGCGCCGATCGCCGCGGTGATGTTCTGCTGGTACAGGCCCCACAGCACCCCGCCCAGCCCTGCGAGCCCGGCGCCCACGACGAACACGCCGATAAACAGCCGCCGGATGCGGTAGCCGAGCGCCTCCACCATCTCGCGGTTCTCCACGCCTGCGCGGATCAGCAGGCCGATGCGGGTGCGGTTGAGCAACAGCAGCATGGCGATGAAGATCACCAGTCCCAGCGCCATCGCGATCAGCCGGTATTTCTCGATGGCGGCATCGCCCAGCAGCACCGCGCCGCGGAACGTGGTCGGCACCTGCAGCGCGATGGTCTCCGGGCCCCAGATCGCCTTGATCAGCTGCTCGGCCACGATCATGCCGCCCATCGTGATCAGGATCTGCTTCAGGTGCTGGCCGTAGACGGGGCGCACTACCACGCGTTCGAAGAAGAGTCCGACTGCGCCGGCTGCGACCATCGCTGCGATGATCGCGAGCGCGAACACGGACAGGTTCAGCGCCAGGCTGTCGGCCTCGACCCAGCCTGCCAGCGGTAGCAGCACCGAGGCCGCGACATAGGCACCCAGCGCGATAAAAGCACCATGGCCGAAGTTGAGCACGTCCATCAGGCCGAACACGAGCGTCAGACCGGACGACACCACGAAGATGATCATCCCCATCGCCAGCCCGGCGATGGTCAGCGTGAGCCAGGTCGATGGGCTGCCCACCAGCGGAAAGGCCAGCAGCATCAGCAATGGCGCCAGTGCCAGCGGGGTCCAGTCGAGGCGGACCTTCGGCAGGTCGGCCGGGGTGGCGCTTGGTATGGTCGTAGTTGTTGTCATGTGTCTCGTCCTGCCGCGGCACGTCGTCCCGCGCGCTGTGCTACCAACCGCTGAGTGTGTGCTCCCTCTCCCGCAAGCGGGAGGGGGAGAAAACAATCGGTTCGGTGTTACTGGTGCGCTGCCAGCGACAGCCCCAACAGCTTCTGCTGCAGGGACTCGTCGTCAGCCAGCGCCGCCATCGAGCCGGTATGCACCGTCCGCCCGTCATCCATCACCGCCACCGTATCCCCCACCGACTTCGCCATACTGAAGTTCTGCTCCACCAGCAGGATCGAGACCTCGGTCTGCTTAAGTTCGCGGAACACGTGGATCATGTTCTGGATGATGGCCGGCGCCAGGCCCTTGGTGGGCTCGTCCACGATCAGCAGCTTGCGCGGCTCGATGATGGCGCGCGCCACCGACAGCATCTGCTTCTGGCCGCCCGACAGCACGCCGGCGCGCTGGTGCCAGAAGGTCTTCAGCGCCGGGAACATGCGGAACACCCAGTCCAGCCGGCGCTCGTCGATGGCACCGGTGCGCGCGGCCAGCCGCATGTTCTCGGCCACGGTCAGGTCGGAAAACACGCTCATGTTCTCCGGCACGTAGGCAATGCCCGCTTGCGCGATCGCGGGCGTACTGTGGCGCGTGATGTCGGCGCCGTCGAACGTCACCGTGCCGGCGCTCGCCTGCCACAGGCCCATGATGGTGCGTAGCGTGGTGGTCTTGCCTGCGCCGTTGCGCCCAAGCAGCATCGTCACCCCGCCGCGCGGCACGTCGAAGCTGACGCCGTGCAGGATGTGGTACGGGCCGATATGGGTCTGCACGCCATGCAGCCGCAGGATGGGCGCCGCGTTCCGTGGCTCAGCCATGGTTTCCCTCCTCCTCCGCCATGCCCAGGTAGGCCTGCTGCACCACCGGCGAAGCGATCACCTCGGCCGGGTCGCCGTCGGCCACCAGCGTGCCGTTGTGCAGCACGATGATGCGGTCGGCCAGCGAGCGCACCACGTCCATCTTGTGCTCGACCAGCAGCACGGTCTTGCTGCGGTCCTGGCGAATCTCGCGGATCAGGTCCAGGATCACCGGCACTTCATCGACGCTCATGCCCGCGGTGGGTTCGTCGAACATGAACACGCGCGGCTGCAGCGCCAGCAGGATGCCGACCTCCAGCTTGCGCTGGTCGCCGTGCGGCAGCGACGCCACCGTCAGGTGCTGCTTGCCGGCCAGCGCCACGCGCTCCAGGATCGCCAGCGCCTGCGCGCGCACGTCGCGGTGGCTGGTCCACATCGAGAACAAGTCGATGCCGCGCTGCTGGCGCGCCTGCACCGCCAGCCGCACGTTCTCCAGTACGGAAAGCTGTGGGAACAGGCTGGTCAGCTGGAAGGCCCGGCCGATGCCGCGCCGGGTCTTCTGCGACACCGGCAGGCGCGTCACGTCCTCGCCGTCGAGCAGGATCTGGCCGGCGGTGGGCGGCAGCTGGCCCGAGATCAGGTTGAAGTACGTGGTCTTGCCCGCGCCGTTGGGGCCGACAATGCAGGTCAGCTCGCCGGGCCGGAACGCGCACGATACCGCGTTGACGGCCACATGGCCGCCGAAGCGGATGGTCAGCTCGCGCGTTTCCAGCAACGGCTGCGCGCCGGCCGCCGTCGCGGTGCTGCCGCGCTGGCCGGCCGGCTGCGGTGGCACCGGCGCGGCCACTGTGCGGGCGGAAGAAGCAGGCGCGTTCATCAGCGGTGATTGCGCACGGGCACGTTCATTTCCTCCGGCCTGATCTCGCGCACGAGCTCAGGCACGCCCCAGGCAAAGGCCGGATCGACCTTGATCTTGAAGTGGTACATCGACTGCATGGCCTGGTGATCCTCCTTGCGGAAGGTCATCTTGCCCTTGGGCGTGTCGAACGACATGCCCTCCATCGCCGTGATGAGCTTGTCGGTGCCAGTGTCGCCGTTGGTCTTCTTCAGCGCCTCGACCAGCGCAATGCCCGCGGTCATGCCGCCAGCGGTGAAGAAGTCGGGCGGCGACTTGAACTTGCTGTAGTGGTTGGACACCAGCCACTCGTTGGCCTTGTTCTTCGGGATGCCGAAGTAGTAGTACGTGGCCCCTTCCATGCCGGGGAAGTTCTTGTAGCTGGTCATCGCCGGCAGGATATTGCCGCCGGTGGCGATCTCGATGCCGTAGCGCTTGGGATCCAAGTCGGCGATCTTGAACGGGTTGCCGGCGCCGGCCCAGATGATGAAGATCACCTTGCGGCCGGGCTTGTCCTTGAGCGCATCGAACAGGCGCTGCGCGCCGGCGGTGAAGTCGGTGGTGTTGGTCGGCAGGTATTCCTCGTGGACGATCTTGGCGTTCTTCAGCGCGCCCTTGAACGCCTTGACGCCGTCGCGGCCGAAGGCGTAGTCCTGCGCCAGCGTGGCGATTGTCACGCCAGGCTTGTCCAGCGCCACCGCGTTGGAGATTGCGTCCTGCGACGAGTTGCGGCCGGTGCGGAAGATATAGCGGTTCCACTTGTCGCCGGTGATGGAGTCGGCGACGGCGGGCTCGACCAGCAGCACCTTCTTGTATTCCTCGGCCACCGGCAGCATCGCCAGCGCGGTGCCGGAAGAGGTCGGGCCGACCGCGATATCGGCGCGGTCGTCGCTGTAGGCAGCGGCGAGCTGCGCCTTGGCCACGTCCGGCTTGCCCTGGGTGTCCTTCTCGATCACCACCAGCTTGTTGCCATTGACGGTCATGGTGCCGTTGGTGGCGTACTCCAGCCCCATTATCAGGCCGGTCTGGGTCTGCTTGGCGTAGGCCTCGAGCGCGCCGGTCTTGTCGTAGACGTGGGCGATGCGGATGTCTTTCGCCAGCGCCGCGCCGGCGGCGAGCAGCGCGGCCGCCATGACCATGGCTCGTAGGGTGTGGGTGTTGCGTTGCATTGCTGCCTCCTCGATTCGGTCTCGTTTGTGTTTGTTGGGCTGAAACCTGCTGCAACTGCGTGGGGGTGTTGCTTTGCTATTCGCGCGCGCGGCCTGCAAGGAAGTGCCGCATGCCCTCCGCCGTCTCGGCACTCGCCACCTGTGCGACGAAGGCCACGCGCTCACGCTGCAGGCCCGCTGCCAGCGCGTCGGCATCCCAGCGCAGCAATGCGCGCGTGTGCGCGACGCTGCCGGGCACCTTGGCCGCGATGCCGCGTGCCAGCGCGATGGCCTCGGCCTCCGCCGATCCCGGCGCCGCCAGCGCGGCCGCTATGCCGTGCGTGAGCGCATCCGGCGCGGCCACGATCGTATTGTTCAATTGCCAGGCGCGCGCCCGCGGCGCGCCGACCAGTTGCGGCAGCATCGCGGTCCAGCCGCCGTCCGGGCTGAAGCCGACTACGGTGTAGAACGGCGCAATACGCGCATCCTGCGCCAGCACCGCCATGTCGCACGCCAGAACCAGGCCGAGCGAGCCACCGGTGAGCCAGCCTTCCACCGCCGCCACCATCGGGCAGCGCAGCGCGGCAATGCGCAGGATCGACCGGTTCAGCAGCGCCAGCAGCCGGTCCGCATATTCCGCAATGCCATCACCCTGGTCGGCAAAGGCGGCCACATCGCCGCCGGTCGAGAAGTTCGGTCCCGCATGGGTCAGCACCGCCACGCGGATCGACGGGTCGGCCTCGATTTCATCCAGCGCGTCGAGCAGCGCCTCCAGCAACTCGGGCACCAGGCTGTTGTGCCGCTGCGGCCGGTTCAGGCGCAGCAGCGCCACGCCGTCGGCGCAATCCAGCAGGACCAACGGCTCGCCGTGCGTGCTCATCGCGGCTGCAGGCCGTGCGAGATCAGGTCGAAGGCGGTATCGACCACCTTCTCCATCGATGCGGGCCGCTTCCAGCGCGCATAGCGCATGCCCAGGAAGTTGCTGATGCCGATCAGGCACCAGGCGCGCACCTCGGCATCGCCGGGGACGATCTCGCCCTGCTCTTCGGCGCGCTCGAGGCGCCGGCTGTAGAGCTCGGCAAAGACCTGGAAATAACTGCTGTAGATGGTCTCGTCCACCGAGTAGGAATCGAGCACGATCCGGTACAGGTTCTTGTGGCGCGAAACGAAAGAGAGGAAGGCCTTCAGGCCGAGGCGCTCGGCCTCCATCTGGCTGGCGGCGTTGGCCACGTGCTTGCGCAGGTGCGCGCGCACCAGTTCCAGCATATGGGCGACCAGCGCGCGGAAGATGTCTTCCTTGTCCTTGAAGTACAGGTAGAAGGTGCCCATCGCCACCTTGGCTTCCTGCGTGATTTCGGAGATCGATGCGGCGTAGTAGCCTTTCTCGCCGAACACTTTCTCGGCAGCGCGCAGCAGTGCTTCGCGGGTCTTCTGCCCGCGCGCGGTCTTGGGCGGGCAGATGGCGCCGGCCAAGCCGGGTTCGCGGACTTCGCCAGTCTCGCCAGTTTCGGTCTGGGACATCGTGTCTCCGGTGGCGCTGTGCGCCTTGTCATTGGAATGCCAGCCGCTTCATGTCCTGCAGGCGGTGTCCCGTTCTTGGCAAGTACCTCCTCGCACCTGCCGCCGCCTTTGAATCACTGCCTTGAATCGTTATGCAGGCAAAACCTGATATCTGATTCATGTTTCATCGTATAAATTCACCACGAAGGATGTCAATAGGGATCACCCTCCACCGGGGCAGGTTGCGCGCGGTGGCATCCAGGCCACTTTCCCGACCCACCGCCAGGAGATACCCGTCGTTGGACGCTCCCGCTTCGGCCCCCGCAAGCACCGCGCCCCCGCCTTTTGCCAGCCATCCGGCCGCCGGCGCCCTGCCAGGCTGGCGCGAAACCGGCCAGGGCCGGCCACTGCTGTTACTGCACGGTTGGTCGGTCAGTGGCGAGGCCTTCGACGGCCAGCGTGCGCTGGCGCTGGCGGGATTCCGCGTGATCGCGCCTGACCACGCCGGCCATGGCCTGTCCCGCTACCGCGCCGGCACCACGATCACGGCGCTGGCGCAGGATGTGGCCGGCCTGGTCGCGCACCTGGGGCTCGCTGACGTGGTGGTGGCAGGCTGGTCGATGGGAGCAATGGTGGCATGGGCACTGCTGCGTGACCATCCGGGTCTTCCGCTGGCGGCGGTCGGCAGCATCGACATGACGCCCCGGCTGGTGACGGATCCGGACTGGCCGCATGGCCTGCACGGCGACTATGACATCGAGCACGCCGCGCAGATGGCGGCCCGTATCCGGGCCGACTGGGTCCGGCTGGCGCCGTCTTTCGCGCTGGGATTGTGGGCGGCGGGACGGCGCCCGGACGGCGCCGCAATGCAGCGCATCGCGCAGATGGCAAGCCAGTGCGATGCCGCGGCGCTCGCCGCGCAGTGGGAGGATATGGCGCGCCAGGATTTTCGCGCGACGCTGCGTACGGCGGCCTTGCCGCTGTTCCACCTGTACGGTGCGGCCAGCCGCTTGTACGCGCCGGCGGTCGGCACGGCCACGTTAGCGCTGCAACCTTCGGCAGGATTCAGCGTGGTAGCCGGTGCAGGCCACAGCCCGCATATGGAGCAGCCGCAGGCGTTCAATGCCGCGTTGCTCGCGCTGATCGCTCAGGCCAGCACGCGGTAAGTCCAGAGGCCAAACGCTGTGAGCAGCAGCGAGCCACCCAAGTGCAGCAGCAGGTGCATCGCCGCCCAGCCATAGTCGCCGGCGATCAGGTTCGCCACTACTTCACTGGAAAAGGTCGAGAACGTGGTCAGCCCGCCGAGGAAACCGGTGACGGCCAGCAGGCGCCATTCCGACGGCAGGGCGGCGTGCGTGTCGAAGTAACCCACCGCCAGCCCGATCAGGTAGCCGCCCAGCAGGTTCGCCGCCAGCGTGCCGTAGGGCATGGCCGGGTTGATGGCATTCCACAGCACCGAGAACCCCCAGCGCAGCCACGCACCTACCGCGGCGCCTACGCCCACGGCGACAAACCCCAACGGACCCATCAGGACCGGCTCCCGCCGTCGCCGCCCTCTCCTTGCTGCTCGTCATCGCCGCTGGCGTTGAACGACGCGATGCCCCAGCGCTTGAGCGCGGCTTCGTCGGTGACGCGGGCATCGACCCAGCGCGCGCCTTCCGGCGTTTCTTCCTTCTTCCAGAACGGCGCTTCGGACTTAAGATAGTCCATGATGAATTCGCACGCAGCGAAGGCATTGCCGCGATGCGCGGACGCGACCGCCACCAGCACGATCTGGTCCTGCGGCAGCAGCGGGCCGACGCGATGGATGATGGTCACGCCCAGCAGCGCCCAGCGCGCGCACGCGGCCGCCTCGATCTGAGTCAGCGCCTTCTCGGTCATGCCCGGGTAGTGCTCCAGCTCCATCGCGCTGACGGCGCTGCCGTCGCTGATATCGCGCACCGTGCCGATAAAGCTGGCCACCGCGCCTACCGCCGGGTTGCCGGCGCGCAGGGCCGTTACCTCGGCACCCAGGTCGAAATCCTCGCGCTGTACCCTGACGCTCATCTCAGCCTCCGGTGACGGGCGGGAAGAAGGCGACCTCGCAGCCGTCGGCGATCGCCGTATCGGGCCGCGCCACCGCGTGGTCGACGGCCATGCGCAGCGCGCGGCCTTCGGCCAGGGTCTCGGCCCAGGCGCCGCCGCGCTGGATCAGCCAGTGGCGCAGCTCGCCCACGGTGCGCACGCCCGTCGGCACCTCGATGCGCTCTTCGGCCACGCCGAGTTGTTCGCGCACGCTGGCGAAGAATCGTAGTTCGATGGTCATCACTGCTTCTGCGTCCTGATGATGCGGGCCCGCTATGCGAGCAGGCCGTCAAACGGAATGAACTGCACGGTGTCGCCGCGCGCGATCGCCTGGTTGGGCGGGTTGTCGATCAGGCCATCGCCCCACACGGTAGAGGTCAGCACGCCGGAGCTCTGGTTCGGGAACAAGTCCAGCCCACCCTCCGTGTTGATGCGCGCGCGCAGGAACTCGTTGCGGCGGTCGCCCTTCTTCAGCTCGAAATCGGCACGCAGCGGCAGGCGGCGCGGCGCCACGTCGGCCACGCCCTGCAGGCGCAGAATGAAGGGCCGCACGAACAGCAGGAAGGTGACGAAGCTCGACACCGGGTTGCCCGGCAACCCCAGGAAGAAGGCCGGCTCGGCACCGGCGCTGGTGACCTGCCCGAACGCCAGCGGCTTGCCCGGCTTGATCGCGATCTGCCACATGTCGAGCCGCCCTTCGGCCTCGACCGCGGGCTTGATATGGTCTTCCTCGCCGACCGACACGCCGCCCGAGGTGATGATCAGGTCGTGGCCTTGCGCCGCGCGGCGCAGCGTCTCGCGCGTGGCCGCCAGCGTATCCGGCACGATGCCGAAGTCGCTGACCTCGCAGCCCAGGTTTTCCAGCAGGCCGCGCAGCGTGAAGCGATTCGAGTTGTAGATCGCGCCCGGCTTGAGCGGCTCGCCCGGCATCGCCAGTTCGTCGCCGGTGAAGAACACCGCCACCCGCACGCGCCGCACCACGTCAAGCCTTGCCTGGCCGACCGAGGCACCCAGCCCCAGCGCCTGCGGTGTAAGCCGCGTGCCGGCCGGCAGGATCACGCTGCCGGACTCGATGTCTTCGCCAGCGCGCCGCACCCATTCGCCGGACTGCGGCACATGGTTGACGATCACGTCCTCGCCCTCGGCCGTGCATTGTTCCTGCATCACCACGGCATCGGCACCCGGCGGAATCAGCCCGCCAGTGAAGATGCGCGCGGCGGTGCCGGGTTCAAGCTCAGAACCGACATGCCCTGCCGGAATGCGCTGCGACACGCGCAGCCGCGTGCCCGCGGCCGGCACATCGGCGGCACGCATGGCATAGCCATCCATCGAGGTGTTGTCCGCCGGCGGCACGCGCAGCGTACTGGTCACGGGCGCGGCCAGCACGCGGCCGTTGGCGTCAAGCGTGTCGACCGACTCCACCTGGGCCAGCGGACGGGCGGCAGCGAGCAAGGCGTCGAGCGCCTGCGCCATGGTCAGCATCGGGGGACGGGAAGGTGCTGCGGCTTGGGTCATGGTGCGATGTGCAAAATGGGTTGGCCCATGCGGGTTGACCCAAAAGAAACGGCCCGCGCATTGCCGCCCTCCAGCAAACTGGCGGCGTGCAATCCGGGGGCCGAGGCTCGGGCCCGCAGCCTGATTGTAGCGAGTTGGCACGGACCCGGCACGCGGCAGCGCCGCAGCCCGGTCCCCGCGCCCATGCGTCGCTTACAGGCCGGTGTGGCGGGCGATATAGGCCTTGACCTGCGCGGCGTCGGCCGGCATCACTTCGAAGCGCTGTGGGAGGCGCTCGATGCCCTCGAACTTTGCCGGGCGCTCCGGCTCGTGGCCAAGCGCTTCGCGGATGGTGTCGGCAAACTTGGCGGGCAGCGCGGTTTCCAGCACCACCATCGGCACGCCGGCGCTGAGATGCTCGCGCGCCACCTTGACGCCATCGGCGGTATGGGTATCGATGGTGATGCCATAGCGCGACGACAGGTCGCGGATGGTCGCCACGCGGTCGTCATGCGTGCTGCGGCCCGAGACAAAGCCGTACTCGCGGATGCGGTCGAATTCCGGCGTGCCCGACAGGTCGAAACCGCCCTTCTCTTCCACGTCGCGGAACAGCGCCGCCAGCTTGTCGGCATCCTGGCCCAGCAAGTCGAACACGAAGCGCTCGAAGTTCGAGGCCTTGGAGATATCCATGCTCGGGCTCGACGTGTGGTACGTCTCGGCCGACTTGCGCACGCGGTACGCGCCGGTGCGGAAGAACTCGTCGAGCACGTCGTTCTCGTTGGTGGCAACCACCAGCTTGTCGATCGGCAGGCCCATCATGCGCGCGATATGGCCGGCGCAGACGTTGCCGAAATTGCCGGACGGCACGCAGAACGAGACCTTCTGGCCGGGGCCGCTGGTCGCCAGCAGCCAGCCCTTGAAGTAGTAGACCACCTGGGCCACCACGCGCGCCCAGTTGATCGAGTTGACCGTGCCGATCTTCTGGCGCGCCTTGTAGTCGAGGTCGTTGGAGACCGCCTTGACGATGTCCTGGCAGTCGTCGAACACGCCTTCGACCGCCAGATTGAAGATGTTGGCGTCCTGCAGGCTGAACATCTGCGCGGTCTGGAACGCGCTCATCTTGCGGTGCGGGCTCAGCATGAACACGCGGATGCCGCGCTTGCCACGCATCGCGTACTCGGCGGCGCTGCCGGTATCGCCGGAAGTCGCGCCCAGGATGTTCAGCTCCTGCCCGGCACGGCCCAGCGCGTACTCGAACAGGTTGCCGAGCAGCTGCATCGCCATGTCCTTGAAGGCCAGCGTCGGGCCATTGGACAGGCCCAGCAGTTGCAGCTTCGTACCGCACTCTTCGCCCAGGGTGCGCAGCGGCGTGATGTCGGCGGTGTTGTCGCCTTCGCGCGCGTTGCAATACACCTCGGGGGTATAGGTCTTGCGCGTCAGCGCGCGCAGGTCTTCGGCGGGAATGTCGTCGCTGAACTTGCGCAGGATCTCGTAGGCCAGGTCGGCATACGACAGCTTGCGCCAGGCTTCGAGCTCGTCGGCACTGACTTGCGGGTACTCGACGGGCAGGTACAGGCCGCCGTCCGGCGCCAGGCCGCCCAGCAGGATCTCGGAGAAGGTTTGCGGCAGTTCGTGGCCGCGGGTCGACTTGTATTTCATCTGAATCTGCTGGTCCGGCCCTTAGTTCAGTTCTTCCATGCGCAGCCGCGTCACGCCGGACAGCACGGTCTGCAGCGCCTCGATCTTCGCGATGGCGGCGTTGACATGCTTCTCGCGCGTGATGTGGGTCAGGATGATGATGTCGGTCTGCGGCTCGCCTTCGCGGGATTCCTTCTGCAGCATGGCGTCGATCGAAATACCGCCTTCGGCCAGGATGCGGGTGATCTCGGCCAGCACACCGGTCTCGTCCGACACGCGCATGCGCAGGTAGTACGAGCTGTTGATCTCTCCGATCGGCAGCACCGGCACGCTCGACAGCTCGTCCGGCTGGAACGCAAGGTGCGGCACGCGGTGGTTCGGATCGGCGGTGTGCAGGCGGGTCACGTCGACCAGGTCGGCGATCACGGCCGAGGCGGTCGGCTCGGCGCCGGCGCCCTTGCCGTAGTAGAGCGTCGCGCCCACGGCGTCGCCCTGCACCAGCACGGCGTTCATTGCGCCTTCGACGTTGGCGATCAGGCGCGAGGCCGGCACCAGCGTCGGATGCACGCGCAGCTCCACGCCGTCGTCGCGGCGGCGGGTGATGCCCAGCAGCTTGATGCGGTAGCCCAGTTCCTCGGCGTACTTGATGTCGGTGGCAGCCAGCTTGGTGATGCCTTCCACGTGGGCCTTGTCGAACTGCACCGGCATGCCGAAGGCGATCGCGCTCATCAGCGTGACCTTGTGCGCGGCGTCGATGCCTTCAATGTCGAAGGTCGGGTCGGCTTCGGCATAGCCGAGCTGCTGGGCTTCCTTCAGCACCACATCGAAGTCCAGGCCCTTGTCGCGCATCTCGGACAGGATGAAGTTGGTGGTGCCGTTGATGATGCCGGCGATCCACTGGATGCGGTTGGCGGTCAGGCCTTCGCGCAGCGCCTTGATGATGGGGATACCGCCGGCAACCGCGGCCTCGAAGGCGACGATCACGCCCTTGCGGCGCGCGGCTTCGAAGATCTCGTTGCCGTGCACGGCCAGCAGCGCCTTGTTGGCGGTGACCACGTGCTTGCCGTTCTCGATCGCCTTCAGCACCAGCTCGCGCGCGATGCCGTAGCCGCCGATCAGTTCGATGACGATGTCGATGTCCGGGCGGTTGACCACCTCGTTGGCATCGCTGACGATCTCCACTTCCCCGTTGGTCAGTTCGCGCGCGCGTTCGGTGTTGAGATCGGCCACGATGGCAATCTCGATGCCGCGGCCCGCGCGGCGGCGAATTTCTTCCTGATTACGCTTGAGCACGTTGTACGTGCCGCTACCGACGGTACCGATGCCGAGCAGGCCAACTTTGATGGGGTTCATGGACAATCTTCTGAGTTGCTAAGGATGAGTTGCGGCGCGGCCCGCGAATTCAGGCCGCTACCTTGCCGTGGCGTTTTCGGTACGCCTCGAGGAAGCGCGCGATGCGGCCGATGGCCTCGCGCAGGTCTTCCTCGTGCGGCAGGAACACGATGCGGAAATGATCGGGCTTGGCCCAGTTGAAGCCCGAGCCCTGCACCAGCAGCACCTTGGACTCCTGCAGCAGTTCGTAGATAAACTCCTGGTCGTCCTGCACCGGGTACATCGACAGGTCGAGCTTGGGGAACAGGTACAGCGCGGCCTTGGGCTTGACGCAGGTCACGCCCGGGATCGCGGTGATCAGTTCGTAGGCCAGGTCGCGCTGGCGTCGCAGGCGCCCGCCTTCCGCCACCAGGTCGTTGATGCTCTGGTAGCCGCCCAGCGCGGTCTGGATCGCCCACTGGCCCGGCACGTTGGCGCACAGGCGCATCGACGACAGCATGTTCAGGCCTTCGATGTAATCGATCGCCGGACGCTTGTCGCCGGACACCACCATCCAGCCGGCACGGTAGCCGCACGAGCGGTAGTTCTTCGACAGGCCGTTGAAGGTCACCGTCAGCACGTCGGTCGACAGCGAGGCGATCGAGGTGTGGGTGTTGCCGTCGTACAGGACCTTGTCGTAGATCTCGTCGGCGAAGATGATCAGGTCATGCTCGCGCGCGATCGCGACGATCTCGAGCAGCAGTTCGTCCGAATACAGCGCCCCGGTCGGGTTGTTCGGGTTGATGATGACGATGGCCTTGGTGTGCGGCGTGATGCGGGCCCGGATATCGGCGGGGTCGGGCATCCAGTCGTTGGCTTCGTCGCAGATATAGTGCACCGGCGTGCCGCCGGAGAGGCTCACCGCGGCGGTCCACAGCGGGTAGTCCGGCGCCGGCACCAGCACTTCATCGCCGGTATTGAGCAACGCGTTGACCGCCATCACGATCAGTTCGGAGGCGCCATTGCCGACATAAATGTCGTCCAGGCCAACGCCCTCGATATTTTTTTGCTGGGTATAGTGCATGATCGCCTTGCGCGCGGCGAAAATACCCTTGGAATCAGAATAACCTGCCGAATTTGGCAGATTTCGCATCATGTCCTGCTGAATCTCTTCCGGCGCGTCAAAGCCGAACACGGCCAGGTTGCCGATATTCAGCTTGATGATCTTGTGCCCTTCTTCCTCCATCTGCTTGGCCTTTTCCAGCACCGGACCGCGGATGTCGTAGCAAACATTATTGAGTTTGTTGGATTTCTGGATGGGTTTCACGGCGATGTCGGGGCAGGCTGTCGGGGCTGGCGATAGGTGTGCCGCGTCGGCGGCACCGAACAGGGGAATCCGGGCGAATCTGACGAATGCGGAGGTGCCGTCCGCTGCAATGCAACGCGAACGTGGCAGACAGGGAGGCAAAAGCTATAATTTATCGGATTATGACAGACTTCGGCAGGGATTCTTGCATTGCAGCGTGCGCCAGCGGGGCGCACGGCAACGGCCTGCGGGCGGATGCCCACCCCGTCGCCGATCCTGTCGTCTGTCCTGTCCTTCACACCATGCCCGTCCGCGCTGCCGGCCATCCGTCCCACGGGCCGGCCAACCAGCCCGCGGCGGCCGCCGCAGAGGCCTCCAAGTGAAACTCCACGCCGACCAGCCCCAGTCGCTCAATACCGTCACGGCCTATGGGCCGGGATATATCGAAATCAATCTCGTCCGTCACACCACCTCGCTGCTGGTCATGCCCGAAGGCGAAGTCCGACCCTGGCCGGTCAGCCGCTTCGAAGACCTGGAGCCGGCACATTTCGAGCAACTCGCCGAGCTCGGCCCGGAAGTGGTGCTGCTCGGCACCGGCGCCCGGCTGCGCTTCCCGCACCCGCGCCTGACCGCCTCGCTGTCGCGCCGCCATGTCGGCGTCGACGCCATGGACTTGCAGGCCGCCTGCCGCACCTACAACATCCTGATGGCCGAGGGCCGCAAGGTGGCCGCGGTGCTGCTGCTGGAGCCCGAAGCTGGCGCCGCCTGACCCGGCGCGCCCTGCCGGCCGCGATTGCGAAAGTTGAGCCGGCGCCACGCTTGAAGTCTGGCCGCGCGCCCCAATCTGCTCCCGCTAAGGTGGCAGCCCCCTCCTTCCTGATCCCTCTGCCCCTCGCCCAGGAGCCACAAGCATGACCGTCAGTCTCAACAAGGCCGTATCCGACTTCAGCGCGCCGATGACCGGCGACGCCACCTTCCGTCCTGCCGACTACCGCGGCAAGACGGTGGTGCTGTACTTCTATCCGAAGGACAACACGCCGGGCTGCACCACCGAGGCCATGAACTTCCGCGACCAGTACGACGACTTCACCAAGGCCGGCGTGCAGGTATTTGGCATCTCGCGCGACAGCATTCGCTCGCATGAGAACTTCAAGGCCAAGCTCGAACTGCCCTTCGAACTGATCTCCGACGCCGATGAAGCCGTGTGCTCGCTGTTCGATGTCATCAAGATGAAAAAGCTTTATGGCAAGGAGCACCGGGGCATCGAGCGCAGCACCTTTATCATCGACGGCAAGGGCATCCTGCGCCACGAACTGCGCGGCATCAAGGTGCCGAACCACGTCGACGAAGTGCTGGAGATCGTGCGCGGACTGTGAGTCCTTGCACATGACGCCGCGGGTCATTTGGCGTTGCCGCGACACTGCATCCGGGTGGTGTTGCAAGCGATTGCCAAACCCAAAACCTTCGGATACATTGGCCCGTAATGAGTTCAGATTCCGGATGCCACGCTGCTTCGACTTCCCGGCCCAGGCGGTTCGCGCCACAGGCCGGTAGCGGACCTGCCGTGTCGCCGGTCCGCAAGATAGCCGCCACACCTGTTATGCAGGCATGGCGGCTTTTTTGTTTGCACTCATCCCTGTCCGCGCCGGATGCCTCGCGCATGCATGCCCCGGCCATGGCCCGCGACGCCGTTGCGCACCGCGGCCCGGACGTCTACGCCCCCTTCTTGTCCCCCTGAAAGGAAAGCCAAGCATGCCGCTGCCTACCATGCCCGCCAAGCCTGCCCAATTGCTGGACCCGAGCGAATTCGCTCCGGTTACCGCGGTGCCCAAGGCCAAATCCGCGACACAGGGCAAGAAACCTGTGCCGGCACTCGAGCGCGTGGCATTGCTGGAAACCGGCGACACCCAGGCGCCTGAAGTCCAGGCACGCGCCGCCGGTGGCACCCGCGCCCGCAGCACTGAAACCCCGACCGCACCCGCGCCGGCCGTCAGCGCCGCGCCGGTCAGCCTGCTCAAGCCGTCCGCCGGCCCCACCCGCCGCGCCCGCAAGTCCGAAGGGCCGAGCAAGCTGTTCGTGCTCGACACCAACGTGCTGATGCACGACCCCGCCTCGCTCTTCCGCTTCGAGGAACACGACATCTATCTGCCGATGATGACGCTCGAAGAACTGGACAACCATAAGAAGGGCATGAGCGAAGTCGCGCGCAATGCGCGCATGGTCAGCCGCACGCTCGATTCGCTGGTGGGCGGCACCGATGGCGTTCTCGACGAAGGGCTGCCGCTGGAAAAGCTCGGCAACCGCGATGCGCAGGGCAAGCTGTTCTTCCAGACGCGCCTGAACGACATCAAGCTGCCCGAGGGCCTTCCGCAAGGCAAGGCCGACAACCAGATCCTGGGCGTGGTCAGCGCGCTGCAGCAGCAGTACCCCGAGCGCCAGGTAGTGCTGGTGTCGAAAGACATCAACATGCGCATCAAGGCGCGCGCGCTCGGCCTGCCGGCAGAGGACTACTTCAACGACCAGGTCCTGGAAGACAAGGACCTGCTCTACGCCGGCGTGATGCAGCTGCCCGGCGACTTCTGGACCAGGCACGGCAAGGGCGTGGAAAGCTGGCAGGACCCGAAGTCCGGAGCCATGTTCTATCGCCTGACCGGGCCGCTGGTGCCATCCTTCCTGGTCAACCAGTTCGTCTACCTTGAGCCGGTCGACGGCAGCCTGCCGCTGTACGCGCAGGTCAAGGAGATCAACGGCAAGACCGCGCTGCTGCAGACGCTGAAGGACTACACGCACCACAAGAACAATGTATGGAGCGTGACCGCTCGCAACCGCGAGCAGAATTTCGCGCTCAACCTGCTGATGAACCCGGACATCGACTTCGTCACGCTGCTGGGCCAGGCCGGTACCGGCAAGACCCTGCTGGCGCTGGCTGCGGGCCTGGAGCAAGTACTCGACCAGAAGCTCTACAACGAGATCATCGTCACCCGCGCCACCGTGCCGGTGGGCGAAGACATCGGCTTCCTGCCCGGCACCGAGGAAGAGAAGATGCAGCCGTGGATGGGCGCATTCGACGATAACCTCGAGGTGCTGCAGAAGAGCGACGACAGCGCCGGCGACTGGGGCCGCGCCGCCACGCAGGAGCTCATCCGCTCGCGCATCAAGGTCAAGAGCATGAACTTCATGCGCGGCCGCACCTTCGTCAACAAATTCGTCATCATCGACGAGGCGCAAAACCTGACGCCCAAGCAGATGAAGACGCTGGTGACGCGCGCCGGCCCGGGCACCAAGATCATCTGCCTCGGCAATATCGCGCAGATCGACACGCCGTACCTGACCGAGGGTTCGTCGGGCCTGACCTACGTGGTCGACCGCTTCAAGGGCTGGAGCCACAGCGGCCATATCACGCTGGCGCGCGGCGAGCGCTCGCGCCTGGCTGACCACGCGGGCGACGTGCTCTGACGCGAGCGCTGTCCGGCGCGCCCTGCCTCGGTGGGGTGCGCCGGCGCACCGTGCTGCTGCCCCTGTCGTCAACGGCAAGCGCTTTGCGGCTATGATTGCCGCATGGATGCGCACTGCCTTGCTTCCCGTACCGCATCCCCACTGGAGGCTTCGATGAACCACCAGCATCTGTCCGGCAGGCCTGCGCCTGCCGCCCAGCGTCGCGCGGGCGCTGTCATCGCCCGCAGCCGGCTCAGGCAGCGCCTGGCCCTGGCCATGCTCGCCGCGGCCGGCATGGCCCTGGCTGTCAGTTCGCGCCCCGCCCGCGCCGCGCCCGAGGACATGGTGATCCGCACCATGGGCCCGGTCAGCTACGTTTGCGGCGGCGTTGCCGAAGACGAGCGCCAGGCGCTGGCCGCCAAGGAAAAAGACTTCAATATCGGCATCGTGTTCACCCAGGGCACTGCCGGCGAATACCTGTCCGACGTCGCGGTCAAGCTGGTGCGCGACGAACAGGAAGTCGCCAGCTTCCGCGCCGCCGGCCCGCGTTGCCTGATACGTGCGCCAGAAGGCAGCTACAATATCGAGGCCAGTTACAAGGGCCAGGCCAAGTCCATCAAGGTCAGCACCGGTATGCGCAACGCCCAGCTACGCTGGTAGCGGCAAGCCTCTCCGGTGCGCCGGCAGGCCGGCGACCGGAACCACAGGATGCCATTGCGCCGTACCCGTCTTTTCTCCGACTCCCTGCGCCGACAGGGCCCGCTCGCCAGGGCCCGGCTGCCGCTGCTTTGCGCTACCGCCCTGTTGCTCGCGGCCTGCGCCAGTTCCCCGCCTTCCCGCCATGCAGGCTTGCCGCGCACGCCGGGCAAGCCGATGGTCGACCCCAGCGCCGGCCTGGAAGAAATCTCGATCCAGGCGATGTCGCTGGTCGGCACCCCATACCGCTATGGCGGCAATACGCCGGACGCCGGCTTCGACTGCAGCGGGCTGGTGCGCTACGTGGTCTCGCGCGCGGCCAACGTCAACCTCCCGCGCACGACCGAGGCGATGGGCACGCGCGGCAGCGCGCTGGACCGCAGCGAAGTGGCCTCCGGCGACCTGGTGTTCTTCAATACCACCGGCCGGGCCAATTCGCACGTGGGCATCTACGTCGGGCAGAACCGCTTTGTCCACGCGCCCTCTTCCGGCGGCACAGTGCGGCTGGAGGACATGAGCAAGCCCTACTGGGCGTCGCGCTACAACGGCGCGCGCCGCGTGGTGGCGGCGATCAACCAGCCGCCCGAACCCGCTTCACCGCCGGCGCCATCGGTAGCACCGGTCGCGCCGCCGCTTCCCGTGCCTGCCCCCGCGCCCGCGCCAGTGCAGGACGACGACGATCCCATCGCCGCCTTCGCCAATCGCTGAAGCCAACATGAAGCGCCAAAGCAAAAAGCCAGGCATCTGCCTGGCTTTTTGCTTTGCTGGTCAATTCGGCGTTACAGGATATGCCGGCCGATCCACCATGCGATCGCGGCCATGAAGGCCGACGCCGGAATGGTCAGCACCCAGGCCCAGACGATATTGCCGGCCACGCCCCAGCGCACCGCCGACATCTTCTGTGCCGAGCCCACTCCGACGATGGCGCCCGTGATCGTATGCGTGGTCGACACCGGCACGCCTAGCGCCGAGGCAAAGAACAGCGTCAGCGCACCGCCTGTCTCGGCGCAGAAACCGCCGACCGGCTTGAGCTTGGTGATCTTCTGCCCCATGGTGCGCACGATGCGCCAGCCGCCGAACAGCGTACCCATGCCGATAGCCACGTAGCAGCTCACGATCACCCAGGTCGGCGGCTGACCGCCGGCCATCACATGGCCGCTGGCGATCAGCAACATCCAGATTATGCCGATGGTCTTCTGCGCGTCATTGCCGCCGTGCCCCAGGCTATACAGCGACGCCGACACCAGCTGCAGCCGGCGGAACCAGCGGTCCACCCGCGACGGCGGCGTGCGGAAGAAGGTCCAGCCCACCATCACCATCATCAGCGAGCCCAGCAGGAAGCCCAGCAACGGCGAGATCAGGATAAAGGCCACGGTCTTCAGCAGGCCGCTGCCCACCAGCGCGCCGGTGCCGGCCTTGGCCACCGCCGCGCCCACCAGCCCGCCAATCAGCGCGTGCGACGACGACGACGGGATGCCGTAGTACCAGGTGATGACGTTCCAGGCGATCGCCCCCACCAGGGCGCCGAAGATCACGTAGTGGTCGACGATGCCGACATCGATGGTGCCGGTGCCCACCGTGGCGGCCACCTTCAGGTGAAAGACAAAGATCGCGACAACGTTGCACATCGCCGCCATCGCCACCGCATGGTGCGGCTTGAGCACGCCCGTGGACACCACCGTGGCAATCGAGTTGGCCGCGTCGTGGAAGCCGTTCATAAAGTCGAACAGCAGCGCGAGCGCCACCAGCAGGGCGATCACCCACAGGCTCATTTGAATGGTCTGCATGCCGATTGCCGCCTCAGGCGTTTTCCAGGACGATGCCTTCGATGATGTTGGCGACGTCCTCGCACTTGTCGGTGATCGTCTCGAGCTGCTCGTAGATGGCCTTCAGCTTGATCAGGCGCTTGACGTCGGTCTCGTCGCGGAACAGCTTGGACATCGCCGAGCGCATCACGCGATCTGCTTCGGACTCGAGCTGGTCGATCTGCTGGGCGGTCTTCAGGATGGTACTGGCGTTGCCCATGTCCTCGAGCAGCCCCACTGCGATCTTGACCTGGTCGCAGCACTGCACGCAGATCGCCGCCAGGCGCAGCGCCTCGTCGGTCAGGTTGGTCACGTCGTACAGCGAGATGGTTTCGGCCACGTCTTCCATCAGGTCCAGGATGTCGTCCATGGTCGTGATGAGCTTGTGGATCTCGTCGCGGTCCAGCGGCGTGATAAAGGTCTTGTGCAGCAGGTCGATGGTGTCGTGCGTGATCCGGTCGGCTTTCTTCTCGGTGGCCTGGACACGGCGGGCATGCGCCTCGGCGTTGGGCAAGTCGTTGACCAGTGCCTGCAGTTCATGGGCGGCGGTCACCGCGCAGTCGGCGTGCTGGTTGAAATATTCGAAGAACTTGCCCTCGGTGGGCATGAATCGGCCGAACATGGAATGTCCTTGTTGCAGCGGGAGAGACGCTGCTTTGTGTTGCAGATTGGGAGACGCGTTGCATGACAGCCACCGGGTAGGCGGCTGTCATCAAAGCGCAATATTTTACAGGGTTACGGGGATATTGCCCGCTGAATTGGCACAAACGAGACGGCGCCGCCGCGACTATTGCGCGCAGGCTTGACTTCGTCAGGTGTCGTTGTCGAAGAAAGCCGGGCCGCCGCTGAAGTTGTCGAACTTCGTGAACTGGCCGAGGAAGGTCAGGCGCACGGTGCCGATCGGGCCGTTACGCTGCTTGCCGATAATGATTTCAGCCGTGCCCTTGTCCTGGGAGTCCGGGTTATAGACTTCGTCGCGGTAGATGAACAGGATCACGTCGGCATCCTGTTCGATAGCACCGGATTCACGCAGGTCGGACATCACCGGACGCTTGTTGGGGCGCTGTTCCAGGCTTCGGTTGAGCTGCGACAGTGCGATCACCGGGCAGTTCAGTTCCTTGGCCAGGCCCTTGAGCGAACGGGAGATTTCGGAAATTTCCGTCGCGCGGTTTTCGCCGCCACCGGAACCCGACATCAGCTGGAGGTAATCGATGATGATCAGGCCAAGCTGCCCGCACTGACGCGCCAGGCGCCGCGAACGGGCACGGAGCTCCATCGGGTTCAGCGCCGGCGTTTCGTCGATGAACAGCTGGGCGTCGTTCATGCGCTGGATCGCATGTGTCAGCCGCGGCCAGTCTTCGTCCAGCAGGCGGCCAGTACGTAGCCGGTGCTGGTCGAGGCGGCCTACCGAGCCGAGCATACGCATGGCCAACTGGGTGCCCGCCATTTCCATCGAGAACACTGCCACCGGCAAGCCCTGCTCCACCGCCACGTGTTCGCCGATGTTCAGCGAGAACGCCGTCTTACCCATCGAGGGGCGGCCGGCCACGATGATCAGGTCACCACCCTGCATGCCGCTGGTCATCTTGTCCAGGTCGATGAAGCCGGTCGGCACGCCGGTAACGTCGGTGGTGGAATCGCGGTGGTACAGCTCGTCGATGCGCTCGACCACCTGGGTCAGCAGCGGCTGGATTTCCTGGAAACCCTTCTGTCCGCGCGAGCCTTCTTCGGCAATCGCAAAGACCTTGGATTCGGCCTCGTCGAGCAGCTCACGGACTTCACGCCCCTTCGGCGCAAAGGCCGCCGAGGCGATATCGTCCGCCACCGTCACCAGCTTGCGCAGCACCGAGCGCTCGCGCACGATCTCCGCATAGCGGCGGATATTGGCCGCGCTGGGCGTGTTCTGCGCCAGCGAATTCAGGTACGCCAGGCCGCCCACCTCCTCGGACTTGCCGGCGACCTGCAGCATCTCGTACACCGTGATCACGTCGGCCGGCTTGGTGGCCGAGATCAGCCGGGCGATGCTCTGGAAGATCATCCGGTGGTCGAAGCGGTAGAAGTCCGCCTCCGACAGGAAGTCCGCGATGCGGTCCCAGGCGGCGTTGTCCAGCAGCAGGCCACCCAGCACCGATTGCTCGGCTTCGATGGAGTGCGGCGGGACCTTGAGATTCTCGAGTTGGGAGTCGGCGACGGGCGCGTTCATGGGGAGGGATTATAACGGCGGGCGGACGCACTTCGCCGGACATTTGGCGCTTGCGGTCGGATTACATTCCGGTATCAGCGCAGGCACGGCCTGCGGAGTGCCGCGGGGGTACCGCAACCGTGGCGCGATAGGGACGCCGGCAACAAAAAAGGCAGGAGCCGGGGCTCCTGCCTTCTTGCTTGCAGTGCTTGCGGTGCTTCGGCCGGCGCCAGGGCGCAGGCGAGGCTGCAGAGCTTAGACCTGCTCGCCCAGCACCGACACGGTAACGTCGACCACGACGTCCGTGTGCAGGGCAACGCTGACCGGGTGGTCGCCCACCGTCTTCAGCGGGCCGTTCGGCATGCGAACCTGCGACTTCTCGACCTTGAAGCCTTGGCCTTCCAGGGCCTCAGCGACGTCGGCGTTGGTGACCGAACCGAACAGGCGGCCGTCCACACCCGACTTCTGGCTGATCTGGACGGTCAGGCCGTTCAGCTTCTCGCCTTCGGCTTGCGCGGCGGCCAGCTTCGCGGCAGCGGACTTTTCCAGCTCGGCGCGCTTGACTTCGAACTCGGCGATCGCGGTTTGCGTGGCGCGGCGCGCCTTCTTCGACGGGATCAGGAAGTTACGCGCGTAACCGTCCTTCACCTTGACGATGTCACCCAGGTTGCCCAGGTTGATGACTTTTTCCAGCAGAATGACTTGCATCGTGTTTTCTCCGTTACGGACCTAGGGCCTATCAGTTCTTGTGCAGGTCGGTGTACGGCAGCAGCGCGAGGAAACGCGCACGCTTGATCGCCGTATCCAGCTGACGCTGATAGTGGGCCTTGGTACCGGTCAGGCGGGCCGGCGTGATCTTGCCGTTGTCGCCGATGAAGTCCTTCAGGGTGTCCAGATCCTTGTAGTCGATCTGTTCCACGCCAGCCACGGTGAAGCGGCAGAAGCGCTTGCGCTTGAACAGCGGGTTCTGTTGCTGGAAGCGCTTCTTGTTCTTGTTGTCACGTTTGATGAATGCCATGATTCAATCCTTTTCGAATGCTTTACATCCGGTGATGTGAAAGACGAGAGCCTTGCTGTTGCGGTGCTTGCGGGCGAGGAATCCTTCGCAGTCCAGCAGCGTGCCGAGCGGTAGTCGCTCAAGCCGCTGGCCGACCGGCCCGATCCCCATCGCTGCGATGGCAAACTCGACCTGGCGCGGCGTTTCCGCCTCGACGGCCTCGCCGCTGTACTGCAGGATGCAGTTCACGACGGGCACCCCGGCCGGGGTATAGCGCAGGGCATCGCGTTCCGCCAAGGTGGCGGCAAGCCGAAGCTGGTTCAACGCGGGGCCTCTTGCTGTTTGCCATCGGTGCCGCCGTGGCCGACGCTGTCAGCCGTGGCACGCACCGCAGTCCGCACTCAGGCGGGCTGGCCTTCGGTGGTCGTTTGCGCGGCCTTGCGGGCTTCTTCGCGCTGCACTTCCTTCATCATCGGCGAAGGAGCGGTCTCGGCCTTCTTGGTCTGCACGATCAGGTGGCGCAGGACGGCGTCGTTGAACTTGAACGCGTGTTCCAGTTCAGCCAGGGTTTCCTTGCCGCATTCGATGTTCAGGCAAACGTAGTGAGCCTTGGCCAGCTTCTGGATCATGTAGGCCATCTGGCGACGGCCCCAGTCTTCCACGCGGTGAACGTTGCCGCTCTGCGAGGTGACGAGCTGCTTGTAGCGCTCGATCATGGCCGGCACTTGTTCGCTCTGGTCCGGGTGGACGATGAAGACGATTTCGTAATGACGCATTGACGCTCCTTTTGGGATTAGCCACCCGGGCGTCACGAGTCCGGTGTGGCAAGGTTGAATAGCCTTAAAGTATAGCCCGGAAGCGGCCGAGCGTGCAAGCCGCCTGCCTGTTGGAGCCCCGGGGCCGCACTGGCTCAGGCCCGGGCGAAGACCGCCTGCAGGCGCGCCGGGTCGCGCGCGAGGCCGGGATCCGCCGCCAGCGCCACCACCAGCAGCACCCGCGCCTTGTACGGGTTGAGGTCGGCCGCGGAGACGAATACGCCATCCGCCGGACTGGGCTGCGGCGGGATCGACACATGACCCGCCATGGTGCGCGAGCTGCGCACGACCGCCACGCCGGCGTCGGCGGCATCGGCCAGCGCGGCCGCGAGCCCTTCATGCACAGAGCCGTTGCCGGCCGCAGCCACCACTAGTCCGTCGACACCGGCCTGCACCAGCGCATCCACGGCTACCCTCCCCGGCTGCGCGTAGCTCGCCACGATCTCCACCGTCGGCCAGGCCTCCGGCATCGGGCCAATCGCCCAGGCAGCGCGCGGCGCGCGGGCGAAGCGCACATAGTCGTCCTGCACGAAGCCCAGCGGCCCACTGGCGGAAACAAAGGCATCAATAGCCGAGGTGTGGGTCTTGGCCACGTCGCGTGCCGCGTGGATCTGCTGGTTCAGCACCACCAGCACGCCCTTGCCGCGCGCATCGGGGTGCGTGGCTACGCGGACCGCGTCCAGCAGGTTCAGCGGACCGTCGGCGGACAGCGAGGTCGACGGGCGCATCGCCGCCGTCATCACCACGGGCACCGGGCACGCCTGCGTCAGGTGCAACGCCATCGCGGTTTCTTCCAGCGTGTCGGTCCCGTGTGTGATGACGATGCCGGCGACATCGGCTTGCGCCGACCAGTGCTCCAGCCGCGCGGCCAGCATGCCCCACAGGGCGAAGGTCATGTCCTTGCTATCGACCTGCGCCACCTGCTCCGCCTCGATACGGGCGACGGACTGCAGCGCCGGCAGCGCGCCCAGCAGCGAGGACACGGGCACGGTCGCCGCCTGGTAGCGCGCGCTGCTGGCGGGATTGCCGGACGCGCCGGCAATGGTGCCGCCGGTGGCCAGGACGACAATGCGAGGCAGTTGGGTCATGGGGGCTCAGGAATTCAATACAGGAGGGATGCGAATAGCCGATTGTAACGGCGGACTTGCCGAGGGCCGCGGCCTGAGCGGTCCACCGGCATGCCTATCCATGCGACAGCCCCGAAAAATTCTGCTTGCGCTCAGGCCGATACTGTATAAAATCACAGCATACTGTTTAAACATACAGTGCCCGGCCCGCCGGATGCAGGATTTCCGATTGTCTCGATCCCTTCGATCCCGACGGAATCCCATGCTCCTGGATCTTCCTGCGCGGCCCTGCACGGAACGGCGATCCCATGGCGACCCTGACACCCCGGCAGCAGCAGATTTTCGATCTGATCCGCAACACGATCCGCCGTACCGGCTTCCCGCCCACCCGCGCCGAGATTGCCGCCGAGTTCGGCTTCTCATCCCCCAACGCGGCAGAAGAACACCTGCGCGCGCTGGCCCGCAAGGGCGTGATTGAACTGACGCCGGGCGCCTCGCGCGGCATCCGCCTGAAGGTGTCGCGCAGCGATTCGGAGATGCCGGACCAGTTCTCGCTGCCGATCCCCGGCGTGATGCAGCTGACGCTGCCGCTGGTGGGCCGCGTCGCAGCCGGCAGCCCCATCCTCGCCGCGGAACATATCGACCGCCAGTACCAGGTCGACGCCTCGGTATTTGACGAACGCCCCGATTACCTGCTGCGCGTACGTGGCCTGAGCATGCGCGACGCCGGCATCCTTGACGGCGACCTGCTCGCCGTGCGCCGCGCCAGCGAAGCCCCCAACGGCAAGATCGTGGTGGCGCGCCTCGGTGACGACGTGACGGTCAAGCGCCTGCAACGGCGCGGCGGCCATATCGAACTGATTGCAGAGAACCCGGACTTCGCCAACATCATCGTGGAGCCCGGCCGCGAGGAGTTCTCGCTGGAAGGCATTGCAGTCGGCCTGATCCGCTCTTCCGGCTTCTAGCCGGGCACCGCGGGCCACAGGCCTGCGCGGGCCCGCCCCCGCTTCCATTGTTTTTTGCAGACGCCGCCCGGCTCGCCGGGTGTTGACCCCGCTTTTGCCTGAAAAAGAGGTGCAGCCATGCCGCAAATCCACCACGCCGCCATCCGCCGTCCGGTCAAGCCCGTGCCGTTCCGCCAGTGCAAGGGCGTGCGCGTCTACCAGGGCGCGCAGCGCCGCACCATGGTCGGCAGCATGGCCGCCATCTGCCGGATGCTGGAACTCGAAACCTCCGACAAGCTCGTTGCCTGATCGACAACGCGCGCCGGCACATGCCGGCGCTGGCGGCCGCCATGCATGTCGTTGCACCTTGGCTGCTGCTTAGCTGCGTGCGCAGGCCTTGGTTTCGGTTTCCAACTCCTGCGGCGTCAGCTGCGGGAACCATGTGTCGCTCTTGCGCAGTTCCAGCGCCGTTCCATCGGGCTTGGCCGTCAGTGAAATCAGGTAGGCGTACTCGAACTGGCCGGTGGCGTTTACCTGGCCAATCCGGATCTCAGTCTGGCTCTTCGCCGGATAGCTAACGACCGTGGCCTCATCGCCGAGGTTATTGCGCAGGCATTTCGCCACATCGCCCATCTGCGCGGGCGTGAACAAGCGCATCGGAGGGCGCGCGCGAATATCCTTTTCGGACGTGCCGCTGGCGCACCCGGCCATCATTGCCGCGATCGCCACGCTGCAGCCGATCACCTTCGCTCGAACAGACATACCAACCCCTTGGGAATGCAAGGCGGGTATGGTACAGGAGGCACACGGATTTCGCGCGGGCTGCGGACGGCCTGCGCGCCGCCCTGACGCAAGCGCCACACATTGCCGGACATCGACCGATACCTCGACGCGCGGCGCCCGCGCCAGACTGTCGGCATCCACCCCAAAAGAGACCGACCGTGGCATCCCGCAATATCCACGTCATACCCGCCGGCGACCAGGGCTGGGCAGTAGCCGTCGCAGGAAGAAGCCATCGCTGCAGGGACCGAGAAAGCATGGCAGGATCGCGTCGAACTGTTCATTCATGGACGCGACAGGCAGATTCGGGAAAGGAATTCCTTCGGGAACGATCCGCGCAATATCCGGGGCTGACCAGGCTCGCAGAGAGCCAAGGCAATACCTGCGAAATATTCGCGCGACGAAGCAAAACGGGCGCCCTTGCGCGGCGCCGTTTTGGAGAAAACGATTTCCCGTCGCCCGACAGTCACGTCAACCTGCATTTCAATACAGTCCATTGGTGCAGCGGCTTCTAACGTGGCAGCATCCCCCTACAGGCAAAATGAAGGAGAAGACATGAACATTTCGTCGCGCGCCGTTGACGACTTGATCCGCATAGCTACGGCCGGGGGTGGGTTTCGCGTTGACGCTACCGTCCATACACTCGACGACCTGATCAGAATTGCTGCCGCCGCAGGCGCAAAGAGATCGCGTGTCACAGTCGTAGGAGCCTCGATTCACGGCACCGACAGCCTGGTCCGCATCGCGGCCGCAGGCAATGGAGCCGTCGAGTTCTTGGACTAAGTTTTGTAGCTTGACCAGGGTGAGTGCATGCTGCGTTGCCCAGATGCGCGGCGCCTCACCTCACTCTCCGATCTGTCAACTGGTCTGCCTGTGCTGGGCCGGGAGCCCTACGGACATGCCGCGCCAGATCTACCTGGTCGTCATGGCGCTCGCCTTCTTCGGCGCAGTCGCCTTCGGCGCCTATTCCAACTACCGCTGGATGAAGCGGCAGGTAGAGGAATTCTCTCACTGACGCAAACTCCATTGAAGGTCTGACTGGCATCGGACCAAATCATTCTCGTAGCGCTGCAAACTCAGGGCTGACGCATCAATCCTTGTCTCTGCCGCGACCGTTGCCACCATCGGCATCACGATTCCGCCCACGGTCATCACCGCGGTCACCGCCACGGCCATTGCCCCGGCCCTCGCCATGATCGCCTCGTCGGTCCCGGCCGCGATTCTCCGCTCGCTCATCGCCGCGATTCCACCCACGCTTCTCGCCGCGGTTTTCGCCTTGATCTCCACCACGGTTCCAGCTGCGGTTGTCACGGTCGCTCCAATCACGGCTCCTGTTTCGCTTCTCGTCCCGGTCCCAACCTCGATCCCAGTCACCGCCCCACTTTCGGTTGCCGCCGTAGTACCTGCCGCCGTCCCAATCGGAGTAACCGCCGCCGTAAATGGGGCGCGAGTGACCGCGGTGATAGTAGCCGTCATCGTAGGGAGCGACGGCGCAGCCGGTGAGAAGTGCTGCCGTGGCCACGGTGAGCACAAGAAGGGGTTTCATGGTGACCTGCGTTTGCAGTTAGCTAATTTGCCGCAAGGATACCGACGGGCACCTCCCCCTGTTGTAAGAAATCGTGTCCCACTGCGCGAGGTCGCGGCATGATCCGCGACCAGTTTCTGCTCGACATCGCACCCGAAAACATCGTCGATAACTTCGCCGGTGGCTGCGGTGCCAGCTGCGGCATTGAACTCGCTCTCGGCCGGCACGTCGACATCGATCATTGACCCCGCCGATCCCACGCTTGCGTTCGTACGCGAGGCACTGATGCGCATCGGCAAGATGAAGGCTTACCGCCTGCCGCAGCACGCCCAGGTTCGCATGTGCGCCAACAGCGTCAGCCCGCCGATGGCGGCAGCACTGGTAAGCGCCAACGTGCCTGAGATGGCGAGCTGGTCGGCGAAGGAATCGAAACGATTTGGAGTAGCCGCATGAGGCTACAAGCCAGTCTTAGTGTTCTCGACGCAAGCCTTTGCGTAAGCAATTGCTTCGGTCATCGCCTCTTCCTCGCTATTGAACGTGGCTTTGATCTTGTGTCGCAAGCCTGGGACAAACTCGTTTGCGTGATCGATTCTGCGCTCGAACAATACGGATGCCTCCCAGGCTCCAGATTTCGACTTCCAGACCGTGCAGTGGCAGTAGTACTCCCCCTCTTCGACCCAGGCATGGCTCGACATGGCGCCCTCCCATCGTTCCGAGGAATCCTAGTATGACGAAAGAACGTTCTTTGGCAAGATGGCGTCCCGTCCACGGCTACTTCGCCGCCATGGACACAGATTCGCGTACATGCCGGCGCGCACGGACTTGCCTTCCTTCGACTGGTCCTGGAAGTGCGTGGGATCGACCTCTTTCTTGAAATGTCGGCAACGGAGCCGGCGACGGTCTGCCCGGCTTGAATGTCCAGGGCTTTCCGCTTTGCCCGGTCATGCTGTGTATGGCAGCGGCCGGACTAATCCGCCCTGCAGCGATCACGGCAAAGCTGGAGCGGCGCGGCTGATGCGTGCGACTTTGCGGCGCACGCAAACCCGGCGACGACGCACCGCCACTACAACAGGAGAGAGGTGAAACGGGCTGCTGCGACGGAGTAGAAAACGAAAACGGCGCCGTGGGCGCCGCTGGAAGATTTCCGCTTTCGTTGGGATGTTCGCATCGAGAACTTACCCACACTGCATAAGTTATTGATGCGAAAGAGAATTTTGGGGTGGCTGATGGGACTCGAACCCACGACGACAGGAATCACAATCCTGGACTCTACCAACTGAGCTACAGCCACCGTAGAGGTCATCAGCGAAGCGCTGATCGACGAAAAACAAGATTATACAAACAGTTTTACGAGATGGCTAGTATCCCGCACAATTTTTTTTGAGAGGGTCACGCCCGGGGTGGGACCCACTTTGCCTCGAGCAGCACGGCTTCCTTGATTGCGTCGATGGTGTCGGCCTCGGTGTCGAACTGACCGAGAAGACGGCGCGACTTGCCGTTCAACACCGCTTCCTGGAGCGCCTTGCCGGCGGCGTCGGACGTGCCGCGCTGCCAGCAGTAGCGAGCGGTCCATTTGCCATCCTGCAACTGCTCGGCGACCCATACCAGCCGGAAGTCTTTAAAGACTTCGCCGAACGGCTCCTCATTTTCCACGTCCGATTTTTCCACGCTTGCCGCCTTCCCGGACCGTGCGAGGTGCCGCTCAGCCGCCAGCGCGTACTTCGCTGGCGCCCCGACCTCAGCATCGGTCCGCGTGCTTGAATTCGCTTCGCCTGTGGCGCTGCGAATGATCGTATCACGCTCATCAACCCGGCAGGCGAACCGCTCAGGGGTCGACGCGCCGCGCCTTGCGGCATATCAGCAATCGCGGGACGAGGGCGCGGCCCCCACCTCGGCAGGGTTCTTGGCGGACATGCTCGAAGCGATACTTTCGCCTGAGGGACATTGACCCCCTCGACTTCCCGTCAGGCAGCCCGCTCCCCAGCGTACTGCCTGCCTCTTTTCCCTCCTCGCTCTTTCCGCGCCGGCAATGCGCGGAACCGGAACCTCAGGGCGGCGCCACGGCCCAACCATCGTTAGTACAAGAAGGAGTGGGAATGCGAAAGCTGTTCTGGCGGATGTCGGGAATCGTGGCGATGACGGCATTGGTGGCCGCACTGGGCGGGTGCGCCGGCGGCGTGACGGACGGACGGGAATCTGGCATTACGACATACGGCACGCTGGATGTCGGCGTGAGCCATACGCGCTAGCGCGAGCGGGTGATCGATGAAACTCTCATGCGCAGTTGCCGTCAAATCCCTGCGTCTGGCGCAGGAATACTGAGCGCAAAAAAAAGAGTCCGCAGCGCGGACTCTTAACTTTAGCGATCTCAAATGCCCTGAAGGCAGTTGCAATGTACCTGTCATCTGCAAACTGCACCATTCGGGTAAACGAAGAGCGCGAAGCGCTCGGCGAACGGCGCCAAACAAAGCCGACGAAAAAAAAGCCCGCCGAAGCGGGCTGAATAATCAGTTGAAGAAAGCCCTGTATTCGAGGGCAGGCACAGTGTATGAAAGTGCCCTGCCTCGGCGAATTAGGGGAATCCCTTTGCGGACGCCAGTTTCCGGGCGAGGAGCATTTCAGGTGCCGCCCGCGCTACCCTCTGGCAAGCATGCACAATTCCGCAATTCGGATTTAGAGCAAAGGCTCGGCAATGCCACGGAGCAGGGCCTGCCGGCAGCATGCATTACGCCGCCAGGGGCGCGGAGGCTGGCGAGTGCAAATGCTCCCGGGCCTCTTCGAACAGCGCATCCACATCCGCGCGCGTACGCGCCGCATTCATCCGCTTTGCATCCGACAGCACGCGGCGCCAGCCCCGCCCGCCGGCAACACCACGGTGCAGGCCGAGCATATGCCGCGTGACGGCACCCATATAACCGCCCCGCTCCACCAGGTCGCCGATATAGCGCTGCATCGACAGTTCGACGTCCAGACGTGAAAGCACCGGCGAACTGGTGTCGCCATAGAAGCGTGCATCCATTTCTGCCAGCACATACGGCTGGTGATAGGCCTCCCGGCCAATCATCACGCCGTCGACGTGCTGCAGGTGACTCTCCATCTCCTCATAGCTGACAATGCCGCCATTGATCAGGATCTCCAACTCAGGAAATTCCTGTTTCAGCTGGTACGCAACTTCATAGCGCAGCGGCGGGATTTCACGGTTCTCTTTCGGGCTCAGGCCTTTCAGGATGGCATTGCGCGCGTGGACGATAAAGGTGCGGCAGCCCGCCTCGGCCACGGTGCCGACAAAATCCCGAACAAAATCATAATGCTCGGTTTTGTCGATGCCGATGCGATGCTTGACGGTCACCGGAATACTGACCGCATCGCGCATCGCCTTCACGCAGTCGGCCACCAGTTGCGGCTCGGCCATCAGGCAGGCACCGAATGCGCCGCGCTGCACACGCTCTGACGGGCAGCCACAATTCAGGTTGACCTCGGCATAGCCCCACTGCTGGCCGAGCTTTGCCGCCATGGCGAGGTCCGCCGGCTCGCTGCCGCCTAGCTGCAGCGCGACCGGATGTTCGGCTGCGTCAAAATCCAGATGCCGCGGCACGTCGCCATGCAGCAGCGCGCCGGTCGTCACCATCTCCGTATACAGCCATGTGTGGCGGCTGAGTTGGCGATGGAATGTGCGGCAATGGCGATCAGTCCAGTCCATCATCGGGGCCACGGAAACGCGTCGCGGGTTCATGGCAGGCGTCTTGCCTTGCAAATCAGTCATTTCTAAGTGGGGTCGGCGTAGGGCACACGCTGTGGTGGCGGGCCTGCCTGCCGATTGGGCTTGTGTGCGGGGCGAAAGCAGGCAATTTTACCACTCGGCGCCCGCAACGTTTGAGTGGGCCCAATCCAGACTTCGCAGGGAATTGGCGCCTGCAATACTGCCCTCAGCCATCGATTATCGGTAGTGTGGAACGCATCGCGGCGCCGGGTGATGCCGCAACAGGCGGCACAGCAAACGGCCACGACGAGCATCGCCGTGGCGCGCGTTGGCGGCGCTCAGCGCGGCGCGGTGCGGTCGATCCAACTGGCGAACGTCGTCAGGTACTTGCCGAGAAAGCCCTTGGTCGATTCGTTGGCGATGCCGCCCTGCTCGTTCAAGAGCTTGTCGACGCCGGCGATATAGGCCTCGGGCTGCTGCAGGACCGGGACATTGAGGAACACCAGTGACTGGCGCAGATGGTGGTTGGCGCCAAACCCGCCGACTGCGCCGGGCGAGGCGCTGATGATGCCGCCGGGCTTGCCGTCCCAGACGCTGCTGCCATAGGGCCGCGAGCCCACGTCGATGGCGTTCTTCAGCGGTGCGGGCACCGAGCGGTTGTATTCCGGCGTCACGAACAGCACCGCATCGGCACGGCGCACGCGGTCGCGGAATGCGGTCCAGGGCTGGGGCGGCTTGTCGTCCAGGTCCTGGTTGTAGAGCTGCAGTTCGCCGATCTCGACAATCTCCAGCTTGAGTTGCGCCGGCGCCAGCGCGATCAGCGCCTTGGCCAGCTTGCGGCTATACGACTCCTTGCGCAGGCTTCCCACCAGTACAACGACATCACGAGGATTGCTCATCACGGCTCCTTTGTCTGTGTGGACGGAATGGCACGGCAGACGCAGGCACCCATGGGTGGCATGTGCCGGCCCGTGCACCACTCTACCCGACTCGGGGCCGGAATGCCGTCAGAGCTGGCAGATAGCCTGTCAGGCCGCCTTGCCTAGCGCCGCCAGCGGATGGTCTTCCGCGCGCCAGGGGCTGTCGAAGAACGACAGCACTTTCTCACGGCCCACGTCGTCCAGGCGCGCATGCTGCCAGCGCGGCTTGTGGTCCTTGTCGATGGCCAGCGCGCGGATGCCCTCGACGCCGTCGCCCTTGCGGAACACGAGGTGCATCATGTCCAGCTCCATGCGCAGCTCGTCCTCCAGCGACATGCGGCGCGCGCGGCGGATCTGCTCGAGTGTCACGCACAGCATCAGCGGCGAGCGGCTGCGCAGCATGGCGGCAGTTTGTGCGGCCCAGTCGCCCGGCGCGTCGCTGACCGCGGCCAGGATCTCCTGCATGGTGTTGCCGGCGAACAAGGCGTCGATCTGCGTCGACAGGCCTGCGAGCGTGCTTTGCGCCGGCACGCAATCAGCGCGGTGCGGCGCCGTGAAGCCCTCGATATGCGCCAGCACGGCATCGCCGCCGGCGAACTGCTGCGCGCGCATCGAATCGACCAGCTCCGCCAGGCGGTTGCCCGGCAGGTAGGCATCGGCCAGCCCGGCGTAAAGCGCGTCGGCCGCGCCGATCACGGTGCCGGTCAGCCCCAGGTATTCGCCGATGCGGCCCGGCGTGCGTGCCAGGAACCAGCCCCCGCCCACGTCGGGGAACAGGCCGATATTGGTTTCCGGCATCGCCATCTTCGTGCGCTCGGTGACCAGGCGCACCCGCGCGCCTTGCGAGATGCCCATGCCGCCGCCCATCACCACACCGTCCATCAGCGCGATATAAGGCTTGGCGTAGCGATGGATCAGGAAGTTGAGCGCGTACTCTTCCACGAAGAACTGGTCGAGCAGCGGATCGCCCTCGTGCGCGGCCTTGTGGAAATAGCGGATATCGCCGCCGGCACTGAACGCCTTGCCGCCGGCACCGGTCACCACCACCGCCACCACCTCTGGCGCCGCGGCCCAGTCCTGCAGCGTCTGCGTGATGGCGCGGATCATGTCGAGCGACAGGGCATTGAGCGCCTGGGGGCGGTTCAGCGTCAGGTATCCGATGCCACCGCGGACCTCTGTCGTGACGAAATCAGTCATGTCGTACTCCTCCAATGCAACTGGCGATTTTACGCCAGTCACACCCGCAGGCACACCCGCGTGGGCAGCTTGCGGCGCATGCGCAGGGCTGTGCGCGTGCGCCGCCCTGCCGCGTCAGGCCAGCCTGAACGTCGCCACCAGCGAAGTCAGACGCTGAGCCTGGTCTTCAAGCGAAGCGGCCGCGGCAGCGGCCTGCTCGACCAGCGCCGCGTTCTGCTGCGTCATGCTGTCCATTTGCGACACCGCCACATTGACCTGCTCGATGCCGTTGGACTGCTCGTCCGAGGCTGCGCTGATATCGCCGATGATCGCGCTGACGCGGCGCACCGCGTCGACAATGTCCTGCATCGCACCGCCCGCGTCATCCACCAGCCCGGTGCCCTCACGCACGTTGGCCACCGAAGCACCGATCAGCGTGCGGATTTCCTTCGACGCGCCGGCGCAACGCTGCGCCAGCTCGCGCACGTCGCCCGCCACCACCGCGAAGCCGCGGCCGCGCTCGCCGGCACGCGCGGCTTCCACGGCGGCGTTCAGCGCAAGGATGTTGGTCTGGAAAGCGATCTTCTCGATCACGTCGATGATGTCGACGATCTTGCCGGCGCTGGCGTCGATCGCCTGCATGGTATTCACCACGCGCGATACGGCTTCGCTGCCGCGCTCGGCCAGCGCGGTCGCATCAGTGGCCAGCGCACGCGCTTCGCGCGCGCTGTCGGCGTTCTGGCGCACGGTGCCGGTCAGCTCTTCCATGCTGGAGGCGGTCTCCTCCAGCGATGCGGCCTGCTGCTCGGTGCGCTGCGACAAATCCGCGTTGCCGCTGGCGATCTGCTTGCTTGCCGAGGCGATCGAATCGGCGCCGCCGCGCACCTCGCCCACCATCGCCACCAGGCTCTGCTGCATGCGGCCCAGCATGCCAAGCATGCGCGCGGTCTCGTTGCGCGCCGACGCGTCGGCCAGCGCTTCGCCGCCAGACACCGCCGCGGCGCTCAGGTCGCCACCGGCGATCTTCTCGAAGCGCGCGATCGCGATATCCAGCGGCTGCACCACTGAACGGCGCAGGCGCCATGCCACCACGGTGCTGAACGCCAGGCCCAGCACCAGCACGCACACCGACAGCGTGAACAGGTTGCGGTAGCGCTGCTGCGACGCCTCGTAGACCAGCTTCGCGCTGGCCACCTGCAGCTGGTTCAGCTCCGAATTGACGGCAGTGAAGGCAATATCGAGCTTCGGAATGGTTTCGAGCACGGCCTTCATCATGGCCTCGCGGTCGCCCGCATGCAGCGCGGCAATCATCGGCGCCACGCCCTGGCGGAAAAGGGCATCGCGCTTGGCAGTGACGTCTTCAACCACCTTCGCTTCCTCTGCCGAGCGCGGCAAGGCGAGATAGGCCTTCCACGCCTTCTCGGATACGCGCGCAAAGCCTTCGGCGGTCGCGGCGCGGGCCCTGGCATCGGTGGGATCGGTGGCCAACGCCGCCTGGTCGAGCAGCACGCGCACCAGCAGCTGGTTCGAGCGCGCCTCGGCGAGGTTGACCGCGGCCGACAGCTGCTGCTCGTAGATCTGGTGCGTGGCGTCATTGCTGCGCGACATGCCGAGCCAACCGACCGCGCCGACGATCAGCAGCAACAAGTTGGTGACGATGGTGAGGAACCACAATCTGGCTCCGATGGTAGTGTTCCTGAACATTGAGGCTCCGGAGGGATAAAGGAATCGGGGCATGCGGCGCACCGCTGCCCTGCTCAACTACGGCGCCCCCGACGCGTCCTTTACCCGCTTTGACCGCCCTCGCATGCGCGACAGAATTGCGTTCCGGTACATCAATCGTCAATGTGCCGAATGGGGCGCGACAGCCCTCCGCGCAGTCCGTTTGGAGTAACCCCTCGTGGCAATTCCGGCCGGAATGTGCACACTGGCGGCATGAACCCTGAATCGCCCGACCCCGGCCTCGTGCTGCTGGCGTTTGCGCCAGTCTTCCTGCTGACCATCGCCGCCGAAGCCCGGTACTGGGCGCGCCGCAACCCGACCGTCTACAGCCTGCGCGACACCGTCTCCAACGCGGCGCTGGCGCTGATGCACCAGGCCTCGGACGCGTTCTTCCTCTGGCTGATGATCCGCACCGTCTACACTTGGTGCTACCAGCATGGTCTGCGCGCGATGCCGGAAACGCTGGGGTCATTTGCCTTGCTGCTGTTGCTGCAGGACTTCCTCTACTACTGGTTCCACCGCGCCAGCCATCGGGTGCGCTGGCTGTGGGCTTCGCACGTGACCCACCATTCGTCGGAAGGGATGAATTTCTCGACGGCGTTCCGGCAGAGCCTGACGTATCCACTGTCAGGCATGTGGCTGTTCTGGATCCCGCTGGCGTGGATCGGATTTACGCCGGACTGGGTGATCCTGGCCGTGGGCCTGAACCTGGCGTTCCAGTTCTTCGTGCATACGCGGCTGGGGCGGCGCTGGCCGCTGGTGGAGACGATCCTCAACACGCCCTCGGTCCATCGCGTGCATCACGCGAAGAATGCGCAATACATCGACCGCAACTACGCCGGCGTGCTGACCATCTGGGACCGTCTGTTCGGCACCTTCGTGCCCGAACACGAGGCGCCGGTGTACGGCATCACGCGCCAGGTGCGCACCCACAACCCGCTGGTGCTGACCTTCCATGAATGGCGCGACATGTTCGCCGATGCCTGGCGCGACCGCGATCTGCGCTACCTGTGGAAGCCGCCCGAATGGCGCAGCCCGCGTGCGCCGGCGCCGCAGGCCATACCGGGAGCGCAATAAGAAACATCCCAGGAACACGCGTACAGAGGCCACCTCGCAGGCCCGTGGACATATGTCCAAATAAATAAGACCATTAATTTCTGCACTGAAAATACGAAATTGACCAGCCGGTCGCCGGCTTTTACTTCCCTCCGGCGGCCCTGCGGATGCATCGCACTTCTACGGACGTGGCGATGATCGGCAAGTACAAACGAAGCGTCGGGTGCGGAGGTTGCGACAATGGCGAGCGCATGGTCAAGATTCACCGTAACGACGGGCTCGCTCACGGTCCTGGTGGTGGCGCAGTTGGAGCTCTGCGCCGCCCACGCGCAGAAGACCATCACTGGTGATGGCAGAACGCAGGTCGACCTGCAGCAGCCCGCTTCTTTCAGCACGTACGCCGTCACCGGCGACCCGACCTCCACGTTCGTCAATTTTGTGGGGACCGCATCGGTTCCCCTGATCGACGCGGTCACGGATGGCGGCTCAGCCAATGCCTACACGTTGAACAACATTGGCACAATCCACACCGCTGGCGCCATGGCAGCCGGGGTCTCATTGAGCTCCGCCGCCACAGGCAGCACGGTGATCAATCACGGCTTCATCGTCGGGGACAGCAGCAGCGATGGCATTCGGATCCAGGGGCCTGGCGCTGTGGTCCGGAACCAGGGGAACATCCAGGGCGGCACCGACGGCGTGCTGATGGGGCTCGGCGGTACGGTGACAAACCTGTCTCACGCCGCGATCGGCGCCAGCGCTGGCCACGGCGTCAGCATCGTGAACCAGAGCGGTAGCGTAGCCAATGCCGGTACGATTGCCGGCAGCCTGATCGGTGTGCTGCTGGATGCCGGCGGCAACGCTGTCAACGGCTCAACGGATGGCGGCACCACAATCACGCCAGGCGCGCGGATCAGCGGTGGTACCTATGGGCTGTGGATTGGCGGCAGCGGCGGCACCGTGATCAACCATGCCGGCAGTACGATCGAGGGCAATGGCAATGCCGGGATAGTCATTACCGGCACCTCCGGGACGGTAGACAACCGCGGCGCGGTCAACGGCATGGAGGACGGCATACGGCTCCACAACGCCGGCACCGTCATCAACAGCGGCGTGGTTCGTGGCGCCACGTCGAGCGGCATATTGCTGTCCAACGGCGGACTGGTCAGGAACGATGCGCCCACCAGCGTCGTGCAGGGCAATCTCCATGGCGTGCTGCTGGCCAATGGCGGCACGGTGGCGCACCTTGGCGGCCGCATCGCGGCGCAGGCCGGCAATGGCATCCAGGCCGGCGGCGGCGCCACCATCGACAGCCACGCCACGATTCACGGCACGGAGAACGCCGTGCAATTCATCTCGGGCAACAACACGCTCGCATTGCACGCCGGCTCCGTCACCACCGGCGCGCTGCGCATGGGCTCCGGCTCCGACCGCGTGACCGTGTTCGCCGGTGCCGACATCAGCGCGGTGCCGTTGTATGAAGGCGGCACCGGCAGCAGTGCGCTAACCTTCGACGGCTACCGCGGCAGCGTGCCCGGCAGCATCGACCCGTGGTCCGCGGTGACTGCTACCGGTGGCGCGGACGTCGCGCTGACCAGCGGCATACTGTACGAAGCCAGTGTGTTCCGGATCGATAGCGGCGCCGCGCTGCGCTTCAGTGGCGATGCCGGGACACTGACCGGCGACGTCAGCAACTCAGGCACGCTTAGCTATGCCAATGGCTCCGGCGCCGGCGCCTATCAGGTGACAGGCACGCTTGCCAATGGCGGGCTGGTGGAACTGGCCTCGGCAACGGGCGGCGCCGGCCAGACGCTGACCACGCGCAACTACGCCGGCAGCGGCGGCACGCTGAGCCTGAAGACGGTCCTGGCTGCCGACAGCACCGCATTGGACCGGCTCGTCATCGACGGCGGCACGGCAACGGAATCACCGGCGTGCGCATCGCCAATGCCGGCGGCCAGGGCGCACCGACCACGGCCAACGGTATCCTGGTGATCGATACCGCTAACGGCGGCACCACGGCGCCCACTGCGTTCGCGCTGGACGGCCGCGCGGTGGCTGGCGCTTACGAGTACCGCCTGTTACGTGGCAGCACTGACGGCAGCAATCCGCAGGCCTGGTACCTGCGCTCGGCAAAACCGCCGCAGCCGACTCCGCCCTCGCCCTCGCCCCCGCCCCCGAATCCTCCCGCTCCGCCCGAGCCGATGTACCGCCCTGAAATCGCCGCCTACCTCGCGAACCAACGGCTGGTCCGCCAGGTGTTCGTGCACAGCCTGCACGACCGCCTGGGCGAGCCGCAGTACGTTGAGGGCCAAGGGTTCCGCCCTGCTCCGGACCGGGCCCGCGCAGGCTGGCTGCGCGCGGCCGGCAAATGGGAAGGCAGCAAGAGCCGCGACGACAATTTCAAGGTCAGCACCGACACCCTCCTGCTGCAGGGCGGCGCGGAACTGGCACGCTGGAACCTGGCCAGCGACACCGACCGCCTGCACCTGGGTGCTATGGGCAGCTACGCCAACGCCGGCAGCCATGCCGAGGCCGATGGCAACCCGGCCCGCGCGAAGGGCAGCGTGCAGGGCTGGAGCGTGGGCGCTTATGGCACCTGGTACCAGAACGACGAGAACAAGCTGGGGGCGTATGTCGATACCTGGCTCCAGTACGGCTGGTTCGACAACAAGGTCGAGAGCGACCAGCTGCCCACTGTCAGATACAACGCCAGCGGCTGGGTCATTTCCGGCGAGGCAGGCTACGCCATCCCCGCGCGCGATGGCTGGGTGGTCGAGCCGCAGGCGCAGCTCATCTACGTCGACTACCGCGCCGACGACATTACCGAAGCCAACGGTACCCGCATCACCGGCGCCGACTCCAGCGGTGCGATCACACGCCTTGGCGCGCGCGTGCATCGCACCTACGTGCGCGACGACGGCCGCAAGATACAGCCGTACGCAACGATGAACTGGTGGCACACCAGCACCGACAGCAATATCTCGTTCAACAAGTTACCGCTGGGCAGCCTGTATCCGACCAACCGCTATGAGCTCAAGCTCGGCGTCAATGCCGATTTCGGCAAGCGCTGGACCGGCTGGGCCAATGTGGGCGGCGCATGGGGCGCGCAGCGCTACTACCAGTACGCGGTGCGCGCAGGTATGAAGTACGCTTGGTGAGGCGCGCACCCGCTTGCCGTCCGCCCAATAAAAAAACCGCACCCTGAGGCGCGGTTTTTTTGCTGCCTGCCGTGAGTTACACGGATTCGCGTGAAGCACGCTTGCGCTCGTGCTCCTTCAGGTGGCGCTTGCGCAGGCGGATGCTCTTGGGCGTGAGCTCGACCAGCTCGTCGTCGGCGATGAATTCCACCGCATATTCGAGTGACATCTGGATCGGCGGCACCAGGCGCACGGCTTCGTCGGTACCCGAAGCACGCACGTTGGTCAGCTGCTTGCCCTTGATCGGATTGACGACCAGGTCGTTGTCGCGGCTGTGGATGCCGATGATCATGCCTTCGTACAGCGCATCGCCCGGCTTGACGAACATGCGGCCGCGGTCCTGCAGCTTCCACAGCGCGTAGGCCACGGCGTCGCCGTCGTCCTGCGAGATCAGCACGCCGTTGTGGCGCTCGCCCAGGCCGCCTTCGCGCACCGGCGCGTAGTCGTCGAAGATATGGCTGATCAGGCCGGTGCCGCGCGTCAGCGTCATGAACTCGCCCTGGAAGCCGATCAGGCCACGGGCCGGGATGCGGTATTCCAGGCGGGTACGGCCCTTGCCGTCAGAGGCCATATCGAGCAGTTCGCCCTTGCGGCGGCCCAGCTCTTCCATCACGCCGCCCTGGTGGCCGTCTTCGACGTCCACGGTCAGCAGTTCGTACGGCTCGTTCTTGACGCCGTCAATTTCCTTGAACACCACGCGCGGACGCGACACGGCCAGCTCGTAGCCTTCGCGGCGCATGTTTTCCAGCAGGATGGTCAAGTGCAGTTCGCCGCGGCCAGACACTTCAAAGATGGTGTCGTCGCCGGTATCGGCCACGCGCAGCGCCACGTTCGACTTCAGTTCGCGGTCCAGGCGCTCGCGCAGCTGGCGGCTGGTCACGAACTTGCCTTCACGGCCGGCCAGCGGCGAGGTGTTGACGCAGAAGTTCATGGTCAGCGTCGGCTCATCCACCTTCAGCATCGGCAGCGCGTCCTGGGCGTCCGGCGCACACACGGTGCAGCCGATACCCAGTTCTTCGATGCCGTTGATCAGCACGATGTCGCCGGCTTCGGCCTCGGACACGATCTCGCGCTCCAGGCCCTGGAACTTCAGCACCTGGTTGATGCGGCCCTTGATCGGGTTGCCTTCCGGGCCGAACTTGACCACCACGTCCTGCAGCGGACGGGCGCGGCCACGCGAGATGCGGCCTACGCCGATCTTGCCGACGTAGCTGGAGTAGTCCAGCGAGATGATCTGCAGCTGCAGGGGGCCGTCCCGATCGTCGTCACGCACCGGCACCTTGTCCAGCACGGTCTCGAACAGCGGCTTCATGTCGCCGTCGCGCACGTCTTCGGTCAGGCCGGCAAAGCCGTTCAGGCCCGAAGCGTAGATCACCGGGAAGTCGAGCTGCTCGTCGGTGGCACCCAGCTTGTCGAACAGGTCGAAGGTCTGGTTGATCACCCAGTCCGGACGCGCGCCAGGGCGGTCGATCTTGTTGACCACGACGATCGGCTTCAGGCCCAGCGCCAGCGCCTTGCGCGTGACGAATCGGGTCTGGGGCATCGGGCCTTCGACCGCGTCGACCAGCAGCAGCACGCCGTCGACCATCGACAGCACGCGCTCCACTTCACCGCCGAAGTCGGCGTGGCCCGGGGTGTCGACGATATTGATATGGGTGCCGTTGTATTCGACGGCACAGTTCTTCGCGAGAATCGTGATCCCGCGTTCCTTTTCCAGGTCGTTCGAGTCCATCACCCGCTCAGCGACTTGCTGGTTGTCGCGGAAGGTGCCTGCCTGGCGCAGGAGCTGGTCGACCAGGGTGGTCTTGCCATGATCGACGTGGGCGATGATGGCGATATTTCGGATGGCGCGGGTCATTGCTGCGTCTCGCTTGGAGAATCTGAGGTAACCCAACATTCTAGCATGTTGCGGCGCAAGACGCGTTGACCGGACCCGCCACTTATGCTGTGTTTATCGTTGCGGAAACTGGAATAACCAATTTCCGTTCTTGCTTATCGTTAAACGCAAACATATATTTGCCTCAGCAAAGATTGCAAAGGCAAAGATGTCACAGGACCTTTCCTCGGATCGGCCAGCCCCGGATACGGGTGGCCCGTTCGATCCCGCCAGATACCAGATGAACGACAGCGTCGGCTACCTGATGCAGCGCGCCAAGAACATGCTGGCGCACGCGGTCGAACAGGAAGTCTGCGCACTCGACATCACCCACGCCCAGGCGAGCTGCCTGATGATGCTCGCCACCGGCCGCGCCTCCACGGTCACCGACCTCGGCCGCGAGCTGAACACAGACATGGGCTCGGTTACGCGCCTGCTCAGCCGCATGGAAAAGCGCGGCCTAATAGAGCGCCGCCGCCGCGATGCCGACCGGCGCGTGGTGGACCTGTCGCTGACCGCACAAGGCCAGGAGCTGGTCGAGCGCCTGCCGGCGATCTTCTGCAAGGTACTCGCCCACCACTTCCGCGGCTTTTCCGAGGACGAAGTGCAATTGCTGCGCAGCATGCTGCGCCGGGTCATCGACAACAACAGTGGGTAGTGGATGCGCAAGCCAGACCGCCAGGTCAACCGTACTCCGCATCCACCCGTAAAAAAGCATGGCTCCGCAACGGAGCAACATCATGAATCAAGCCCTCTCTTCCCAAGCTCCCACGCCGACGCGCTCGCGCCGGCTGGCGCGGCGCGCCGGCACGCTCGCGCTGACTGCCATCGCCGCCGCGGCGCTGGCCGGCTGCGCGGCCCTCGGCAATTCGCACAGCACCCAGACCATGGCCGACCCGGCCGCCATGGCGACTTCGCAAACCCTGCCTGACGAGCACGGCCAGTGGCCTTCGCAGGACTGGGTCGCACAATTCAAGGACCCGCAACTGAGCGCTCTGGTCGATGAAGCCGTCAAGGACAACCCAAGCCTGCAGGCAGCATTCGCACGCGTGGAGGCCTCGCGTGCCATGGCCGACGCCACCCGCAGTGCGCTCTACCCGCACCTGGAGTTCGAAGGCAGCCTGATCCGCCAGCGCTTCTCCGAGAAAGACCTGTTCGAAGGCACGCCGCTGGCGGGGTCGTGGCAGAACCAGTCGCGCCTGCAGGTGGGCCTGTCCTATGACTTCGACTTCTGGGGCAAGAACCGCGATGCGCTCGAAGCGGCGCTGTCCGACGACCGCGCCGCCGAGGCGGAAAGCCAGGCCTCGCGCCTGATTCTCGCCACCTCGATCGCCCGCAACTACGCCCGCCTGGCTGCGCTGTACGCGCAGCGCGACGTGGCCGAGCGCGCCATCGCGCAGCGCCGCGACCTGACCGACCTGTCGCGCCAGCGCCTGGCGGCCGGCCTGGATACCCAGGTCGAGACCACGCAAGCACGCGGCACGGTGGCAGCGTCGCAGACCGACCTGCAGCGCGTCGACGAAGAAATCGCGCTGGCGCGCAACCAGCTCGCCGCGCTGCTGGGCAAGGGTCCGGACCGCGGCCTGCAGATCCAGCGCCCGGTGCTGCTGGCGCAGCCCACGCCGACGCTGCCGGACAACCTGACCATCGGCCTGCTGGGCCGCCGCCCTGACCTGGTCGCGGCACGCTGGCGCGTGGAAGCGACGTCCAAGGACATCAACGTCGCCAAGAAAGAATTCCTGCCCGACGTCAGCCTGACCGCCTTCGCCGGCCTGGCCGCGCTGGATCCGTCCAACCTGCTGATGGGCATCAGCCGCACCTTCGGCATCGGCCCGACCATCCGCCTGCCGATCTTCGAAGGCGGCAGGCTGCGCGCCAACCTGAAGGGCAAGTACGCGGGCTACGACATCGCCGTGGCCAACTACAACCAGGCACTGGTTGATGCGCTGCGAGAAACCGCCGACACCATGACCAGCATCCGCAGCGTCGACCAGCAGATCCAGACGCAGCGTGAGGCGCTGGACCTGGCCGAGCACGCCTACGCGCTGGCAACCACGCGCTACAAGGCCGGGCTGGGCACGCAGCTGACCGTGCTCAACGCGGAAAGCAACGTGCTGCAGCAGCGCCGGCTCGCGACCGACCTGCAGGCGCGCCGCCTGGACCTGCAGATGGGCCTGATGAAGGCACTCGGCGGCGGCTACCAGGAGCCCGCTGAAGGCCACGACGGGCACGAGAGCCACGCGCAACAACAGAACAACACCCAGGCGGGCGCCCGCGGCTGATCCGCGCACCCAGTGATTGCAGACAAGATTCACCAGAGAACATCATGAGCAATAACCAGCAAGCGACCGGCACCAACGCCCCCCAACCGGCACCGGTCACGCCCAACAACAACGGCAAGCGCAAGCGCATGCTGCTGTCGCTGACCGCGGCGGTCGTGGTCGCGGGCATCGGCTACGGCGTGTACTGGGGCCTGTATGCGCGCCATTTCGAAACCACGGACGATGCCTATGTGGCCGGAAACGTGGTCCAGGTCACGCCGCTGGTGGGCGGCACGGTGGTGTCGATCGCCGCCGACGACACGCAACTGGTCACCGCCGGCCAGCCGCTGATCCAGCTAGACCGTGCCGATACGCAGGTAGCGATGGAGCAGGCCGAGGCGCAGCTGGCGCAGGCCGTGCGCGAAGTGCGCACGCTGTACGTCAACAACGGCTCGCTCGCCGCCAACGTGGCGATGCGCGAGGCCGACGTCGCCAAGGCGCGCGACGACCTGCGCCGCCGCCAGGCAATCGCCGGCTCGGGTGCCGTGTCCAATGAAGAGATCTCGCACGCGCAGTCCGCGCTCAAGGCAGCGGAATCGGCGCTGCTCGCCGCGCGCGAGCAACTGGCCTCGAACAAGGTGCTGACCGACCAGACCACGGTGGAGCAGCACCCGAACGTGCAGCGCGCCGCGGCCAACCTGCGCTCGGCCTACCTGTCGTTCGCGCGCTCGACCATGCCCGCGCCGGTGACCGGCTATGTCGCCAAGCGCTCGGTGCAGGTCGGCCAGCGCGTGGCTGCCGGTGCCCCGCTGATGGCGGTGGTGCCGCTTGACCAGGTCTGGGTCGACGCCAACTTCAAGGAAGTGCAGATCACCCATATGCGCATCGGCCAGCCGGTGACGCTGGAAGCCGACGTGTATGGCTCCAAGGTGGAGTACCACGGCAAGGTGGCCGGCTTCTCGGCCGGTACCGGCTCGGCCTTCTCGCTGCTGCCGGCGCAGAACGCGACCGGCAACTGGATCAAGGTGGTACAGCGCCTCCCGGTGCGCATCGCGCTCGACGCGCAGCAGCTCAAGGACCATCCGCTGCGCGTGGGCCTGTCGATGAACGTGACCGTCGACGTGCGCCGCGAAGAAGGCGCCGCCATGGTCAGCGCCGCGCCGGCCAAGCCGATGCAGACCGACGTCTATGACAAGGTCGCACAGGATGCCGACCAGCTGATCTCGCGCATCATCGCCGCCAACAACGGCGGACGCAGCACGGGCCTGCCCACTGCCGCCGCCAACGCCAAGCCCGCCCACACCTGATCATGGCCAACTCCCTCACCGCTGCGCAGCCTGGCGGCAGCCAGGCGCCGGCGCGGCCGGCGCAGTCGCTGCCCACGCAGCCGCAGCCGCTGACTGGCGGCAAGCTGGTGATCGGCACCATCGCGCTGTCGCTGGCCACGTTCATGAACGTGCTGGACTCGTCGATCGCCAATGTGTCGATCCCGGCGATCTCCGGTGACCTGGGCGTGGCGCCAAACCAGGGCACCTGGGTCATCACCTCGTTCGCGGTGGCCAATGCGATCTCGGTGCCGCTGACCGGCTGGCTGACCACGCGCTTCGGCGCGGTGCGCCTGTTCATCACGTCGATCCTGCTGTTCGTGCTGTCGTCGTGGCTGTGCGGCGTCGCGCCCAACCTGGAAACGCTGCTCGCCGCGCGGGTCCTGCAGGGTGCCGTGGCCGGCCCGATGATCCCGCTGTCGCAGTCGCTGCTGCTGTCGAGCTACCCGCCCGCGAAGAGCACCATGGCGCTGGCGCTGTGGGGCATGACCACGCTGGTGGCGCCGATCATGGGCCCGCTGCTGGGCGGATGGATCTCCGACAACATGAGCTGGCCGTGGATCTTCTACATCAACGTGCCGGTGGGGATCATCACCGCCTATGCGACCTGGGCCATCTACAAGGACCGCGAAACGCCGACCAGGGTGCTGCCGATCGACCGCATCGGCCTGGCGCTGCTGGTGATCTGGGTAGGCTCGATGCAGCTGATGCTCGACAAGGGCAAGGAGTTGGACTGGTTCCACTCGACCGAGATCGTGGTGCTGACGCTGGTGGCGATCGTCGGTTTCCTGTTCTTCCTCGCCTGGGAAACCTATGAGAAGCACCCGATCGTCGACATCAGCCTGTTCAAGGGCCGCAACTTCAGTTCGGGCGTGGTGGCGATCTCGGTCGCGTACGGGCTGTTCTTCGGCAACCTCGTGATCCTGCCGCTGTGGCTACAGACCATCGTCGGCTACACCGCGACCGATGCGGGCATCGTGATGGCGCCGGTCGGCATCTTCGCCATCCTGCTGTCGCCGCTGATCGGGCGCAACCTGCCGAAGATGGATGCGCGCTGGGTCGCCACCGCGGCGTTCATCACCTTCGGCATCGTCAGCCTGATGCGTTCGGGCTTCACCACCCAGGTGGATACCTGGACGCTGATGGTGCCGACGCTGATCCAGGGCGCGGCCATGGCGATGTTCTTTATCCCGCTGACGTCGATCATCCTGTCGGGCCAGCCGGCCGAGAGGATCCCGGCGGCGTCGGGACTGTCGAACTTCGTGCGGATCACGTTTGGCGGCATCGGCGCCTCGATCTCGACCACGGTGTGGGAGAACCGCTCTGCCCTGCACCATGCGCAACTGGTGGAGCAGGTCAACCCCTACAACCCGGTCTACCAGGACCAGCTCAGCCATCTAATGCAGATGGGCATGAGCCAGCCCCAGGCCATCGGCGTAATGGAGCGCAATATCACCCAGCAGGCGGCCATGCTCGGCGCAAACGATATCTTCTGGATCTCGGGAATGCTGTTCTTCGTGCTGATCGGCTTTGTCTGGCTGACGCGGCCTGCCAAGGGCGGTGGCGGGTCGGCGGACGCGATGGCGGCGCACTGAACCGCGGTAAGGCAATGCAAATGGGGCGCCCTGAGGCGTCCCATTTTTTCGCTTCGGCAAGGCTATGCCTGCTTGCGGCCCTTCCCGTACAGCCGATAGACCGGGCAATAGCCCATCACACCAGTCAGCAAAGGCACCAGCCCGATCCAGCCCCACAGCGTCCCGGGCCTGACAAACACCAGTGCGATCAGCGCCGCGCCAACCACGATCCGGATCACACGATCAGCGACACCAACGTTTTTGCAGAACGACATCTTTTGCTCCTGTTTGCCAACTAAACGGAGCGAGCTTGCACCTGGCCGCAGTGGAAGCCTTTGACCAGACCACAATTGGCACATCAGTCGATGCAGAACCGGATTAATCCGAGGCCGCGGAAAAACAAAGAGACCACGTGCCCCGGTCGATCCGGGCTCACGTGGCCTCCTTGCTGACGCCGGCAGGACGCTGCCTATAGCTTTACCAGTCGCTCAGGCCGCAATGCGCCCTCACGCATGCGCGCCACGCCCAGCAGCCGCGCGGGCTCGCCGGCATACACGCGCACCAGCGCTTCCTCGTCCAACTCGGTGCCGGCCGGCAGGTCACGGCGCGCGATGCGCTGGCCTTGCAGGAAACGCCCCGCCGCCGCTTCGTCCAGATGCACCGGCACACACTTCTGCAGCAAGGCATCCACCGGCGCCAGCATGGCCGGGCGCTGCGCGTCGTCCTGCTGTTCGATCTGTTCCAGCGTGACTGCGCCGTCCAGCGTCAGGTCACCTACGGCGATCCGGCGCAGCCCCGTCAGGTGTGCGCCGCAGCCCAGCGCCTCGCCGATATCCTCGGCCAGCGTGCGGATATAGGTGCCCTTGCTGCAGGTCACGCGCATGGTGAACGCGGGCGCCTCCGGCAAGGCGCAGTCGAGCAGTGCGATCGAGCGGATAGTGACCCGGCGCGCCGCGCGCTCCACGGTCTGGCCGGCGCGCGCGTATTCGTACAGCGGGCGGCCGTCCTTCTTCAGCGCCGAATGCATCGGCGGCACCTGGTCGATCTCGCCGAGGAATCGCTGCAGCGCCTGCTCCACCGCGGCGCGGTCGCAGGTGACCTCGCGCACATCGAGCAGTTCGCCTTCGGCGTCGCCGGTACTGGAACGCGCGCCCAGCCGCACCACGGCGTCATAGGTCTTGTCCGCTTCCAGCAGGTCCTGCGAGAACTTGGTGGCCTCGCCGAAGCACAGCGGCAGCAGGCCGGTGGCAAGCGGATCGAGCGTGCCGGTATGCCCGGCCTTGGCCGCGCGCAGCAGGCGCTTGGCGCGCACCAGCGCATCGTTGGACGACAGGCCTAGCGGCTTGTCGAGCAAGAGCACACCATGCACCTCGCGGCGCGGCAGGCGCGGCGGACGGTTGGCGTTGGAATCGGTCATCGGAGGGAAACAGGGGGCGACGGCGATGCGGCGCGCGGATGGCCGCAGCGGTCAGGCCATGAGCCCATGCCTGACGGCATGGGCGCCGGCTCAGTCGTCTTTCGAACGCGTGGCGTTCGCTTCGTTGATCAGCTTGGACATCTCGATCGCGTGTTCGACCGAAGTGTCGTGCAGGAAGCGCAGCGTCGGCACCGTATGGATGTGCAGGCGCTTGTACAGCAGCGAATGCAGGAAGCCGGCCTTCTCGTTGAGGATGGCTTCGGCCGTTGCCGCCTCGGCGCCCAGCACGGTGAAATACACCTTGGCGTGCGCGTAGTCGGGCGTCAGCGCAACCGATTGCAGCGTGACCAGGCCGAGGCGCGGGTCGCGCAGTTCGCGCTGGATCATCTCGGCCAGGTCCTTCTGGATCTGGTCGGAGATGCGGAGATTGCGGGAGGAGATGCTGCCTTTCTTGGCCATTCAATACTGTCTAGTCGAGATGACAACGGCAGGCCGAAGCCTGCCGTTGCTTGCGACGCCTTACAGCGTACGCGCCACCTCGGTGATTTCGTACACTTCGAGCTGGTCGCCTTCCTGAACATCGTTGAAGTTCTTGATGGACAGACCGCACTCGAAGCCTTGCTTGACTTCCTTGACGTCGTCCTTGAAGCGCTTCAGCGAATCCAGCTCGCCGTCGTGGATGACCACGTTGTTGCGCAGCACGCGCACCAGCGAGTTGCGCTTGACCAGGCCGTCGGTAACCATACAGCCGGCCACCGCGCCGATCTTCGGCACGCGGAACACCTGGCGGACTTCCACCTGGCCGATCGTGGTTTCGCGCTTCTCGGGCGCCAGCATGCCCGACATCGCCGCCTTGATCTCGTCTACCGCATCGTAAATGATGTTGTAGTAGCGGATATCGATGCCGTTGTGCTCGGCCAGCTTGCGCGCACCGGCGTCGGCACGCACGTTGAAGCCGATGATGACCGCCTTCGAAGCCGCCGCCAGGTTGACGTCGGACTCGGAGATGCCACCCACGCCACCGTGCACGATCTGCACGCGCACTTCGTCGGTCGACAGCTTCTGCAGCGACTGCACCAGCGCTTCCTGCGAACCCTGCACGTCGGCCTTGACGATCAGCGGCAGCGACTGCACTTCGCCTTCGGCCATCTGTTCGAGCATGTTCTCCAGCTTGGCGGCCTGTTGCTTGGCCAGCTTCACGTCGCGGAACTTGCCCTGGCGGAACAGCGCGATTTCGCGCGCCTTGCGCTCGTCCGGCAGCACCAGCACTTCTTCACCGGCGGCAGGCACTTCCGACAGACCCTGGATTTCCACCGGGATCGACGGGCCGGCTTCCTTGGTCGGCTTGCCGTTCTCGTCCAGCATCGCACGCACACGGCCGTAGGCGCTGCCAGCCAGGACCACATCGCCACGCTTGAGCGTGCCGCTGCTGACCAGGATGGTCGCGATCGGGCCCTTGCCCTTGTCGAGCTGGGCTTCCACCACCAGGCCCTTGGCCGGAGCATCGACCGGAGCGGTCAGTTCCAGCACTTCGGCCTGCAGCAGCACCTGCTCCAGCAGGTCGTCGATACCCGTACCGGCCTTGGCCGACACCGGCACGAACGGCGAGTCGCCGCCGTATTCTTCCGGCAGGACCTGCTCGGCCACCAGTTCCTGCTTGACGCGGTCCGGGTTGGCTTCGGGCTTGTCCATCTTGTTGATCGCCACCACGATGGGCACGCCGGCAGCCTTGGCGTGCGCAATCGCTTCCTTGGTCTGCGGCATCACGCCGTCGTCGGCCGCGACCACCAGGATCACGATGTCGGTAGCCTTGGCGCCGCGGGCACGCATGGCCGTGAAGGCCTCGTGACCCGGGGTGTCCAGGAAGGTGATCACGCCGCGTTCGGTTTCCACATGGTAGGCACCGATATGCTGCGTAATGCCGCCGGCTTCGCCCGCGGCAACCTTGGTGCGACGGATGTAGTCCAGCAGCGAGGTCTTGCCGTGGTCGACGTGACCCATCACGGTCACCACCGGCGGACGCGGCAGCAGCTCGGCGTCGGTGTGGTCTTCGCCATCCACCACCAGCAGCGCTTCCGGATCGTCCAGCTTGGCGGCGAACGCCTTGTGGCCCATTTCTTCCACCACGATCATGGCGGTTTCCTGGTCCAGCACCTGGTTGATGGTCACCATCTGGCCGAGCTTCATCATCTGCTTGATGACCTCGGACGCCTTCACCGCCATCTTGTGCGCGAGATCGGCCACGGAGACGGTTTCAGGCACATGCACTTCACGCACCACCGGCTCGGTCGGCGCCTGGAAGCTGCTGCGGCTGTCGTCGTGTTGCTGCCTGCCGCCGCGGCCACGCGGGCCACCGCGCCAGCCGCCCACGCCGCCCGACGAATCGCCGCGCGTCTTCAGGCCGCTGCCCTTCTTGCGCGAGCCTTCGTCCTGCCAGGTCGACGAAGTGCCGGCCTTGACGACCTTGCCCTTCTTGTCGGCGGTGGTGGTGGTGGTCGTGGCAGCCGGCTTCTTGTCGCCCGGCTTGGCTTCGGCAGCGGTCGCGGAAACCGGCTTGACCGGCTTGTGCAGCGTGCCGGTCTGCTCGGCCTTCTTTTCCTCGGCCTTGCGCTCGGACGGCGCCTTCAGCACGCGTGCCGGCGCATTCAGCATCTGCTGGATGGCGCGGGCTTCGGCTTCTGCTGCCTCGCGACGCTTGCGCGAGGCGATTTCCTGCTCGGCGCGAGCCTTGTCGGCGGCGGCCTTGGCGTCGTCGGCGGCCTTCTGCGCCTCGGCGCGTTCGGCGGCGACTCGGGCCTTCTCGTCCTCGGCTTTCTTGCGCGAGGAGTCTTCCGCGGCCTCGGTCACGGCGCGCGACGCGGCAGCCTCTTCCTCCACCTTCTTGGCGGCGAGTTCGGCCTGGCGGCGCTGCTCCGCTTCCAGGGCTTCCTGCTGGGCGCGGCGCTCGGCTTCCTCGCGCTCGGCTGCCTCGCGGGCGGCCTTGGCATCGGCTTCCTGGCGCGCCAGCAGTTCGGACTGGCGGCGTTCTTCCTCTTCGCGGCGTGCCTGCTCGGCGGCGTCGACGACCGGGGCCTGGGCCTCGGCTGCGTCAGCGTGTGCGTCGGGCTGGGCCTCGTCGCGCTTGATCAGCACGCGCTTCTTGCGTACTTCCACCTGGACCGTACGGGTCTTGCCGGTGGAGTCCGATTGACGGATCTCGGAGGTTTCGCGCTTTGTCAGTGTGATCTTCTTGCGGGCGCTGTCATCGGCCTGGCCGTGCGAACGCTTCAGATAGTCCAGCAGCCTGGTCTTATCCGATTCCGTGATGACGTCTTCTGGCGCAGCTTTGCCCACCCCAGCCGCCTGCAATTGTTCCAGCAGGGCAGCTGCGCTGCGACTCAGTTCTGCGGCCAGTTGGGCAACTGTTGTGCTTGCCATTCAAACCCTTTCAATGCTTGGTTTCTTCGTCGGGACAATCGTATGCGGAAAGCGCGCCCGGGCCAGGTATAGGCCGGCCCGGCCGTGTCCCTCAGTTAAACCAATGTTCCCGTGCTTTCATGATCAGCGCCTTGGCTTCTTCATCGTTGACACCGGTCATCTCGACCAGCTCATCCACGGCCAGTTCGGCCAGGTCGTCACGCGTATGGATATTGCCTTCGGCCAGCTTGCCGATCAGTTCCGGGTTCAGGCCGTCGAGCGAGCGCAAGTCCTGCGACACCTCTTCCACCTTTTCTTCCCGGGCCAGTTCCATCGTCAGGAGCGCATCACGCGAGCGATTGCGCAGCTCGTTGACGGTGTCTTCGTCAAAGGCCTCGATCTCCATCATTTCACTGATGGGGACATAGGCCACTTCTTCCAGCGTGGAGAAGCCTTCCTCGATCAGGATGTCGGCAACTTCCTCGTCCACGTCCAGCTTGGCCATGAACAGCTTGCGTACGACATCGCTCTCTTCGGCCTGCTTCTGCGCCGATTCTTCCTGGGTCATGATGTTGATCTGCCAGCCGGTCAGCTCGGACGCCAGGCGTACGTTCTGACCGCTGCGGCCGATCGAGACGGCGAGGTTTTCCTCGTCGACCACCACGTCCATGCTGTGCTTCTCTTCATCGACCACGATCGACTGCACCTGTGCAGGTGCCAGCGCGCCGATCACGAACTGCGCCGGGTCTTCCGACCACAGCACGATGTCCACGGCCTCGCCGCCGATCTCGTTGCGCACCGCCGTGACGCGGGTGCCGCGCACGCCGACGCAGGTGCCGATCGGGTCGATGCGCTTGTCGTGCGCCACCACCGCGATTTTGGCGCGCACGCCCGGATCGCGGGCAGCGGCCTTGATCTCCAGCAGGCCTTGTTCCATCTCCGGCACTTCGTTCTCGAAGAGCTTGATCAGGAACTCGGGTGCGGTGCGCGACAGCTCGATCTGCGGCCCGCGCGCTGCGCGGTCCACATTCAGGATGTAGGCACGCACGCGGTCGCCGGTGCGCAGGTTTTCCTTCGGGATGATCTGGTCGCGGGCCAGCAGCGCTTCCACGCGGCCGGACTCGACGATCAGCCCCTTCTTGTCGGCACGCTTGACCGTGCCGGTCATGATCTTTTCGCCGCGATCCAGGTAGTCGTTCAGGATCTGCTCGCGCTCGGCGTCGCGGATGCGCTGCAGGATCACCTGCTTGGCAGCCTGCGCGCCGATGCGGCCGAACTCGACCGACTCGATCTGCTGCTCGATATAGTCGTCCAGCTCGATGCTGGGGTTCTCATCGCGGGCTTCGAACAGCAGGATCTGCTTGTCCGGCTCCTGCAGACCCTGATCATCGGGAACGACCAGCCAGCGGCGGAAGGTTTCATGCTCGCCCGACTCGCGATCGATCGCGACCCGGATATCCACGTCTTCTTCGAAACGCTTCTTGGTGGCCGAGGCGAGCGCCGCCTCCAGGGCACCGAATACCACATCCTTGTCGACGTTCTTCTCACGCGCAAGCGCATCGACGAGCAACAGAACTTCGCGGCTCATTGCTTGTTCCCTTTTCTTTGATTTCCTTTGAAGTCGAATACCGGCACCAGGCGTGCCTTGTCGACATCGGATACGGCAAATTCCAGCAGCGCCGGGCCATCCTTGCCCTCGAACTCCAGGCCGACCTTCTCCGCGCCCGCCTCCCCGGTGGGCGCCTGCAGGATCCCTGTAAAGTTCTTTTGCCCGTTGACCGGCAGGCGCAGCGTGATGCGCGCCTCTGCGCCGACAAAGCGGCCGTAATCGGCCAGCTTCTTCAGCGGCCGGTCCAGTCCGGGCGACGAGACCTCGAGGCGTTCATAGTCGACATTCTCGACCGTAAACACGTGGGTGAGCTGGCGGCTCACCTTTTCACAATCCTCGATGGCAATGCCGGTTTCAGGCTGATCGATGTAGACACGCAGAAGTCCGGCGGGGGCACGCTCGAGCTCAACAAGCTCATATCCCATGCCGTTAAGGGTGGTTTCGATCAAATCTGCCAGATGCACTGTTATCCCGAGTAATGGCCATCAACACCGTGGCAGGCAAACCCGCCGGTGCCGTCCGGGACGACCCTGCTGCAGCCCTGCCTGTCCGCCATCCGCGCCTCGCGCCGGAGCGCGGGGCCGAAAACGGGCGAACCAAAAAAAAATGGGCGCAATGCCCATCATTCGCCCATCCTCGACGAGGATGGCTTTTTGAATAGACTTGAATTATACGCTGATTATGTCGAAAAGGCAAAAGCCTGACATAGTCGCACACTGCGGGCTGCGCCGGCGGGTCTTTTACCCGCCATGAGCAGCATCGAGCACTCAGCGATTGCCGCCTCGGTTTCCCCCGCGGTTACCGCCGCCGCCGCCACCACCGCCGCTGCCACCGCCGCGCGGCGTGCGGTTTCCACCTGGCTTTGCCGCCTTCGGCATCACATTTCCGTTCGCTTCACCGCCGCCACGACGCGGCGGCTTGCCCTGCCCGCCCAGGCCGGCGCCACCGCCACCGCGCGCCTGGCGTGGGCCGGTGCCGCGCCCGCCGCCCAGATTGGCCGCGTGCGAGGTCAGTAGCGTGGGGCCGTGGCTGATATAGCCCATCGACGTCTTCATCGGATCCGGCTGGCCGCCGCGGCTGCCGCCACGGGCACCGCCCTGTTCGTAGCGTGGGAGGCCATCCATGCCGGTGTGCATCGGCATGCCGGCGATGGCGGCTTCGGTGCGCTGCTTGCGCCCGCCGACCTTGGTCGCGCCCTTGCTGGGCTGCTCGCTCTTGCCCGGCACCTTCAGGCCGACGCCGGCCATCAGCGCCTTGACGTCATTGGGCTCGACTTCCTGCCAGCGGCCGCGCTTGAGGCCGCGCGGCAGCAGGAACTGGCCGTAGCGGGTGCGGATCAGGCGCGACACGGTCAGGCCGACCGCCTCGAACATGCGGCGCACTTCACGGTTGCGGCCTTCGGTCAACGCCACGTGGTACCACTGGTTGACGCCCTCGCCGCCGCCATCGGCAATGCGCAGGAAGTTGGCTTCGCCGTCGTCCAGCTTGATGCCGTGCAGCAGGCGCTGGCGATCGGCCTCGGCCAGTTCGCCCAGCGTGCGCACCGCGTACTCGCGCTCCACACCGTAGCGCGGATGCATGAAGCGATTGGCGATATCACCCGAGGTGGTGAAGATCAGCAGGCCTTCGGTATTGAAATCCAGGCGACCCACCGCGACCCACTTGCCGGTCTTGATGCGCGGCAGGTTGTCGAACACGGTCGGACGGCCTTCCGGATCGGACTGGCTGACGATTTCCCCGGCCGGCTTGTGGTACAGCAGCACGCGGGGCGGTTTGGTCGACACCTTGCGATGGATCAGCTTGCCGTTCACGCGGACCTGGTCGGCCGGCAGGATGCGCTGGCCGATATGAGCAGGCAGTCCGTTGACCGAGACGCGGCCCTGCAGGATCAGCTCTTCCATCTCGCGGCGCGAGCCCAGGCCGCCCTCGGCCAGCACCTTGTGCAGCTTGGGGGCGTCGTCCTCGGCCGACAGCTCGCGCACCGGCTTGGCCTTGGTGCGCGGAATGACGGTGTCGTCCTTGTCGTACTGCTCGGAGATCACGAAGCGGAACAGGTCTTCGCTGTTCGCCGCACCCTTGTCCGCGCCGGGCTGGGCCTGGCCTTGCCCCTTGCGCTGCGCCTGCGGCTTGGCGCCGTCCTTGCGGCGGCCCTGCTGGCGGGCGCCGGCGCCCTGCACTTCGGCGGGCGCAGCGCCCTTGCCGGCGCGCTGCTGGCCCGGCTTGCGCTTGCGGCCGGCCTGCTCGGGCTTGTCGGCGCCTTCGCCCTTGGCGGCGCGGTCGATTTTCTCGGCCTTGGTGGTCGAGGCGTGCCCACCCTGGCTGCCCTGGCCACCCTCGCCCTGACCCGTCTTGCGCTTGCCGCGGCCACGCTGGCCACCGCGTCCGCCCGCAGGCGCCGCCGCAGACGCGGCGGCTGCCTCGCCGGCCTCGCCCTGCACCGGTGCCTCGGCACCTTCGGCGCGGCCGGCATCGCGATCCTGCGCTGCCTGGCGGCGAGATGCCACCAGGTTCCTCAGCCCGCGGCGCAGCCCCTTGCGACGGGGCGCGGCTTCGCTGCCCGATCCGGGTTCTGCGGCGCCGGTATCGGCGGATGCACCCGCATGGCGGGCGTCTTGCTCTACGGAATCAGACAAGGTATTCACTATCGGATGTTGCATGTTGTTCAGTTCGGCACGCGCTCGTCGTGCTCGCTCGGGTGCGGCGGCGTACCGTCTTCTGGCAGTTCGCTGCGCGCCCCGTCCGGATTGGGTTCGGCCTCGGCAGGTTCGATAAGGTCATCCACGGGGTCAGCGCCTTCGCTGGCCTGCTGTCGCGGCTGGACGTCGAAACCATTGGCGGTTTCGGCGCCCTCGGTTCGTTCGGTGCTCTCGGTGCTCTCACCGGCGACCGGCGCTACCATCTCGCCAGCCTCGGCCGCCAGCCCTTCCGGCTGGCCTGCAACGCCCTGCGCCACGGGCGGTTGCAGCTCGGCAGCTTGCTGTTCCGCGGCGGGCGCCGGAACCGCCACAGGATCGGCAAACGCCTCCTCGTCGGCGCTGACTGGCTTGATCGCGGCCAGCTCCTCGAAATCGATGGCCTGCTGTTCCAGCAGGGCAGCCTGGGCCTGCGCCTGGGCGTCTTCCAGCGGCGGCAGTTCATCCAGCGTACGCAGGCCGAGATCGTCCAGGAACGCCTTGGTGGTCGCGTACAGCGCCGGCCGGCCCGGCACGTCGCGGTGGCCGATGACCTCGATCCAGCTGCGGTCTTCCAGCTTCTTGATCACTTCCGTGCTGACGGTCACCCCGCGGATCTCTTCGATATCGCCGCGGGTCACCGGCTGCCGGTAGGCAATGATCGCCAGCGTTTCCATCACCGCACGCGAATACTTTGGCGGTTTTTCCGGATTGAGGCGATCAAGGTATTCACGCATTTCCGGGCGGCTCTGGAAACGCCAACCGCTCGCCAGGGCCACCAGTTCCACACCGCGCTGGCGCCAGTCCTGGCGCAGCTCGTCGAGCAGCACGCGGATCGTGTCCGCACCGACGTCATCGTCAAACAGCCGTCGCAGATCATTGACGCGCAAGGGCTCCTGCGCGCAGATCAGCGCCGTCTCGAGGACGATCTTCGCCTCTTGGGTATTCATGTTGATGGTGTGCAGCCTGTCTTTGCACCTGCTCCCGGACGGATCCGGGGCACCGGAGATTTTGGATACAGCGATGCCGAATGCCATCGCCATCTCATTGCGCAGCTAACCCGGATGCCTGCCGCATCCAAGCCGTGCACTTCCCTTTCTTTGCATCGAATGCCGGGTCGGTCCGGCAGGAGATCGTTCGCAGGCCGTCTTGGGCCGGTCAGCGAACCCCTTGCGTCGCGCGCCCGCACTCAACGGACGATGCTGTCGGCGAACTGAACGCCTCGGACGCAAGAAAAAACGGATATCGGGAGCAAGGCCGGCATCTCCAACACCGCGGTGCCAGCCGGACTTTTGAGCCAGATCTTTTGAACCGGATGGACCGCGGGACGGGCCGGGCCTCGAAAACCTTCCGCTTCCCGTAGCCCCTGAGCGCGCCTTCTGATATGAAGGCCGCCTGGCGCTGCTCGCCACATCGCGCCGCGCGATACCGCAATGCAGGCGATTGTATGGCATTCCCGCCCCAGCCTGCAACCATCATCCGTTGCGCCATGCGGCGGCGGCGCCTCAGAACACCAGGCAGAAACCCTGCCCGGCCAGGGAATGTGGCAGCAGCACCGCTCGGGCGATGCCCAGCCCGCCGAACGCCATCACCGCGACCCCAGCCCCCAGGCGTATGCCACGCCGCCTGGACAGCGTGCGCAGGTAGCCCGACAGGCCGGACAGCACCAGCAGGTTGGGCAGCGTGCCCAGCCCGAACACGCCCATCACCAGCGCCCCCGAGCCGGCGTTGCCCGCCAGCAGTGCCAGCGTCAGCGCGCCATAGACCATGCCGCACGGCACCAGGCCCCAGGCCAGCCCCACCCCATAGCGCCGCGCCAGCCCGCCACGGGCCCGCACGAATGCCGGCATGCCGCCGGCCAGGCGGCCCAGCTGGCCAGCCACCGTAGCGGTGGCGCATGCCGCCAAGCGCTCGAGCCAGGCCAGGGTGAACGCATTGCCCTGAAGCAGCCGCCAGCCCGACCACAGCAGCATGGCGCTGCCCGCACCGAACAGCCAGCGCTGCACCGGCAGGTAGTCCTGCTTCCATGCGGTGGCACCGACCGCGCCCAACAACGCACCCAGCAGCATATAGGTCGAGATCCTGCCGATGTGCATTGCCAGCAACTCACCGAACCACGCGGTCCGGTTTTTCACGAAGTTCACCGTCGCGATGGCGTCGCGCCGCTGTTCCACCGCGAGGGCAAGGCCGCCACACATGGCGGCACAATGCACCCCGCCAAGCAGGGCCAGCAGAAAAACGCTAATAAGCACACCAAATGTCAATTCTGACTCCCTGCCGCATCACATCGCACGGTAAAATGTTGGGGTCGTGCCCTCGCAGCCATTCTTGCAGGTTCCAATTGCTCACCTCCATTCCCATTACCGAGATGTCGCCCCGTTGCTCCACATGCGCGATGGGGCAACTGTGCCTTCCGGTAGGCATGTCCCAGCAAGATCTTGCCAAGATGGACACGCTGGTGCAGGAACGCATTCGCGTTCATAAAGGCGAGACCCTGTACCGCATGGGCGATCCGCTCACCGCTGTCTATGCCATCCGCTTCGGTACGCTGAAGACGCACGTCACCACCGAAGACGGCCGTTCGCAGATTACCGGCTTCCACCTCCCCGGCGAAATCGTCGGCCTCGACGGGCTGGGTGAAATGCAGCACGCATCGGATGCCACGGCGCTGGAAGATACCGAAGTCTGCGTGGTGCGCATGAACGAACTGCAGACCTTGTCCGCCGGGCTGCCGTCGCTGCAGCACCAGTTCCTGCGCCTGATGGGCAAGGAGATCACGCACGACCAGCTGATGCTCGTGACGCTGGGCTCAATGCGCGCCGAGGAACGGCTGGCCGCCTTCCTGATCAACCTGTCCGAGCGCCTGTCGGCGCGCGGTTATTCGGCCTCCGAATTCGTCATGCGCATGAGCCGCGAAGAGATCGGCAGCTACCTGGGCCTGAAGCTCGAAACCGTCAGCCGCCTGTTCTCCCGCTTTGCCGAAGCGGGCCTGATCCAGATTCGCCAGCGCCACGTCAAGCTGGTGGACATCGCCGGCATCAAGCAACTCTACAGCCGCTCCTGCTGAGCGCGCATCGCACTGCCATCGCCGCACCGGCGATGGCAATTTCAAACGTCATTCAAGTTCGTCGGTATCGCTGAGCCGGGTCGGCATGGTGTAGAGCGTGAGCCCGCTGGACAGCGCGCAGAACGCCCACGCCAACAGGAAGCCGATCGTATAGACCGACTCGCGTGACGCGTCGACCGGGTGGCCGAAGAACTTCAGGTCGCCCGGATCCACGACCGAAAAGACCGTCGCGGTTGCAAAGCCCGCCATCAGGAACCCGGGCCACAGTACCCACATCAGCCAGCGCAGCCTCATGGTTGCCTCGCTGCGGCAGCCTTGCGCGGCGCGGCTCCGACCTTCTCGACCACCAGTCCATGCCGCGTTGCCCCCTGCACCGGCAGGTCAGGATGCGAGGACGCGAGCCAGATGGTCACGCCACACGCCACCATCGCCACCAGCGGGCCGCTCATCAACAGCCACGGCCACGGTTCCTTCCACCACGGATTGCCTTGCCGATTCATCTTGCCCCCCTTATCTGCAGCGGTGCGGCGCGGATCCATAACCGCGCCACACCATCCTAGCTTTACAAATCGCGCGGCACGATAAAACTGGTGGATTGCCGGATTTCGGCACTCCCCCGCTCCGTGCCTTCGCTCGTGACCGTCACGCTGATCTTGTGCGTACCCTGCGCCGCGTTCTCAATCGGAACGCGGATGCGGATCGGCAACAGCCGGTTGGAGGTCGGCGCCAGCGCTTCGGCCTGCTTGTCGTATTCAACCGTCAGGTTCTTCAGCTCGTCGCTGTCGGCGCGCACGCTGATGCGCATCGGTCCTTCGGTCGTGTTGATCAGCTGCAGCCGATAGACGTTCTCGATCCAGCGCCCTTCCACTTCGCGGCCCAGCGCGCCGCGGTCGCGGATGATGTCCACCTTCAGCGGCGTGCGCAGCGCAATCGAGGCCACGAAGCCCGCCATCAACGCAATCCAGATCACCGAATAGATGATCACGCGCGGACGCAGCAGCCGCTTGCGCGACGCCGCCGCGGACAGGCCCTTGCGCATCGCGTCTTCCGAGGTGTACCGGATCAGGCCGCGCGGATAGTCCATCTTGTCCATGACCTGGTTGCAGGCGTCGATGCAGGCGCCGCAGCCGATGCACTCGTACTGCAGGCCGTCGCGGATATCGATCCCGGTCGGGCACACCTGCACGCAGATGCTGCAGTTGACGCAATCGCCCAGGCCCGCCTTGTAGTGGTCGGTCTTGCGCGAACGACTGCCGCGCGGCTCGCCGCGGCCAACGTCGTAGGTGACGACATAGGTGTCGCGGTCCACCATCACGCTCTGGAAGCGCGCATACGGGCACATGTACTTGCACACCTGCTCGCGCATGAAGCCGGCGTTGCCCCAGGTGGCGAACGCGTAGAACAGCATCCAGAACGCCTGCCATGGCCCGAGCGAGAGCGCCAGTACCTCTCCGCCCAACTCGCGGATCGGCGCGAAATAGCCGATGAAGGTAAATCCGGTCCACAGCGCGATCAGTACCCACAGGAAGTGCTTGGTCGCTTTCAGGCGCAGCTTGCGCAGACTCCAGGGATCACCGTCCAGGCGAATGCGTGCGATGCGATCGCCCTCGATCCGCCGCTCGATCCACATGAAGATCTCGGTGTAGACCGTCTGCGGACAGGCGTAACCGCAGAAGAGGCGCCCCGCGATCGCCGTGAACAGGAACAGCGCCAGCGCCGAAATGACCAGCAGCACCGCCAGGTAGATGACGTCCTGCGGCCACAGCACCAGCCCGAAGATGTAGAACTTGCGCGCCCCAAGGTCGAACAGCACGGCCTGGCGGCCATTCCATTGCAGCCAGGGCGTGCCGTAGTAGACCAGCTGGGTCAGGATCACCAGCCAGACCCGCCAGCTGGAAAAGGCGCCCGTCACCGAGCGCGGATAGATCTTGCGGCGGACCTCATACAGTGTTTCGTCAGAGGATTCGCCAGGCACAGCAGCCGACCGCTGTGGGTCGGCCGCCCGGGCCATCTCTTGCCTCCCGGGTGCGTTCATGGGCGTGGTCTCCCGCGGGCGGCCAGCGCCCGCTCACATGAGTCGCCTGTCATTGCCCGGCACCTCCGCCGGTATTGGACAGCCCCCAGACATAGGCGGTCAGCATCCGGATGCGCTCGGGCGTCAGGATTTCCTCATGCGCGGGCATGTGGTTGTTATGCCCCTTCAGGATGGCGTCGACGATGCTGGCTTCCGAGCTGCCATAGAGCCAGACCTTGTCGGACAGGTTCGGCGCACCCAGTGCCTGGTTGCCCTTGCCGCCGGCACCGTGGCAAGCCGCGCAGGTCGACTTGAAGGTGCCCTCGCCACGCGAGGCACGAATCGGATCCGACGACAGGCCCGACAGAGAACGCACGTACTGCGCTACGTCCCCTGCCAGCTTGGCGTCGATGGTCGCGGCAAACGGAGGCATGACGCCATTGCGGCCCTTCGTGATGGTCTGCTGGATCGTTTCCGGCTCGCCGCCGTAGAGCCAGTCGCCGTCGGTCAGGTTCGGGAAGCCGCGGCTGCCGCGTGCATCGGAACCATGGCATTGCGCGCAGTAGTTCAGGAACAGGCGCTGGCCGATCTCGCGCGCCTGCGGGTCGCCCGCCACCTGCTTGACGTCCATCTTCAGGTACTTGGCATAGATCTCCTTCTGCATCTGCTCCTGCGCCGCGCGGTGGGCGGCCAGTTCGCCTTGCGTCGAGGACTTCAGCACGCCGGCGTACGAACCCAGGCCGGGGTAGAGCACCAGGTAGGCCAGCCCGAAAATGCAGGTCAGCAGGAACATCCACATCCACCAGCGCGGCAGCGGGTTGTTCAGCTCGCGCAGGTCGCCGTCCCAGACGTGGCCGGTGTCCTCGGTGGCGCCGGCGGTCTTGGTGATCTTGCGTTGCGAGAACAGCAGCCAGACGCACCAGACGATGCCGACGAGCGCGATCGCGGCAATGTAGTAACTCCAGAAATCGGAAAAGAAATCGCTCATGGCTAGGTGTTCCGGCTCGATGTTGTCGTGGTTTCGTCAGGCAGTGCGAACGGCAGCATGGCGGATTCCCGATTGGCGGACTGCCGGCCGGCGGACCACGCCCACCAGCAGATCCCCAGGAAGACGACCATCGACACGACGGTCGCAATGGCAGTGATCATGGCCATGGCTTACTCCTTGGCCGGTGCCGGGGCAGCGGCGGTTTCAACGCGCACGTTGCGGCGGTTGGTGCCCAGCCCTTGCAGGTAGGCCACCAGCGCGTCTTCCTCGGTCTTGCCCTTGAGCTCGTCCGGTGCCTTTGCAATCCCGGCTTCGCTGTAGGGGACGCCCAGCTTGACCAGTGCGCGCATGCGCGCCTGGATATCGTTGGTGGGCAACTCGGCCTTTTCGAGCCACGGGTAAGACGGCATCACCGATTCCGGCACCACATCGCGCGGATTGCGCAGGTGGATGCGTTGCCAGTCATCCGAATAGCGGCCGCCGACGCGCGCCAGGTCAGGCCCGGTACGCTTGGAGCCCCACAGGAACGGATGGTCGAAGACCGACTCGCCAGCGGTGGAGAAGTGGCCGTAGCGCTCGGTCTCGGCCTGCAGCGTGCGCACCTGCTGCGAGTGGCAGCCGACGCAGCCTTCGCGGATATAGATATCCCGGCCCATCAGCCGCAGCGGCGAATACGGGGTGATACCCGGATCCGGCTCGGTGGTGGAGTGCTGGAAGAACAGCGGCACGATCTGGACCAGACCCGCGATGCTGACCACGAGGATCGTGCAGATGATCAGCCAGCCGATGTTCTTCTCCAGCGTTTCGTGGGAAAAGAATCTTTGTTTGTCGGACATCTTTCTATCCTGGATTGATCAGTGGGCAGAGGCAGGAATGCTGGCCGGGATCGGTGCATCCACGGCACGCTTGCCGACGATGGTCTTGACCGTGTTGTACGCCATCAGCAGCATGCCGGACAGGAAGCAGACGCCACCGAGCAGGCGGATCAGGTAGAACGGGTACTTGGCTTTGACCGCTTCCACGAAGGCGTAGGTCAGCGTGCCGTCAGGCTGGGTGGCACGCCACATCAGGCCCTCCATCACGCCGGCGATCCACATCGAGGCGATGTAGAGCACCACCCCGATGGTCGCGATCCAGAAGTGCCACTCGATCAGGCGCACGCTGTACATCTGCTTCTCGCCAAAGAGCCGCGGAATCAGGTAATACAGCGAACCGATGGAGATCATCGCCACCCAGCCCAGCGCGCCCGAGTGCACGTGGCCGATGGTCCAGTCCGTGTAGTGCGACAGCGCGTTGACGGTCTTGATCGACATCATCGAGCCTTCGAACGTGGCCATGCCGTAGAACGACAGCGCCACCACCAGGAACTTCAGGATCGGGTCGGTGCGCAGTTTGTGCCAGGCGCCCGACAGGGTCATGATGCCGTTGATCATGCCGCCCCACGAGGGCGCCAGCAGGATCAGCGAAAACACCATGCCGAGCGACTGCGCCCAGTCCGGCAGCGCGGTGTACTGCAGGTGGTGCGGACCGGCCCACATGTAGGTGAAGTTCAGCGCCCAGAAGTGGACGATGGACAGGCGGTAGGAGTAGATCGGGCGCTCGGCCTGCTTGGGAATGAAGTAGTACATCATCCCGAGGAAGCTGGTGGTCAGGAAAAAGCCCACCGCGTTATGGCCGTACCACCACTGGATCATGGCGTCCTGCACGCCGGCGTAGGCCGAGTAGGACTTCCACAGCGACACCGGCATCTCGATGTTGTTGACGATATGCAGCAGCGCGATGGTCAGGATGTAGGCGCCGAAGAACCAGTTGGCCACGTAGATGTGTTTGGTCTTGCGCTTGACGATGGTGCCGAAGAACACGATCGCGTAGGCGACCCAGACCGCGGTGATCAGCAGGTCGATTGGCCATTCCAGTTCGGCGTATTCCTTGGAGCTGGTGATGCCCAGCGGCAGCGTGATGGCGGCGGCGACGATGACCAGCTGCCAGCCCCAGAACGTGAAGGCGGCCAGCGGGCCGCAGAACAGCCGTGTCTGGCAGGTACGCTGGACCACGTAGTACGACGTGGCGAACAGCGCGCTACCACCAAAGGCAAAGATCACCGCATTGGTATGCAGCGGCCGCAGGCGGCCGAACGACAGCCAGGGCGTGTTGAAGTTGAGTTCCGGCCAGATCAGCTGTGCTGCCAGCAGCACGCCGACGGCCATGCCGACGATCCCCCAGACTACTGTCATGACAGCGAACTGTCTTACGACGCCGTAATTGAAGGTGTCGACGCGTGAAGACGCGGCAGTGACATCCATTCAGACCCCCAAGCTTAGAGAAGAGAAAAAACCTACTGACGGTGTGACTTTAAAAAAACCGTACGGTCGGTGCGTTGATCTTTATCAAGTCGGTCAGGGCACCTGGTGAACCTCGCCGGCATTGCCATGTCGGAGGCGCACGGCGGCGCACTCACGGCTTGTCGTTGTCCAGCAAAATCGATTCGGCGGGCCGGTCCAGGTCGTCATACTGCCCCGCATGCAAGGCCCACCAGAGCGCGCCGGCGATCACCACGACCAGCACCAGGCTCATCGGCACCAGCAGGTAGAGCGTTTCCATCGTCAGCTTCCCTTGCGCCCGGCGCGCAGCAGGCGCCAGGCGTTGGCCACCACCAGCAGCGACGACAGCGACATGCCGATGCCGGCCATCCAGGCCGTGACAAAACCTGTCGCCGCCAGCGGAATGGCAACCACGTTGTAGAAGAAGGCCCAGCCCAGGTTCTGGCGCACCACGCGACGCGTCTTGCGCGATACCGCCAGCGCGGTGGCGATCTCGGCCACGCCGCCGTGCGTCAGCACTGCGTCGGCACCGGCCTGCGCCAGCGGCGCGCCGCTGCCGATCGCTACCGACACCTGGGCCTGCGCCAGCACCGGCGCATCGTTGATGCCGTCGCCTACCGCGAGCACCACCGCTCCGCCCTGCTGCAGCCGCGCCACATAGTCGCGCTTGCCTTCGGGCGTCACTTCGCCGGCCACGCAGTCGATGCCGAAGTGCGATCCCCACCAATCCACCGCCGCGGCGTTGTCGCCCGAGACCAGATGGCAGCGCACGCCCAGCTCGCGCAACCGTGCGAGCAACTGCGGCGTCTGCTGCCGCTCGATATCGGCGAGCACGAAGCGCGCGAGCGGGCCGGAATCAGCGCCCAGCCACACCACGGTGGCACCGGGATGGGCCGGTTCACCGCCGTGCGCCGGGGCCTGCCTGCCATCGGGCGCCAGCGCTGCCACGAAATCGGCACGGCCGAGCCGCAGGCGACTGCCACCCACCACAGCCTCCAGCCCCTGGCCGGGCACGTTGCGCATGCCAGTTACCTGGATGGGCAGGCCAGTGTTGTCTTGCACCGCAGCCACCAGCGCGCGCGCGATCGGATGTTCGCCCCCGCGTTCCATCGCCGCGGCCAGTGCCAGGCAGCGCGCCTGGTCGAGGTCGGCCAAAGGTTGCACCCCGGCCACGGCAAAGCAGCCTTCGGTCAGCGTTCCGGTCTTGTCGAGCACCACGTCGGTCACGCGCGCCAGCGTTTCGAGCGCATGGGCGCGCGTCAGCAGCACGCCGCACCGCGACAGCGCCGCACCGGCCGCGGCCAGCGCCGCCGGCGTAGCCAGCGACAGTGCGCACGGGCAGCTGACCACCAGCACCGCAATCGTCACCAGCAATGCGCGTGAAGGATCGATCCACAGGCCCCACACCACGCCGGTCAGCGCCGCCAGTGCGAGCAGCGTGGCCACGAACCAGCTCGCGACGCGGTCGGCCAGCGTCGCCAGGCGCGGCTTCTCCGCCAGCGCGCGGTCCAGCACGGCGACGATCTCGGCCAAACGGGTGCCGGCGCCGACGCGCGTGACGCGCACTTCCAGCGGGCTCGCGGTGTTGTAGCAGCCGGCCAGCACGGTTTCCCCGGCGCAGCGGCGCACCGGGCGGCTCTCGCCGGTCAGCATGGATTCATCGAGCTCGCTCGCGCCCGCCACGACGGCGCCGTCGGCGGGAACGATCTCGCCCGCCTTGACCCGGATAAGGTCGCCCACGCGCAGGCGCGCCACCGGCACGCGCTCGCCCGTGGTGCCCATGCCGGGCAGTCGTTCACAGGTGGCGGGCAGCTGGCGCGCCAGCATCTCGGCGCCGCTGCGCGACGCCTGTCGCACGCGCAGTTCCAAGTAGCGGGCCAGCAGCAGGAAGGCGACGAACATCGTCACCGAATCGAAATAGACTTCGCCGATGCCGCGCACGGTGGCCAGCGCACTGGCGACAAAGCCCGCGCCGACGCCGATGGCCACGGGCACGTCCATGCCCATATGACGCTGGCGCAGGCTGCGCCAGGCGCCGGCAAAGATCGGCGAGGCTGCATAGAACACGACCGGCAGCGTCAGCGCGAAGCTGGCCCAGCGCATCAGTTGCAGCTGGCCCGGGTCGATGGTGGCTTCGTGGGTGTAGATCGGCCACGCGTACATCATCACCTGCATCATGCCTAGCATGGCGACGGCCATGCGCATCAGCAGGCCGCGGCGGGCGCGGCGGTCCTGCTGGTCGGTGCGCGAGACTTCGAACGGCCAGGCCATGTAGCCGATGCCGGCCAGCGCGGCCAGCAGCCCCGCCACCGTCTGGGCGCCGTCGCGCCAGCGCACCACCACGCGCCGGGTGGCGACGTTGGCGACCGCGGATTCCACCCCCGGCTGCCGGCTGAGGTGCTGTTCGATCAGCCACGCACAGGCGGCGCAGCGGATGTTCTCCGGCGCCAGCGTGATCTCGGCGCGGCCGCCGTCCAGCGGCCGCACGAACTGGTTGCGCAGCTCAGGGGTGTCGTAGGCGGCCCAGATCGGCTCGGCCTCGCGCCGGGCATCGTCGTCGATCGGGCGGGCAAATCGGGCTTCATCGCCGTAGAGATGGGAAAAACCGGCGGCGTGCAGCGTCTGGGCCAAGGCCTGGCATCCGCCGCAACAGAACACGCGGCGGGTGCCGTCCAGTGCGGCGGCGAGCGGCTCCGGATCGGTTACGGGGAGGCCGCAATGGAAGCACGCAAGCTGCGCGCCGCTGCCGGCCAAGGCACTACCCGCCGGATCGCGGAGCGCTGGCGAGGGGTTGGAGGCCAGCAGGCTGGCAGGGGGGCTGGTGGCTGGGGACGGCATGGGGACCTTTTTTACCCAGTGCAGGGTATAGGGAGGTCCCGGCATCGACCTTGATATAGGTCAATGCGGCCCGGCTATCGTCGCGCCGGGCCGGAAAAAACACTCAGGTGAGCGAGGTGTCCATGGTGCGGCGCTCGGACTCCAGGTACTCACGCGACTGCATCTCGATGATGCGCGACACGGTCCGGTGGAACTCGTTGGCCATCTGGCCTTCGGTGTAGAGCTCGTCCGCGGGCACTTCAGCCGACATCAGCAGCTTGACCTTATGGTCATAGAAGACGTCGATCAGCCAGGTGAAGCGGCGAGCCTCCGACGACATGCGCGGCGTCATGCGCGGCACGTCGGACAGAATCACAGTATGGAACTGGGACGCCAGCTCCAGGTAGTCGTTCTGTGAGCGTGGGCCGCCGCACAGCGTGGCGAAGTCAAACCACACAACGCCGTTGGCCTTGCGCAGCGCGCGCAGCTCGCGGTGCTCGATATGCAGCAGCGGCGATTCGTCGGCCACGCCGGCGATCGAGGTAAAGGCATCGCGCAGCGCGGAACTGGCGTTGGCGCCGAGCGGCGTGTGGTACGCCTGCACCTGCTCCAGCGCGCGCTTGCGGTAATCGATGCCCGCGTCGACATTGAGCACGTCGAGCTTCTGCTGCAGCAGCGCGATGGCCGGCAGCACGCGGTCGCGGTGCAGGCCATCCGGATACAGCAGATCCGGGCGGTAGTTGGAGGTCATCACGAACTGCACGCCGTTTTCGAACATCTGCTGCAGCAGGCGGTGCAGGATCATCGCGTCGGCGACGTCGCTGACGTGGAATTCATCGAAGCAGATCAGCCGGAAGCGGCGCGCGATACGTTTAGCCAGCTCGTCCAGCGGATCCGGGCGGCCGCGCAGCTCTTCGAGCTGGCGATGGACCTCGCGCATGAACTCGTGGAAATGCAGCCGCGTCTTGCGCACCACCGGCACGCAGGTATAGAAGCTGTCCATCAGGAAGGACTTGCCGCGCCCCACCCCACCCCACAGGTAGACGCCCTTGGGCACGTCGGGACGGACCAGCAGCTTCTTCAGCGCGTTGTTGCGGCGGCTCTTGTAGGCCACCCACTCGTCGTAGCACTGCTGCAGCCGGGCCACGGCGCGCAGTTGCGCTTCGTCGGACTGGTAGCCGCGCTCCTTCAGTTCCTTCTCGTAGTACTCGGTGACGTTCATGCTAAGGGGTCCCTGCGGGACGGCCCGCAAGTGAAAACGGCGCGCCGCGGATGCGGCGCGCCGGTACTCAGGCAATGCGAAGCATTCGCCTTACATATTAAGCTGACGCTTGTCGACGGCCAGCGCGGCTTCGCGCATGACTTCCGACATCGACGGGTGCGGATGGCAGACGCGGCCGATATCCTCGCTGGCGGCCTTGAACTCCATCGCTACCACGGCTTCAGCGATCAGGTCCGAAGCGTTGGCAGCCACGATGTGCACGCCCAGGATTTCGTCGGTCTTGGCATCGGCCAGCATCTTGACGAAGCCCTCCGGATGGCCCATGCCCAGCGCACGGCCGTTGGCCATGAACGGGAACTGGCCAGCCTTGAACTCACGGCCTTCGGCCTTGAGCTGGGCTTCGGTCTTGCCAACCCATGCGATTTCCGGGAAGGTGTAGATCACCCACGGAATGCAGTTGTAATCGATGTGCGGCTTCTGGCCGGCGATGCGCTCGGCCACGGCCACGCCTTCGTCCTCGGCCTTGTGCGCCAGCATCGGGCCGCGCACCACGTCGCCGATGGCCCACAGACCCGGCACCTTGGTGGCGCAGTGGTCGTCGACCTCGATGAAACCGCGCTGGTCCACGCCCAGGCCGACAGCGTCCAGGCCCAGGTTGTCGGTGTTGGGCACGCGGCCGACCGAGACGATCAGGCGATCGACTTCCAGCGTCTGCGCGGCGCCGTCCTTGTCGGTATAGCCGACGGTGACGCCATTCTTGCCGGTCTTGACTTCGGTGACATTGACGCCGAGGCTGAACTTCAGGCCCTGCTTGGTCAACAGCTTCTGCGCCTCCTTGGCCACGCCTTCATCGCAGGCGCCCAGGAAGGCCGGCAGCGCTTCCAGCACGGTCACGTCGGCACCCAGGCGGCGCCATACCGAGCCCAGCTCCAGGCCGATCACGCCGGCGCCGATCACGCCCAGCTTCTTCGGCACGGACGGGAACTTGAGCGCGCCCTCGTTATCGCTGATGAGGTCGTTGTCAACGGGGATGCCCGGCAGGTGGCGAGCCTTCGAGCCAGTGGCGATGATCACCTGCTTGGCGGTCACGACTTCACCGGCGATCTCGACCTGGAAGCCCTCGGCGGTCTTGCCAACGAACTTGCCGTAGCCCTTGAGCAGCGTCACCTTGTTCTTGCGGAACAGGAACTCGATGCCCTTGGTCATCCTGCCGACGACGTCATCCTTGCGCTTGAGCATCTTGGCCACGTCGACCTTGACGTCGCTCACGGTGATGCCGTGGTCGCCCAGGTGGTGCTGGACGTTCTCGACCTCTTCCGAGGAAGCCAGCAGCGCCTTGGAGGGGATGCAGCCCACGTTCAGGCAGGTGCCGCCCAGGCGCGGTTCGCTCTTGGGATCGTCGTACGCGTTGCCTTCGCAGCAGGCCACGTTCAGGCCCAGCTGGCCGGCACGGATCGCGGCGATATAGCCGCCGGGGCCGGCGCCGATCACCAGCACGTCGAATTGTTTGCTCATGGATTTCCTTTGTGGGCGCCGGCAGCATGTGCCGGCGCGCCGTCAACACTGGAGATGCGAGATGTGCCCCGCGCGGCAGGCGCGCGGGGGGACCCGGTTATTACAGGTCCAGCAGCAGGCGGGCCGGATCTTCCAGCGCGTCCTTCATGGCGACCAGGCCGAGCACGGCTTCGCGGCCGTCGATGATGCGGTGGTCGTAGGACATTGCCAGGTAGTTCATCGGACGGATCACGATCTGGCCGTCTTCCACCACCGGGCGGTCCTTGGTGGCGTGCACGCCCAGGATGGCCGATTGCGGCGGGTTGATGATCGGGGTCGACAGCATCGAGCCGAACACGCCACCGTTGGAGATCGAGAAGGTACCGCCGCTCAGTTCGTCCAGCGACAGCTTGCCGTCACGGGCCTTGACGCCGAACTCGGCGATCTTCTTCTCGATGTCGGCCAGGCTCATCTGGTCGGCATTGCGCAGGATGGGCACCACCAGGCCGCGCGGCGAGCCCACGGCGATACCGATGTCGAAGTAGCCGTGGTAAACGATGTCGTTGCCGTCGATCGAAGCGTTGATCAGCGGGAACTTCTTCAGCGCGTGCACCGCGGCCTTGACGAAGAACGACATGAAGCCCAGCTTCACACCGTGTTCCTTCTCGAAGCGGTCCTTGTACTTGTTGCGCAGGTCCATCACCGGCTTCATGTTCACTTCATTGAAGGTGGTGAGGATGGCGTTGGTGGATTGCGACTGGAGCAGGCGCTCGGCGATACGGGCGCGCAGGCGGCTCATCGGCACGCGCTCTTCCGGGCGGTCGCCCAGCGCGGCAAAGTCGACCGGGGCCGAAACCTGCTGCAGCGCCGGCTTGGCCGCGGCCGGAGCCGGGGCGGCCTTGGCGGCCGGGGCAGCTGCGGCGGCCAGCGCGTCACCCTTGGTGATGCGGCCGTCCTTGCCGGTGCCGGCGACCTGGCCAGCCGACAGGCCGGCTTCGGCCATCAGCTTGGCAGCCGACGGCATGGCCACGCCGCCAGCGGCGGCTGGAGCGGCGGCGGCAGCGGCCGGTGCCGGGGCAGCGGCGGCAGGAGCCGGAGCGGCAGCAGCCGGAGCGGCGGCGCCAGCGGTGGCTTCGGTGTCGATCTTGGCGATGATCTCATCGGCCACGACAGTGTCGCCGTCGTTCTTGACGATCTGCGAGAGCACACCAGCCGACGGGGCCGGCACTTCCAGCACGACCTTGTCGGTTTCGATTTCGATCAGGATTTCGTCCTGGGCGACGGCTTCGCCAGGCTTCTTCTTCCAGTTAAGCATGGTCGCTTCGGCGACCGATTCGGACAGTTGCGGAACCTTGACGTCAACAATAGCCATGGTTGTGAATTCCTCGTGTTATGCGTGTTGTCTTTATGCTGGCAATGCCACGGTGAGCACCTGCGCGCGTCGCCGTGGCTGCCGCTTGATTTACTTGGTCAGAACAAAACCCTTGAGCTTGGCGAAGGCAGCATCCAGCAGCGCCTTCTGTTGCTCGTTGTGCTTTGCGTAGTAGCCCACCGCCGGCGAAGCCGAGGCGGGACGACCGGCATAACCGAGCTTCTGGCCATCCGTCATGTTTTCCATGATGTAGTGCTGCACGAAGAACCAGGCACCCTGGTTCTGCGGCTCATCCTGGCACCACACGATTTCGGTGGCGTTCGGATACTTCTTCAGTTCCGCGGCAACAGCCTTGTGCGGGAACGGGTACAGCTGTTCCAGGCGGATGATCGCGGCGTCGTTGGCCTCGCGTTCCTTGCGCGTGTTGACCAGGTCGTAGTAGACCTTGCCCGAGCACATGATGACGCGCTTGACCTTGCTGGCGTTCAGTTCTTCCTGGTCGGCGATCACGGTCTCGAAGTGGCCCTTGGCCAGCTCCGACAGCGACGACACGGCGTCCTTGTTACGCAGCAGCGACTTCGGCGTCATGATCACCAGCGGCTTGCGGAACAGGCGGATCATCTGGCGGCGCAGCAGGTGGAAGATCTGGGCCGGCGTGGTCGGCTGGCAGACCTGCATGTTGTGGTCCGCGCAGAGCTGCAGGAAGCGCTCGATACGGGCCGAGCTGTGTTCCGGACCCTGGCCTTCGTAGCCGTGCGGCAGCATCAGGGTCAGGCCCGAGGCGCGGCCCCACTTCACTTCGCCCGACGAGATGAACTGGTCGATCACCACCTGGGCGCCGTTGACGAAGTCGCCGAACTGGGCTTCCCAGATCACCAGCGCGTTCGGTTCGGCGGCCGAGTAGCCGTATTCGAAGCCGAGCACGGCCTCTTCGGACAGCACCGAGTCGATCACCGTGAACGGTGCCTGGTTCTCCGACACGTTCTGCAGCGGCACGTAGCTGCCGGCATCCCAGCGCTCGCGGGCCTGGTCGTGCAGCACGGAGTGGCGGTGGGTGAAGGTGCCGCGGCCGGCGTCCTGGCCGGTGATACGCACCGGATAGCCCGACGACACCAGCGAAGCGAAGGCCAGGTGCTCACCCATGCCCCAGTCCAGCGGCTGGTCGCCGCGGCCCATGTTGGCGCGGTCCCTGACGACCTTTTCCACCAGCGGGTGCAGCTTCAGCGTCTCAGGCGTGGTGGTGATCCGTTCAGCCAGGCGCTTCAGTTCGGTCACCGGCACGGCCGTGTCGGCGGCGTCGGTCCACTTGCGGTTCAGGAACGGCATCCAGTCCACGGCGAACTTGTTCTTGAAGTTCGACAGGACGGGGTCGGCGGTGTGCTTGCCGGCGTCCATCGCGGCGCGGTATTCCTTGACCTTCTCGTCGCCGAACTCGGCCGGGACCAGCTTCTGCGCGGCCAGCTTTTCGGCGTACAGCTTGCGCGTGCCGGGGTGCTGGCCAATCTTCTTGTACATCAGCGGCTGCGTGACCGCCGGGGTGTCCTGCTCGTTGTGGCCCAGCTTGCGGAAGCAGATGATGTCGACCACGACGTCCTTGTTGAATTCCATGCGGAAATCAACGGCCAGCTGCATGGCGTACACCACGGCTTCGGGATCGTCGCCGTTCACGTGCAGCACAGGGGCCTCGATCATCTTGACCACGTCCGTGCAGTACAGCGTCGAACGGGCGTCGCGCGGATCGGAGGTGGTGAAGCCGATCTGGTTGTTGATGACGATGTGCATCGTGCCGCCCGTGCCGTAGCCGCGGGTCTGCGCGAGGTTCAGCGTCTCCATCACCACGCCCTGGCCGGCAAAGGCGGCGTCGCCGTGCACTTGCACCGGCAGCACTTCCTTGTGGCCGACTTCGCCGCGGCGTTCCTGGCGGGCCTTGGCCGAGCCTTCCACCACCGGGTTGACGATTTCCAGGTGCGACGGGTTGAACGCCAGCGACAGGTGGACCGGGCCGCCGTCGGTCGAGACATCGCTCGAGAAGCCCTTGTGGTACTTGACGTCACCGGCCGGCAGGTCGTCGACGTGCTTGCCTTCGAATTCGGCGAACAGGTCGGCGGGCATCTTGCCCAGCGTGTTGACCAGCACGTTCAGGCGGCCGCGGTGGGCCATGCCGATCACGATTTCCTGCACACCCTTGCTGCCGGCGTGCTGGACCAGTTCGTCCATCGCGGCGATGAAGCTTTCGCCGCCTTCCAGCGAGAAGCGCTTCTGGCCGACGTACTTGGTGTGGAGGAAGCGCTCCAGGCCTTCGGCCGCGGTCAGGCGGTCGAGGATGTGCTTCTTCTTCTCCAGCGTGAAGACCGGCTTGGAACGCGTGGTTTCCAGGCGCTCCTGCCACCAGCGCTTTTGCGCCTGGTCGCTCACGTACATGAATTCGGCGCCGATGGTGCCGCAGTAGGTTTCGCGCAGGTTGTTGAGCAGATCGCGCAGGCTCATCGACTCCTTGCCAAAGTACGTATTGCTGGCATTGAAGACGATGTCGAGATCAGCTTCGGAAAAACCGTAGAACGCGGGGTCCAGATCCGGCAGGGGCGGACGCTCCTGGCGCTTGAGCGGGTCCAGGTCGGCCCAGTGCGAACCGATGTTGCGGTAGGCGGCGATCAACTGGGTGGCAGCGACGCGCTTGCGGCCCATGTCGGAATCGGCCGAGGCAACGATGGTCTTGATGGGGCCTTGCTTGGCGCGCTCGGCGAACGAGGCAACGATAGGGGCGTGGGCGACATCCCGGCCGTTCGAGCCGTCGACGGCGGGAACGTTCTGCATGGCGTCGAAGTACGAACGCCAGTTGTCGGGAACCGAGGCGGGATTCTGGAGGTAGGCTTCGTACAGTTCTTCGACATACGGGGCGTTACCGCCGAAGAGGTACGAATTGCTCTGATACTGCTGCATCATGGGACGCTCACTATTCTCCGGGAATGCCGGAGTTCAGCGGGTTATTCAACCTTCCGCGACACGGCTTGACCGGTTAGCGGATTGCAAACAACTCTTGGGAGCCCAACTGAGGCGCTTACGCAAACGGCACCATTAGGTGCCGGATGTGCTGGCGTCCTCACAAGGCCCGAAAGGGCAAGTTGTGCGGGGAAGGACCTAAGTCTTCACGGCGGTAAGCATAGCATGTTTGCTTTGCAGGCATGTTGACTTTTCGCGATACGAAACCCTGTGGCACGACAATTCGTCGCGCCATCGGCGTTTTCGCAACATCTGCACAACAATTAGATTCGCGACTCTATCTGGTCCACCGCGTCGGTGATCAGTCCGTCGAGCCCCCATTCAAGCAATTGCGCTGCCCGCGCCGGGTCGTTCACGGTATAGCTGAGCACCCGATAACCAGCCGCATGCGCGGCGGCGATGACGTCGGCATCGAGCTCACGGTGGTTGGCATCCAGCGCCACGCAGCCCAGCCGGCACAGCCGCTCAGGCCAGTCCGAGGGCAGCTTGTCGAGCAGCAGCGCGCGCGGCAGGTCAGGCGCCACGCGCGCGGCCGCGGCCAGTGCCTCTTCGGAAAAGGACGACAGTAGCGGCGGCACCGCGGCGCCCGCCCACAGCGATTGCGCATCGAGCGCCACCGCCGCGCCGGTGCGGTCCTCGGTACCGGGCACCGGCTTGATCTCGAGATTGACCATAAAGCCGTTGGCCTGCGTATAGCGCGCGATGGCGGCCAGCGTCGGCACCGGCTCGCCGGCGTAGGCCGCGCTGTGCCAGCTGCCGGCGTCGAGGTGCGCGAGCTCGCCCAGCGTCAGCGCATCCACCCTGCCCTTGCCACTGGTGGTGCGGTCGAGCGTGGCGTCGTGCATCAGCACCGCCTTGCCATCTGCCGACAGCTTCACGTCGAACTCGAACATCCGGTAGCCGAAGCCCGCGCCATGGCGGAACGCGGCCAGCGTGTTCTCTGGCGCGAGCTTGCCGGCGCCGCGATGCGCGATGTAGCGGGGATACGGCCAGGCCTGCGCTGCCTGCTGAGTGTCTGCTGCGTGTGCCATGTCAGGCCTCGATGCGCTTGCCGGTGTCCGGCGCAAAGAAATGCAGGTGGTCGGCCGATGACGTCACCGGCAGCCGGTCGCCGGCGCGCACGCGCGCATGGCTTTCCAGACGCACCACCACCGGCTGGCCGCCGAGCGAGCCATAGGCGAAGGAGTCCGCACCGAGCGCCTCGACCACGCGCACATCGACTTCAGCGATAGCCTCGTGCGTCGCGCACGGCTCGATATGCTCCGGCCGCAACCCGAGCAGCGCCTGCTCCGGCAGGTGCAGCCCCATCGGCAAGTGACCCAGCGTGGCCGTGGCCGCGTCGCTGCCCTCCTTCGCCACCACGCGCATCTGCGCGCTGCTGTCGCCGGCGGCGTTGCGCACTACCGGGATCAGGTTCATCGGCGGCGAGCCGATAAAGCCGGCGACAAAGGTGCTGGCCGGGCGCGAATAGACTTCCAGCGGCGTGCCGATCTGCTCCACGCGTCCTGCGTTGAGCACCATCATGCGGTCGGCCAGCGTCATCGCCTCAACCTGGTCGTGGGTCACGTACAGGCTGGTGGTGCCCAGACGGCGGTGCAGTTCCTTCAGCTCCAGCCGCATCTGCACGCGCAGCTTGGCGTCCAGGTTGGACAGCGGCTCATCGAACAGGAATACCGCCGGCTCGCGCACGATGGCGCGGCCCATGGCCACGCGCTGGCGCTGTCCGCCCGAGAGCTGGCGCGGCTTGCGCTCCAGCAGCGGCGCCAGTTCCAGGATGCCGGCAGCGTGTTTCACGCGCTGCTCGATCTCGGCCTTGGGCATGCCGCGGATCTTCAGGCCGTAGGCCATGTTGTCGTACACGCTCATATGCGGATAGAGCGCGTAGTTCTGGAACACCATGGCGATGTCCCGCTCGGCCGGCTCCAGGTCGTTGACGACCTTCGCGCCGATATGGATCTCGCCACCGGTGATGGTTTCCAGACCCGCCACCATGCGCAGCAGCGTGGACTTGCCGCAGCCCGAGGGGCCGACGATGACGATGAACTCGCCGTCGGCGATCTCCATGTCGATGCCGTGCACCACCTGGACGTTGCCGGCGTAGGTTTTCTGAACGTTGCGAAGCGACAGTTTTGCCATTGCTTTTTTCCTGCGGGCGACCGGCGTCCTCAGACGCCTTGTCGCATCGCCTTATTTTTCCGTTTCGACCAGGCCCTTGACGAACCACTTCTGCATCAGCACCACCACCACCGCCGGCGGGATCATCGCCAGCATCACGGTGGCCATCACCAGGTTCCAGTCTGTGGCCGCGTCACCCGAGCGCGAGATCATCTGCGTCACGCCCACCACCACCGGCGTCATCGACTTCTGCGTCGTGATCAGGAGCGGCCACAGGTACTGGTTCCAGCCGTAGATAAACTGGATCACAAAGAGCGCCGCGATGCTGGTGCGCGACAGCGGCAGCACCACGTCCCAGAAGAAGCGCAGCGGCCCGGCGCCGTCGATCCGCGCGGCCTCGGCCAGTTCGTCCGGGATCGTCAGGAAGAACTGGCGGAACAGGAAGGTGGCGGTGGCCGATGCGATGATCGGGATGGTCAGGCCGAAATAGCTGTCGAGCATGCCCAGGTCGGACACCACCTTGTAGGTCGGCAGGATCCGCACCTCAACCGGCAGCATCAGCGTGATGAAGATCAGCCAGAAGAAGGTCTTGCGCAGCGGGAACTTGAAATAGACGATGGCGAAGGCCGAGATGATCGAAATCGCGATCTTCCCGAGCGCGATGCCCAGCGCCATGATCAGGCTGTTCTTCATCATGGTCGAGACCGGCGAAGCGGCCTCGCCCACGCCCTGGAACAGCACGGTGCGATAGTTCTCGAACAGGTGGCTGCCGGGGATCAGTGTCATCGGCGCATCAAGCACCTCCTCGGCGGTCAGCGTGGATGCCACGAAGGTCAGGTACACCGGAAACACCACCACCACGATGCCGAGGATCAGCACCACGTGGGTCAGGAAATCCAGGAGGGGACGTCGTTCTACCATGGGTGTCTCCGTCAGTACTGGACCTTGCGTTCCACGTAGCGGAACTGCACCACGGTCAGCGCGATCACGATCACCATCAGCACCACCGACTGCGCGGCGGAGCCACCGATATCCATGCCGCGGAAGCCGTCATGGAAGACCTTGTACACCAGCGTGTTGGTCGAATTGAAGGGGCCGCCGTGCGTGACCGCGTCGATGATCGCGAAGGTGTCAAAGAACGCGTAGACCACGTTGATCACCATCAGGAAGAACGTGGTCGGCGACAGCAGCGGGAAGATGATCGACCAGAACCGGCGCCACGGGCCGGCACCGTCGATGGCCGCGGCCTCGATCAGCGAGCGCGGGATGCTCTGCAGCCCGGCGAGGAAGAACAGGAAGTTGTAGCTGATCTGCTTCCAGGCCGCAGCCAGCACCACCAGCAGCAGCGCCTGGTTGCCGTTGAGCAGGAAGTTCCACTCGATGCCCATCTTGCGCAGCGCGTAGGACACCACGCCCAGCGTCGGGTTGAACATGAACATCCACAGCACGCCGGCCACCGCCGGCGCGACCGCATACGGCCAGATCAGCAGGGTCTTGTAGCCCACGGCCGCGCGGATCACGCGGTCGGCAAAGTAGGCCAGCGCCAGCGCGGTGGACAACCCCACCACCGTGACACCGATGGCGAAGATCGCCGTGATCTGGAACGACTCCACGTACAGCGAGTCGTTCCACAGCATGCGGAAGTTGTCGAGGCCGACGAACTCCAGGTTGATGCCGAAGGCATCCTGCTGCAGCATAGATTGGTACAGCGCCTGCCCGGCTGGCAGGAAGAAAAAGATCAGCGTGATCGCGATCTGCGGCAAGACCAGCAGATACGGCAGCCACGGCGAGCGGAAAACAACGCGTTTTTCCATAGACGGATTCCGGCGGATGCCGCGGGTCGCGGCATCGGACTAGGTACAAAGCTGCAGCCGGCCCGATGAGGCCGGCCACAATGCAAGCGGGCGGAGGTTTCGCCGCCGCCCGCTTGTCACATCAGCTTGCTGGCAATGCCGCGCTTACTCGCGCGCGGTCTTCTGGAAGCGTTCCAGCAGGTCGTTGCCGCGGGCAACGGCCGAGTCCAGCGCTGCCTTGGGCTCCTTCTTGCCGGCCCAGACGGCTTCCAGCTCCTCGTCCACCACGGTGCGGATCTGCACCAGATTGCCCAGGCGCACGCCGCGCGACTTGTCGGTGGTCTTGACCACCATCTGCTGCACCGACACATCGGCACCCGGGTTCTTGTCGTAGTAGCCCGACTTCTTGGTCAGTTCGTAGGCCGCCGTCGTCACCGGCAGGTAGCCGGTGGCCTGGTGCCAGTCGGACTGGATCTCAGGGCGCGACAGGTAATTGAAGAACTTGGCCACGCCCTTGTACTCTTCCGGCTTCTTGCCGCCCATCACCCACAGCGAAGCGCCGCCGATGATAGTGTTCTGCGGCGCGCCCTGCACGTCCGGGTAGTACGGCAGCTGCGCCACCGCGAACGCAAACTTGGCGTTCTTGCGGATATTGGCCAGCGATGCCGACGAGCCGGTGAACATCGCGCATTCGCCGTTATAGAACTTGGCCTGCGACTCGGCCTTGCGGCCGCCGTAGCTGAAGTAGCCCTTCTTCACCATGTCCTGCAGGTTGGTGATGTGCTTGACATGCAGCGGGCTGTTGAACACGAGGCGCGCATCGGTGCCACCGAAGCCGTTGTTCTTGGTCGCGTACAGCGTGTTGTGCCAGGCCGAGAAGCTCTCCAGGTGGACCCAGCCCTGCCAGTCGGTGGTGTAGGCGCAGTTGGTGCCAGAGGCCTTGAGCTTGGCCGAGTACTGCATCACTTCCGGCCAGGTCTTGGGCGGCTTCTCCGGGTCCAGGCCGGCCTTCTTGAAGGCGTCCTTGTTGTAGTAGAACACCGTGGTCGAGCTGTTGAACGGGAACGACAGCATCTCGCCCTTGGATGAGGTGTAGTAGCCCGCCACCGCCGGGATATAGGCCTTCTGGTCGAATTTCTCGCCGGCGTCCTTCATCACCGCCGACACTGGCTTGATCGCGCCCTTGGCGCTCATCATGGTGGCGGTGCCGACCTCGAACACCTGCAGGATCGCCGGCGCGCCACCGGCGCGGAAGGCGGCGATGCCCGCGGCCATGGTTTCGTCGTAGTTGCCCTTGTTGACCGGCACGATCTTGTAGTCGGACTGGCTGGCGTTGAACTTGTTGGCGATCTCGTTCACCTTGTCGTTCAGCGCGCCTTGCATGGCGTGCCACCATTGGATTTCAACGGCGGCCTGGGCGCTGCCGGCCCCGCTCAGGGCTGCCAGCGCTGCGAATTTGAGCGCGGTACGGGAAAAGGACATCAGTGGCTCCTGGTGTTGTCTGGTGGTCGGTCGAAAATCCCGACACTATGTGATTCTTTTATGACAGCGGCATGTTACGCCTGTCGCACCCGGGCAAGCAAATCAGCAACTTCACCAGTACGCGGCATTTTGCAGTGCAATAACGGACGAAGACGACGGGAGCCCAGTTACAATGGCCCGCCATGCAATCCCTGAACAAGCTCTCTAATTCCGTGCTGCAGCGCGTGCGCGGCGTGCTGACCGACATCGACGGCACGCTGACCACCGACGGGCGTCTGCCCGCCTCCACCTACCTGGCGCTCGACGGCCTGCGTCAGGCCGGCCTGCATGTGATCCCAGTCACCGGGCGCTGCATCGCCTGGGCGGAAATTCTGACCCGGCTGTGGCCGGTCGACGCGATCATCGGCGAAAACGGGGCCTTCTATTCGCACCTGAACAATGGCCGGCTGCAAACCCGTTTTCTCGACGATGCCGAGACCCGCGCGCGCAACCTGAAGCGAATCCATGCGCTGGGCGAGCGGATCCTGCGCGAGGTGCCGGGCTGCGCGCTGGCGTCAGACCAGGCCTGGCATGCGGCCGACCTGGCGATCGATCATGCGGAAGATGTAGAGCCGTTGCCTGAGGAGGCCGTGGCGCGCATTGCCGAAATCATGCGCGAAACCGGCATGACCGCCACCGTCAGTTCTATTCACGTCAATGGTTGGTTCGGCCGGCATGACAAGCTGTCGATGAGCAAGCTGTGCGTGGCCGAGTTGCTTGGCGAAGACCTGGACGCACGCCACGACGAATGGCTGTTCATCGGTGATTCGGCCAACGATGCGACCATGTTCGCGCATTTTCCGCTGTCGGTCGGGGTGGCCAATGTGCGGGACATCCTGCCGCAGCTTCCTGTGCCGCCGGCTTTTATCACGGCTGCCGCGGGCGGTGAGGGCTTTGCCGAGATGGCGCAGCGGCTGGTCGAGGCGCGCGGCTGAAGCGTCGGCGCAAGAAAAAGGCCGGGATCCCGGCCTTTTTCTTTGGTGCACTGCCCGCTCAGTCGAAGCCCAGTTCCTGCAGCTTGCGCGTGATGGTATTGCGCCCGATGCCGAGGCGGGTCGCGGCCTCGACGCGGCGGCCTCGCGTCACGCCCAGTGCGGCCTCGAGCACTGCCTTCTCGAAGCGCCGCGTCAGCACGTCCATGACCTCCGGCTGGCCAGACTCCAGCATCGCGCGGGCCTCGCCGGCCAGCAGGCTTTCCCAGCCGGCCGCGGTCGAAACCGGCGCGGCCGTCGCCACCGGTCCAGCCCGTACTGCGGTGGCGGTGTCGCCCTCCGCCACCGGCATGGCAAACCCACCATAGTCGGCCAGCTCGTGCGCGCCTTCGTATTCGGCTGTACGCACCTCGGCAACACGCTCCGGCCGCGGCGCATTGATGGGCTCCGACGTCCCTGCTTCCAGCATCTCGCGCGGCAGGTCCTTGACCTCGATGGTCTGCGCCGGCGCCATCACGGTCAGCCAGTTGCACAGGTTCTCAAGCTGGCGCACGTTGCCGGGGAACGGCAGCGTGCTGACGTAGACCAGCGCCTCGTCGGACATGCGCTTGGGTTCGACGCCCAGTTCCTTGGCACTCTTCTGCAGGAAATGACGGGCCAGCAATGTGATGTCTTCCGGGCGTTCGCGCAGGGGCGGCAGGCGCAGCCGGATCACGTTCAGGCGGTGGAACAAGTCCTCGCGGAACAGCCCTTCCTTGACGCGCAGCTCCAGATTCTGGTGCGTTGCAGCAATGACGCGGACATTGGCGCGCAGCGGGTTGTGGCCGCCGACGCGATAGAAGTTGCCATCGGACAGCACACGCAGCAGGCGCGTCTGCAGGTCGAACGGCATGTCGCCGATTTCATCGAGGAACAGCGTGCCGCCCTCGGCCTGCTCGAAGCGCCCCCGACGCATGGTCTGCGCGCCCGTGAAGGCGCCGCGCTCATGGCCGAACAGTTCGGATTCCAGCAGGTCCTTGGGGATGGCCGCGGTATTGAGCGCGATAAAAGGCCCGTTGGCGCGCGGGCTGTGCTTGTGCAGCGCGCGCGCGACCAGTTCCTTGCCGGTGCCGGACTCGCCGGTGATCATCACCGTCACGTTGGACTGCGACAGGCGCCCGATCGCGCGGAACACGTCCTGCATCGCCGGCGCCTGACCGAGGATCTCGGGCGCGTCGACCAGGCGGTCGTCCAGCTCTTCCTCGCGCAGGCTTTCCTCCAGCGCGCGGCGGATCAGTTCGACGGCCTTGTCGACATCGAAGGGCTTGGCCAGGTATTCGAAGGCGCCGCCCTGGAACGCGGCCACGGCGCTGTCCAGGTCCGAGTACGCGGTCATCACGATGACCGGCAGTCCCGGATGACGCGCCTTGAGGGCCTGCAGCAGGTCCAGGCCGGAGCCGCCCGGCATGCGGATATCGGAGATCAGCACCTGCGGCTGGTCTTCCTCCAGCGCGGCGAGCACGTCCCGCACATTGGTGAAGCTGCGCGAGAGCAGGCTTTCACGGGCAAGGGCCTTTTCCAGGACCCAGCGGATTGATTGATCGTCGTCGACTATCCAGATCGGCTTCATGTGCGTCGCTTGTCTGCTCGGTGTCATTTGGTCTTCCGCATGGCCCGCCCACGGCGGGTACACGATCGCTCGCGGACGCCAGCGAAGCGGCTGGTGCAACGAGCTAGTGCAGCGGCAGCAGGATGCGGAAGTCGGTACAGCCCGGCCTGCTCTCGCATTCGATCAAGCCCTCGTGCTGCTGCACGAAGGTTTGAGCGAGTGTGAGACCGAGACCGCTGCCGCCATCCCTACCCGATACCAGTGGATAGAAAATGCGTTCGCGAATGTCTTCGGGGATTCCCGGGCCGTTGTCGATCACATGCAAGTCCAATGCCAGCTTGAACAGCCGCTTCGCAATCGTGACCTGGCGTGCGACGCGCGTGCGCAGCACGATCTGCGCATCACCGCGCGCGATGTGGTCGGCCAGCGCCTGCGCGGCGTTGTGCACGATGTTAAGCACCGCCTGGATCAACTGCTCCATGTCGCCCTGCAGCTCGGGCAGGCTGGCGTCGTAGTCGCGCACAATGTCCAGCCCGTTCGGAAACTCCGCCAACACCACCGAGCGCACGCGCTCGAGCACCTCGTGGATATTCAGGCTCGACACGATATGCGGATGCCGGTGCGGCTCGAGCAGCCGGTCCACCAGCGTCTGCAGCCGGTCCGATTCCTTGATGATGACCTGCGTGTACTCGCGCAGCGAGCGCTCGGGCAGCTCGAACTCCAGCAGCTGCGCCGCGCCGCGGATGCCACCGAGCGGGTTCTTGATCTCGTGGGCCAGGTTGCGGATGAGTTCTTTGTTGGCGGCGGTGAGGTCGAGGATGCGCTCTTCGCGGTCGCTGCGCACCTTCTGTTCGTTGGGCAGGATCTCCACCACCACGGTGTCGCCGACCGTTTCCAGCGCGGCGATCACCACGTGCACGTGGAGCGGCTCCTGCAGCGGCGGATGCAGGACCAGGTCCTGCCGGCGCACGTCGAACTGCCGCGTGACCACGGTATCGAGCATGCTTTGCAGCTCGTCGGAGCGGCCAAACAGGTCGGGCAGCTTCAGCTCGACCATGCCTTTGCGCGACACACCGAAGGTCGCCTCGGCGGCCGGATTCGCGTAGACCACCTGCAGCCCCGGCTGCCGTACCAGCAGCACCGGGTTGGCCACCACGTCGAGGCCGGCATGGTAGGCCACTGCCCCCATGCTCAGCACCTGGGCACTGGCCTCGGGCTGGGCCAGGCCTGGCGCCGGCGTCTCGCCACCGGCGCCGCTGACCTTGCGCGACACACCGCGAATCAGACGACGCATAAGACTAGTCCTTCAGGTTGCCAAGCTCGCGCCGCAGCGACGCCGCATTGGCCTCGCTGCGCGAGATGTCGTCGCGCAGCGCCGCTGTGCGATCGAGGTATTTCTGATAATTGCGCTCATTACCCTGACGCTCCGGCTGGCCGTTGTTGTACTCGGTACGCAGCGCCTGCAGCTTGGCCTCTTCGGCCTGCAGCTCCTGCGTGAGCACCGCGCGGCGCTCGCTGTCGCGGCTCTTCTGCGTGGCGCTGTCCACACGCGGAAAGCTGGTGTTGCTGGACGTGGCGCTGCTACCGCTCTTCGCCGACGGTGCCGCCACGCGTCCGCCCGGCACGGTCACCACCTCGGGCAGGTTCAGCTTCTTGCAGCCCTTGCCGGCATTGCCGTTGCGGTACTCCGGTACCCCATTGGGTCCGGTGCAGACATAGACATCGGAGGACTGCGCACGCGGCTGGCCCGCCCAAGTACCGAGCGCCAGCGCCACGGCACTCACCAGAACAGGGAATCCGATACGAATTTGGTGCAATGACGTGGCCCGACTGGCAGTGCGCGAAGTGGCGTCCATGGACATGGCTTGAGGTTTGAACAGGGATGGGATCGGGATAGGATCGGATTCCCCATTCTAGCGAGCAAAGCAAAAAGGGACAGCCGAAGCCGCCCCTTTCTGGTGCAACTGTTGCCCGATCACAACCTGCGTCATTCCCGGGCGAGGGCCACTTACAGCGAGTAGTACATCTCGAACTCGATCGGGTGCGTGGTCATGCGGAAACGCGTGACTTCTTCCATCTTCAGTTCGATGTAGGCATCGATCATCGAGTTCGAGAACACGCCGCCGCGGGTCAGGAACTCGCGGTCGTTGTCCAGGTACTCCAGCGACTGATCCAGGCTCGAGCAGACGGTCGGGATCTTTGCATCCTCTTCCGGCGGCAGGTCATACAGGTTCTTGTCGGCGGCTTCGCCCGGGTGGATCTTGTTCATCACGCCGTCCAGGCCGGCCATCAGCAGTGCCGAGAAGCCCAGGTACGGGTTCATCAGCGGATCCGGGAAGCGGGTCTCGATGCGGCGGCCCTTCGGGTTGGCCACATACGGGATACGGATCGAAGCCGAACGGTTGCGGGCCGAGTAAGCCAGCTTCACCGGAGCCTCGAAGCCCGGCACCAGGCGCTTGTACGAGTTCGTCCCCGGGTTGGTGATGGCGTTCAGCGCGCGGGCGTGCTTGATGATGCCGCCGATGTAGTACAGCGCGAATTCCGACAGGCCGGCGTAGCCGTTGCCAGCGAACAGGTTCTGGCCGTCCTTCCACACGGACTGATGCACATGCATGCCCGAGCCGTTGTCGCCAACCACCGGCTTCGGCATGAAGGTAGCGGTCTTGCCGTAGGTGTGGGCGACGTTCTGGATCACGTACTTCTGCAGCTGGGTCCAGTCGGCGCGCTGCACCAGCGTGCTGAACTTGGTGCCGATTTCGTTCTGGCCCTGGCCGGCCACTTCGTGGTGGTGGACTTCAACGGGGATGCCCAGCGATTCCAGGATCAGGCACATTTCCGAACGCATGTCCTGGAAGGTGTCGATCGGGGCAACCGGGAAGTAGCCGCCCTTCTTGCCCGGACGGTGGCCGCTGTTGCCGTGCTCGAATTCCTTGCCCGACGACCACGGGGCTTCTTCGGAATGGATCTTCACGAAGCTGCCTTGCATGTCGACGTTCCAGGTCACGCCGTCGAAGATGAAGAATTCGGGTTCCGGGCCAAAGTAAGCGGTGTCGCCCAGGCCGGTGCTCTTCAGGTAGGCTTCGGCGCGCTTGGCGATCGAGCGCGGGTCGCGGTCATAGCCCTTGCCGTCCGACGGCTCGACTACGTCGCAAGTCAGCACCAGCGTCGGTTCTTCGTAGAACGGATCGACGTTGGCGGTATTCGGATCCGGCATCAGCAGCATGTCCGAAGCTTCGATACCCTTCCAGCCGGCAATCGACGAACCGTCGAAGGCGTGGCCGCTTTCGAACTTGTCTTCATCGAAGTGCGACACGGGCACGGAGACGTGTTGCTCCTTGCCTTTGGTATCGGTGAAACGGAAATCGACGAACTTGACGTCGTTTTCCTTCACCAGCTTCATCACGTCTGCAACGCTGTGGGCCATGCCAATCTCCTGGATATTCGGCGGAAGTCTGAGAAAGCCAATTCTTGGGCCTGTCGCCACCGGCACCGCTGCATAGTTGCCGCGCCGATCCGACCAGCCACGAAAGGACGAGGAATGTTAGCAGAAAGCATGCCAAGCAAACGCAACCTCTGCCACGCCCGGCCCGAAAAATGTGCAAGTCCGGGCGAACCGCGCACCGTGGCGGGGTTGGCGAGTAATGTCGAGCGACGACAATTCCCTGCCGGGTGGCGCACCAATAACACGCGAAAACGCGTGGCACCTCCCTATAAAACACCACAATGGTGCAATCAGCAAGTTGTCGCACCGTATCAGTGCGTACGCACCAAAATCGACCGGAACCTGCCCGCCGGTGACGCACTCCCGCGAGCAATCAGTCGCCGGGCCTTCGTGGCGCTATAGAATAGTGTGCTGCGGTCCTTCCGTCCGCCCCGGTTTGCCCCTATTCCATCCCTGTAATTTGTCACGCAGATGACCACCCGAGACGATCTCCTTCAGGCTGCCAGCCAGCGCCAGCAACAAAGCCAGCTCCCGTATTTCGGCGCGCTGTCTCCGCAGGAAGCCTATGCGCTGCTGCAGAACGACCCTTCCGCCGTGCTGGTCGACGTGCGCACACAGGCCGAACTGGACTGGGTGGGCGGCGTCGACTTGCCCGACGCGCAGTTTGCGCACGTCGAGTGGATGACCTATCCGGGCGGCGCGCAGAACGGCCGCTTCATCGACGAACTGAAAGCACGCGTGCCGGCCGATGTGCCGGTGCTGTTCCTGTGCCGCAGCGCCGCGCGTTCCAAGCACGCCGCGCGCGTGGCCACCGAAGCCGGCTACCGCTTCGCCATGGACGTGCTGGAGGGTTTCGAGGGCAACCGCGATGCGCAGCACCACCGCAAGACCGTCGAGGGCTGGTGCATGCACGGCCTGCCGTGGCACGGCGCCTGAGCGCCGCCGCGGCGTGAATGAAGAAGGGGCAGCCTGGGCTGCCCCTTTGTTTTTACTGCGCAGTGCGCCGTGCCCAGGCCTGCGCCTATGCCTGCGCGGATTCCCGCGCAGGTTGCTCCACCGTTTCGAAGCCCATCGCCTGCACACCCTCGAGCAGCATCGCATAGGCCGGGGCGACCAGCTCGGCCGGGCCCTTGACGCCCAGGTCGATATGCCGGCGCGCGAAGCGGTCACCACGTTGCACGTCGCCCACCGACGGCAGGCTGAACACGCGCACGCCGGGATGCGCCGCCTCGACCTTCTCCATCAGCGGCGTCAGCGTGGACTCGGGCGCCTCGAACACATAGAAGGCGCGCTCCTGCTGCCGCACCTGGTGGAACAGGTGCGCATACTCGTGGTCCAGCACCCACTCCATCATCGGCCACGCCATCACCGGAAAGCCCGGCATGAAGTGGTGATGCGCCACCGAGAAGCCGGGGATGCGGTTGTAGCTGTTGGGGATGATGCGCGCGCCCTCGGGAAACTCGCCCATCTTGAAACGGTGCTGGTTCTCCGGCAGGTTCAGGTCCGCCTTGATCGGGTCGCCGTTGGCAGTCTCGGCGATGCGCAGCGCGATCTGCTCGCGCGCCTCGGGATGCAGCGCCAGCGGCACGCCCAGCGCGGCGGCGGCGCACTGGCGGGTGTGGTCGTCCGGCGTGGCGCCGATGCCGCCGGTGCAGAAGACCACGTCTGAACCAGCGAACGTGCGCCGCAGCGTGGCGGTGATGCGGGCGCGGTCGTCGCCGACATACTCCGCCCAGTCCAGCGCCAGGCCGCGCGCGCCCAGCAGTTCGATGGTACGGCGCAGGTGCTTGTCTTCGCGCCGCCCCGACAGAATCTCGTCGCCAATGACGATCAGGCCAAAACCCATATTGCCCTCGCTTCAGGAATTTTCGATGCGGCGCACGTCCGACGGCGCCAGGTCGATCACATCGCCGCCCGGCGCCGGGCCGGCCGCCTGCGGGGCCGGTACCGCGGCACGCTCGGCACGCAGTTGCGCCAGCGCGCGCAGGCAGAAGTGGCCGAACCACAGCGCCGAGAAGATAAAGATCAGCACGTAGAGCCACAGCGTGCCGGCCAGCACGAACGGGAACAGGAAGATCACCGCCGCCGACGACACCCACAGCAGCGTCGGCGCCGAGCCCAGCAGGCCCACCGCCACGCCGATCACCAGCAGCGGCGTGCGGTGGCGGCGCACCAGCGTCTTGCGCTCTTCGGCACTGGCATGGTCGGCGAGCGCGTCATAGGTCATCACGCGGTAGGTCAGCCAGCCCCACAGCACCGGCGGGATCAGCGCAAAGAATGGCGGGATCAGCCACAGCGGCAGCGTCACCACCACCAGCAACAGGAAGACGACGGTGCTGCCGAGCGAGTGCAACACGCTGCCGAGCACACTGCCGCCATGGGACTTGCTCAGATCGGGATAGCCGCGCTCGAGATGACGCACTACCGCCGGCACCGAGAACACGCCGATAAACATCAGCATGGAGGCAATCACCAGCGGGACCGCCAGCGCCGCGACAAACAGCGGCGCCACCACGGCCCGCATCGACTGCAGGCCGAACCAGTCCAGCACGCTGTAGATCCAGCTGGTCAGGATGGAGGTTTCGAGGAAGCCGCGCGTGGCGGTCATGATGGGGTCCCAGCCCCACCACAGGAGGCCGCCCCACAGCAGCGTGGCCAGGACGAAAGGCAGCACGGTCAGCATCAGCATGCGGGGATGCAACTGGCTGACGAGGGCGCGGCCAAACGAGCGGAAAATATCGTTCATGCAGTCGATGGCAAACAGGAGGAAAGGCGCCGGGCGCGGCGGAAGTCCGTATGGAAGTCCAGATGTGCCGGACCGGCGGCGACCCGGAACACTAGCATACGCCACTTGCCGCCGCGGCGCGCCATCGGGCGCCGCGGGTGGAGGAATGCCTCGAAACCGCCCGCTTCAGCGCAGCCGCAGCAGGCGCTTGATGCCGTACCACTGGTGGGCCAGGAAGCCCGCGCCGTAGTCGTGGCCCTTGCCCACCGGTGGTGGCAGCTGATCGCGGATGCCGGTCGGGTGGTAGGTCTCGGTGAACACCGCAGTGCCGAACAGCATGTCCCACCACGGGAAGATCACGCCGAAGTTGCAGCCGCCCAGGCGCGTCGGGGCGCCGTTTGCTTCATGCCCGATACCTACCGCGTGGTGGGTGCGGTGAAAGCGCGGCGAAATCAGCAGGCGCTCGCCGAGCGCACCGAAATGCAGCCGCACGTTGGCATGCTGCAGGCTCTGCAGCAGCTGCGACAGCGCCACCAGCAGCACATACTGCGACGGCTCCACGCCAACGCCCAGCGCCACCAGCGCGAACACGAAGTCGCGCAGCATGTCGTCGAGCAGGTGGTTGCGGTTGTCGCTCCATAGCGTCATCTGGCGCTGGCTGTGGTGCACCGCGTGCAGGTGCCACCACCAGCGAAACGTGTGCGACAGTCGGTGGTACCAGTAGTCGAGCAGGTCGAACAGCAGCAGGTAGACGTAGAAGCTGACCAGCGGCACCGAGGTCACGCCCGGCCACCAGTCTTCGACGTTGATGCGGTGCCAGCCCATCAGCCGCACGTGGCCTTCGATGGCGTCGGTCAGCGGCGCCAGCAGGAAGAACATGGCCAGCCGGAACAGCCCCAGCCGATGGATCACCGTATAGAACATGTCGGTGCGGATCGCGGCGCGGTCGGCCACCGGCTCGACCGGGCGCCACTTCTCCAGCGGGCCCAGGATCAGCGCCATCACGACAAGCTGCACCAGCCCCACCAGCAGCCATTCCGTGCCGGTGAAGGCCTCCTCGGCATAGCGGCCAAACCCGAGGTCGTAGACCACGGGCAGCACCACGCCCTGGAACAGCGCGCCTTCGACCAGGCCGATCCAACCGTTGAGCGTCTCCCACATTACCGCCTGCCCTCCTGTTGTCCGTTGGCCTTCGCCGTGCTTGCCGCGTGGCGGGCAATCCAGTCACGGTAGGCCGGATGCTCGCGCAGCGTCGCGAAGCAGAAGCCCTTGCGCTCCAGGCCGGCGAGCAGCGGCTCCAGCACGCCGGGCGCCCAGGGGTCCTTGCGCGACCAGATGCCCAGGTGCGCCATGGTGATGTCGCCGTCGCGCAGGTTGGCCAGCGCGCGCTCGAGCAGCACCGCATTGGGATACCGGTCCGACGCCAGCTCATCGCCCAGAAAACCCGGCGGTGCCCAGCCGACGTGGCGGAAGCCGCACTGCTCGCCCCACTGCAGCGTCTGCGGTGCGGTGCGCCCGCCCGGAGCGCGCCACAGCGGCACCATGTCGGCGCCGGTCATGCCGCGAAAGGCCTCGGCGCTGCGGCGCAACTCGCGGCAGAAGCCGGCGGCGTCCATCGCCATGTCCTTGCCCGCCTGCGCGCCGAACTGCGGCCGCATGGTCACCTGCCCAGCGCGCACGCCGCGCAGGTAGACGTGGTCGAAAGTATGTGTGCCGAAGGCGTGGCCATCCGCCACCAGCGCCTTCCAGTACGGCGCCCAGGACGAATCGAGCGAGCTGTCCTGGCGCACCGTGGGCTCGTTGGCCAGGAAGAAGGTGGCGCGGATATGGTGGCGGCGCAGCGTGTCGGCGATCAACTGCGCCTGGCTCATGCTGCCGGTATCGAAGGTCAGGTACAGCGTGCCGGCCGGGCAGGACTTTGCTGCAGGCTGGCCGGCGTCGGCCGCCTGCAGCGCGGACGGCAACGCGCAGGCGAGCGCCAGCGCGGCCAGGATCTTCCTGAGCCGCCCGGATCGCGAAGCCTTGGTGTCGCGCATGGTTCCTGCCCTGCCTCGTTCAATACAGCGGCGCGCGCGTGCGGAAATAGATACCGTGCGGCGAGCGCCCGACGCGCACGGTCTTGACCAGCTTGCGATTTGCCACGTCGATCAGGCCGACCGAGCGCGCCCAGCGGAAGGTGACCCACAGCGTCTTGCCGTCGGCGGTCAGTTCCATGTCGTCCGGGCCTGGCGGCAGGCCGGTGATATCGCCTATCTTGGTCAGCGTCTGCTGGTCGATGATGCTGATGCTGCCGGTCACGCGGTTGCTCAGGAACAGGTGGCGCTTGTCGCCCACGGCGCGGAAGTTGTGCGCGCCCTTGCCGGTCTGGATCTGCTTGACCACGGTGCGGGTGCGCCAGTCGATCACGGCCACATAATCCGCGCCAGTCATGCCGACCAGCAGGTATTTCTGGTCCGGCGTGACCCAGATGCCCGCCGGCGCCGAGCCGGTCTCCATGCGCCACATCACGTTCTGCGTGACCAGGTCGATGGCGACCACCTCGTTGGAATCCTGCAGCGTAATAAAGGCGATGCGGCTGTCAGTGGTAAAGGCGATATGGCTGGGGGTTTTGGCCAGCGGAAACTGCTTGGCCAGCTTCAGCGCCTTGCCGTCCCAGCGATACAGGTCGACCCGGTCGAGCCGGTTGCCGGTGGCGACGAACCACTTCTGGTCCGGCGAAAAGCCGATCTGGTACGGGTCGTCGACATTCGGCACGCGCTGCTGAACCTTGCCGCTGACGGGATCCAGGAACACCAGGTCATTGCCGACCGCATTGGCGACGATCAGCGATTTGTCGTCCGGCGTCGCGATCAGATGGTGCGGCTCCTTGCCGATCGGGAAGGTGTCGAGAACCTTCTGCGAATCCTTGTCGATCAGCGTGACCGTTGCATCACCCGAATTGAGGATCACCACCACTTCCGCCGATACCGGTGCGGCCAGCAGGCCCAGCGCCAGGGCGCCCACCGTGATCCCACCAGCCACAACACGACGCAATGCGAACATAAGACCCGCTAAGAGAATACCGAACCGGCGATTCTAACGTTTGGGCGCGGCAATCCGCTGACGTCCCGGCTGACGACAGACAAGAATTCAGCAGAATGTTGCGCCGGCACGACCAACGGCCGCTCACAGCGGCTCCCGACGGCTCCCGGCTGCTCAGCGCTGCATCGATTCCCACACTTTCTGCAGCCGCTTAACCGACATCGGCACCGGGGTGCGCAGCTCCTGCGCGAACAGCGCGATGCGCAGCTCCTCCAGCATCCAGCGGAATTCCTCCAGCCGCGCATCCTCGCCGCCCCGGCCCTGGGTGCGGAGCTGTTTTTCCGCCCGCTGCCACTGCTGCACCAGCGGCGCTATCTCCTGCACGCGCTGGCTGTCGCGCCCCGGGTCGCCCTTGAGCTTGTCCACGCGCATGGCGATGCCCTTCAGGTAGCGCGGGAAATGAACCAGCTGCGTGTATGGGTTCTCGTCGATAAAGCGCTTGCCCATCAGCCGGCCAAGCTGGCTTTCCATGTCTGCGTAGGCCGCGGGGAACGGCTTGGCCTGCAGCAGCTTGCGCGGCAGGCTGGCGTATTCGGCAAGGATGGCGCCCACCAGCCGCGCGATTTCCTGAGCCAGCAGCGACAGCCGGGTGCGCCCTTCGTCCTTGCGGGCATTGAACTCGGCCTCGTTACGCGGCAGCGGCGCCTGCAGGCAGGCACGTTCCAGCGCCAGCATGACGATCTGGTCGCGCAGCATTTCCTGCGTGCCCAGCGTCATGTACTGCATCGCCATCTGCTGCAGGCCCGGGATGTTCTTCTCGATGAACTTGACCTGCTCGCGCAGCTGCAGCGCGAACAGCCGGCGCAGCCCCAGGTAGTGGATGCGGGCCGCTTCCTGCGGGTCGTCGAAGACTTCCACGTCGCAGTGCGTGCTGCGGTCGACCAGTGCCGGGTAGCCGAACAGGGTCTGGCTGCCCTTGCGGATCTCCAGCAGCTCGGGCAGTTCGCCGAAGCTCCAGCCGGTCAGGTTCTCATACTTGCCAGGCTCGGCCGCGGCCAGCGGCGCCGCCTGGTCCGGGGACTGGGTGGCCGCCTGTGCCGCCGCTTGTGCCGCGACCCGCTGGAACGATTGCTGCGCCTGCCCGCCCAGCTCGCCACGGAGCTGGGCCAGATTGCGGCCCATATCGAGCTGGCGGCCGTGCTCGTCGATCACCTTGAAGTTCATCGAGTGGTGCGCGGGCAGCGTTTCCAGCTTGAAATCGGCGCGCTTGACCATGGTGCCAGTCTGCTCGCGGATATCGGCAATCAGCACGTCGAGCAACTCGCCCTCGCCGAACGGCTGGCGCGCGACAAACCCCGCTGCGTACTCCGGCAGCGGCACGCAGTGGCGGCGCAGCTTCTGCGGCAGCGACTTGAGCAGCAGGTGCACCTTCTCCTTGATCATGCCCGGCACCAGCCAGTCGGCGCGCTCCTGCCGCACCTGGTTGAGCGCGTACAGCGGCACGGTCAGCGTCACGCCGTCGCGGTGGCTGCCCGGCTCGAAGTGGTAAGTCAGCCCCATGTCGACCCCGGCCACGTTCATGGCCTTGGGAAACAGATCGGTGGTGATGCCGGCCGCCTCGTGCCGCATCAGCTCGTCGCGGTTCAGGTAGAGCAGCTTGCGGTCTTTGGCGCTCTCAGCCTGGTACCACTGCTCGAAGGTGGCCTGCTGGTTGATATCCGCCGGGATCGCGCCATCGTAGAAGGCGTAGATCAGCTCGTCGTCGACGAGCACGTCCTGGCGGCGCGACTTGTGCTCCAGGTTCTCGATCTCGCGCACCAGGCGCTGGTTATGGGCGTAGAACGGCAGGCGCGTGTCGAACTCGCCCTCGACCAGCGCGCGGCGGATAAAGAGCTCGCGTGCTTCCTTCGGGTTCATCGGCCCGTAGTGGACGCGGCGATGCTGATAGACCACCAGACCGTACAGCGTGGCGCGTTCCAGCGCCAGCACCTGGCCGGCCTTCTTTTCCCAGTGCGGGTCGCTCCAACTCACCTTGAGCAGGTGGCCGCCGATTTGCTCGAGCCACTCGGGCTCGATGCGCGCGAGGGTGCGCGCGAACAGCCTGCTGGTTTCGACCAGCTCGGCGGCCACGATCCAGCGCCCCACCTTGCGCGCGATCAGCGAGCCCGGCCACAGGTGGAACTTGATGCCGCGCGCGCCCAGGTATTCGCGGCCCTTGCCGTCACCGTCCTCGATGCGGCAGCCGACGTTCCCGAGCAAACCCGTCAGCAGGGCCTTGTGGACCTGCTCGTAGGTGGGCTCGCTGTCGTTCAGCCGCCAGCCTTGCTCCGTGACCGTGGTCAGCAACTGCGAATGGACATCGCGCCACTCGCGCAGGCGCAGGTGCGACAGGAAGTTGGCCCGGCACTGGTCCTGCAGCTGGCGGTTGGACTTCTTGTGCGCGACCGCGTCCTCGAACCACTTCCACAGCTTGACCCAGCCCAGGAACTCGGACTTCTCGTCCATGAACTTGCGATGCGCCTGGTCGGCGGCTTCCTGCGCTTCCTGCGGGCGGTCGCGCGGGTCCTGCACCGATAGTGCGCTGGCGATGATCAGCACCTCGCGCAGGCAATGGTGCTCGCGCGCCGCGAAGATCATGCGCGCAACACGCGGGTCCAGCGGCAACTTGGCCAGCTGGCGGCCGGTGCCGGTGAGCTGATTGGCGTCGTCGACCGCGCCCAGTTCCTGCAAGAGCTGGTAGCCGTCGGCGACGGCGCGGCCCAGCGGTGGCTCGATAAACGGGAACGCCTCGATATCGGTCAGCCGTAGCGCCTTCATGCGCAGGATCACCGCGGCCAGCGACGAGCGCAGGATCTCTGGATCGGTGAAGCGCGGCCGACCGGCGAAATCGGTCTCTTCATACAGCCGGATGCACACGCCGTTGGCCACGCGACCGCAACGGCCGGCGCGCTGGTTGGCGGCGGCCTGCGAGATCGCCTCGACCTGCAGTTGCTCGACCTTGTTGCGGTAGGAGTAGCGCTTGACGCGCGCCAGCCCGGTATCGACCACGTAGCGGATGCCCGGCACCGTCAGCGAGGTTTCGGCGACATTGGTCGCCAGCACGATGCGGCGTGCGTTCGACGGCTTGAACACCCGCTCCTGCTCCTGCACCGACAGCCGCGCGAACAGCGGCAGGATTTCGGTATGCGGCGGATGGTGCTTGCGCAGCGCCTCGGCGGCTTCGCGGATCTCGCGCTCGCCGGGCAGGAACACCAGCACATCGCCGGGGCCCACGCGGCACAGTTCGTCCACGGCCTCGACGATACCGTCGTAGAGGTCGCGCTCGCGTGCCTGAGCATTGCGCGGCACGCCACCGGGAGGCACGTCCTCGGTGATCGGGCGGTAGCGGACTTCCACGGGGTACAGCCGGCCGCTGACCTCGATCACCGGCGCCGGCTTGCCGTTCGATGCGAAATGCCCGGCAAAGCGCTGCGCATCGATCGTCGCCGACGTGATGATCACCTTCAGGTCCGGCCGCTTCGGCAGGATCTGGCGCAGGTAGCCGATCAGGAAGTCGATGTTCAGGCTGCGCTCGTGCGCCTCGTCGATGATGAGGGTGTCATACGCGCGCAGCAGCGGATCGTTCTGGGTTTCGGCCAGCAAAATGCCATCGGTCATCAGCTTGACCGACGCGCCCGACGACATGGTGTCATTGAAGCGCACCTGATAGCCCACATGCTCGCCCAGCGGCGTGCCGAGTTCCTGCGCGATGCGCTTGGCCGTCGAGGTGGCAGCGATACGCCGGGGCTGCGTGTGGCCGATCAGGCCCCCACCCTCGCGACCCGGGCCACGCCCGATCGACAGGCAGATCTTGGGGAGCTGCGTGGTCTTGCCCGAGCCGGTCTCGCCCGACACGATCACCACCTGGCTGGCCAGCAGCGCCGCGGCGATCTCGTCGCGGCGGGCCGAGACCGGCAGGGCCTCGGGGAAGGTAATCGGCGGCAACGGGTTGACGGGCCGCGGCGGCCGCGGCGGCCGCGCCTCGCGGGGCCCGCGCGGCTGGCGCTGGCCGGGCTCGCCGGCTGGACGGCCGGCGGCGGGTTCGGGACGGCCGGCTGGCTGTTTTGCCGGCCCCCTGGCCTGATCTCTGGCCGGCCGGGACTGGGCTGGGGACGCGGACTGGCCGACACCGGCGCTCTGGCGCGGGGAGGCGGGCTTGGGGGGCTGGACTGGACGTTGCTCTGACATTGGCCGGGATTATAATCCGCGGCATGAACGCCAGAACCGACGCGCCCCAGCCGGCGCCCTCCTCTTCCGCACCGGGGGAGCCGCCCGCCACGGCCGAACTGCCCCTGCCCGCCCCGGCCTCCGCCGTGCCCGCCACCGCACCGGTGGTCGCCAGCGCCGACGCCATCGACCGCAGCGGCCCCGACCACCAGCAGTTCGTCGACTGGCTGCGCATGGTGGCACCGTACATCCACGCCTTCCGCGGCAAGACGTTCGTGATCGCATTCGCGGGCGAACTGGTCAAGTCGGGCGTGCTCAATGCGCTGGTCAACGACGTCGCGCTGCTGCACGCGATGGGCATGCAGATCGTGCTGGTGCACGGCTCGCGCCCGCAGGTGGAGGAGCAACTGGCGCTGCGCCAGGTCGAGTCGCAATTCGTCGACGGCGTGCGCATCACCGACAACGCCGCGCTCGAATGCGCCAAGGAAGCCGCCGGCGAACTGCGCCTGGACATCGAGGCCGCCTTCAGCCAGGGCCTGCCCAATACGCCGATGGCCGGCGCCCAGCTCTCGGTGATTTCCGGCAACTTCGTCACCGCGCGCCCGGTCGGCATCGTCAACGGCACCGACTACCAGCACACCGGCCTGGTGCGCAAGATCGACGCCGAGTCGGTGCGCATGTCGCTGTCGCACGGCAAGGTGGTGCTGCTGTCGCCGCTGGGCTTCTCGCCCACCGGCCAGGCCTTCAACCTGTCGATGGAAGACGTGGCCAGCGCCACCGCCACGGCGATGAAGGCCGACAAGCTGATTTTTATCACCGAGGTGCCGGGCGTGCCCGACCCGGTCGGCAAGCTGATGCAGGAAATGTCGCTGCGCACCGCGGTCGAGCGCCTGCAGAACAACCACCTGCCGCCGGATGTGGCCAACTACCTGCAGCACCTGGTCAAGGCGCTCAAGGGCGGCGTGCCGCGCGCGCACCTGATCCCCTACTCGCTCGACGGCTCGGTGCTGCTGGAGCTGTTCCTGCATGACGGTGTCGGCACCATGCTGTCCGACACCGACCTGGAAAGCCTGCGCGAAGCCACGCTCGACGACGTCGGCGGCATCGTGCAGCTGATCGAGCCGCTGGAGCAGGACGGCACGCTGGTGCCGCGCGGACGCCACCTGATCGAGCGCGATATCGGCAACTTCTCGGTGATCGAGCACGACGGCGTGCTGTTCGGCTGCGCCGCGCTGTACGACTACCCGCGCGAGAACATGGGCGAGATGGCCTGCCTGACCGTATCGCAGGAAGCCCAGGGCACCGGCGATGGCGAGCGCCTGCTCAAGCGCATCGAGCGCCGCGCCCGCGCGCTCGGCCTGGAAAAGCTGTTCGTGCTCACCACCCGCACCGAGCACTGGTTCCTCAAGCGCGGCTTCGTGCACGCCAACGTCGACGACCTGCCCGAGGACAAGCGCAAGCTCTACAACTGGCAGCGCAAGTCGATGGTGCTGATGAAAAAGCTGTAACGCCGTAGGGGCAATCGCCGCCGCGCCGCGCCCGGCCGCCCCGCTTGGCTACAATAGCGCCAGCGCCTCAGCAAAGTCTAACGAACGTACAAGGAGTCCCCATGGCCCGCACGGTCCATTGCATCAAGCTGAACAAGGAAGCCGAAGGCCTCGACTTCCCGCCGCTGCCCGGCGAACTGGGCAAGAAGATCTGGCAAAGCGTGTCGAAGGAAGCCTGGGCCGGCTGGCTCAAGCACCAGACCATGCTGATCAACGAGAACCGCCTGAACATGGCCGACGCCCGCGCGCGCCAGTACCTGCTCAAGCAGACCGAGAAGTACTTCTTCGGCGAAGGTGCCGACCAGGCGCAGGGCTACGTGCCGCCACAGTCCTGAACTGGACCGCCGGCAATGACAAAGGGGTGCCTCAGGCACCCCTTTTTGCTGTGTAGCGGACGACTGCGTTCAGTAGTTGGTACGCTGCACGCCGTCGCCGGTACCCAGCAGCAGCACATCCGCGCCTCGCAGCGCGAACAGGCCCACCGTGACCACGCCCGGCACCTGGTTGATGGCCGACTCCAGGCCACGCGGGTCGTCGATCTTCAGCCCGGCCACATCCAGGATCACATTGCCGTTGTCGGTCTTGTAGATGCCACCTTCCTTGGTCATGCGCAGGCGCGGCTGGCCGCCCAGGGCCTGCAGCTTGCGCGCGACCGCGGCACGTGCCATCGGAATCACCTCGACCGGCAGCGGGAACGTGCCCATGGTCTGGACCAGCTTGCTGCCGTCGGCGATGCAGACGAAGCGCTTTGCCACCGAGGCCACGATCTTTTCGCGCGTGAGCGCGCCACCGCCGCCCTTGATCATGGCGCCGCTGGCGTCGATCTCGTCGGCGCCGTCGACGTACACGGGAATCTCATCCACTTCATTCAGGTCAAGCACCTTGAAGCCGTGCTGCTGCAGGCGGCGCGTGGAAGCCTCGGAGCTCGACACCGCACCCGCGAAACGCTCCTTGAACGCCGCCACGGCGTCAATGAAGAGGTTCGCGGTGGAGCCGGTGCCCACGCCGAGCACGGCGCCTTCGGGAACTTCCTGCTTCACGTAGTCGGCGGCGGCTTGCGCCACCAGCGCCTTGAGTTCATCCTGAGTCATGACAACAGCCAGATTGCGTTGGGGGGAAAACGCACAGTGTAGCGGATTGCGGCGGCATGGCTCGCGGGCGACGGTACAATGGACCAGACCCGGGCAGCCTGTACGCCCCTCGGATGCCCGCAGACAATTCAGCCCACGACATAGCGACCATGAACCAGCTCGAACAACTCAAGCAGTTCACCACGGTGGTGGCCGATACCGGCGACTTCCAGCTGATGAAGCAATGCACCCCGAAGGACGCGACCACCAATCCGTCGCTGATCCTGAAGGCGGTGCAGAAACCCGAATACCGGCACCTGCTGGAGCAGGCCGTGCGGGACCACCACGGCAACGGCGGCGTGGATGCGGTGATGGACGAAGTGCTGATCGCCTTCGGCTGCGAGATCCTGGCGATCGTGCCCGGACGCGTGTCGACCGAGGTCGATGCGCGCCTGTCGTTCAATACCGAAGCCACCGTGGCCAAGGCGCGCCACCTGATCCAGCTCTACGAGCAGCGCGGCATCGCGCGCGAGCGCGTGCTGATCAAGATCGCCTCCACCTGGGAAGGCATCCGCGCGGCCGAGATCCTGCAGCGCGACGGCATCCGCTGCAATATGACGCTGCTGTTCTCGCTGGTGCAGGCGGTGGCCTGCGCCGAGGCCGGCGCGCAGCTGATCTCGCCCTTCGTCGGCCGCATCTTCGACTGGTACAAGAAGCAGGCCGGCGAGCAGTGGGACCCGGTCGCCAACGGCGGCGACAACGACCCGGGCGTGCGCTCGGTGCGCCAGATCTACGACTACTACAAGAAGTTCGGGTACCCGACCGAGGTGATGGGCGCAAGCTTCCGCAGCACCGCGCAGATCCTGTCGCTGGCCGGCTGCGACCTGCTGACCATCAGCCCGGAGCTGCTCGAGCAACTGGCCGCCGGCCAGGGCCCGGTCGAGCACAAGCTGTCGGTGGACCAGGCGCAGGCCGCCAATATCGCCCGCATTGCGGCCGACGAGCCGTCCTTCCGCTGGCAGCTCAATGAAGATGCGATGGCCACCGAGAAGCTGGCCGAAGGCATCCGCCTGTTCGCGGCGGATGCGGTCAAGCTGGAAAAGCTGATCGGGGAGATCGCTAAGTAAGGGAAGTCCGGGCGCCCCCGCCCGGACCCAGGCTCAGCCGGCCGAGGGTGCCGGTTGCGACCACAGCAGAGGCAGGCATTCCCCTGCCGCTGCCGTCAGCAAGAGATCCGCGGTCTGGTCCAGCGCCGACGGCTGTGGATTCACCACGATCACCGGCGCGCCATGCTCGCTGGCCACACCCGGCAAACCCGCCGCCGGATACACCAGCCCCGAGGTGCCGACCACCAGGCACAGGTCGCAGGTCTGCGCCGCGTGCTCGGCGCGGTAGCGGGCCACGCGCGGCAGGTCTTCCCCAAACCACACCACACCCGGGCGCATCAGTGCGCCGCAGAGGTCGCAGCGCGGCGGCATGCCCGGCAGCGCGGTGGCCTCGTTGCAGCGCCCGCATCCGTCCAGCCACTTGTTGGCGAACAGGTTGCCGTGCAGCTCGATCACGTGTTCGCTGCCGGCGCGCTGGTGCAGGCCGTCAACGTTCTGGGTCACCAGCGTGACCCGCTTCTGCGCGGCCAGCGCCACCAGCGCGTGGTGCGCCGGATTGGGCTGCACGGCCGCGACCAGGTCGCGCCGGTGCAGGTACCACTCCCACACCAGTGCAGGCTGGCGGCGGTAGGCGCCTTCGCTCGCGAGCTCTTCCGGGTCGAACTGCTCCCACAGGCCGGTCATGGCATCGCGGAAGGTCGGCACGCCGGACTCGGCCGAAATGCCGGCGCCGGTCAGCACGAAGATATTGTTCGCGCCGGCGATCAGCCGGCGCGCTTCCTCAAGTCCCGGCTGAGCGGAGATATGGGAATCGCCTGCCATGCGTTCAGCGCGGCAGCCGCCGCTGGCGCACCGCCTCGTACAGGCACACGCCGCTGGCCACCGAGACGTTCAGGCTTTCCACGCCACCCGCCATCGGGATGCCGACCAGCTCGTCGCACGTCTCGCGCGTCAGGCGGCGCATGCCCTCGCCTTCTGCGCCCATCACGATCGCGGTCGGGCCCTTGAAGTCGATGTCGTACAGCGATTTCTCGGTGCCGTCGGCGGTACCGATCACCCAGATGCCGCGCTCCTGCAGTTCGCGCAGCGTGCGCGCCAGGTTGGTCACGGTGATATAGGGCACGGTCTCGGCCGCGCCGCTGGCGACCTTGGCCACGGTGGCATTGAGGCCGACGCTGCGGTCCTTGGGTGCGATCACGGCGTGCGCGCCGGCGCCATCGGCCACGCGCAGGCAGGCGCCCAGGTTGTGCGGATCGGTGACGCCGTCTAGCACCAGCAGCAGCGGCGTGCCCTCGATGCCGTCGAGCAGTTCATCCAGGTTCAGCGCCAGCGCCACGTCTTCGGCGCGCGCCACCACGCCCTGGTGGCGGTCGGTGCCGGCCATGCCGCGCAGGCGCTCGGCATCGACGGGATGCAGGCGCACGCCCAGGCTCTCGGCCAGGCGGACGAAGTCCTGCATGCGCCGGTCGCGGCGGGCGGATTCGATATAGACGTCGGTCACGCCTTTTGCGTCTTGGCGCAGGCGTGCGGTCACGGCGTGAAAGCCGATCAGGAGTTTGTTTTTGGCCATGGGCGCGATTGTACTCGCCCCGGCCCGCACCGCCGCGCAAGGTGCGGCTGTGGGGGCGGCGGCCATTGCGGCCGCCGCAGGCTTCAGCGCTTGCGCGGGGTGCGCGAGGTCTTGGCGGCCGACTTGCCCGCCGGCTTGGCCGATCGCGACTTAGAGGCCGGCTTGCGCGGTTTTTCCAGGTGCGAGGGCTTGGGCTTGGCGGCGCGCTTGGCCGGCTTGCCGCCGGTCTTGACGTGCGGCTTGAGCGGTGTGATCACGGCCTCGAACACCGGCTGCTCTTCGATCACGCGGTCCAGCGTCTCGTCGAACGATTCCTCCGGCTTGGACGAACCGCCCAGCAGTGCCGCCAGCTGGCGGCCCTTCTTGCGCGCCGGCACCGCATGGGCGGCCGGTACGCGCGGCTGAGTTTCAGTGCCCGGAACGCGGGCACGCAGGGTTTTCGCCGAGGGCTCCTGCACCAGGCGGAAATCGATCTTGCGTGCATCCAGGTCCACACGCGACACCTGCACGCGCACGCGGTCGGTCAGGCGGTAGCGGATGCCGGTGCGTTCGCCGCGCAGTTCGTTGCGGGCCTCGTCGTACTGGAAGTAATCGCTGCCCAGTTCGGTGACGTGGACCAGGCCTTCGACATACAGCTCGTCGAGCTGCACGAAGATGCCGAACGAGGTCACGGCGCTGATCGTGCCGGCGAAGTCACTGCCGAGCTTGTCGCGCATGAAGTAGCACTTGAGCCAGGCCTCGACATCGCGTGAGGCCTCGTCGGCACGGCGCTCGTTGGCCGAGCAGTGCAGGCCGAGCTCGTCCCAGATCGCCTCATTGCGCTTGGCGCGCGCCGCCGTCAATTCGGCCTTCTGCTCGGCGTCCTTGGCCTGCAGCTTGCGCGCCTTGGGCGAGATCGCCGTATTCAGTTCGGTGCCGTGGGCAAAGGCCGGCTGGTACTTGGTATGCGCCAGCACTGCCTTGATCGCGCGGTGCACCAGCAGGTCCGGATAGCGGCGGATCGGGCTGGTGAAGTGCGCATAGGCTTCATACGACAGGCCGAAGTGGCCGATATTGTCCGGGCTGTAGACCGCCTGCTGCATCGAGCGCAGCAGCATGGTCTGCAGCATCGGCGCGTCGGGGCGGGACTTGATCTTGTCCATCACCTCGGCGTAGTCCGAGGCCTGCGGCTTGTCGCCGCCGCCGAGCGACAGGCCGGCGGTGCGCAGGAACTCGCGCAGGTTCTTCAGCTTTTCTTCGCTGGGGCCGGCGTGGATCCGGTACAGCGCCGGGTGCTTGAAGCGTTCGAGGAAGTCGGCCGCGCACACGTTGGCGGTCAGCATGCATTCCTCGATCAGCCGGTGCGCGTCGTTGCGCGTGCGCGGCAGGATCTGCTCGATCTTGCCCTGCGCGTTGCAAACGATATAGGTCTCGGTGGTATCGAAGTCGATCGCGCCGCGCGCGCGCCGCGCCTTGAGCAGTACCTGGAACAGCTCGTACAGGTTCTGCAGGTGCGGTACCAGTTCGCTGCGCTTGTGCGCCTCGGGGCCCTTGGTGTTGGACAAGACCGACCAGACCTCGTTGTAGGTCAGGCGTGCAGTCGAGTGCATCACGGCCGGATAGAACTGATAGCCCTTGATTTCGCCCTTGGCGGTGATCACCGTATCGCACACCATGCACAGCCGGTCCACGGCGGGGTTGAGCGAGCACAGGCCATTGGACAGCTTCTCCGGCAGCATCGGTATCACCCGCCGCGGGAAGTAGACCGAGGTGGCACGATCCAGCGCATCGGCATCCAGCGGCGTCCCAGGGCGCACGTAGTGCGACACGTCGGCGATCGCCACGATCAGGCGCCAGCCCTTGGCGCGGCCTATCCTGACCGGCTCGCAGTAGACCGCGTCGTCGAAGTCGCGCGCGTCTTCGCCGTCGATGGTCACCAGCGGGATATCGCGCAGGTCGATGCGGTGGTCCAGGTCGGCCTGGCGCACCTCGTCGGGCAGCGCGGCGGCTTCCTGGGCGGCTGCGGGCGAGAACGCATGCGGCACGCCGTACTTGCGCACTGCGATCTCGATCTCCATGCCGGGATCGTCGATGTCGCCCAGCACTTCCACCACGCGGCCCACCGGCTGCACGTAGCGGTCGGGGTACTCGATCAGCTCGACGCTGACCACCTGCCCCACGCGCGCCTTGCCCTGGGCCTTGGGCGGGATCAGGATGTCCTGGCTGATGCGCTTGTCCTCGGGCGCCACCACCAGCACGCCGCCCTCGCTGAGCAGGCGGCCGATGACGAAGCGGTTGGCGCGCTCGATGATCTCGACGATCTGCCCTTCGGGCCGGCCGCGGCGGTCGTAGCCCACCACGCGCACCTGCGCGCGGTCGTTGTGCATGGCCTTCTGCAGTTCGCGTTCGGGCAGGAAGATATCGTCCTCGCCGTCGTCGCGGATCAGGAAGCCGAAGCCGTCGCGGTGGCCTTGCACCCGGCCGGTGACGAAGTTCGGCTGGTGGGCCAGCTCATAGCGGCCCTTGCGGTTCAGTTCGATCTGGCCGTCGCGTTCCATCGCCGCCAGGCGCTTCTGGAAGCCGTCATGCTCCTTGCGCGTGACTGCCAGGGACTTGGCGATATCGCCGGCCGACAGAGGGGATCCCGAGGTTCTCAGCACGCCCAGGATTTCTTCCCGGCTGGGGATCGGATAGCTGTTCTGATTCAATTTTTTCTGGAAACTATTTGACAAAATTCTCGCGCTCCCTATAATGAGCGCTTCGGTTGTTTCGACACCTGCCCAGGTGGCGGAATTGGTAGACGCACTAGGTTCAGGTCCTAGCGGTGGCAACACTGTGGAGGTTCGAGTCCTCTCCTGGGCACCAGATCACCGGAAAACCCGCAGCGCTTTCAAGCCCTGCGGGTTTTTTGTTTTTGACGCTTGGTTCGCGTACCAGATCCGGCAACTTGCACTCCTTGCTTGGCGGCACTGCGTGCCACGGTGTCATACCTGTGAGCGTAAGGGGTTTTTCCCGTCCGCGAAACCGCGCACCGTACCCCGCGCGGCAGCCGAACCACAACGGAACGGCAATGTCGAGGAGTGTAACAGCTTCAGTGGCGATTCCGGCATTCCGGCCAGGATCTCGATGGCGGACTATGCCATCGAGATGCCCGACGAGATCGAGAAGCCGGCGCAATCGCACCAGCGTTTCACGGTCGGCTACTGAAGCCTTCCGGTGCCGTGCCCCGGGCAGAGCGCCACGGGCATGGCAAGTGGCGGCGTCGTTCAGTCGCGCGTGCCGTCGTCCAGCAGGCTGGCGCGCTTGCCGCGCTTGAGCCAGGCGGCCAGGTTGTGCGGGCGCAGCGTGTCGTACTCTTCGAACGGCTGGTGGATCCAGGGGTTCGACTCCAGGAAGGTCACGTGGTAGTCCGGCTCGACCTTAGAGCACGCCTTGTACCACAGCACCGCTGAGCGCACCTCGGTCACCGCCGGGTAGCGTTCCTTCAGGTGGCGACCCACGCGCTCGAGCGTGATGCCCGAATCCACCAGGTCGTCGACCAGCAGGATCTTGCCGGTCAGTTCGCCGCGGGTCATGGTGATGTACTGTGCGATATCCAGGTCGCCCTGCTGCGTGCCGGCAGCCTCGCGGTAGCTACTGGTGGCCAGGATGGCCAGCGGCACGTCGAAGATGCGCGACATCTGATCGCCCACGCGCAGCCCGCCGCGCGCCAGGCACAGGATCTTGTCGAACTTCCAGCCCGACTCATGCACGTTCAGCGACAGGCGTGCGATCAGGCGATGGTATTCGTCCCAGGACACCCACAGGTTCTCGTCATCGTTCGTAGGCAGGTTCATGGCTTTATCTTTGTATCTTCGCAGTCGGTTGACCGATGTGGCTCGGCCCGCTTGCGCGGGCCGATTGTCTGTGGCAGTTCGCGGCGCTCATGGCGCCACGCCTTGCGTATTACGTTGCCAGGTCAGGCCTTGTACGGGTGACGCAGCAGGATGGTCTCGTCGCGGTCCGGGCCGGTCGAGATCATGTCGATCGGGATGCCGACCACTTCTTCCACGCGCTTCAGGTAGACGCGGGCCGCCTCGGGCAGCGCGCCCCACTCCTTCACGCCGAAAGTCGATTCGTTCCAGCCGGGGAATTCCTCGTACACCGGCTCGCAGCGCGCGACGGCGTCAGAGCCGCGCGGCAGGATGTCGACGGTCTTGCCGTCCAGCGCGTAGCCGACGCACAGCTTGATGCTTTCCAGGCCGTCGAGCACGTCCAGCTTGGTCATGCACAGGCCCGACACGCCGTTGATCTGCACCGAACGCTTGAGCGCGGCGGCATCGAGCCAGCCGGTGCGGCGCGGACGGCCCGTGACCGAGCCGAATTCCTTGCCGATATTGGCCAGGCGCACGCCAACCGGATCCTGACGCGACGGGTTGTCGTTGTCGTACAGCTCGCTGGGGAACGGGCCCGCGCCCACGCGCGTGCAATAGGCCTTGGTGATGCCCAGGATGTAATTCAGGCGGCCCGGGCCGACGCCGGCACCCGCGGCGGCCGCACCGGCCACGCAGTTGCTCGAGGTCACGTACGGATAGGTGCCGTGGTCCACGTCCAGCAGCGTGCCTTGCGCGCCTTCGAACATCAGGTTGCCGCCGGCGGCGTTGACCGCGTACAGCTCGGCCGACACGTCGGCCACCATCGGCGCCAGGCGCGGCGCATAGGCCAGCGCCTCGTCCAGCGTCTGCTGGAAGTCCACGGCTTCGGCGCCCAGGTACTGGGTCAGCATGAAGTTGTGAAGGTCGAGGTTTTCGCGCAGGCGTTCGGCGAACTGCTTGGGATCGAACAGGTCCTGCACGCGCAGCGCGCGGCGGGCGACCTTGTCTTCATAGGCCGGGCCGATGCCGCGGCCGGTGGTGCCGATCTTGGCTGCGCCACGGCGGGCTTCGCGCGCCTTGTCGATGGCGACGTGGTACGGCAGGATCAGCGTTGCCGCTTCCGAGATGCGCAGGCGGCTCTGCACCTGCAGACCGGCGGCTTCGAGTTCTTCGATTTCACGGAACAGTGCTTCGGGCGACAGCACCACACCGTTGCCGATGTAGCAGACCGTGCCGTCGCGCATGATGCCCGAGGGGATCAGGCGCAGAATGGTCTTCTTGCCGCCGATGATCAGGGTGTGGCCAGCGTTGTGGCCGCCCTGGAACCTCACCACGCCCTTTGCCTGGTCGGTAAGCCAATCGACGATTTTTCCTTTGCCTTCGTCACCCCACTGGGTGCCGATCACGACGACATTGCGTCCCTGGCCTACTGCGGATGCGGACATATTGCTTTGGTCAATAGGTTAAAAACGTATTCTACTCTTGTTGCCGGGCGATTCCCGATTTTTGGGCTGCCCTGACCCCAGTGCGTCAGCGCGGCACCACGGCCCAGCCGTCGTCCTGGCGTACCAGTTGCCGGTCGCAGTTGAACTCGTCCAGCTCGTGGGTATGGCCGGGCAGTGACTGGATCACGATCTCGCCTGCGGCACGCAGCGTGGAAATGGCGGCACGCAGTGCCGGATCCGCATCCCAGGGCGCGAAAATCGCCTGCGCACGCACTTCCACGGGCGACAAGGCCGCCACTTCGCGCAGATCCAGCGAAAAACCGGTCGCGGGCCGTGCGCGGCCGAAGGCCTCGCCCACCTTGTCATAGCGGCCGCCCCGCGCAACGTAATTGGGCAGGCCCGCCACGTAGGCCGCGAACATCACTCCGCTGTGATAGTGATAGCCGCGCAAATCCGACAGGTCGATGTTGACGCTGGCGCCGCGCACCTGCACCGCCAGCGCGGCCAGCTCGTCCAGCGCGCGACCGATGGCGGGGCTGGCCGGCAGCGTCGCGCGGGCGCGGTCCAGCACGTCCACGCCGCCATAGAGCGTCGGCAGCGCCAGCAGCGCATCGCGCTCGGTCTGCGGCAGGCCCACGGTCAGCTCGCGCAGCGCGGGCACATCCTTGGTTTCGAGCGCGGCAAAGAGCGCGTCCTCGATCTTGCGAATCGACGGCAGTCCGGCCAGCAGTGCTTCCAGGATGCCGGCGTGGCACAGGTCGATGCGGATCTCCGACAGCCCGGCCGCCTGCAGCGCGGCCAGCATCAGTTCCTGGATCTCGACGTCGGCTTCCAGGCCGGCATGGCCATAGATCTCGGCACCGATCTGGATCGGCTCGCGTGTTGCATGGAAGCCCGCCGGGCGCGCGTGCAGCACGTTGCCGGCGTAGCACAGGCGGGTCACGCCGGGGCGATTCAGCAGGTGGGCGTCAATGCGCGCGACCTGCGGCGTGATATCGGCACGCAGGCCCATGGTGCGGCCCGACAGCTGGTCGACCAGCTTGAGCGTGCGCAAGTCCAGGTCATGGCCGGTGCCAGTCAGCAACGACTCCAGGTATTCCAGCATCGGCGGCATCACCAGCTCATAGCCGTAGGTGCGGAACAGGTCCAGCATGCGGCGGCGCAGTTCCTCGATCTTGCGCGCTTCCGACGGCAGCACGTCGGCAATGTTTTCTGGCAGCAGCCAATGGTTGGACATGGTGAATCTCTTCTCGGTCATTCGGTTGGTCCCGCGGGCGCAGCGCCCTCGGGTGCCGGGCCTCGCCCGGGATCATTGTTGCCGCGGTCGTTGCGGTCGTTGCGCCCTCCGCGCGACCGCGCCATCACTCCACGGCGATGGGTTCCATGAGGGCTCCAGCCGGACAAAACCCCGGCAAGCCGGGGTTTCGTCTTTCCGCCACACGGACCAGCGAGTGCGCTAGCGCTTGGCTCCGGACCCGCCGGAGGCGCCCGCCGCGGCACCACCGCTGGAACGCATATAGCGGAAGAAGTCAGAGTTGGGCTCCAGCACCAGCACGTCGCGCTTGTCGCGGAAGGTGTTGCGGTAGGCCTCCATGCTGCGCCAGAACTGCGCGAACTGCGGATCGCGGCCGAACGCGTCGGCATAGATCTGCGAAGCCTTGGCATCGCCCTCGCCCTTGATCACCTGCGCGTCGCGATAGGCCTCGGCCAGCACCACTTCGCGCTGGCGGTCGGCATCGGCGCGGATCTTCTCGCCCTCGGCGGCGCCGGTGGAACGCAGCTCGTTGGCCACGCGCTTGCGCTCGGCTTCCATGCGGCGGTACACCGATTCGCTGATCGCGGGCAGCAGGTCGACGCGCTTGAGGCGCACGTCCAGGATCTCCACGCCCACCGACTTGGCGTATTCGCTCATGGCGTTGCGGATGGCCTGCATCACCTGCTCGCGCTCGCCGGCGACCACGTCGGCCACGGTGCGCTTGCCGAACTCCTCGCGCGCCACGGAGTCGATCCGCTGCGTCATGCGGTCCTGCGCGCCGCGGACGTTGCCACCGAAGGCGACGAAGAACTTGCGCGGATCGGTGATGCGCCATTTGACGAACCAGTCCACCACCATGCTCTTCTTCTCGGCGGTCAGGAAACGCTCGCTGGCGGCCCCGTCGATGGTCTGCAGGCGGCGGTCCATGAACACCACGTTCTGGAACGGCGGCGGCAGCTTGAAGTGCAGGCCGGGCTCGCGCACCACCTGCTTGATCTCGCCGAAGGCGAACACCACGGCGTACTGGCGCTGGTCGACCACGAACAGCATGGACGAGGCCACGGCCAGCAGGATGAAAAAGCCGATCGTGAAGGAAATCAGTCGGTTCATGACGGTCTCCTCAGCGCGAGTCGCGGTCGCGGTTGCGCAGCGCCTCGCGCGACCGGGTGTCCGGCGAGGCGTCCGGCGCGGGCGCCGGCGTTCCGGCGGCGCCCGGCGTTGCCGGCGTGCCGGGCTGGCCCTGCGCCATCAGCTTGTCCAGCGGCAGGTAGAGGAGGTTGTTGCCCTGGCGCGCATCCACCAGCACCTTGGTCGAATTGGTGTAGATCTGCTGCATGGTTTCGAGATAGATGCGGTCGCGGGTCACCTGCGGCGCCTTGGCGTATTCGGACTGCACTGAGCGGAAGCGTGAGGCATCGCCCTGAGCCTGCGCCACCACGCGCGAGCGGTAGGCTTCGGACTCTTCCTTCAGGCGGGCGGCCGCACCCTTGGCGCGCGGGATGATGTCATTGGCATAGGCCTGGCCTTCACTGATGGCGCGCTCGCGGTCCTGGCTGGCCTTGTTGACGTCATCGAACGCGGCCTGCACCTGCTCGGGCGGCTGCACGCTCTGCACGTTCACGGAAAGCACGCGGATGCCGGTCTTGTACGCCGACAGGATCGCCTGGATCGACTTGGCCAGCCCCTGCGCGATCTCCTCACGGCTCTCGTACAGCACCGCGTCCATCTTGTTGCGGCCGACGATCTCGCGCACTGAAGTCTCGGCGGCCTGCGTCACCAGTTCCTCGTCGCCGCCGCGGTCGGTCTTGTTGAAGAACAGGAATTCGGTGGCATCCTGAATCACGTACTGCACGGTGAAGCGCACGTCGATGATGTTCTCGTCCTGCGTCAGCATCGACGAGTCCTTCAGGTTGCTGTCCTTGATCGACGTGGAGCGGCCCACCTCGACCGAACGCACCGCCGACAGGTTGACGATCTCGGCCGCCTGGACCGGCCAGGGCAGGCGCCAGTTGATGCCGGGGCCGGCGGAGTACTTGAACTTGCCGAACTGCAGGATCACCGCGGTCTGGCCTTCCTGCACCATGAAGAAGCCGCTGGCGAGCCAGATCCCGACCACCGCGGCGACGATCACGCCGACACCCACGCCCGAGCTCTTGCCGGGGGTGCGCGGGCCGCCAAAGCCCTGGTTGCCGCCGCCGCCGTTTTCCTTGCGGCCCAGCAGGCCGTTCAGGCGGCGATTGAAGTCGCGCCACAACTCGTCAAGGTCGGGCGGGCCGCCGTCCTGCTGCGGGCGCTGGTTCTGCTGACGGTTGTCGTCGCGGCCATCCTTCTTGTCATCGTCGTCCCCGTTCCGACCCCAGCGCGGATCGTTCAGCGAGAAGATGGCGCGCAGGCGCTGCCAGCCCGCGCGCAGCGCGGGGCGGCTGCCTGGTGTCAGGCTCGAGTCGGCATTCCGGGGAAACTGGGGCATGAAGTGCACGGGTCCGGGGAAGTTTGTAACAGGGGGATTCTAGCAGTCATCTGCGCCACTTTTTGCCAATTCGCGCAATCGCGGCGCCAATGGACGGAAAACGGTCAGGACCTGCGCGATTCCCCCGCGCCTGCTTCGCTGCCATCGCCGCTCTCGCCGGCATGGCCAATCTGGTCATCGTCATCGTACTCGACGCCCTCTTCGCTCTCCTCGCCCTGGTCCGCATCGCCATACAGCGGGACGTCGGCCAGTCGGGGATCGTAAGGCGGCGGCTCGGATGGCCGGCTCGCCAGCCATTGGGCCACCTCCACCACCGACTCGCGCAGCGCATCGATGCCAATGCCTTCGCGCGCGCTGAGGAAGACGCGGGTGGGGACGCCGTCCTCGTCGCGCTCGATGCGCGGGCCCTGCTCCATCAGCTCGGGCGCCGCGTCGATCTTGTTCATCACCACGATCTGCGGGATGTCCGAGGCATTGATTTCCGCCAGCACACGGTTGACCTGCTCGATCTGTTCGTGGCGCACGGGGCTCGATGCGTCCACCACATGCAGCAGCAGGTCGGCGTGGACGGTTTCTTCCAGCGTAGCGCGGAACGCTGCCACCAGCTGCGTGGGCAGGTCGCGGATAAAGCCGACGGTGTCGGACAGCACCACGTTGCCCAGCCCGTCCAGGAACAGCCGGCGCGAAGTGGTGTCGAGCGTGGCAAACAGCTGGTCCGCCGCATAGGCGCGCGCCTTGGTCAGCGCGTTGAACAGCGTCGACTTGCCCGCGTTGGTATAGCCCACCAGCGAGATGCTGAGCGTGTCGTTGCGCGCGCGGGCGCGCCGCTGCGTGCTGTGCTGGCGCTGCAGTCGCGACAGATCGGACTTGAGGCGCTTGGCGCGCTCGTCCAGCATACGGCGGTCCAGTTCGAGCTGGCGCTCACCCGGCCCCCCGCGCATGCCGATACCGCCCTTCTGCCGCTCCAGGTGGCTCCAGGCGCGGACCAGCCGCGAGGCGCGGTACTGCACCTGCGCCAGTTCCACCTGCACCTTGCCCACGTGGCTCTGCGCGCGCTGCCCGAAAATATCCAGGATCAGGCCGGTACGGTCGATCACGTGGCGGTTCAGGAAGCGCTCCAGGTTGCGCTGCTGCGCCGGGCTCAGGGCGTGGTTGAACACGACCACGTCGGCGTCGAGCGCATCGGCGGCTTCCCTCAGTTCTTCGGCCTTGCCCGAGCCGATGAATAGCGCCGGGTCGGGCCGCGAACGGCGGCCCGTCAGCGTGTGCACCGGCAACGAGCCGGCTGTGGAGGTCAGCAGCGCGAGTTCGCTGAGGCTTTCCTGAAAGTCATGCTTGCCGAAATCGACGCCGACAAGAATGGCGCGCGAGGGTGCGGTGTTGGAAGTGGCTCTGGGATCCAAGGGAGGGCGCGAAGGCGCTGGGGAATACGGGTTCAGGGGAATGTCTTGCGGAGGTCTGGCACTGCCCTGGCCCCTGCCAGGTCAGGCCAACGCGCGAGGCGCAAGGTGATGCCGGAGGTTGCGGCAGCGGCAGCGGCGGCGGCTGAGTGCGCGGCCGCCGGGCCGCGATGCACCGGGCGCAACGGCAACCCGGTGCCGGGCATCGAAACGGCGCCGCGTGGCGCCCGGTCGATGCCGTCAGTCGGCGGCCGCGCGCTGTGGCGGCCGCGAGGCAGTTCAGGCCTCAGCAGAGTCATCCACGCGGAAATTGACCGCGCGCGCCGGAACGACGGTAGAGATCGCATGCTTGTAGACCATTTGCGTCACGGTGTTGCGCAGCAGGACGACGTACTGGTCGAACGATTCGATATTGCCTTGCAGCTTGATGCCATTGACGAGGTAGATGGACACCGGTACGTGCTCTTTGCGCAGCGCATTCAGGAACGGGTCTTGTAGCAGTTGCCCTTTGTTGCTCATGGCACACTCCAAATTTATAGGTTTAGTGATGGATGATGGGGACGGAAGTCCCCGGTTCAAGTCAATCAGCGCAAAAACGCGCCAGAAAAAAGATCAAAAACGGTACCAAGTCGGCGTCAATGCACAGGGAACCCCCCTGCTACCGTGAATTTAGCCGCAGTTCCAAACGAACGCAAACGAAAACTTGCCCCGCAAAGGATCCGATTCCGGACTCAATCCTTCGAGTCCGCATACGGATTTTTGTTCGTGCGGAATTCGATGCGAAGGGGTGTGCCCTTGAGCTTGAAGGCCGCACGGAAACGGTTTTCCAGGTAGCGCCGGTAGGTTTCGGCAACGCCTGACAGCGCATTGCCGTGGACCACGATAATGGGCGGATTCGAGCCGCCCTGGTGCGCGTAACGCAGCTTGGGCCGCGATGCGCCGACGCGCTTGGGCTGCTGGAATTCGACGGCTTCCTGCAGCACGCGCGTCAGCTGCGGTGTCGGCAGCTTGACCATCGCCGCGGCATAGGCGTCGTCGACCGAGCGCAGCAGCGCGCCGATGCCGGTGCGCTCGCGCGCTGACACAAAATGGAAATTCGCAAAATTCAGAAACTGCAGCTTGCGCTCCAGGTCGTGCTTGATGCGATCGCGGGTATGGCCGTCGAGCCCGTCCCATTTGTTGACGCCGACCACCAGCGCACGCCCGGATTCGACAATAAAACCGGCAATATGTGCGTCCTGGTCGGAAATGTCTTGTTGCGCATCGAGCAGCAGGATCACGACATTGGCGTCGGCGATCGACTGCAGCGTCTTGACCACTGAAAATTTTTCAATCGCCTCGAACACCTTGCCGCGCCGACGCAGGCCTGCTGTATCGATCAGCGTATAGGGCTTGCCGCCGCGCTCGAACTCCACATAGATGGCGTCGCGCGTGGTGCCGGGCATGTCGAACGCGATCACGCGCTCTTCACCGATCAGGGTGTTGACCAGCGTGGATTTCCCCACATTGGGGCGTCCGACGATGGCGATCTTGACGCCCTTGCCGCCATCGGGCACTTCCTCGGCCAACTCGGGCCGCTCCTGGACCGCCAGCTCCAGCGCTTCGTCGACGAGCTCGCCCACGCCGTCGCCATGGGCAGCGGAGATCGCGTACGGATCGCCCATGCCCAGCTCGTAGAAGTCGGCTGCCACCGAGGTGTACTTCATGCCCTCGGCCTTGTTCACCGCCAGCATGATGCGCCGGCCGGTCTTGCGCAGGTAGTCGGCGATGGCGCGGTCCTGCGGCGCCAGGCCCAGGCGGCCGTCGACGATAAAGATCACCACGTCGGCCTCGACCACCGCCTGCTTGGTCTGCTTGGCCATCTCGGCGACGATGCCTTCCTTGACCACCGGCTCGAAGCCGCCGGTATCGATGGCGATGAACGGACGCTCGCCGATGCGCCCTTCGCCGTAGTGGCGGTCGCGCGTCAGGCCCGGCAGGTCGGCGACGAGGGCGTCGCGCGAGCGGGTCATGCGGTTGAATAGCGTCGACTTCCCTACATTGGGGCGGCCGACTAGTGCGATTACTGGTTTCATGCAATAAACGGAAACGGGGGCCGGCACATGCCGCCCCCCGGTAGCTCCGGAGTCAATGGATCCGACGGCAGTCCGCGCCTTATCGGCACGGATTGCCGCTTGTCCTGTCGCGCGCGCCGCCGGTCACGGGACCCGCTGCGCAATTTGCCGCACGACCAAGGATCATGCTACCGGATTAGGCGCCGACCGTACCGACAGGTGTACGGCAGCGCGCATTGGATGCCTGTCAGCCAGGCTGGTACCCGTAGACGTCGCCGTCGCGGGTCTGGATCACCAGGGTCTGGCCCGCCACGACCGGCGCGGCGGTGATGGCGCTGCCATCGGTCTTCATGCGCGCGATGACCTGGCCGTCTTCGCGCGACAGGAAGTGGACATAGCCTTCGAAGTCGCCCATCACCACGGAGCGGCCCAGCGCCAGCGGCGCGCCCAGGCGGCGGTTGCGCAGCTCGTCGTTCTTCCAGCGTTCGTTGCCATTCTGGCGGTCGAAAGCATGCACCACCGACCGTTCGTCGCTGGCGTAAAGCGCATTGTCATCCTGCGCGGGACCGCTCGGCGACGAGAAATCCTTGCCCCACTGCGGCTGGCCACTGGACAGCTCCAGGCAGGCGACGCGGCCCTGGAAGGTGGTGGCGCAGACCTGGCGACCATTCACCATCGGCTGGCCGGTGACGTCGTTCAGGCGCTCGATCTCCGACACGCCCTTCGGATACGAAACCGTGCTTTCCCAGCGCAGCACGCCGTTGCCCGGCGTCAGCACGCCCAGCTTGCCGCCGGGGAAGCCCATCACGATGCCGTCGCCGGCGAACACCATGCCCATTGCCGCGCGCAGGTTCAGCGGCGTCTGCGAGCGCTGGTAGATCCAGCGGCGCTCCCCGGTCTGGGCATCGAGGCCTAACACACGCGTGTCGGTGGTGCGCACCACCACCAGGCCATTGCCGACCAGCGGCGCCGACAGGACCTCGCCATTGACCTGCTTCTTCCAGATCTGCTTGCCGCTGGCGTCGAAGGCGTAGATCGCGCCCTTCTCGCCCGCGACCGCGGTCACGGAGCCATCGCTGCCGGGGCCCGAGGTCAGGTCCAGATCAGTCTTGGCCTTCCACAGCACGCGGCCCGAGGCGCCTTCCAGCGCGATCACGTTGCCGTTGTTGGACGACACGTAGACGTTGTTGCCCGCCGCGGCCGGCTGCATCGAATACGGGCCGCTCTTGCCCACATCGGCCTTCCACGCCTGGCGCACCGTCAGCGTGCCCGACACCGGCTTGAGTTGGGCGGGCGGGTGCTTGTTTTCCTTGCTGAACAGCGCGCAGCCGCCCAGCGCGGCCAGGCAAGCGGCAGCCGCCAGCGCGCGGGCCATGGTGCGGGCGGGCTGGCGATGTACGGCACGGGAAAGCACTGACGTCATAAGGTTTCGATCCTGGTTTTACGGTCCGCTGGTTTTACGGTGATTGGCACAAGTCGAGGGCGGCCCACTCAGGCCGTGCCCAGCGCATCGAGCTTGAACTGGATGATCTGGCGCATCGCCGGCTCGGCCTCGCCCAGCTTGTCGAGCGCCTTGCGATAGGCCACGCGCGCATCGTCGCGCTTGTCCTGCGCGGCGAGCAGGTCGCCGCGGCGGTCGGCATACAGCGCCACGAACGCTGCCGGCGGTTCGTCCTTGAGCAGCGCCAGGCCCTTGTCGTAGGCCTTCTCGTCCAGCAGCACGCCGGCCAGCCGCACGCGCGCCAGGTGCGAGTATTCTGCGTCGCCGTGGTCGATGGCCCACTGCAGCTGGCTCTTGGCCGCGGCCAGGTCGCCCGCATCGTACAGCACGCGGCCTGCGACCAGCGCGCTCATCTGGCCATAGGCGGTGCGGCCGTACTTGTCTTCCAGGTCGGTCGCGGCGCGCTTGATGCGCTCGATGTCGCGCGCCTCGGCGGCCTTGAGCACCTGCTCGTACAGCACCGCGGCCTCGCCGGCCTGCCTGCGTTCCCAGTACTTCCAGCCGTTCCAGCCGGCGAACGCTAGCAGCGCGACGATCAGCACCCAGGTCAGCGCATTGCCGTACTGGCGCCACCAAGCCTTCAGATTCTCAAGCTGTTCCTGTTCTTCTAGATCGTAAGCCATGTCGAGGCAATCACCTGCGTTGGGTTGGGTACTCGTGTACTGGGGTTTTCCGGCTGGCCAGCGCGCGATTTATTCGCTGGCGCCGACCATGGCGTCGATCAGGTAATCGACCAGTTCCTCGGCCGGCACGGTGGCCTGTTGCCCACCGCCTTCGGCCTGCTCGCGCTGGCGAAGTTCCTTGACCTGGACCACGCCGGCGGCCACTTCGTCCTCGCCAATGATAACGGCATAGGCCGCGCCACTTGCGTCGGCCCGCTTCATCTGCGACTTGAAGCTGCCGCCCTTGCCGTCGGCGCTGGCGTGCAGCACCACGTCCAGGCCCGCATCGCGCAGCCGTTCCGCGGCGATCATCCCCTGCTGCGCGGCGGCCTCGCCCTGGTGCACCAGGTAGACGTCGCAGCCCACCGCCTCGGGCACCACGCCCTCTTCGCGGATCAGCTCGATGATGCGCTCGATGCCCATGGCCCAGCCGCACGCGGGCGCGGACTTCCCACCCATCTGCGCGATCAGCGGGTCATAGCGCCCGCCCCCGGCGATGGTGCCCTGCGCGCCCAGCTTGTCGGTGATCCACTCGAACACCGTCAGGTTGTAGTAGTCCAGGCCGCGCACCAGGCGCGGGTTGATCTTGAACGGAATGTTGTTGGCCTTGAGCAGGCGCTGCACGCCCTCGAAGTGTGCCAGCGATTCTTCGCCCAGGAAATCGATCAGCTTGGGCGCGTTGGCAGCCATCTCCTGCAGCGCCGGGTTCTTGGTGTCCAGCACGCGCAGCGGGTTGGTGTACAGGCGGCGCTTGCTGTCGTCATCCAGGATGTCCTGGAAGCCTTCCAGGTACTTGATCAGCTGTTCGCGGTGGGCGGCGCGCTCATCGGCCTGCCCCAGCGAATTGATCTCCAGGCGCACGCCGGTCAGGCCCAGGTCGTCCCAAAGGCGCTGGCACATCAGGATGATCTCGGCGTCGACGTCCGGGCCGGCAAAGCCCAGTGCCTCGGCGCCGAGCTGGTGGAACTGGCGGTAGCGGCCGCGCTGCGGGCGCTCGTGGCGGAACATCGGGCCGGTGTACCACAGGCGCTTGGGGCCGTCGTACAGCAGGTTGTGCTCGATGGTGGCGCGCACGGCGGCGGCGGTGCCTTCCGGGCGCAGCGTGAGCTGCTCGCCATTGAGCGAATCGGTGAAGGAGTACATCTCCTTCTCGACGATGTCGGTCACCTCACCGATGCCGCGCACGAACAGCTGCGTGTGCTCGACGATCGGCGTGCGGATCTGCTGGTAGCCATAGGCACGCAGCATGGCGTGCGCGGCATTCTCGAAATGCTCCCACAGCGGCGCGTCCGCCGGCAGCATGTCGTTCATGCCCTTTACGCCCTGCAGGGCCTTGGCGGGGCGCACTTTCTCCCCAGCCTTCAGTTCGGTCTTCTCACCGCCTGCGGCGGCCACGTTCTCGGATTGCGTCATTCTGTTCTTGTCAGGCTGCTGGCACCCGGCCGGTCCGGCTCAGGCTGCCACTTCTTTGTCGGCCCGCGCAACGCCCGGGCCGTAATGCGTGCGAACGTACTCATCTACGATCGCCTGGAATTCCTCGGAAATGCGCTCTCCGCGCAGCGTCTTCACCTTGACGCCGTCGACGAACACCGGCGCCGCCGGCGATTCGCCCGAACCCGGCAGCGAGATGCCGATGTTGGCGTGCTTGCTCTCACCCGGGCCGTTGACGATGCAGCCCATCACGGCCACGTCCATTTCCTCGACGCCCGGATAGGCGGTCTTCCATTGCGGCATCTGCTCGCGCAGGTAGGCCTGGATGCTGGCCGCCAGCTCCTGGAATACCGTGCTGGTGGTGCGGCCGCAGCCCGGGCATGCAATCACCATTGGGGTGAAGTTGCGCAGGCCCATGGTCTGCAGGATTTCCTGCCCCACATACACTTCCTTCTCGCGCGGCGCGCCAGGTTCCGGCGTCAGCGAAATGCGGATGGTGTCGCCGATGCCTTCCTGCAGCAGCACCGACAGCGCCGCGGTCGAGGCCACGATGCCCTTGCTGCCCATGCCGGCCTCGGTCAGGCCGAGGTGCAACGCGTAGTCGCAGCGGCGCGCCAGCTCGCGGTACACCGCGACCAGTTCCTGCACCTGCGACACCTTGCACGACAGGATGATCTGGTCGCCCGGCAGGCCGATCTCCTCGGCCTTCTTCGCCGAATCGATGGCCGAGGTGATCAGTGCCTCGATCATCACGCTCTGCGCCGGCCACGGTTCGGCACGCCCGGCGTTCTCGTCCATGATGCGCGCCAGCAGGTCCTGGTCCAGGCTGCCCCAGTTCACGCCGATGCGCACCGGCTTGTTGTAGCGGCACGCCATCTCGATCATCTGCGCGAACTGCGTGTCGCGCTTCGCGCCCTGGCCCACGTTGCCGGGGTTGATGCGGTACTTGGACAGCGCCTCGGCACAGGCCGGATAGTCCTGCAGCAGCTTGTGGCCGTTGTAGTGGAAGTCGCCCACCAGCGGCACATCCACGCCCATGCGGTCGAGCTGCTCGCGAATCGACGGCACCGCGGCGGCGGCCTCGGGCGTGTTCACCGTGATGCGCACGATCTCCGAACCCGCGCGCGCCAGTTCCTTGACCTGGATCGCCGTGCCGATGGCATCGACCGTATCCGTGTTGGTCATCGACTGCACGCGCACCGGCGCGCCGCCGCCGATGGTGACCACGTTGTCGCCCCACGCGACGCGCGCCTGGCGCGTCTGGCGGCGCGGCAGCGGACCGGCCAGGACAGGAAGACAGAGCTGTTGGTTCATAGCGTTACCACCTTGCAAAGACGCACCTCGCCGCACCTTGCACGCCCTCGTCAGGGCAGCGTGAGGCGCGCCACGTTGTTGCGGTTGGCTGCCTTCAGGTCGACCGGCTCGCCATTGCGGGTCATCGACTCGATGCCCTTTACGTTGCCGATCACCACCTTGTACGGGGGCGTGCCGCCACCGGCCACGGACTGGCCGGCCTTGGCGGTACCGCCCAGCACCACCTTGCCGTTCTTGTCCCGGATTTCATACCAGGTGTCGGAAGCAAAGCGGATCTGCAGTTCGCCCGCGCCTGCTGCGACTGCCGGTGCCGCCGGTGCTACCGGCGCAACGGGAGCAGGCGCAGCGGCAGGCGGCACCACGGCTGCCGATGCCGTAGCAGCAGGAGCCGCCTGGGCAGGTGCCGCCACGGCGCTGGCGGGCACTGTCTCGGCGGACGGCGCCGGCGAATCGGCCCCGGCCATCACCGGCGGCAGCGCCGCCGTGACCGTGCCGGGCTCCGTGCCCGGCGCTGCTGCATGTTCTTCCGCCACCGGGGTTTCAGCCGCGGCGCTGCGCGTTTCGATCCAGTGGCGGATGTGGTCCAGCCCGAACCAGCCGCCCGCGGCCAGCCCCACCGCCACCAGCGCCAGCCAGATCCAGCGCCCGCCCGTGCCGCCGGAGCGGAATCGGTTGCGGTCGTCGAAGGCCGCATTGATGCCGCCCTCGCGCTGGCGTGCGATTTCCGCCACCTGCACCACCTGGCGCGGCTGGAAGCGCGCCAGCAGCGGGTCGATATCGACATGCAGCATGCGCGCATAGGCGCGCATCACGCCCTTGGCGAAGGTCACGTCGGGCACCGCCTGGAGATCGCCGGCTTCGATCGCGCGCAGCTTGGTCGCCGCCACCTTCAGGCGCGCGCTGACGTCTTCCACTGACATTCGCTGCGCCTCGCGCTCGCGCGCCAGTGCCGCGCCGATCTCGCGCGCGGCGGCTTCGCGGTCTCCTTCGTGCGCGCCCCCGCCGACGTGTTGCGTCGGTACGGCCTGGCCTGCGGCGCGGTCGTGCTCACTCATCCCATGCTCCTTGTTCGTAGGCGCTCAACTCACGCGAATCGGGGAAACGGCTGCGCAGTTGCGCCCCCAGCGCATCCTGCGTGCGGCTGTCGCCCTGACGGTGGGCAATGCGCGCTCCCAGCCAGAGGGATTGCGCACTGACAAACTGGCTGCTGTTGACGCGCTGGGCATACTGCCGCGCCTGCGCGAAGTCGCCGCGCCGGTAATAGACTAGCGCGAGGTTGGTGTTGGCCACCGGGTTGTTGCGGTCGTAGCCGAGCGCGGCCTTCAGGTTCTGTTCCGCTTCGGCGCTGTTGCCGCGGCGCAGCTCGCACGCGCCCAGGCTGATCATCGGCTTGACAGGGCCGCCGGCCGACGGCGCCGACGCGGCGCGCTGCAGCATCGGCACGGCCTCGGCATAACGGCCTTCCTGGCACAGGAACCAGCCGTAGTTGTTAAGCAGGTCGCCGTCGTTGCCGCGCATCGAAACTGCGGTGCGGAAGCTGTCATCGGCGAGCGCACGCTCATTCATGTTCATGTAGATCAGCGCGCGCACATGGTAGGCATCGGCCAGCGACGGATCGATGGCGATGGCCTGCTTGATCTCGTCAAGCGCGACCGCGTTCTGGCCGGCCTCGAGATAGTTGGTGGCCAGCTGCAGCCGGATGCCGGCGCGGCGCCTTGCATCGGTCTGGTCGGAAACGGCCTGGAGATCCTGCGCCGGCGTATGCGGCAGCTGGCAGCCGGACAACATCAGCAGCCCCAACAGGGCCGCAGCGATCAGACGGATCATGCAGGGCGAGCCTCCCGAGACTGGCCGGCGGCAGTGACCGGCACCAGCGGCGTGATCTTGCCGAACTTGCCGCGCTCGGCCAGGCGGGTGCGGTCCTTCACTTCCCCGGCCAGCTGGCCGCAGGCGGCGTCGATATCGTCGCCGCGCGTCTTGCGGATGGTGGTCACGATGCCCGCGTCCATCAGCACCTGCGCGAAACGCCGGATCTGTTCGTTGTTGGAGCGCTTCAGGCCCGATTCCGGGAAGGGGTTGAACGGGATCAGGTTGAACTTGCACGGCACATCGGCCACGAGCTTCAGCAGTTCTCGCGCATGCTCGACGCCGTCGTTGACGCCATCCAGCATGCAGTATTCGAAAGTAATGAAATCGCGCGGCGCGAATTCCAGGTAGCGGCGGCATGCCGCCATCAGTTCGGCCAGCGGGTACTTCTTGTTCAGCGGCACCAGAACGTCGCGCAGGGCGTCGTTGGACGCGTGCAGCGACACGGCGAGGGCCACCGGCAGATCTTTGGACAGCCGGTCCATCATCGGCACCACGCCGGAGGTGGACAGCGTCACGCGACGGCGCGACAGGCCGTAGGCGTTGTCGTCGAGCATCAGGCGCATGGCCGGCACGACGGCATCGTAGTTCAGCAACGGCTCGCCCATGCCCATCATCACCACATTGGAGATGACGCGGTCATCCTTGGGGCCGCGGCCCAGTTGCTCGCGCATGGCAAACTCGGCCATCCACAGCTGCCCGATGATCTCACCGGTGCTGAGGTTGCGCGAGAAGCCCTGCTTGCCGGTCGAGCAGAACCGGCAGTTGACGGCACAGCCAGCCTGCGAGGAAACGCACAGCGTGCCGCGCGTTTCCTCTGGGATGTAGACCGTTTCCACCGCATTGCCCTGGCCCACGTCTAGCAGCCACTTGCGCGTGCCGTCGGCCGACAGGTTGTCGGTGATGACGGCAGGCGCGCGGATCTCGGCCCGCGTCGCGAGCTTTTCGCGCAGCGACTTGGCGAGATCCGACATGGCGTCGAAGCGGCTGGCACCGTAGTGGTGGATCCAGCGTTGCAGTTGCCGCGCACGGAACGGCTTCTCGCCGAGCTCGCCGCAATAAGCGGTGAGCGCGTCCGCGTCGAGGTCGAGCAGGTTGACGAGGTCGTTCATGGCGGCAAACTCAGCTTCGGTGTCAGTCTAGTCCTGGCAGCAGCGCCAAACAATCAGCGGCTGTAGACGTGCATGCCCGGGAAGAAGAACGACACTTCCACGGCAGCGGTTTCAGCAGCGTCCGAGCCGTGCACGGCGTTGGCGTCGATGCTGTCGGCGAAGTCGGCGCGGATGGTGCCCTTGTCGGCCTTCTTCGGGTCGGTGGCGCCCATCAGCTCACGATTCTTAACGATGGCGTTTTCACCTTCCAGGGCCTGGATCATGACCGGGCCGGAAATCATGAAGTCCACCAGGTCCTTGAAGAACGGACGCTCCTTGTGGACAGCGTAGAACTGCTCGGCTTCGCCGCGCGACAGGTGCACCATCTTGGCAGCAATGATCTTCAGGCCGGCGGCCTCGAAACGGGCGTAGATCTGGCCGATAACGTTCTTGGCCACGGCATCCGGCTTGATAATCGACAGGGTGCGTTCGATCGCCATGAAAAACTCCGAAAAATGAAGGGGTTACAAATGGATTAAACGTGGGATTCTACCACGAAGACTATGACGCTTTCGAGGGTCTTCCCCGCTCTGACGCGAGTCTTGCCGGCGTTGCGGCGCCGGCCGGCACAAGTAACACGAAGAGCACATTACATCCTTGTCATGTCCGGAACGCGACGGGCCGATGCGCGTCCAACGTGAGCGGCGGCCAAGTGGCGCGAAGCACGGTTTGGCGTGTCTTCTGGGTTACCCCGCCCTTGCAATTCGCCCGCCCAGATGCCACATTGACGATGGTTCCGTCCGGAGTCGATCCGAATGATTGGATTTCCGGCGCCTCACCGTTTTGAGACAGGAGTCACCATGGATAACAAGCTGAATACCTACGGTTTCGGCAACAGTGCGTCGACCGTCACTGACGTCGTCGTTCGCAACCGGGTCTTGCGCAACACTTACTGGCTGCTGGCCCTCTCGATGATCCCCACCGTGCTCGGCGCGTGGATCGGCGTGGCCACCGGCTTCAGCTTCATGGCGGGCAACCCCTTCCTGTCGCTGATCCTGTTCCTGGGCATTGCGTTCGGGTTCTTCTACGGCATCGAGAAGACCAAGAACAGCAGCATGGGCGTGGTCCTGCTGCTGGCCTTCACGTTCTTCATGGGGCTGATGCTGTCGCGGCTGATCGGCGTGACACTGCAATTCTCGAACGGGCCGGCGCTGATCATGTATGCCTTTGGCGGCACGGCGGCGGTATTCGGCGCAATGGCCACCATCGCCACGGTCAGCAAGCGTGATTTCTCCGGCCTGGGCAAGTTCCTGTTCGTCGGCGTGATCCTGCTGATCCTGGCCAGCGTCGCCAATATCTGGCTGCAGCTGCCCTCGCTGATGATCACGGTTTCGGTGATCGCCATCGGTATCTTCTCGGCGTACATCCTGTTCGATGTGCAGCGCGTGGTGAATGGCGGCGAGACCAACTACATCACCGCCACGCTGGCGATCTACCTGGACGTGTACAACGTCTTCGTCAACCTGCTGGCGCTGCTGGGCATCTTCGGCGGCAGCCGCGAGTGACGGCAAACGCCGCAGCATGAAAAACCGGCCTGTTGGCCGGTTTTTCTTTGGGCGCCAGCTGATGGATGGGCCGGTTCAGCCGCGGTCGAACACCGCGATCGATTCCACGTGCGAGGTGTGCGGGAACATGTTGACCACGCCCGCGCCGCTCAGCCGGTAGCCCGCCTCGTGCACCAGCAGGCCGGCGTCGCGCGCCAGCGTCGCGGGGCTGCATGAGACATAGACGATGCGCTGCGGAAGCACGTCGCTGCCCTGCTGCGCCAGTTCGCCCAGCGCTTTGCACACCGCCAGCGCGCCCTCGCGCGGCGGATCCACCAGCCAGCGGTCGAAGCGGCCCAGCGCAGCGATATCTTCGGCGGTGACTTCGAACAGGTTGCGGCAGGCAAACTCGGTCTTGTCGGCCAGGCCGTTGTAGCCGGCATTGGCCAGCGCGCGCGTGGTCAGCGCCTCGCTGCCCTCGATGCCCATCACCGACTTGCCCTGCGTTGCCAGCGGCAGCGTGAAGTTACCGATGCCGCAGAACAGGTCGAGCAGCCGGTCCTGCGGCTGCGCGTCGAGCAGGCGCAGCGCGCGGCCAATCAGCACGCGGTTGATCTGATGGTTGACCTGGGTGAAGTCGGTCGGCTTGAACGGCATGCGGATGCCGAATTCCGGCAGCGTGTAGGCCAGCTCGACGTCGGTCGGGTAGAACGGGTAGACCGTGTCCGGGCCCTTGGGCTGCAACCAGAACTGCACCTTGTAGTCGTCGGCAAAGGCGCGCAGCAGGTCCTTGTCGGCATCGGTCAGCGGTTCCAGGATGCGCAGCACCAGCGCGGTCACTTCCTGGCCGACGGCCAGCTCGATCTGCGGCATGCGGTCGCGAATCGACAGGCCGGCCACCAGCTCGCGCAGCGGCACCAGCATCGCCGACACGTGCGGCGGCAGGATCTCGCAGCGAGTCATGTCGGCCACGTAGCTGCTCTTTCGCTCATGGAAGCCGACCAGCACGCCGCCCTTCTTGACCACGTGGCGCACGGTCAGCCGCGCGCGGTAACGGTAGCCCCAGTCCGGCCCGGCGATCGGGCGGAACACCACGTCCGGCTTCACTTTCGACAGGTGCCACAGGTTGTCTTCCAGCACGCGCTGCTTGATTGCCAGCTGTGCACGCGAATCCAGATGCTGCATCGAGCACCCGCCGCAGACGCCGAAATGCTGGCAGCCGGGCTTGACGCGCATCACCGATTCCTGCCGGATCTCGACGAGATGGGCCTGTTCATAGCTGGGCTTGCGGCGGAAGCTGCGATAGCTGACGGTTTCGCCGGGCAGCGCGCCTTCGACAAAGATCACCTTGCCGGGCGTGCCGTCCTCGTTCACCAGGCGGCCGACGCCGCGGGCTTCCATGTCGAGGCTCTCGATCGACACGACCGGGTCCGCTGCCGGCGTGCCAGTGTTAGCGGCAACGCGGCCACGGGGCTCTTTTGCGCCGGGAGCGGCACTTGCCTCGGCAGTGGCGGCCGGGCCTGCAGGCGTTTCTTGTAGGGAGGACACGACTTGGGACACCAGATGAAACCTGACGTATTGTTTGCGAAAGCGGGATTGTATGCCAGTCCGGGCCAGCGCCGGTGGCGGCGTCCCGACGATCCGACGGAGACGGCAAATGGAACTGATTTCGTGGAATATCCAGTGGGGCCGCGGCGCCGACGGGCGCGTGAGCCTGCAGCGGCAAATCGAGACCATGCGCGGCATCGCTGACGCCGACGTGATCTGCCTGCAGGAAGTTACGCGCGGCTTCGGCGAATTGCGCGGCGGGCCGGGCGAGGACCAGGTGGCGGAACTGACCGCGCTGCTGCCAGGCTTTCATGTGCTCTATGCACCGGGCGTGGACCGGCGCACTACCAGCGGCGGCCTGAAGCAATTCGGCAACCTGATTGCCACCCGCCTGCCAGTGCGCGAAGTCTTCCACCATGCCCTGCCCTGGCCGGCGGACCCGCAGGTGGCGTCGATGCCGCGCGTGGCGCTGGAAGTGACGGTCGAGGCCGGCGCGCATCGGCTGCGCGTGATCTGCACGCACCTGGAGTATTACTCGGCACACCAGCGCGCCGCCCAGGCCGAAGCCTTGCGCGACTGGCACGTTCAGGCCTGCGACCATGCGCGCCGCCCGGGCCGCAGCGAAAAATGGCCGGGCCCGTTCACGCCCGAGCCTCGCCCGGCCGAGGCCATCCTGTGCGGCGACTTCAACAGCAAACCCGACGATATCGCCTATCGCCGCATGCTGGAGCCGTTCGAAAATGCCACGCCGCCCTGGCGCGACGCCTGGCTGCATGCGCATCCCGGCCAGCCGCACGCGCCAACCTGCGCGATACACGACAAGGAGCAATGGCCGGAGGCGCCGTTCGCCTGCGATTTCATGTTCTTGACGGACAACCTCGCCGCGCGCATCCGGCGCTGCGAGGTCGATGCGGATACCGCCCACTCGGACCACCAGCCGATCCTGCTGTCGCTGGATCTGTGATGCCGACCGGCGCGCTCAGTCCTCGAGGTCTTCGGCTTCCGGGGTGAGACGCTGCAGCCGGAACGCCTGCAGGTATTCCATCCACTGCTCGCCGGGCAGCTCAGCCAGCGATTCCTGGACGAATTCCATCTCGACGTCGAACTCGCGCGGCGACAACCCGCCGCGCATCAGCTGGAAGCGGCAGTACATCAGGTAGGTGTTGACGACGTCGGTCTCGCAGTAGGCGCGGATCTCGTCAAGCTGGCCAGCCTGGTAGGCCTGCCAGACCTTGCTGCCGTCCATCCCCATCTTGCCCGGGAAGCCGCACAGCTTGGCCAGGTCATCCAGCGGCGCGCTGGCGCGGGGCTGGTACATCGCCAGCAGGTCCATCAGGTCCAGGTGCCGCATGTGGTAGCGGCTGATGTAGTTGTTCCACTTGAAGTCGCGGCTGTCGTCCTCGCGGCCCTCGCCCATTTCCCAGTAGCGTGGCGCGGTGACGCCGTTGACCAGGCCACGGTAATGCAGCACCGGCAGGTCGAAGCCGCCGCCGTTCCATGAAACCAGTTGCGGACTGTAGCGCGCGATCAGTTCGTAGAACTTCTGGATCAGCGTGGCCTCGTTGTCTTCCGTGGTGCCGAGCGAGCCGACGTGGAACACGCCCGAGCCATCGCGATGCGTGCGCCGCAGCACGCAGGAAATCGCCGCGACGCGCTGCAGGTAGTGCGGAAGGAAATCGCTACCGGTCTTTTCCCGGCGGGCAGAGAACGCATGCTCGGCGACTTCGGCGTCGCTCATCGCATCGGGGTGGTCATGCAAACGGCGCAGGCCGGCGACATCGGGAATGGTCTCGATGTCGAATACCAGCACAGGGGTCATAGAACGGCGTCCTTCCTGACACCTTGCGAAGCGAAATGCCGCTTGAGCTTGACCAGCGCCTCCTGCTGGATCTGGCGCACGCGCTCGCGCGTGAGGCCCATTTCCTCGGCGAGCTCTTCCAGCGTGGCGGGCTCGATATGGTTGAGGCCGAAGCGGCGCTCCACCACGTAGCGATGCTTTTCCGACAGGCGCGCCAGCCAGAGCTTCATCAGCCCTTCCAGCTCGCGGTGTGCCACCTCCTGGTCAGGGGCGGCGTTGTGCTCGTCGGAGAGGAAATCCAGGAGGCTCGAGCCGGGATCGAGATCGAACGGCGTATCGAGCGAGGTGGTATGTTCGTTGAGTGCCAGGACGTCCTGCACTTCGTCCGGCGTCTTGCCCAGCAGGTGGGCGATGTCTTCCAGGCTGGCGTCGCGCCCGTCGGTGCCGCCCTTCTCCAGATGGCGCTTGGCGCGCAGCACCTGGTTCAGTTCGCGGATCACGTGGACCGGCAGGCGGACCGTGCGCGCCTGGTTCATGATGGCGCGCTCGATGCTCTGGCGGATCCACCACGTGGCATACGTCGAGAAGCGGAAACCGCGCGACGGATCGAATTTCTCGATCGCGTGCATCAGGCCGAGGTTGCCTTCCTCGATCAGGTCCAGCAGCGGCACGCCGCGATTGAGGTAGCCCTTGGCGATGCTGACCACCAGCCGCAGGTTGCGCTCGATCATGACCTGGCGCGCGGCAAAGTCGCCGTCCTTGGCCAGCGTGGAGAAATGCAGTTCTTCCGGCGCGGACAGGAGCGGCTTGATGCTGATGCGGTTCAGGTAATGCTGGACTGTGTCGGCGGCCAGCTCAGTATGCAGCACCGAGCGGAAGTCGTCGTGCTCGGCGGCCGCGCCGTCGGTACCGTTCTCTGCCTCGCTCTCTTCCTCGTCTTCCGCGTCGTCATCGTCGTCGTCGCGCAACTGGCGTTCGTTGTCGTCGGCGAGCAGGTCCGCCTCGCGCAGGCCCACCGTAGCGGACGTGGCGATCGGCTCGTCGGTAACAGGAATCAGTTCAGCAGCGAGATCGGGCTCGAAGGCTTCCGCATCGGCGCGCTCGTCGGGATGTGCCACACCAGCCTTCACTTCCGGCTGCTTGGGACGGCGAGCCCTGCTGACGATTCCGGAGGAGACGGTTTTCTGGCGTGGCATGAACCCTCACTGTGGCGGCAGGTACCGCATCGGATCAACCGGTTTTCCGTTCTTGCGAACTTCGAAGTGAAGCTTCACCCGGTCGGTATCGCTGTTGCCCATCTCAGCAATCTTCTGGCCTTTCCGGACCGCGGATTGCTCTGTCACAAGCACCTTGTCGTTGTGCCCGTACGCAGTAAGAAATGTCTCGTTGTGTTTGATGATGACAAGATTCCCGTAGCCGCGCAAGGGGCCTACGTGAATCACCCGGCCATCGTCCGCTGCCAGCACCGCATCACCTTTCTTGCCCGCAATATCGATGCCTTTATTGGCCTTGTCATCGAATTTACCGACCATCTGGCCGGTCGCCGGCCACGCCAGCTTCATCGAGCCATCGGCGACTGGCGCCGACGGGATGGCGGCCGCAGCAGCCGGCGCAACCGGTGCCGCAACCGGTGCCGCAGCCGTAGCCGCCGGCGGCACCGGGGCGCCAGCCGGACGGGCCTGGTCGATCGGCTGCCCCTGCACCGTACCGGGCGCCACCGGCATGGTGGTCACGCCGGGTGCAGTGTTGACGTCGGCACCTGGCGGCACGATGCGCAACAACTGCCCAACTTCAATCTGGTTCACATTGCTCAGGTTGTTCCACGCCGCTACATCGCGATAAGACTGGCCGTTTTCCAGCGCGATACGGTAAAGGGTATCGCCTCGCTTGACCCGATAGTATCCGGGCGGTGCCGGCTCCTGCGACGCGGTGGCGGTGCCGGAGATGGAAGTACGGTCCACCACGGGGGCCGGCATCGGCGAACTGGCGCAGGCGGCCAGCAGGGCCGTCAGCGCGGAAGCCGCAAAAAGTTGTCCGGCGCGTGCGAAATATTGCGATTTCACGATGTTGTGCATAGTTCGACTCAGATGGTGCCCGATTTTAAGGGCACAAAGAAAACGGCTTCAAGCGCGGTTCGGTGAAAGCGATGGCGGTTGCGCCGCTCGATCAGCAGCAATTGCTGCGTGACGGTCTGGCCGGGCACGCCTGCCGGCGGCACCACCGCCACCGGGGCGATCAACCGCCCGCCGATCGCCAGTTGCTCCAGCAGCGCCTCGGGCACCTCCATGCCGGCGGCGGCCAGGATGATGGCCGAGAACGGCGCCGCCTGCGGCAGCCCGAGCATGCCATCGCCGTAGTGCAGGCGCAGGTTGGGCACGCGCAGCGGGCGCAGGTTGGCCTTGGCCTGCTCGTGCAGCGGCCGGATGCGCTCGATCGAGAAGACTTCGCGCGCGACCTGGCTCAGCACCGCGGCCTGGTAGCCGCAGCCGGTGCCGATCTCCAGCACGCGCTCCAGCGGCGCGTCGGCCGCCAGCCCTTCACGCAGCAGCTCGATCATGCGCGCCACCACCGAGGGCTTGGAAATGGTCTGCTGGTGGCCGATCGGCAGCGCAGCGTCCTCATACGCCTGCGATGCCAGCCCCGGCTCGACGAACAGGTGGCGCGGCACCGTGGCGATGGCCGACAGCACGCGCTCGTCGCGGATGCCCGCGGCGCGCAGCCGCCCGGCCAGCGCCACGCGCGCGCGCGCCGAGGCCATGCCGCCACCGCCGGCCGTGGCGGCCGAGGCGCGCTGCTCGACCTTGCTGGCGGGAGCCGGCACGGGCGCCGGTGCTGCGGTCCGCGGCAGCCGCGGCTTGGCGGGCTTGGGAGCGGGCGCGGCCGGCCGCGGCGTTCCGACCGCGGGCATGCCGGCGGTGCGCGCCGGTGCAGGCTTGCGTTCGACGACCGCGTCCAGCGGCAGCGGAAACTTGTTGCGAGGGGGCGTGGAACTCATCGGGGGCGCGACACAGCGGGACGGTGGCTTACTTAAGCCACTGGTCGAGCGCGTCGAGCTGTCCGCGGTGGGTCAGGTCGAGCTGCAACGGCGTCAGCGAGACATAGCCTGCCGCGGTGGCATGGAAATCCGTGCCTTCGCTGGCATCGCGCGCATCGCCCGCCGGACCGATCCAGTAGTTGGTGTCGCCGCGCGGGTTGACCTGCGTGATCACCGGCTGCGACGGATGGCGCTTGCCCAGCCGCGTGGCGCGATACCCCTTGATATGTTCGAACGGCAGGTTCGGGATATTGACGTTGAGCAGAAACGGCTCGGTGTGCGGCTTGGCAATGATGCGCTCCACCACGGTGCGCGCCACGCGCGCCGCGGCGTCGAGGTGCTCCCAGCCCTTGTGGACCTGCGAGAAGGCCACCGACGGAATGCCGAGCAGGTAGCCTTCGATGGCGGCGGCGACGGTGCCGGAGTACAGCACGTCCTCGCCCATGTTCTGTCCCTGGTTGATGCCGGACACCACCAGGTCGGGTTTTTCGTCGAGCAGGCCCGTCAGCGCGATATGCACGCAGTCGGTGGGCGTGCCGTTGACGAAGCGGAAACCCTTCTGCACGCCTTCGCGCGCTTCATAGATCGACAGCGGGCGCTGCAGCGTCAGCGAGTTGGAGGCGCCGCTGTGGTTCTGCTCCGGCGCAATGACCGTGATACGGCCCAGCGGCGCGAGCGCAGCATGCAAAACGGCCAGTCCCGGCGCGAGATAACCGTCATCGTTGGCGAGAAGGATATGCATGGCGCGATTGTACCTGAGCGGAACGTCACAAGCGGCCCGCGAGCCGCCTCAAAATGCGCGCTGCCGGGGCGCTTCCGGTGCTACGGTACGCCATTGGCGGTGGCCGGCACGGAACAGAACGATCGTGCTATTTCTGCGCTACACTTGCCCTGCCCGCCCGCAAGCTGCTTCACTGGCGCGGGACGCGACCTATATCACTGGAGACATGATGAAAGCCGTACTGTGCAAAGCCTGGGGCCCGCCCGATTCGCTGACCATCGAAACCCTGCCCGACCTGGTGCCCGGCAAGGGTGAAGTTGTCATCGACGTGAAGGCGGCCGCCGTCAACTTCCCGGATGTGCTCATCATCCAGAACAAATACCAGGCCAAGCCTGAACTGCCGTTCAGCCCGGGCTCCGAACTGGCGGGCGTGGTCAATGCGGTCGGCGAAGGCGTCACCCACGTCAAGCCGGGCGACAAGGTGATCGCCTACCTGGGCAACGGCGCGTTCGCCACCCAGGCCAAGGCGCCGGCGGCGTCGGTGGTGCCGATGCCGCCCGGCATCGATTTCGAGACCGCGGCGGCCTTCACGCTGACCTACGGCACTTCGCACCACGCGGTCATCGACCGGGGTGAACTGAAGGCCGGCCAGACCATGCTGGTGCTGGGCGCCGCCGGCGGCGTGGGCCTGGCGGCGATCGAGATCGGCAAGGCCATCGGCGCGCGCGTGATCGCCGCGGCCTCGACCGACGAGAAGCTGGCGGTGTGCAAGGAGCACGGCGCCGATGCTCTGATCAACTACAGCACCGAAGACCTGCGCGAGCGCATCAAGGCGCTGACCGACGGCAAGGGCCCGGATGTGATCTATGACCCGGTGGGCGGGATCTATGCCGAACCGGCCTTCCGCTCGATCGGCTGGCGCGGCCGCTACCTGGTGGTGGGTTTTGCCAACGGCGAGATCCCGAAGCTGCCGCTGAACCTGGCGCTGCTCAAGGGCGCGTCGCTGGTGGGCGTGTTCTGGGGCGACTTCGTGCGGCGCGAGCCCAAGGCCAACCAGGCCAATATGGCGCAGATGCTAGGCTGGATGAAGGAAGGCAAGATCCGCCCGCATATCTCGGCGCGCTATCCGCTCGAGCAGGCCCCGCAGGCGCTCAAGGACATGGAAGCGCGCAAGGTCACCGGCAAGATCGTGATCGTGCCCTGAGGGGCTTTGATGCATCGGCGCGCGCCAGGCGTGCGCCGACAAAAGAAGGGCGCAGAGCGTGGGGCAACACGCCCCAAGCTGCCTGCCGTCCTTGACGGCGCACACCCCTACGCCGGGCGGCAGGCAGTTCCGAATCAGCCTTTCCGTCCTCCTCAGAACCGGTGCTGCAGCCCGGCCATCACGCCGGTCTGGTTGTTGGCGAAACCGGCAAAGTAGCGCGACACGCTGACGGCGAAGCGCGCGAGAACAGCCCGTCCTTGCAACCGCCGGTCGCGGTCGACGAGGTCGCCCACGGGGAGAGGCCTGGGGTGAGGGCCCGGCGTGTCAACGGAGTTCAGGTCGGTGGTGTGCCAGTGCCTGCCTCGCCCCTCTCCAGCAAGCGGGAAAGGGAAGCAAACCGCCGGTCTGCAGGACTCGCCCGTAGTCATGCTGCCCTTAGCTTGCCTCAGAGCTTCTCCGTCTCCCCGCTCGTCGGCTGCCACTTCATCAGCCGCTTCTCGACCAGCCCCACCATCCAGTCCAGCACAAGCGCGAACGCCGTCAGTACCACGATGCCGGCAAACACGGTATTGATGTCGAAGGTCCCTTCGGCCTGCAAGATCAGGTAGCCCACGCCGCGCGCCGAGCCCAGGTACTCGCCCACCACCGCGCCGACAAAAGCCAGGCCCACTGAGGTATGCAGCGACGAGAACACCCAGCTGGTCGCGCTCGGCAGGTACACGTGGCGCAGCAGCTGCTGCTGATTGGCCCCCAGCATGCGCGCATTGGCCAGCACCACCGGGCTCACTTCCTTGACGCCCTGGTAGACGTTGAAGAAGACGATAAAGAAGACCAGTGTCACCGCCAGCGCCACCTTGGACCAGATGCCCAGACCGAACCACACCGCGAAGATTGGCGCCAGGATCACGCGCGGCATCGAGTTCATCGCCTTCACGTAGGGATCGAGGATGGCCGAGGTCAGCGGGCTCAGCGCCAGCCACAGCCCCACGCCCAGCCCCGCCACCGTGCCGATGCCGAAGGCCAGCACGGTCTCGATCAGCGTCACGCCCAGGTGCAGGTAGATATCGCGCTCGACGAAAAACCAGTTCCAGATCCGCTGCGCCACCATCAGCGGTTCGCCAAAGAAAAAGGCGACCTGCTGCGAGCGCGTGGCCAGGTGCCACACACCGAGGATCACCACCAGGACGAGCAACTGCCACACGCGCAGCATGCCCTTGGAGTCGTTTCGGAATGCCATCGTGAATTCAGGTCTTGTTGTGATGGGAAGGCTCAGGCCACCTTGAGCTGCTGGGCATAGCCCTTGAGCACTTCTTCGCGCAGCACGTCCCAGATCGCGGCGTGCAGCTCGACAAAGCGCGGATGGTTGCGGATCTCGGCCACGTCGCGCGGGCGCGGCAGGTCGATCGCGAACTCGCCGATCGGGTGCGTGCCCGGGCCGGCCGACAGCACAACGACGCGGTCGCTCATGGCGATGGCCTCGTCCAGGTCGTGGGTGATGAACAGCACCGCCTTGCGCTTGGCGGCCCACAGCTCGAGCACCTCGTTTTCCATCAGCTGGCGGGTCTGGATATCGAGCGCCGAGAACGGCTCGTCCATCAGGATGATGTCCGGATCCAGCACCAGCGTCTGCGCCAGGGCCACGCGCTTGCGCATGCCGCCCGAAAGCTGGTGCGGATAGCGGTCGCCGAAGCCGCCCAGGCCGACGCGGCGCAGCCATTCCTCGCCCTGCTGCACGGCCTCGGCGCGTGCCACGCCGCGGAACTCCAGGCCGGCGACGACGTTATCCAGCGCGCTGCGCCAGGGCATCAGCGCCTCGGTCTGGAACATATAGCCGGCGCGCCGGTTGATGCCGCGCAGCGGCTCGCCGAACACGCGCACCTCGCCGCTGGAAGGCCCCAACAGGCCGGCGCCGACGTTCAGCAGCGTGGACTTGCCGCAGCCGGTCGGGCCAACCACGGAAACGAACTCGCCGGGCTGGATCGACAGCGTGACGTCCTTGACCGCGGTATAGCGCTGGCTGCGGTCATCGCGCGAGACAAAGGTGCAGGTGACCTTGTCGAGGGAAAGTGCGGGAATGCTCATGGTGAACCGTCTCAGTCCCGTCGTGGCGGCGCCAGGGGTGCGGCGCGGGCGGGTGATGATGGATGGGCCGTCAATGCCGCAAAGCAAAGGCCCGCTGCGGGCAGCGGGCCGATGATATCGACGGCAAGGGTATTACTTGTACTTGGCGTTGGCCTTCTGCACGAAGGCGTTGGTATAGGTCTCTTCCAGCTTGATCGACTTGCCCTTCAGCTCGGCGTCGAACTGGCCCAGCGCGTTCAGTGCGGTGCGCGGGCCGTCGGCAGGCATGGTGCCGTCCGGCGAGATCGCTTCCTTGACCTTTTCCCACGCGGCCAGGTACAGCGCGCGGTCACCCAGCAGGTAGCTTTCGGGCACGGTCTTGACGATATCCGACGGGCCCGCCTTCTGCAGCCACTTGAGCGCGCGCACCATGGCATTGGTCAGCGCCTGCGTGGTGTTGGGGTTCTGCTGGATAAAGGCCTGCGAAGCATACAGGCAACCCGACGGCATATTGCCGCCGAACACCGCCTGGGTGTCCTTGAGCGTACGGGTGTCCGAGGCGACGCGCACTTCATTCTTCTGCGTCAGCATCGAGATCACCGGATCCAGGTTGGCCATCGCATCGATCTGGCCCGAACGCATCGCGGCCACCGCGCCGGCGCTGGCGCCCACGCCGATGAACGACACATCCGACGGCTTGAGCCCGGACTTGGCCAGCACGAAGTTGGCCATCATATTGGTCGACGAACCCGGCGCGGTCACGCCGATCTTCTTGCCCTTCAGGTCGGCGATCGACTTGAAGTTGGGCATGGTCTTGTTCGACACCACCAGCACGATCTGCGGGGCGCGGCCCTGTAGCACGAATTCCTGATAGCGCTGGCCCTTGGCCTGCAGGTTGATGGTGTGCTCGTACGCGCCCGAGACCACGTCGGCGCTGCCGCCTACCACGGCCTGCAGCGCCTTGGCGCCACCGGCGAAGTCGACGATCTCGACCTCCAGGCCTTCTTCCTTGAAGTAGCCCAGGCGCTCGGCGATGGTCAGCGGCAGGTAGTAGAAGAGGTTCTTGCCGCCCACTGCGATGGTGACCTTAGTCTTCTCCGGCTTGCCCTGCGCCTGCGCATGGCCGAAGGTGAACCAGCCGGCCAGGAACAGCGCCAGCGCGATCAGGAATTGTTTCCAGAATTTCTTGTTATACATGCGTATCTCCTACCCGTTTGGACTGGAACGGCAACGCGGCCGAAGCCATGGCAAGGGGGCGCGCCGCCGTGCGGCAAGTTGCGATGCTACTGGGAGGAACGCGGGTCCGCATCGGTATCAATACCTAGCGAATCCGGCCCGACAGGCAAACCCGCGAGCTTAGCGCCCTGACCTTTCGATCACCTTGCCGCGTCCTTCCTATTCGGCGTGGATGTTGGCGGACTTGATCACCTTGGCCCAGCGCTCCAGCTCAGCCTTCTGGTATTGCGCCAGTTGCTGCGGGTTCATGTACTTGGCCTCGGCGCCCAGTTCCTCGGCCTTCTTGCGGAAGGCTTCGGTGCGCACGATCTTGTCGATCTCGCCGGTGAGCTTGTCGATCACCGCCTTGGGCGTGCCCGCCGGCGCGTACATCGCGAACCACGACGACACATCCAGGTCAGGGTAACCGGCCTCGGGCGCCGACGGCACGTCCTTCAGGCTGGGCAGGCGGGTCTTGCTGGTGACCACCAGCGGGCGCAGCTTGCCGGCGGCGATATGGCCCATTAGCGGCGGCGGCGTGGTCATGGTCAGGTCGACCGAACCACCCAGCAGGTCGGTCATGGCCGGGCCGGTGCCCTTGTACGGCACGTGCGTGATTTTCGTGCCGGCCATCTGGTTCAGCAGCTCGGTCGAGACGTGCTGCAGCGAGCCGTTGCCCGACGACGCGTAGTTGAGCTTGTCCGGGTTGGCCTTGGCGTACGCCACCAGTTCTTTCAGCGATTTGACCGGCAGGCCCTGGCGCACCACCAGCACCTGCGGCGCCGACAGGATATTGGCCACGGGGGCAAAGTCCTTGACCGGATCCCACGACAGGTTCTTCACCAGCAACGGCGTAATCACGTGAAAGCCCGAGTATTGCAGCATCAGCGTGTAGCCGTCCGGCTTGGCCCGGGCCACCAGTTGCGCGGCGATGCCGCCGTTGCCGCCGGGCTTGTTGTCGACCACCACCGGCTGGCCGAGCGCCTTGGCCAGCGGCTCGGAAATCATCCGCGCCGCCAGGTCGGTGGTGCCGCCTGCCGCGGCCGACACCACCAGCGTCACCGGCCGGCTGGGGTAGCTGCCGTCCTGCGCCAGCGCGGCGGGCGCGAGCCATGCCGAACCCAGCACCGCCAGCGTGGCGGCCACGGCCTTGCGTCGTGCGGGCATGGCGAGCTTGTGTTGAAGGGCTTGCTTCATGAGGGTCTCCGTTATCTCTCAGGGATGCGTTTGTTCTTGTATTGGCGCGGCAATGTCGCCGCAGGGATCGACAGGCTATGGCTGCCCGGCGAAGTGCTCCGCCAGCCAAGCTGGCGGCTGGTGCGTGCGCAGGCGCGGGCCGGCGCTCAGCAACTGGCTGTGGATTTCGCGCCCGACCAGCGCCGGCATGCCGGCGACCACGTCGAGCAGCGCGCCCAGGTCGACGCCGGTCTCGACGCCCATGCAGTCGAACATGTGGACCAGGTCTTCGGTGCTGACATTGCCGCTGGCTCCGGGCGCATACGGGCAGCCGCCCAGGCCGCCGGCGGCCGCGTCGAAGCGCGTCACGCCGGTCTGCCATGCGGCCACGGCATTGGCCAGGCCCATGCCGCGGGTGTTGTGCAGGTGGATGGTCAGGCCGGCATCGGGTAGCGCTTCATGGAACGCCTCGCACAGCGCGGCGACCTGGTTCGGGTAGGCCATGCCGGTGGTGTCGCACAGCGTGATGCCGGCCGCGCCGGCTTCGGCAAAGCGCGTGGCCAGTGCCATCACCGCGCCGGCATCGACCTCGCCCTCGAACGGGCAGCCGAACACCGTCGACAGCGACACGTTGACCGGCACGCCGGCGGCGCCCGCCGCGTCGATCATCGCCAGCAACTGATCCTGCGACTGCTGGCGCGTCATGCGCAGGTTGGCGCGGTTGTGGGTCTCGCTGACCGACATCACCAGATTGACCTCGTCCGGCCGGCACGACAGCGCGCGCTCCAGCCCGCGCAGGTTAGGGACCAGCGCGGTGTAGCGCACGCCCGGGTGGCGCTGCATGCGGTGCATCAGCGCCTCGGCATCGGCCAGCGCGGGGATGGCGCGGGCCGAGGTAAACGAGGTGGCCTCGATGCGGGCAAAGCCGCAGGCCGACAGCGCGTCGAGGAAGGCGACCTTGGCGTCGGTCGACACCACCACCGGCTCGATCTGCAGGCCGTCGCGCGGCGCGACTTCATTGATCTCGACGCGGGTGGGACCGCTCAGTCTGGTGGCGGCGCTCATGCGATCACCTTGCGCGCGCGCAGGTCGGCGATGGCGGCGGCATCGAAGCCGGCCTGCTTCAGCACCGCATTGGTATGCTCGCCGAGCGTCGGCGCGCGGTCATGGATCGCCCCGGGGCTGGCCGACAGCTTGGGCACCACGCCCGGCACCTCGACCGTCAGCCCGCCGGCCGACGTCACCGACTCGATCACGCCGCGGGCGCGGTAGTGCGGGTCTTCGGCAATGTCCTTGACGGTATAGATGCGGCCCGACGGCACCTGCGCCTCACGCAGCACCGCCAACACCGATTCCACCGTCTGCGTGCGGGTCCAGTCGGCGATGGCGGCATCGATCTCGTCGACGCGCTTCACGCGGCCATCGTTCTGCGCCAGCGCCGGATCGTCGGCCAGGTCGGGCCGGCCGATGGCCAGCATCATGCGCTTGAAGATGGCGTCGCCATTGGCCGCCACCAGCACGTATTCGCCGCTGGCGCAGGGGTAGGCATTGGACGGGGCAATGCCTGGCAGCGCGCCGCCGGCGGGCTGGCGCACCGCGCCAAAGGCCGAGTATTCCGGCAGCAGGCTTTCGCTCAGGTTGAACAGCGACTCGTACAGCGCCACGTCGATGACCTGGCCCTCGCCGCCGCGCGCATCGCGCTGATACAGCGCCAGCAGCACGCCCATGGCGCCGTGCAGGCCGGCGATGGTGTCGCCCAGCGACAGGCCGGCGCGCACCGGGGCGCGGCCCGGCTCGCCGGTCAGGTGGCGCAGGCCGGCCATGGCCTCGGCCACCGCGGCAAAGCCCGGCTCGTCCTTCTTCGGGCCGGTCTGGCCGTAGCCCGACACGCGCAGCATGATCAGGCGCGGGTTGTCGGCATGCAGCACATCCCAGCCCAGACCCCATTTCTCCATGGTGCCGGGGCGGAAGTTCTCGATCAGCACGTCGGCCTCGGCTGCCAGCTTGCGCACCAGGGCCTGGCCTTCCGGCTGGCGCAGGTCGATGCAGATCGATTCCTTGTTGCGCGACTGCGCTTCCCACCAGACCGAAGTGCCTTCGTGCAGCATGCGCCATTTGCGCAGCGGGTCGCCCTGCCCCGGCGGCTCCACCTTGATGATGTGGGCGCCGAAGTCGGCCAGGGTCTTGGCCGCGAAGGGGCCGGCGATGAGTTGTCCGAGTTCGAGGACGCGAATGCCCTCGAGGATCTGTTGCGCCATGGGGTGTCTCCGTGCGATGCTGTGTTTTGTTGCAGTGCGGCAGCTGGTGCCGGGCTTGGGAGCCCGGCGCGCCGCGCTTGGCATGGAACGGAGTGTGCCCCAGCGGGGAGCCCGCTAGGAATCGGCAATCGGTGAAGCGGGCTTTCTCGGAACGCGAAAGGCTCCAGAGGGCGCCTCAGCGCCCGGGCGTCAGAACGGCGCCCGGTCCCCGCACAGGTGGGTAATCAGCAGCCGCGCCGACACCGTCAGCCCGGCCGGGTCGCGCAGCCCGATCAGCAGCGAGCGACGCGCCCAGGCGTCCTGCAGCGACACCAGCGACAAGCCCATCGACTTGACGTGCGGCTCTGCGGCGATGCGCGGCAGCACGCCCACGCCCAGCCCGGCCATCACCATGCGGCACATGGCGTCGAAGCTGCGCACCTGGATGCGCAGGCGGAACGGCCGGTCGAGCCGGCTGCTCTCCTCGAGCAGGCGCGCGGCCAGCGAGGTCTCCTGCGGCAGGCTGACGAAGTCGAATTCCAGCGTATCGGCGTAGCGCACGGGGCCGCGCGCGGCCAGCGGATGGTTGGGTGGGGTGATGATGACCAGCTCGTCCTGCCGGTACTCGATCGTCATCAGCCCGGCTGCAGGGGTGCGGTCGGCAAAGATGCCGACGTCGGCGCGGTTCTCGACCAGCGCGGCGACGATGTCGCGACTGTTCTGCTCTTCCAGCTCGATGCGGATGGTCGGATGGTGCTGCATGAACGACGCCAGGTCGTCCGGCAGGAATTGCGTGATCGCCGAGGTGTTGGCACACACGCGCACCTGCCCGCGCACGCCGGAGGCATAGTCCGACATTACGCCGGCCATGCGCTCGACGTCCTGCAGGATGGTCAGTGCGTGGTGGAAGCAGGCCTGCCCGGCCTCGGTCAGTTGCACGCCCGCGGCATGGCGGAAGAACAGCGGCGCGCCCACCGCGGTTTCCAGGTCGGAAATGCGCTTGCTGGCGGCGGCCACGGCCAGGTGCGACTGGCGCGCGCCGGCCGAGATGCTGCCCTGCCGGGCCACGGCCACGAACAAGCCAAGCGTGACGAGATCGAAGCGGGCCAGGTTCATTGGGCAGGCAGGGAGGCGGAGAATTCCGATGAATGGCGCGCGGGCGTGCAGCCCCGCGCGACCCGGCTCAGAGGTTGCGGCGGTCCATCACCGCGCGGGCGATGGTGCCGGCGTCGACGTATTCCAGCTCGCCGCCGACCGGCACGCCGCGCGCCAGGCGCGATACCTTCAGGCCGCGTGCCTTCAGCATTTCGCCGATGTAGTGGGCGGTGGCCTCGCCTTCGCTGGTGAAGTTTGTGGCGACGATGACTTCGCCGACGGGACCGCCCAGTTCCGGCTCGGTGGCGCGCGCCAGCAGCCGGTCCAGGTGGATCTCGCGCGGGCCGATGCCGTCCAGCGGCGACAGCCGACCCATCAGCACGAAGTACTTGCCGCGGTAGGTCAGCGTCTGCTCGATCATGACCTGGTCGGCCGGCGTTTCCACCACGCACAGCAGCGAGCCGTCGCGGCGGTCGTCCAGGCAGGTCGCGCAGATCTCCTGCTCGGTGAAGGTGTTGCAGCGTTCGCAGTGGCGGATATGGTCCGCCGCGCCGCGCAATGCGTCGCCCAGCTTGCGCGCGCCCTCGCGGTCGTGCTGCAGCAGGTGGTAGGCCATGCGCTGGGCGGACTTGGGCCCGACGCCGGGCAGCACCCGCAGCGCCTCGACCAGTGCCTGCAGCGAGGTGGGCGACGAAGCCTTCACGGTAGTCTTCAGAACGGCAGCTTGAAGCCCGGGGGCAGCGGCAGGCCCGAGGTCATCGACCCCATCTTTTCCTGCGTGGTGGCTTCGGCCTTGCGCACGGCGTCGTTGAAGGCGGCGGCGACCAGGTCTTCCAGCAGCTCCTTATCTTCGCCCTCGGCCATCAGGCTGGGGTCGATCGTCACGCGCTTGACGTCGTTCTTGCAGGTCATGACCACCTTGACGAGTCCGGCGCCGGACTGGCCCTCGACCTCGATCTGGGCCAGCTGCTCCTGCATCTTCTTCATGTTTTCCTGCATCTGCTGGGCTTGCTTCATCAGCCCGGCGAGTTGACCTTTCATCATGATGGGACGCTCCTGGATTCGGTAAGAAATTCGGTGGTGGAAATTCGGTAAGGCAAGTGCCTGCGGTCTGCGCGGGCCCGGTCAGGCGGCGCGCGGCTGGATCGAACCGGGCACGATCTGACCGCCAAAGTCGCGCAGCAGCCCCTGCACGAAGGGATCGGCCTCGATCACGGCCTCGGCCTGGCGCTGGCGCTCGGCACGGGCCTCGGCATCAGCCGCCGCCGCGGTGACCGAGACTCCGCCCACTTCGCAGGCTACGCGCACCGGCTCGCCGAAGTGGTCGCACAGCGCCTGCTGCAGCCGCTCGGCCACGCCGTTCTCGCCCAGGGCCGCGACCGGGATGCGCAGGTGGAAGGTACGCCCGACCACCTGTGTCAGTTCGCTCTGGTAGGCAAGTTGCTGCGCCAGGCCCTTCAGTGGCAGGCCGGCGGCCAGTGCCGGCCATTCGCCGCTGAAGACCGGCGGCGTGCCGTCTTCGCCGGCTGCGGGCGGGCGCGGGGCGACGTACTTGGCGGGCTCGGGCGGGGGCGCGGGTTGGGCGGCTTCGCGCACCGGCTCGGCTTCACGCGCGGCCGGGCTTGCTGGCCGTGCCGCGCCGTTGCGCGGGGCGGCACGCACAACCGGTTCGCTGAAGCCGTTGTCGCTATAGCCCGGGTCGCTGTCATAGGGACCGATGACCGGCAGGTCGGGCGGCAGGTCTTCCCACGGCGGCACATCGCTGCCGCCTGCCATTTCCCATGGCGGCACCGATTCCGGTTCGGGCTGGCGCGCGGCAGGCTTCGGCGCGGGCCTTGCGGCAGGCGCGGACGGTTGTGGCGGGGCAGGCTGTGCAGATGCTTGGGCCGGCGGCCTGGCGGTCGGCGCTGCCGGGCGGCTTACTGCCGCGGCGCCGGGCGCGCGCAAGGGCTGGGCCGGCGGGCGCTGCGCGGCGGCGGGCGCTGCCGGCATGGCCGGTGGCGGCGCGTTGCGGGCACCGCCGCGGGCGGCGGAGGCCTGGCGTGCGGCAGCCAGCGCGGCGCGTGCCGGCGACATGGCAACGTCAGGCGCAGGGCGTGCCGGCGCGGCGGGTTCGGCGACCGGTTGCGGCTGTGCGGCGGGTGCCGGCGCGACGGGTTTTGCCGCGGCGGGCATCGCCGCTGCCGTCGCCGGGGCTGCCGGGGCCGCCGTGACGGGACTTGCCGCGGCGGTCGCATGACGGGTTTCGGCAGGCCCGGCCGCCAGCGCCGCGCTGCGCGGACGCGAAGGCGCGGCGCCGCCCTGCCCTTGTGCCGACACTGGCGACGGCTCCGGCGCCGACGACGGCCGGAACGCCAGCATGCGCAGCAGCGTCATGGTGAAGCCGGCGTACTCGTCCGGCGCGAGCGCCAGCTCGCTGCGGCCGAGGTTGGCGATCTGGTAGAACAGCTGCACTTCCTGCGCATCGAACACGCCGGCCAGGCGGCGCACATCGTCCGCTTCGGGCCATTCGTCCTGCACCGAGGCCGGCACGGCCTGCGCCAGCGCCACCTTGTGCAGCAGCGAGCCCAGGTCCTGCAGCGCGCCGGCGAACGACAGGCTGCGGTCGGCCATGGCATCGGCGATGCCCAGCATGGCGGCGCCGTCCTCGGCGGCCAGCGCGTCGAGCAACTGCACCAGGTAACCCTGGTCGATCGCGCCCAGCATGCCGCGCACCGCCTCTTCGGAGACCTGGCCCGCGCTGTAGGCGATGGCCTGGTCGGTCAGCGACAGCGCGTCGCGCATCGAGCCGTGCGCGGCCTGCGCCAGTAGGCGTAGTGCATTGCCGTCGTGGCCAATGCCTTCCTGCGCCAGGATATGGTCCAGGTGCGAAACGATATGCCCGGGCGGCATCTGCTTGAGGTTGAACTGCAGGCAGCGCGACAGCACCGTGACCGGGATTTTCTGCGGATCGGTGGTGGCGAGGATGAACTTGACGTGCCCGGGCGGCTCCTCCAGCGTCTTCAGCATGGCGTTGAAGGCGTGGTTGGTCAGCATGTGCACTTCGTCGATCATGTAGACCTTGAAGCGCCCGGTGCCCGGGGCGTAGACCGCCTTGTCGAGCAGTTGCGCCATCTCGTCGACGCCGCGGTTGGAGGCGGCGTCCATCTCGATGTAGTCGACGAAGCGGCCGCTGTCGATCTCGGTGCAGGCCTTGCACTGGCCGCACGGCTGCGCGGTAATGCCGCCGTTGCCGTCAGGGCCGGTGCAGTTCAGGGCCTTGGCCAGGATCCGCGAGAGCGTGGTCTTGCCGACCCCGCGCGTACCGGTGAACAGGTAGGCATGGTGCAGCCGCTGTTGTTCCAGCGCGTGCGTGAGCGCGCGGACCACGTGCTCCTGGCCGACCAGCGTGGTGAAATCCCTGGGGCGCCATTTGCGCGCTAGAACTTGATAACTCATGGCGGCGATTGTAGCAAATGGCGACCGCCCGGAGCCTGCCGGGGCCCCGGACTTTGCTGCTTGCCAGGGAAGCCAGCCGCCAGGGCCCCGCCGCAGGCTTCAGCCGCACTCGCCCACGTAGCCGCAATTGGCGCATTTCGCACAGCCGTCAACCTTGTGCAGGGCGTGCGCGCCACACTCCGGGCACGGCTTGCCGGTGCCGACGCCAGGTGTGACCACCCCGGCGCCGGCCTGGACGCCAGCGTCCACTTCGGCGGCAAGCGCCGCCGTGCCGCCCTCGCGCTGCGCCAGCCGCACAGCCAGCGCCGCCACCGGCACCTGCCCGCCCTCGGCATCGAGGAAGCCGCGCTTGATCAGGATGCGCTGCAGCGCATAGCTGAGCGCAGCCACCTCCGAGTCATGGAAGCGCGGCACCTCGGTGCCATCCTGGCGCACCAGCGTACCGTAGCGCACCGTGCCCTTGTCCCACACCACGTTGCGCATGTCGGCCAGCGCCTTGGCCACCGAGCCGCCCGAGCGCGCCACCATCGACAGCAGCCGCATGGTGGAGGTGATCCACTGCTGGCCCTCGCTGCGCTGCCCCGCCGGCATGAAGAACTCCACCGGGCGCTCGATCGCCACCGGCTTGCCTTCGACCACGCCGGCCACGCGCATGAAATTGACAGTCAGGTAGACGGTCTTGTGGCCTTCATAGGTCAGGTACTCGACCTTGGAGGTCACGCCTTCCAGGTCGCCGACGGGCCGGCTGTTGAAGGGGCGCACCAGCGGGTTGTCGTCGGCCACTGCCGCGGCTGGCGCTGTCGGCGCCTCGACCGACAGCACGGCGCCGAGCACGGAATTCGGGCGGTAAGTCGCCAGGCCCTTGAGCCCGGCCTGCCACGCCTCGAGGTAAAGATTGCGGAAGGCTTCATACGGGTAGTCCTCCGGCACGTTGACTGTCTTGCTGATGCTGGTGTCGATATAGGGCTGCACCGCCTCCAGCATGCGCATATGATCCAGCGCCGACATTTGCAGCGCGGTGACGAACGCGTCCGGCAACTGCGCCATATCAGACCCCATGTGACGGTAGAGCCTCCAGGCGTGGTCCGCCACCTCGAAGCTGCGGTAGCTGTTGTCCGGCATCCGCTTGCGGCGGTTATAGGTCCACGAGAACGCCGGCTCGATGCCGTTGGAGGCGTTGTCGGCAAAGGCGAGCGTGATGGTGCCGGTCGGTGCGATCGACAGCAGGTGCGAGTTGCGCAGGCCATGGCGCGCAATGGCGTCGCGCACGGTCTCGGGCAGCCGGCTGGCAAACCCGCTCTGCAGGTAGGCGTTGGCATCGAACAGCGGGAAGGCACCCTTCTCGACCGCGAGTTCGGTCGACGCCAGGTAGGCCTCGTCGCGCATGCGTTCGGCGATCTGCGCCGCCAGCTTGCGCGCCGGTTCGGTGTCGTAGCGCAGGCCCAGCATCACCAGCGCGCTGCCAAGGCCAAGGAAGCCCAGGCCAACGCGCCGCTTGGCGTGGGCTTCGGCCTGCTGTTCCGGCAACGGCCAGAAGGTCACGGCGAGCACATTGTCGAGCATGCGCGTGGCCACGCGCACCACCTCGGCAAAGGCATCGAAATCGAACTGGGCCTGCGACGAGAACGGCTGGCGCACGAAGCGCGTCAGGTTGATCGAGCCCAGGCAGCAGCAGCCGTAAGGCGGCAGCGGCTGCTCGGCGCAGGGGTTGGTGGCCTCGATGCGCTCGCAGTAATAGAGGTTGTTGTCGGCATTGATGCGCGACAGGAACAGGATGCCAGGCTCGGCATGGTCGTAGGTCGCCTGCATGACCTGGTCCCACAGGTGGCGCGCCGGCACGCGGCGGTAGACCCACTGGCCGTCGTCGCGGCGATAGGCGCCGGCGGCGATCATGTCCGCGCCGGGCTCGGCTTCATGCACCAGCTCGACTTCGCCGTCGGCCTGCACCGCCTGCATGAATTCGTCGGTGACGCCGATGGAGATATTGAAGTTGCTCAGGTCGCCCTTGTCCTTGGCGTGGATAAAGCTCTCGATATCGGGATGGTCGCAGCGCAGCACGCCCATCTGCGCGCCGCGGCGCGCGCCGGCGGATTCCACCGTGGCGCAGGATGCATCGAACACCCTCATGAACGATACCGGCCCCGACGCGCGCGAATGCGTGGCGCGCACCAGCGCGCCGGCCGGGCGGATCGCCGAGAAGTCATAGCCCACGCCGCCACCGCGGCGCATGGTTTCGGCGGCCTGCGCCACCGCGGTGTAGATGCTGGGGCGGCCTTCGCGTGGCTCGGACACCGAATCGCCCACCGGCTGCACGAAGCAGTTGATCAGCGTGGCCTGGATGCCGGTGCCGGCCGCTGAATTGATGCGCCCGGCCGGCACGAAGCCGTTTTCCTGTGCCCACAGGAAGCGCGCGCTCCAGGCCTCGCGCTGGTCTTCCGGCTCGGCCTGCGCCAGCGCGCGCGCGACGCGCTGCCTGACATCGGAGATGGTGCGCTCTTCGCCCTTGGCGTATTTCTCGATCAGGACTTCGGTGGAGATTTCCTGCGGCGCCATGGCACCGCGAATGATCTGGTCGTTTGCGTTCATGTCTTGGCTCACCACGCTGTGCGGGTTGGGTGGATCGTTGTTTCTGCACGCACTTGCCTGCGCGCTGCGCCGCGCTGCCCGCGGCGGCCTGTCATGGTCAGGCCACAGTGGCCTGGCCCGCCTGCGCAAGATCAAGCCGCTGCATCGCCGCGCCCAACGACCCACCGAGGCAAAGGCAAATTCGACGGGACCTGCCGGTCTGGGTTACAATGCCGCTCGGACGGGCCTCCTCGCATGGTGGCGCGGTCAACCTGGTCAGGTCGGGAACGAAGCAGCCACAGCCGTTTTCCGCCAGTGCCGAGGGTCAGGCTCGTCCACCTCTACTTTCCCCTTTGCAGTACCCTCCCCCACCTTCGCAATACCCATCGGATCCGGCACGCGTTTCGTCGCTTGCAGCGCAGTCCCTGTCACTTTAGTACAGCGGGCCGGCGGCCGTGCGCCGCAAGGCCCATTTTGCGCCGATTTTTCCACCCTGTCCGGCGCACAATCCGTTCAGAACAACGAGCCTTGCTGTGCCAGCATGGGCTGCACCAGGCGCTCGGCCGGAATCCACTCGCCGTCCGCCGTGGCCACGCCGGCCTCGATGCGCTTGCCCGGGAACATCGGCGCGACCGCCGCCACATAGCGGCCCAACTGCGCGCGATAGGCGGCATGCTCCTGCGGCAGCAGACGCAGCTTGTAGTCGACGATCACCACGCGGTCCTCGAATTCCACCAACCGGTCGATACGCAGCAGCCGGCCGCGCGCATCATAGAGTTCGACTTCGTTGCGCGCCTCGCCCGCCGTCAGCAGCGGTGCGAGCGCAGGTGCTTGCAGCATTGCGCCTACCGCCTCCACCGCCTCTTCCACCTGTTGCCGCCACGCCTGCCGTGCCTGTTCGGTGTGCGCGCCCGACAAAGGGAACCAGCGCAGCACCGTATCCATGTCCGGAACGCCCGCAAAGGCTTCCGGATAGCGGGTCAGGCGCTCGAGCAGCGCGTGCACCAGTTCACCGTGGCGCGCGGCTGCGGCGTTGAAGACGATGCCGTCGTCCTCGGCTTCAGGCGCGCCCTCTTCCTCGAACGCAATCGACTGGCCCTCGTCGACCGCATCGCGGTAGCGCAGCCGGAAATCGGTGAAGCGCACCGGCTCGCTCAGGCGCGCAAGCGTCGGAGCGCGGTTCTGCGCATCGGCTTGTTCGCCGGGATAGGCCGGCACCATCTCGCCGACGCCGGCGGCCTGCAGCCGCACATACCAGCTGCCTGCGATCTCGGCATTGGCATCGCCTGAACTGCTGCGGCTGGCGCGGCCCTTGACGCCGCTGACCAGCAGGCCCTGTTGCGCGCGCGTCATGGCCACGTACAGCAGGTTCCAGTTCTCGCGCTCGGTGAGCGCCACCTCGGCCTCGAACAGCGGCGCACGCGCCAGCCCGCGCTCGCTGCGCTTGCCGTAGGCCGAGAAATGCCGTGGCACCGGCGACGACGGCGGCCAGTCGACCAGGATGCCGCCCTTGTCCGCGGCGGGCTCACTGTGGTTGGCGTCCAGCAGCACCACGAACGGCGCCTCCAGCCCCTTGGCCGCGTGCACGGTCAGGATATGGACCGCATCGAGGCCGGCATAGGCGGGATCGTCCTCGGCCGGCTCGACGTCTTCGGCGCTCTCGCCCATGCCGCCTTCGTCCGGGCTTTCGCCCTCGTCGCCGCGGCGGATTTCCTGCAGTTCGTCGATGAACTTTGGCAGGCTCGGATAACGGCCGCCGTCGAGGTCCAGCGACAGCTTCAGGAAGGCATCGAGATTGGCCAGCACCTGCTCGCGGATATCGGGCGGCGCGGCCTCGGCATAGCGCCGCCGGACTTCGCCGCCATGGAAAATCTGGTCGATCAGGTCATGCACCGGCTGGTGCGGCGCGATGCGCAGCCACTGGCGCAGCCGCGGCACGCCTTCGCGCAGCGCGTCCGACACGTGTTCAGGCAGGCCACCTGCCTCGATCCGCGACCACCAGCTGCCCTCGCCTTCGATCTGCGCCATCGCTACCAGGTCATCATCGGTGGCGCCAACCAGCGGGCTCTTGAGCACGTGGGCGAGGTCCAGGTCCGATTCCGGCGTCATCAGGAACGCCAGCAGCGCCGACAGGTCGAGGGCTTCGAGCGTGGCCAGCAGCCCGCCGCGGCGGGGGCTCAGGCACGGGATGCCGGCCTCGCGCAGCGCGCGCTCGTAGTCGGCCAGATGGGTCTTGCGGCGCACCAGCAGGTGCATGTCGCTCCAGCGCGCGGGACGGGTCGTGCCGCCTTCGTGGACCGGCACGTTGTCTCGCACCTGGCGCAGCCACGCGGCTACGCGCCGGCCTTCTTCCAGGCGCAGCGAATCGCCGGCCTGCCGGCGTGGCTGCAGCAGGGTGTCGCGATGGGCCGATGCCTCTTCGGCTTGCGCGTCGTCGGCGTCGTCCACGGACGCTTCCGCCTTGTCCTCCGGTTCCACCAGCGGCAGCAGCCAGACCGGGCCGCCGCCATCGGCAAGCGCCGAGGTCTGGGTCTCGTAGAGCGGATAGCGTCCCTCGGTGCGCGCCGCATCGAACACGGCATTGACCCAGTCCAGCACTTCAGCACGGTTGCGCCGCGTGCGGTTGGTGCGCAGTACGGTGGCGCCGAACGCGCTGCGCAGCATCTCGCCGGCCGCGCCGAACAGGCGTGCATCGGCACGCCGGAAGCGATAGATCGACTGCTTGGGGTCGCCGACCAGGAACACTGTCGGCCGCTCGCCCAAACCGGCATAACCGGCCAGCCAGCCCTGCAGGATGCGCCATTGCAGCGGGTTGGTGTCCTGGAACTCGTCGAGCAGCAGATGGCGGTAGCGCGCATCGAGCCGCACCTGCAGGTAGGTGGCGGTCTCTTCGTCGGACATCAGCCGCGCGGCCTGCCATTCGAGATCCGCGAAGTCCATCGCGCGCTGATCGTGCTTGTGCTGCTGGTAGCGCGTCAGCAGCGCGTCGCCGATGCAGAACAGCGCCTTGTTGATCGCCAGCACCGCGGCCTCGCAGCAACGCGCGCTGATATCGTCGAGCATTGCGCAGATCGACGCATGCTCGTCCATCAGCGCATCGACCATGCCTTCGCCACCGGCGGCCTTGACCAGCGCGGCGGTGCGCCGCAGCGAACGCGGCTCGCCCGCGGTGGTGAAGAACGCGGCGCGCAGCTGCGCGAACACGCGCTCGCACGCCTTGCCGGGCTGGGCGCCGCTTTCGCGCCAGGCAGTGATCGCCATCAGCGCATCGGTGATGCGGGTGGCGTGGGTCTGTTCGGTCTTGCCGCCGGCGCCCAGGCGCAGCGCCAGCGTTTCGCAGGCATCGCGCCAGCCTTCGTCGGCCAGCGCCTGCAGCAGGACGTCGCCCTGCGCGTCTTCGCCGAGGCAATCGGACAGCGCCTGCATCGGGTCGCCGCCCTCCTGCATCGCCCACCATTCGCTACGCGCGTGGAACATGGCGTCTAGCAGCGCGCGCGCCTGGAAGTCGCCGACGGTATCAACCAGCGTTTCCCAGGCGGCGCGCAGGTCTTCGTATTGCGGCGTGGCTAGCGCGCGCCAGACCGGGGCCCAGGCTTCGCGCTTCATGCGCAGCGCGTCTTCGCGCAATGCCGCGCCCGGCACGATGCCCGACGCCAGCGGCGCGCCGCGCAGCAGTGTGCCGAACCAGCCGTGGAAGGTGTCGATCGCCATGCGCCCGGGCGCGGCCAGCACCTGCGCGTGCAGGCCGCGCGCGCGTGGCAGCGCATCGCGCGCGGCCTCCGGGGTCAGGCCGCGCTGCACCAGCGCGGCGACCACGTCCTCATCGCTGTCGCGCGAGAGTTGGGCCAGCACTTCCAGCAGGCGGTCGCGCATCTCTTCCGCGGCCTTGCGCGTGAAGGTAATCGCCAGGATCTCGTGCGGCGCGGCGCCGGCCAGCAGCAGGCGTACTAGCCGCGCCACCAGCAGCCAGGTCTTGCCGCTGCCGGCGCAGGCCTCGACCACGACCGAGCGGGCGGGGTCGCAGGCCGCGCGTGTGAACTCGGCCTCGGAAACCGGGTTGCCGTCGCGCTGGTAGGGCTGGACCTGGGCGTGGAGTGGATCGTGGACCATCATGATGTCAGCACCGGCACGGCGGTGGATTCCCAGAAGCCCTTGCGGCACAGGCCGCGGGCGGTGCAATACAGGCAGGCGGAGGCATCGCCGAACGCGGGCAGCTTCGCGCCCTGGCGCAGGCGCATCACGTCGTTGCGCATCTGCCGTTCCAGCCAGGTGACGGCGGCTTCGAAATCGGGCAGGCCGACTTCGCGCTGCGCGGCCGGGGTGCCTTCACGGGCGCCCTCCAGCGAGACCCAGCTGCCGCCGACCGCGTCAGCCCGCAGCAGGCCGTAGAACGGCAACTGGCAGTCTTCCTCGACTTCGGCCAGCTTGCGCTTGAGCCGGGTGGCGCTTTGGGTCTTGTAGTCGAGCACGGCGTGCGCGCCGTCCGGGCCCTGGTCGAGCCGATCGATACGGCCGGTCAGGCGCAGCGGCTGGCCGTCGGGCATTGGCAGGTCGATGCCCGCGTCGAGCTCGCCGCCGCGCCAGAACCAGCCCTCGGCCTCGCGCGCGGACTGCCAGGCGACGTAGGACGCCATCACCTCGCGCCAGCGCCGGTAGTAGGCAATGGCATTGCCGTCCTCGGCCATCAGCGCGCCGAACACGTCGTCGGAGATCTCGCGCAGGCGCGCGAGGCGCTGCGCTTCAGAGAGCGTCTCGCCGCGCTCGCGCCGCGCCTGCAGATCCTTGTGGTAGCGCAGCAGAACGCGATGCAGGTGTTCGCCGATCTCGCGCTTCTCCAGCTCGTCGCTGACCGTTTCAAGGCCGGCCAGGCCCAGCATGCGGCCGGCAAAGAACTGGTACGGGCAGCGGCGCAGCATGTTGTAGGCCTGCGCGCTCCAGCGCACCGGCACCAGCTCCGCCGCGGCCTCGGGCGCCGGCATGCCGCGGACATCGGCAAACGTCTCGTGCGCCTGCGGTGCGGCGTTGGCCTCGATGCTGACACCACTGCGCGTGCAGCACGCCGCCAGCCGTTCGATCCAGCCCGACACATGGTGCGGTTCGCCGCGGCTGCCGTAGCGTTGCCACGTCATCACCACGTCGGCGTTGTTCAACAGCACTTCGGCGAGGTCGCGCGCCTGTTGTGCAAAGCGGGCCTCGCGGTCTTCCAGGTCCAGCTCGCGCCGCATCTGGTTGGAGAAGAACATTAGCTCGGCGGCACTGGACGGCAGCTGCGCGTCATCGCAGCCGACGATCACCACGCCCTCGAAACGACGCATGCGTGCGCCGTTCAGCGGCAGGATGGTGATGCGCGCCGGGCCGCTGGCCGAGGGCTCTTTATAGGCGACCGATTCGAGCAGCGCCGCCAGCATCGCGCGGAATTCGCCCTGCGACAGCGTGGCATGCCCGCCGGTCTCGTCCTGCGGCAGCTCCTGCAGCCGCGCCAGCGCATCGAGCAGCTGGCTGCCGGCATCGTCAGCGGCCAGCGCCGTACGCATGCCAAGCGTGTCGAGCATGCCGTCGAGCCGTTCCAGCCAGGTGGCGAGCGGATGCTGGGCGAGGCCGCGCGGCCAGCGCGCGGCCTCGTCGGCGAGCAAGGCGATCAGTCCGCGTGCCGCGCTGCGTGGCGCTTCGCCCGCGTCCTCCTCTTCGGCAGACGCTTGCGGCACGGTTGTCGGTTCGCTGCCGAACAGTTGGCGCAGCCGCGCCCAGCCGCCGGTAATGCCTTCGCGGCGTACCTGGCGCTCCAGCAGCGCGATGGCCAAGCCGCGCTTGGCAACATCCGGCAGGCAGAACGGGCTCTTGAGCAGGTCGAGCAGCGCGGCGGTATCGCCGTCGCGCACCAGCAGGTCGAACCAGCGCATCAGCGCGGCGGCGGCGCGCGTGGTGGACAGCTTCCAGCCGGTCTCGTCGCGCACCGGCGCACCGGCGCGCGCCAGCAAGGCGCGCGCGCGCCGTGCCACCACGCGGTCGTGCGCGACCAGCGCGACATTGCGGCGGCCTTCGTTGAGCCACTGCACCAGCTGCGCGGCGGCGGCCGCGGCCTCATCCTCGAAGCGCGCGCTGCCGACCACGCGGATGGCGGGTCGTTGCGGCGGCAGCGCGGGCATGGCGGGGAGCGGTGATGCGGCTTCGGCGTTGTCGGTGTCGTTGGCGATTTGCGCTTCCGGCCAGAGCGCCAGCAGCGTCTGGTACCAGTCGGCATCCGTCTCGCCCTGCCCGGTCCAGTCATAGCCGACCTGCATCACCGGCACCAGCTCGGCGGCATCGCGCAGGAACGCGGCTTCCAGCGGCGTGGGCGGCGTCGGGGCGATCCAGATCACCGGGCCGCGCAGCTGCTGCGACAGCTCGCGCAAGGCGCGGCGCCGCGCGGGCAGCGGATCGTCCGGCCCGGACAACGCCTGCCAGAATGCCAGCACGATGCGCGCCTCTTCGCCGAGGAAGCGCTCCGACAGGTGCGAATAGGTCCGCTCCAGCGCCCCTTGCAGCAACCCGGCGCGGTCGTCGCCATCGATCTCGTCGTCGCGGATGGCAGCGTCCTCAAGCCAGCGCGCATTGAGTTCGTCGCAAATCGCAAGCAGCGTCTGCGACAGCCCCCACGCCGCGGTCTCGTTCTGCGCGCCGAAGGCACGGCGCAGCCAGTCCTGCCCGCGCACCGCCTGTTGCACCGCCAGCAGGCGTGCGGCATGGCTGCGCACCGGCGTGCCGTCGGGCGGCAGGTCAAGCAGCCAGTGGCCCAGCGTCAGCACGCGCGGCAGCAGCCGCGGGCGGCCCGCGGCGCGCGCGGCTGCATCCAGTGCCTGGCGCACGCCGGGGATCTGCGCGGCGGTAGGCACCACCACGTGCGCGCCGGCCTCGGGCGCGCCGCAGCGGTCGAGGAGATACCAGGCAGCGGCAGCCGCCTGGTCGAGGAAATCAGGGCCAGGGCGAAAGCGTAGCGACGTCATTTGGCGCAAGCGGGGCGCGTGGGCCGCAGTCCGGCATGGCTGCGGGGACTGCGTCGGTCGGAGAAGGTGTCAGGCAGCAACGAAAAAAATACAGGGTCGCCGCCTGCCGGCGCGGCAGGCGGCGAAAACAATGCGAAGCAAGCGCGCGGCGCTCAGTGCGGGCCGCCTTCCAGGCGCGCACGGATCTCGCGCGCGGTCTCGAGCAGGCCTTCATAACCGGAGCGCGCATGCTCGGGCAGGTCCGGATCGCCCACCAGCGTGCCGAGGGTTTCGATGATGCTGTAGACCAGGCCCTTGGCCGCACCGCTGGCGATGCTGTTGGTCTCGACGGCACTGCTGATATGGTCCAGCGCATCGCTCAGGTGGTCTACATCCGGCCCCTGGCCGGACTCGGGCTCGGGCTGCTGCAAAGGCTTGCGGGGATCGGTGTTCATATCGATGACCTTGTCAGTGACGCGGGGCGCAAGATTGGTCCGCGGCGCGCGCCATGCGGACACAGGCGCCGCGGACCGCTTCTATTCTACGCGCCCGCCACGCGGATTCATCACAACGTGCTGAGCGCTTCAAGTGCATCCGATGGCACACCCGCCCCGATTGCCCGAATCTCTCGACGCCATTGAAAATAAGCATTTCAACGAATTGCCGGATTGCAGCAGAATTCATCCCGTTGCCGGCGGCTTTTCAGCCGCCTTGCCAGGGCCGTCTTGAAAATCGGCAAACTGGTAACATATCGACAGCACCGGGCGCGGCAGCGGCCTCCCTAGCCCGCCAGAAAGGCGGCAAAGGGGTCGCCCGACGGGTCCGCGCAATCTCGTGTAAGGTAACGGTTCGGCCCAGCCTTCAACATAAAAAGCGAAACCAGAGGTTTTCCGCCATGAGCGAACAAATCAAGTATGTGAGCGACGCCTCCTTCGACGCTGACGTCCTCCAGTCCGACAAGCCCGTCCTGCTCGATTTCTGGGCCGAATGGTGCGGCCCCTGCAAGATGATCGCGCCGATCCTGGACGAAGTCGCCAAGGACTACGGCGACAAGCTGCAGGTCGCCAAGCTCAACGTCGATGAAAACCAGCAGGTGCCGGCCAAGTTCGGCATCCGCGGCATCCCGACGCTGATCCTGTTCAAGAACGGCGCGGTCGCGGCCCAGAAGGTCGGCGCGCTGTCCAAGTCGCAACTGACCGCCTTCCTCGACGGCAACCTGTAAGCTGCGCGCCGGAACCCGACCCAGGCGTTCCGGTTTTTGTCGCGATCCGACGTGCGTGCGCCACACCCTGGCGCACCGGTCGGATTGTGCTAAGATGCCACCAACAACTCCCCGAGCGTTCGCTCATTTTTCCCCCTTCCCTTTAGGTCTCGCCCGTCCGGGCCATCTGTACCCCTCGTCTATGCACCTGACAGAACTCAAATCGCTTCACGTGTCTGCGCTTCTCGAAATGGCGGCTACGCTCGAGATCGACAACGCACAGCGGATGCGCAAACAGGAACTGATGTTTGCGATCCTGAAGAAGCGCGCCAAGATGGGCGAAACCATCTTCGGAGACGGCACGCTGGAAGTTCTGCCTGACGGCTTCGGCTTCCTGCGCTCGCCGGAGACTTCGTACCTGGCCAGCACGGACGATATCTATATCAGCCCGTCGCAGATCCGCCGCTTCAACCTGCATACCGGCGATTCGATCGAAGGCGAGGTACGCACGCCCAAGGACGGCGAGCGCTACTTTGCGCTGGTGAAGGTGGACAAGGTCAACGGGAACCCGCCCGAGGCGGTCAAGAACCGCATCATGTTCGAGAACCTGACGCCGCTGCACCCGAACCGGCCGCTCACACTCGAACGCGATATCAAGGCGGAAGAAAACATCACCGGCCGCATCATCGACATGATCGCGCCGATCGGCCGCGGCCAGCGCGCGCTGCTGGTGGCCTCGCCCAAATCCGGCAAGACCGTGATGCTGCAACACATTGCACACGCGATCGCCAACAATCATCCGGAAGCCGACCTGTTCGTGCTGCTGATCGATGAGCGTCCGGAAGAAGTGACCGAGATGCAGCGTTCGGTGCGCGGCGAAGTGGTCGCGTCCACCTTCGACGAACCGGCCATCCGCCACGTGCAGGTTGCCGAAATGGTGATCGAGAAGGCCAAGCGCCTGGTCGAACTGAAGCGTGACGTGGTGATCCTGCTGGACTCGATCACGCGCCTGGCGCGCGCGTACAACACGGTGGTGCCGGCCTCGGGCAAGGTGCTGACCGGCGGTGTGGACGCCAACGCGCTGCAGCGCCCGAAGCGCTTCTTCGGCGCGGCGCGCAACCTGGAAGAAGGCGGTTCGCTGACCATCATCGCCACCGCGCTGATCGAAACCGGCAGCCGCATGGACGATGTGATCTATGAAGAGTTCAAGGGCACCGGTAATATGGAAGTGCACCTGGAGCGCCGCCTCGCGGAGAAGCGCGTCTATCCGTCGATCAACCTGAACAAGTCCGGCACACGGCGCGAAGAACTGCTGATCAAGCCGGAAATCCTGCAGAAGATCTGGGTGCTGCGCAAGTTCATCTCCGACATGGACGAAGTGCAGGCGATGGAATTCATCATGGACAAGATGAAGGCCACGAAAAACAACGCGGAGTTTTTCGATATGATGCGCAGAGGCGGCTAAAGCCCTCGCTGCAACATCGCCGCAAGGCGGACAGGAAGGCGTGCCATGGCGCGCTTTTTTGTTGCCTGATGATTTCCCTGCGCGCCCGACCGCACCGGCGCTTGGACCATGCTCGGCAAACTGACCTCATTCCTGCGCACCCGCTCCAGGGCCCGCAAGCTGGAGCACTACGCGATCCCCGACGCGCTGTGGATGCGCACGGTCGCCACGCTGCCGTTCGTGCAGCGCTATGGCAGCGAAGACCTGGCAGCGCTGCGCGAACTGGCCACGCTGTTTATCGCCGAGAAGGAATACTCCACCGCGCACGATCTGCCCCTGGTCGACGAGATGGTGGTCAGCGTCGCGGTGCAGGCCTGCGTGCCGATCCTGAAGCTGGGGCTGCCGTGGTATCGCGGCTGGCACGGCATCGTGCTCTACCCGGGCGAGTTCATCATCCGCCGGACCGAGCAGGACGAGATCGGGCTGGTGCATGGCGTGGTGGAGGAAGCCAGCGGCGAAGCGTGGGAACACGGGCCGGTGATCCTGTCCTGGCAGGACGTGCACACGCCCGGCGGCGGCATCGACAGCGAGCATGAACTGCCGGCCGACACCTACAACGTGGTAATCCACGAATTCGCCCACAAGCTCGACATGCTGGACGGCGAGCCCGACGGCGTGCCGCCCTTCTCGCGCGTACTGCATCCGGACATCGATGCCGAGGCCTGGGCTCAGACCTTCCTGACCGAATACGACCGCTTTGCCGAAGCGTGGGACGCACGCAAGGAATCCGACTGGGAGCATCCCGAGCGGTTGCCGCCGGCGCTTCGCGTCATCGACCCATATGGCAGCGAGGCGCCGAGCGAGTTCTTTGCAGTGACGTCTGAGGCGTTTTTTGTCGAGCCCGCCGGCCTGGCGCGGCACTGGCCAGTGATATACCAGTCGCTGGCATCCTTCTACCGGCAAGACCCCGCCTCGATGTGCCGCTAAAGTTATATCCCATGTGCTTGAGAGCGCGTAGCAATATGCTTGAGCCCCTTCCCCAAGTCTTTGCTTTTCTGCCATAATTCCAGTTTGCCCGTTACCGGCAAGTGGTTCGTTCGTCGCCGCGTCGTGCCCTCGGCAGAGAATCAGCGGATTGCAACGGACTGGCTACCCAACCAGAAAGGACTCATCATGAAAGAAGGCATTCACCCGAATTACCGCGAAGTCGTGTTCCAGGACATGTCCAGCGACTTCAGCTTCATCACCCGCTCGACCATCCAGACCAAGGACAAGATCGTGAAGGACGGCAAGGAATACCCGCTGGCCAAGATCGAAGTCTCGTCGGAATCGCACCCGTTCTACACCGGCACCCAGAAGATCATGGACACGGCCGGCCGCGTCGAGAAGTTCCGCCAGAAGTTCGGCAACAAGCTGGGCAAGGCTGCAAAGTAATCGCTTTCGGCGAACCCCGCTTCGCGCGGCCCGCGGACAGATACTCCGAGGCCCCGCGAACCAGCAAAGAGGCAGCATCGGCTGCCTCTTTTGCTTTGGTGCCTGCCATGACGGCTGGCGCCGCAGTACCAATCAGATTTCCCTCACGCCCGTGAGGCCTCTACGCCATGCCACGGCCCGCGCGGCCGCCGCATGCGCGATACTGTGGCCTTCGCGCCATTGCGCCCCGGCCCGACCCGAGCATCGATGCGTCAAGCCAACACCTCACCCGTCCAGTTGACCGCTGCCGCGACCGGCGCACTGCCGCGCGCCCTGCTGCTGGCGATCTGCATCATCTACGGCCTGGTCGGCCTGTTCGGCCGCGACCCGTGGAAGAACGAGGATGCCGCCGGCTTCGGCGTGATGTGGCAACTGGCCACTGGCGGCCTGCACGACTGGCTGATGCCCAATATCGCCGGGCGCCCGTACAGCGAGGACGGCCCGCTGGTGTTCTGGATCGGCGCAATCATGATCCGCGGCTTCGGCGGCTGGCTGGGCGCGGCCGATGCCGCGCGGCTGGCCACCGCGCTGTTCTTCTTCGCAACCTGCGCCTGCATCTGGTACACCACCTACCTGCTGGGCCGGCGCGACGAGGTCCAGCCCTTTGCCTATGCCTTCGGCGGCCAGCCCAACGCGCGCGACTACGGCCGTACGCTTGCCGACGGCGCGCTGCTGATCTTCCTCGCCTGCGTGGGCCTGGCCATGCGCGGCCACGAAACCACGCCGCAGGTGGGCCAGGTCGCCTTTATCGCGCTGGCGCTGTACGGCATGGTGCGCAGTCTCGACAAGCCGATCCAGGGCAGCCTGATCTATGGCGCCGCGCTCGGTGGCCTGGCGTTGGCGAGCGGCCCGCTGCTGCCGCTGGCGATGCTCGGCGGCACCGTGGTCTGCGCGCTGGTGTGCCGACCGCTGCCGTGGCAGCGCCTGTTCGCCATCGGCATTCCGCTCGCCCTGCTGATCGTGCTGGCGTGGCTGACCGCGACCTACTTCGGCGCGGCCGACCGCAACGAGGCGGTCACCTTTATCCGCGAGTGGTCGCGCTACGATCGCCGCAGCTATGGCTCGCCGAACATGCAGACCTTCGGCTTCAACATGCGCAACCTGTTCCTGTACGCGTGGCCGGTGTGGCCGATCGCGGGCTGGGCCTGGATCGCATGGGCCGGCATGCGCCGCGCGCCCCACGTGGCGATGCCGCTGGCGCTGCTGCTGCCGGTGCTGGTGCTGCTGTTCCTGCAACGCAGCGCCGGCGACGTGCAGTTCATCCTGCTGCTGCCGCCGATGGCGGTGCTGGCCGCGTTTGCGCTGCCCACGCTGGCGCGCGGCGTGATCAACGCGATCGACTGGTTCGCGCTGCTGTTCTTCACCATCTTCGGCGGCACGGTCTGGTTTATGTGGGTCGCCAAGACCACCGGCTGGCCGCCGCGCATCGCGCGCAACATCTTCCGCCAGTTGCCCGGCTACCAGCATGAATTCACCGTCGCGGCGGTGCTGTTCGCGCTGGTCGCGACCGCCGCCTGGGTGCTGATCGTGCGCTGGCGGCTGTCGCGCGCGCCCAAGCAGATCTGGCGCCCGGTGGTGATTTCCGCAGCGGGCACCACACTGATGTGGGTGATGGCGATGACGCTGTGGCTGCCGTCGATCAACTACGGCAAGACCTATCGCGACGTGGCACAGGCCGCGGCGATGGCGCTGCCGCCCGCTTACCAGTGCGTGCAGCCGATCCGCATGGGCGACGCGCAGCTGGCTTCGTTTGCCTACTTCGGCCATATCCGCTTCGGCGGGCCGGGCGATGGCTGCGATGTGCTGTTGCGCCATGACTCGGTGGACTATGGCGAGCCGGGCAATATCTCGCATTTCGAATGGCGGCTGATCTGGGAAGGCCGCCGCCCCGCGGACCGCGACGAGCGCTTCCGCATGTATCGCCTGGTCGATACCGCGCGTGCCATCCATCCGCGCCCCGACCTGCCTCGGCGCCGCCTGCCGCGCCAGCCCTGATTCAACGACTCGCACGACACGTCCCGCAGCGCCTGTAGCGCCAATAGCATCAGTAGCGCCGTCGAACCAACCCGGCCGCAGGCGGCCGCAGGGGCCCGGGATCGTGCCCTGACCAAGCCTGCCGAGCCTGAATGACCCTGCTCCAAGACCTCCGCCGCATTGGCAGCCTGGCCGCGCCGGTGCTGGCCGGCCAACTGGCCGTTATCGCCTTTGGCGTCATCGATACCGTGATGGCGGGCCGCGCCTCGGCCACCGACCTGGCGGCCGTGGGCCTGGGCGGCTCGATCTACATCACGATCTATATCAGCCTGATGGGTGTGCTGCAGGCGCTCGCGCCCATCGCGGGCCAGCTCTATGGCGCAGGCCGGGTCGAGGCGATCGGCGCGGAAGTGCGCCAGGCCGCGTGGCTGGGCGCCGCGCTGGCGATTCCCGGCGTGCTGCTGCTGGCCTTCCCGGCGCCCTTGCTTGCCCTTTCCAAGGCTTCGCCGGAACTGGTCGACAAGGCCACCACCTACCTGCATTTCGGCGCCTTCGGGCTGCCGGCGGCGCTGGGCTTCCGCATCTATTCCGCGCTGAACAATGCGCTGTCGCGCCCGCTCATGGTCACGGTGCTGCAGATCGGCGGCCTGTTGCTGAAGGTGCCGCTCAACGCCTGGTTTATCCACGGCGGGCTGGGCGTGCCGGCGATGGGCGGACCCGGCTGCGGGCTGGCCTCGACGCTGATCAGCTGGGCCTGGTGCATCGCCGGGCTGCTGATCCTGCGCTACAGCCGCGCCTATCGTCCACTGCGCATCTTCGATACCTGGAGTTGGCCGGCGGCCGCGCCGCTGCGCGCGCTGCTGCGCCTTGGCGTGCCGATGGGCCTGACTTACCTGATCGAGATCACCTCGTTCACGCTGATGTCGATCTTTATCACGCGGCTGGGGACGGTCACGCTCGCCGGGCACCAGATCATCGCCAACCTAGGCGCGGTGGCCTACATGCTGCCCCTGTCGCTGGCGATCGCCACCTCGACGCTGGTGGCCCAGCATATCGGCGCGCGCGACCTGGCCGGCGCCAGCCGGCTCGCCTGGCGCGGCATCCGGCTGGCGGCGGGGCTGGCCATGTTGACCGGGGCGCTACTGTGGCTGCTGCGCGAGCCGGTGCTGCACGCCTACGCCAGCGACCCGGCGGTGGTCGCGGCGGCGCTGCCGCTGGTGTTGTTCGTTGCCTTCTACCAGGCCTTCGACGCCGTGCAGGTGATGACGGCCTTTATCCTGCGTGCGTACAAGATCGCGCTGATTCCCACGCTGATCTATGCCGGGTCGCTGTGGGGCATCGGCCTGGGCGGCGGCTATATGCTGGGGTTCGGGCTGATCGACGGCTTGCCGGCGTTTACGCGCGGCGCGGCTGGCTTCTGGCTGGCCAACAGCGTGAGCCTGGCGATTGCGGGTGTGCTGCTGGTGCGGTATTTCACGCGGGTCAGCGCGAATCCTGAGAACTGAGGCAGAAAAAACCCACATGGCGGATAACCGTGCGGGTTTAGCTTTGGTGCAGTTCGCTGCCATAGCAGTTGGACCTGAAAATAAAAACGCCCGCTTGCGCGGGCGTTTCAAATTGGCGGAGTGGACGGGACTCGAACCCGCGACCCCCGGCGTGACAGGCCGGTATTCTAACCGACTGAACTACCACTCCTTAGTCGGCGCCGTCTCGAGCATTCGCTTTTTGACGACTGGCTGAGCGTCTGATTACGCCCTGCTTGTTATGGCGTCCCCTAGGGGATTCGAACCCCTGTACTCACCGTGAAAGGGTGATGTCCTAGGCCTCTAGACGAAGGGGACAGAAACTTGTTTTTCAACGCGTTTTCTGTCTTGCGCTGGAAAGTCGGCTATTGTAGCAGGCTTTTTCGCGCCCGGGAAGCTTCTTTTCGATGCTTCCCGAATTTCTTGGTGGAGCTAAGCGGGATCGAACCGCTGACCTCTTGCATGCCATGCAAGCGCTCTCCCAGCTGAGCTATAGCCCCGTATCCGGTACTGCTGGAACACCTTCCCCGCCTACTGCTTAGCGCAGCATTTGCAGCGAAGACAGGATTATATAGCGATTTTCGCAACGGATGCAATACTTTTTATTGCTTCCACGGCGATTAACGACATAATCCCTCACCCTAAAAGAAAAACCCGCATGGTGATTAACCATGCGGGTTTAGTTTTGGCGGAGTGGACGGGACTCGAACCCGCGACCCCCGGCGTGACAGGCCGGTATTCTAACCGACTGAACTACCACTCCTTAGTCGGCGCCGTCTCGAGCATTCACTTTTTGACGACTGGCTGGGCGTCTGATTACGCCCTGCTTGTTATGGCGTCCCCTAGGGGATTCGAACCCCTGTACTCACCGTGAAAGGGTGATGTCCTAGGCCTCTAGACGAAGGGGACAGAAACTTGTTTTTCAACACGTTCCGTCTGGCGCCACCCGATACTGCCTGGATGACTCCGAAATCTTGGTGGAGCTAAGCGGGATCGAACCGCTGACCTCTTGCATGCCATGCAAGCGCTCTCCCAGCTGAGCTATAGCCCCATGGTACTGCCATTTACTGCAACTTGCTTTGTTTTCGCCTGACTTAACTACCGTTTCAAGCGAAGCCAAGATTATATATCAACCGCTAATCTTTGCAAGCTCCCGTTCTAACTTTTTCGCTTTCTCTTCACATTAAATCTGCTCGGAGATTCGCGAGGATCCTTGCGGATCCGCCAGCCCGCTTGGTTAGGGACCGCGCTGCAGGGAGAACGAGATTATGCGCAAGTCCGGCCAGGAGCGCAAGCCCCCGGCCGGACTTTTGCAGGATTTTTTTACGCGCCTGCGGCCAGACGGCGCAGCACCGTGTCGCGGCCGAACAGCTCCAACACCGCGTCGATGCTCGGCGTCTGCAACTGCCCCGCCACCAGCAGGCGCACCGGCATCGCAAGCTTGGGCATCTTCAGGCCGAACTCGGCCAGCACGGCCTTGAAAGTGGCGTTGATAGCCTCGCGCTTCCACTCGGGCAGTGCGGCAAGCTGACTGGCCAGTGCGGCCAACGCGGGCTGGATCTCCGGCGTCAGGTGCTCGGCCTTGAGGGTGGCGTCAGGCTGCGGCTCGCCGCGATAGAACAGCAGCGCGGCCTGCGCGACTTCCTTCAGCGTATTGGCGCGGTCCTTCACCAGCGCCACCACGCCGACCAGGTCGGCCCCTTCCACCTTGCCGCCGAGCGCCTCGATAAACGGCTGCGTCAGCGTGGCCAGGCGCTGGTTGTCGCCGACCTTGATGTAGTGGTTGTTGAGCCAGGCCAGCTTCTCGGGGTTGTACTGCGCGGGCGACTTGCCCAGGTGCTCCAGGTCGAACCATTCGACGAACTGCTCGCGCGAGAAGATCTCGGCATCGCCGTGGGCCCAGCCCAGGCGCGCCAGGTAGTTCAGCACGGCTTCTGGCAGGTAGCCCTCGTCGCGATAGCCCGTCACAGCCATGGCACCGTGGCGCTTGCTCATCTTCTCGCCCTGCTCGTTGAGCACGGTCGGCAGGTGAGCGTAGACCGGCGGCGTGCCGCCCAGCGCGCGGATGATGTTGATCTGGCGCGGCGTGTTGTTGACGTGGTCGTCGCCGCGGATCACGTGGGTGATCTTCATGTCGAGGTCGTCCACCACCACGCAGAAGTTGTACGTGGGCGTACCGTCCGGGCGTGCGATCACCAGGTCGTCCAGCTCGTCGTTTGAGATCTCGATGCGGCCCTTGACCGCGTCGTCCCACACCACGCTGCCGCCGATCGGATTCTTGAAGCGGATCACCGGATCGACGCCGGCCGGCGGCTCGGGCAGGACCTTGCCCGGCTCGGGGCGCCAGAAGCCGTTGTAGCGCGGCTTCTCGCCACGCTCGCGCTGGGCTTCGCGCAGGGCGTCCAGCTCTGCCGTGCTCATGTAGCAGCGGTAGGCCAGGCCAGCCTCGACCATCTGCGCGACCACTTCGCGATAGCGGTCCATACGCTGCATCTGGTAGAACGGGCCTTCGTCGATATCCATCTCCAGCCAGGCCATGCTCTCGAGGATCACGTCGACCGCTTCCTGCGACGAACGCTCGACGTCGGTGTCTTCAATACGCAGGATGAAGTCGCCCTTCATGCGGCGGGCGAAGGCCCAGGGGTAGAGCGCGGAGCGGATATTGCCGAGGTGGATGAAACCGGTCGGGCTCGGCGCAAAGCGGGTGCGGACGCGTTGGGTCATGGTCAGGGGCAGAAACAAGAAAGCCCGCGCGCAGCGGCGCGCGGGCTGGTATGTGCAGGCTTTGCATTATACCAATGCGATTCCCCCCTACCCCGCCCCTGTGCCGGGCGCGCGCGGAATCATTTATGCTTGCGCCGGTCTGAGATCGTGCCGGCCGCAAAGAAGCGCAAAGTCAGGCGCGCCTGAGCCGCGCCCGCATCACATGCCACCGCATGCCGGTCCCACCTGGTTACTATCCCGCTTCATGCAACGACGTCATTTCCTCGGCATTTCCGCGGCCGCCCTGCTGGCGGGCTGCTCGTTCGGCCCGCGCCCGGCGCCGCCGGTAGCGGCCACCCCGCCCACGCCTCGCCTGGTCAAGATCGGGCTCGCACTCGGCGGCGGCGCCGCGCGCGGCTTCGCACATATCGGCGTGATCAAGGCGCTCGAAGCCCAGGGCATCCATGCCGACCTGGTAACCGGCACCAGCGCCGGCGCGGTGGTCGCCGCGCTGTACGCCAGCGGTCTGGACGGCTTCAAGCTGAACAAGCTGGCGCTGACCATGGACGAAGCGGCCATCGCCGACTGGGCCCTGCCCTTCGGCACCCGCTTCGGCGGCTGGCTCAAGGGCGAGGCGCTGCAGAACTACGTGAACCGGCTGGTGCAGAACCGGCCGATCGAAGCGATGAAGCTGCCGCTGGGCATCGTCGCCACCGACCTGAAGAGCGGCGAGAAGATCCTGTTCCGCCGCGGCAACACCGGGCAGGCGGTGCGCGCTTCGAGCAGCGTGCCGGGCGTGTTCCAGCCGGTATTGATCCAGGGGCACGACTATGTCGATGGCGGCCTGGTCGAGCCGGTACCGGTGGATTCCGCGCGCAGCATGGGCGCGGACTTCATTATCGCGGTCAATATCTCGGCCGATCCGTCTGCGCAGAAGAATGCCGGCCAGAGCGGCGTATTGCTGCAGACCACGGCGATCATGGGCCAGTCGATCAACAAGATGGCGCTGGCACGCGCCGATGTGGTGATCCGCCCCGAGCTGCCCGACATGGGCGGCAGCGACTTCAACGCCCGCAACCGCGCGGTGCTGGCGGGCGAACAGGCCGTCGCGGCGGTGATGGCAACGCTGCGCCAGAAGCTGGAACAGGCGCGGCTGCAGCGGGCGGGCACCGTCGCCCCACAATAGCCTCGCGCATTGCGCGGCAAACAAAGAAGGACTGCCGCAGCAGTCCTTCTTTGTTTGGGCGTACCGAAAGCTCAGCCGCCGTACAGCGTGGCGCGGCCGGCCTTGGGATCGTAGCGCTTGAGCGTCTCGACCATGTCGCCGAAGCTTTCGCTGCGGCTGCCGCCTTCCTTGTCGTCGATGCGGCGGGCGCCGTTGTAGCGGGTCACCCAGTACGCCGCACGCATGTCGTCGACACGGATCTTGCTGCCCGTGGACGGGGCATGCACGAACTTGTTGTCGCCGATATAGATGCCGACATGCGAGAAGGTCTGGCGCATGGTGTTGAAGAACACCAGGTCGCCCGGACGCAGGTCGGTCACCGCGACGTTGGTGCCGACACGGCTGATTTCGACAGAGCGGCGCGGCAGCATGAAGCCGAAGGTGTCATGGAACACGTAGCGGACAAAGCCGCTGCAGTCCAGGCCGGATTCGGGGCTGTTGCCGCCGAAGCGGTAACGCACGCCGATCAGGCCCAGCGCATTCATGACCAGGTCGCCAGCCTTGCTGGCAACGTTGCTGGTGGAATTCACCACCGACGACAGCAAGCCGCGCTTGCCTTCCGCATGCGAGTCCGCGGCCGGGGCCGTGGCATCGATACGGGCGTCGGCATCCTTGAATACCGTGTCCGCCAGCACCCCATTCGACACAGTCGCACCGCAGGCAATGGCAATCCCCACGGCGGCGCGCGCCAGGGAATGAAGTACCGATCGCTGCATTGGTTCTCCCGTTGATCGTTCCAAAGCAAGCCCCGGCACAAGACCGGGGCGGCTGAGGCATCTGTGAAATTCGTGTGAACTTCCGGGAGCGAACCCTACGCAACATCCGCGCCAGCCAATTCCCTGGCAATCGCACCAGAAACGTGCCTCGCACGCGTCAATGCGTCGGACGGACCACCCCCAAAACTAGTTCTCGCGGGATGGTAAAGGGTTGGCATTCACATGTCAAAGTCCGTTACAAATTCCACGGATTTGGCTTGTGAATCAACGATATAGACCGAATTTCGCATCTTGTTTATCGGATAGCGCATATCAAACGGTGCTAGCCGAACGGGCCTGCGGCGTTGTTGCGCAGCACCCATGCTCAGGCCGCGCCGACCTGCGCCGCGGCCATCAGCTTGCGGGTATACGGATGCTGCGGCGCACCGAGCACCGCCTCGGTTTCGCCCGCCTCGACCACCTCCCCCGCCTTCATCACCAGCACGCGGTGCGCCATCGCACGGATCACGGCCAGGTCGTGGCTGATAAACAGGTAGCTGAGGTTGTACTTGTGCTGCAACTGCGACAGCAGCGCCAGCACCTGCTGCTGGATCGAGACATCCAGCGCCGAGGTCGGCTCGTCCAGCACCAGGATCTGGGGCTTGAGGATCAGCACCCGCGCGATCGCGATGCGCTGGCGCTGCCCCCCCGAGAACTCGTGCGGATAGCGCCCTAGCGCGGTGCGGTCCATGCCAACCTCGCGCAGCGCCTCGATCACGCGCTGGCGCGTGGCCTCGCGCGACAGCCCGGGCTGATGCAACGCCAGGCCCTCGCCCACGATCTGCTCGATGGTCATGCGCGGCGCCAGCGAGCCGAACGGGTCCTGGAACACCACCTGCATGCGCGAGCGCAGCTGGCAACGGTCCTTGCGGGTGGCGTCGTCGAAGCTGCGGCCAAGGAAATGGATGGTGCCGCCGCTCTTGCGCTGCAGCGCCAGCACCGTATGCGCCAGCGTGGTCTTGCCCGAACCGGACTCGCCGACGATGCCGACGGTCTCGCCCTCGCGCAACTGGAAGTCCACGTCCTTGACCGCCGCGAACTGGTCCTTGCCGAACCAGCCGGCCAGCCCGCGGCGTTTGCGCGCGTAGCTGACGCTGAGGTTGCGCGCCTCCAGCAGCACCGGCGCCAGCGGCACCAGCGGCAGCACCTCGCGCTTGGGGCGGCTGTCGATCAGCTTGCGGGTATACGGGTGCTGAGGCGCGGCGAACACTTGCGCGGTCTCGCCGGTCTCGACCAGCACGCCCTTCTCCATCACGCCCACGCGCTGGGCAAAGGCACGCACCAGGTTGAGGTCATGGGTAATCAGCATCACTGCCATGCCGAACTCGGCCTGCAGGTCGCGCAGCAGATCCAGGATCTGGGCGCGGATGGTGACGTCCAGCGCCGTGGTCGGCTCGTCGGCCAGCAGCAGCTTGGGACGGCAGGCCAATGCCATGGCGATCATCGCGCGCTGGCGCTGGCCGCCGGAAAGCTGGTGCGGAAAGCTGTCGAAGCGGTGCGCGGCGTCGCTGATGCCGGTGCGCTCCAGCAGCGCGATGGCGCGCTCGCGCGCGGCGCGGCGGTCCAGGTCTTCGTGCAGCGCCAGCGTCTCGACGATCTGGTTGCCGATCGTATACAGGGGGTTCAGCGCGGTCATCGGCTCCTGGAAGATCATCGCGATGTCGGCGCCGCGGATCGCGCGCATCTCGCGGTCCGATACGTCCAGCAGGTTCTTGCCCTCGAAGCGGATCGCGCCATCGTAGTAGGCGTCCTCCACCAGCCGCAGCATCGCCAGCGCGGTCACGGTCTTGCCGGAGCCCGACTCGCCGACCAGCGCATAGCGCTCGCCGGCGCGCAGGTCGAAGCTGACCTCGCGCACCGCGCGCGTGGCATGCTCGCCGTGGCCGAAGGTGACGGACAGCTTGTCCACACACATCAGCGTGGAGCCAGGGGCCGGGGCCGCCGCTGCCGGGCAAATCTCAGGTTGGAGCACGGGAGACACGGCGGTCATGGCGTGACCTCCGGCGCCGCCCCGGTCGGCGCACCCGCCGGGACCTTGGGTTCAACCCGGCCGCGCAGCGCAGCCAGGCCCAGGCGGGTGTCGAAGGCATCGCGCAGCGCATCGCCCATGAAGGTCAGCAGCATCAGCGTCACCACCAGCACAGTAAAGGTCGACAGCGAAATCCACCAGGCATCCAGGTTGCCCTTGCCCTGCGCCAGCAGCTCACCCAGGCTGGGCGTGGTCGGAGGCACGCCCAGGCCGAGGAAGTCCAGGCTGGTCAGCGCCAGGATCGCGGCGCTCATGCGGAACGGCAGAAAGGTGATCACCGGGGTCAGGCTGTTGGGCAGGATATGGCGCCACATGATCTGCATATTCGAGAGGCCCAGCGCACGCGCGGCCTTGACGTAGTCGAGCGAGCGGTTGCGGTAGAACTCGGCGCGCACGTAGTCGGACAGGCCCATCCAGCCGAACAGCGACAGCAGGATGATCAGCAGCGCCAGGCTGGGTTCGAAGATCGAGGCGAAGATGATCAGCAGGTACAGCTCCGGCATCGAACTCCAGATTTCGATGGCCCGCTGCGAGAACAGGTCGAAGCGCCCGCCGAAGAAGCCCATCAACGCCCCGGTCAGCGTGCCGACCAGCACGCCGAGCACGGTCAGCGCCAGCCCGAACAGCACCGACACGCGAAAGCCGTACAGCAGCCGCGCCAGGATGTCGCGGCCGCGGTCGTCGGTGCCGAGCCAATTGTCGGCCGACGGCGGCGCCGGGTTCGGCTCCTTGGCGAAGTAGTTGAGCGAATCGTACGAATACCGGTTCAGCGGGAAGACCGCAAAGTTGCCGTTGCTGGTGATGCGGTCGCGGATAAACGGATCGAGATAGTCGGCCGGCGTCGGGAAATCGCCGTCGAATGCGGTCTCGGGGTAGACCTTGACGATCGGGAAGTAATACTCGCCCTGGTAGCGCACCACCAGCGGCCGGTTGCTGGACAGCAGCTCGGCGCCCAGGCTCAGCACGAAGATGATCACGAAGATCACCAGGCTCCAGTAGCCGCGCCGGTTGCGGCGGAAGCGCTGCCAGGCGCGCTGGCGCGGCGAGGGCGAATGCGGCAGGCCGTTGGGCACCGCGTGCGTGAACGGTTTCATCGGTGCAAGCCCTCGAAATGGATGCGCGGGTCCACCAGCACGTAGCAGACATCGGAGATCAGGCGCGTGACCAGCCCGATCAGCGTGAACAGGTAGAGCGTGCCCAGCACCACCGGATAGTCGCGGCGCAGCACCGCCTCATACGACAGCAAACCCAGCCCATCCAGCGAGAACAGCGTCTCGATCAGCAGCGAGCCGGTGAAGAAGGCGCCGATGAATGCCGCCGGGAAGCCGGTGACCAGCGGGATCAGGGCGTTGCGGAACACATGTTTCCACAGCACCCGGCGCTCGCCCAGGCCCTTGGCGCGCGCGGTCAGCACGTACTGCTTGCGAATTTCCTCCAGGAAAGCGTTCTTGGTCAGCATGGTGACCACCGCGAAGCTCCCCACCACCGACGCCGTGATCGGCAGCACCAGGTGCCACAGGTAGTCCATCACCTTGCCCATCAGCGACAGCTGGTCCCAGTTGTCCGAGGTCAGCCCGCGCAGCGGGAACCACTGCACAAAGGTGCCACCGCCGAACAGCACCAGCAGCAGCACACCCAGCACGAAGCCCGGAATGGCATAGCCGACCAGCACGATGATGCTGGTCACCACATCGAAACGACTGCCCGCCCGGATCGCCTTCGAGATACCGAGCGGCACCGATATCAGGTAGGTCAGGAAGAAGGTCCACAAACCCAGGCTGATGGAGACCGGCAGCTTGGACTTGACCAGCTCCCACACGCTGCGGTGCTGGAAGTAGCTCTGGCCCAGGTCGAACTGGGCAAAGCGCTTGAGCATCAGGAAGTAGCGCTCCAGCGGCGGCTTGTCGAAGCCGTACAGCTCCTGGATCTCCTTGATCTTGTCGGGGTCGACGCCGCGGCGCCCGCGGTATTCGGCACCGCCGCCGCTGGCTTCGCCGGCGCCGCCCCGCCCTTTCAGTTCCATCATCATCTGCTCGACCGGGCCGCCCGGCACGAACTGGATCACCACAAAGGTCAGCGTGATGACCCCGATCAGCGTCGGGATCATCAGCAGAATGCGCTTGAGCAGGTAGGCAAGCATCGGCCGGTCCTCTTCCTTGTGCTTGGGGTCGCCGGGCGCGTCAGCGCCCTTGCGGCTTGACGTCCTTGCGCCACCAGTGGCTCAGGACCCAGCCTTCGGCCGTATAGAAATAGGGAAGCCGTTCCGGGTACGCCAGTTCCTTGCGGTATGAGACCCGGTGCGACGCGCTGTACCAGTTCGGCACGATGTAGTAGCCATGCATCAGCACGCGGTCCAGCGCGCGCCCGGCAGTGATCAGCTCCTGCCGGGTATGGGCACGCAGCACGTTGTCCACCAGTTGGTCGACCTCCGGCGACTTGAGCCCGAACAGGTTGTCCGAGCCCGGCGTGCCGGCGGCCTCGCTGGAAAAGCGGTCGCGCAGCTCGTTGCCGGGGCTTTGCGAGTCGGGGAAACGGATCGACACCATGTCGAAGTCGAAGTCTTCCAGCCGCTTCTGGTACAGCGCAAAGTCCGTGGTGCGCTGGTTCACCTGGATGCCGAGCTTTTCCAGGTTGCGCACATAGGTGGTGATGACGCGGCTCATGGCGCCGCCGTCGTCCAGGAACTCGAATACCAGCGGCTCGCCCTTGGCGTTGCGCAGCGCGCCGTCGGTATAGGTCCAGCCGGCCTGGGCCAGGAGGCGCCGCGCCAGGCGCAGGTTGTCGCGCAAGGAGCGCGGCGCCGCGGTGCTCGGTTGCACCACGTCCGGGCCGAACACCTCCTGCGGCAGCTGGGCGCGCAGCGGCTCGAGCAGCGCCAGCTCACCGGGGCCGGGGCGGCCGTCGAAGGTCGCGCTCGCCGCCAGCTCGCTGTTGGAGAACCAGCTGTCGAGGCGCCTGTAGGCGCCGTAGAACAGTTGACGGTTCAGCCATTCGAAATCCAGCGCCAGGATCAGTGCCTGGCGCACGCGCACGTCCTGGAACACCGGCTTGCGCATATTCATCACGAAGCCCTGCATGCCCGCGCCGTTGCGGTGCGGGAAGTCGGTCTTGATCAGCTCGCCACTGCGGAAGCGCGTGCCCTGGTAGCTCTTGGCCCAGTTCTTGGCGCGATATTCGACGATGGCGTCGAACTCGCCCGCCTTGTAGGCCTCCAGCTTGGCGGTCTCGTCCTTGTACAGGCGGTAGACCACGCGCGCGAAATTGAAGGTACCCCGACGCACCGCCAGGTCCTTGCCCCAGTATTTGGGGTCGCGCTTGAAGATGATGCCGCGGCCGGCGTCGTAGCGCTCGATCAGGTAGGGACCGCTGGTAATCGGCGGCTCGAAGGTCAGCTTCGCGAACGGCACCGCGGCCGTCCATTTCTTCGAGAACACCGGCAGCGCGCCGACGATCAGCGGCAGCTCGCGATTGCGCTGCTTGAAGTCATAGCGCAGCGTGCGCTCGCCGGTCACGACCACGTCCTTCACGTCCGTGCACATGCTGCGGTAGCCGGGGCTCGAGGCCTTGCTCATCAGCATGTCATAAGAATGCTTGACGTCTGACGCGAGCACCGGGTCGCCATTGGAGAAGCGCGCTTGCGGCCGGATGCGGAAAGTGACTGACATCTCGTCCGGCGCCACCGTGACGTCCTCCGCCAGCAGGCCGTAGGCGCTGGCGGTCTCGTCGGCGCTGCTGACGAGCAGCGACTCGAACATCAGCGCATTGAGCCCGGGCGCCGAGGTGCCCTTAAGCGTGAACGGATTGAACTTGTCGAAACTGGTGCGCCGGTCCGGATTGGCGAGCGTCAGCGTGCCGCCGGCCGGTGCATTCGGATTGACGTAGTCGAAGTGCCGGAAATCCGCGCTGTACTTCAAGTCCCCGTGCAGCGCAAAGCCATGCGCCGCCTTTGCCGAAACGGGACACAGGAAGACCCCCGCCGCCAGCATCATCGCCAGCCAATACTGCAGTACCGCATCCCGCCGGAAGCACTGCCATGCCGCCTGAAGCGGCCAACGTGCTTGAATAGGCATCCCGTTGGATTCCTCCACTATGACCTCTGGGGTCCCGGCGTTCTGCGGCCGGGCCAAGTATGAGACAATTTTACATGCGTCCGGGGTGGCCCCAGCCATCCGGACATTCCCTCTGCGCGGCGCAATAAAACGGTCGCAGGACAGCAAAGGCATGCGCACGGCCGCACGGCGGACGCAGGAAGCGTGCCTGATACACCACCTTGGAGAACTTATGGGATTTCTGGCAGGTAAGCGGATCCTTATCACCGGCTTGCTCTCGAACCGCTCGATCGCCTACGGCATCGCGTCGGCGTGCAAACGCGAAGGCGCCGAGCTCGCCTTCACCTATGTCGGCGAACGGTTCAAGGACCGGATCAGCGACTTTGCCAAGGAATTCGGCAGCGACCTGGTATTCGAATGCGACGTCGGCAGCGACGAGCAGATCGCCGCGACCTTCGCGGCGCTGGGCCAGCGCTGGGAGAAGTTCGACGGGCTGGTGCACTCGATCGGCTTCGCGCCGCGCGAAGCGATCGCCGGCGACTTCCTGGAAGGCCTGTCGCGCGAAGGCTTCCGCGTCGCCCATGACATTTCCGCCTACAGCTTCCCGGCGCTGGCCAAGGCCGCGCTGCCGCTGCTGTCGGACAAGGCTTCGTTGCTGACGCTGACCTACCTGGGCGCCGAGCGCGTGGTCCCCAACTACAACACCATGGGGCTGGCCAAGGCCTCGCTGGAAGCCAGCGTGCGCTACCTGGCCTCGTCGGTGGGCCCGCGCGGCATCCGCGCCAACGGCATCTCGGCCGGCCCGATCAAGACCCTGGCCGCCTCTGGCATCAAGGGCTTCGGTAAGTTGCTGGGCCACTTCGAGCAAGCCGCGCCGCTGCGCCGCAACGTCACCATCGAAGAAGTCGGCAACGTGGCCGCCTTCCTGCTGTCCGACCTGGCCAGCGGCGTGACCGGTGAAATCACCTATGTCGACGGCGGCTTCAACGTGGTCGGCGCGAGCGTGGCGGACGCAGAGTAAGCCAGGCCCGCCAGCCCGCATGAGAAAGGTGCCCAATCGGGCACTTTTTTTTGGCCGCGAGGCCTGCAGCGTGCGGCGCCGGCGCTGTTTGTTGCGCTACGCTGCCGCAGTGGCGCCGCGACGATCCATGTCGAGCATCGACCAGGCATAGATCCCCAGCCCGCCCAGTGCCAGCAGCAGGCCCACCCAGCCGGTCGACGTCCAGCCATAGCCGGCCGCGATGGTCACGCCGCCCAGCCACGCACCAAGCGCATTGGCCATGTTGAAGGCAGAGTGGTTGAGCGCGGCCGCCAGCGTCTGCGCATCCCCCGCCACGTCCATCAGCCGGATCTGCAGCGCCGGGCCGAGCGCCACCGCGGTGCCCACCAGCAGTACGTTGAAGGAAGCCAGCCACGCATGCGGCGCGGTGAAGGTGAAGGCCGCCAGCACCAGCGCCGTCCACACCAGCACGCCGCCGATGGTCGGCATCAGCGCCTTGTCCGCCAGGCGCGCGCCGGCAAGGTTGCCAGCCACCATGCCGACGCCGAACAGCGCCAGCACTATCGGGATGCCGGCCGCCGGCATATGCGCGAGCTCCAGCATGGTCGGCTTGATATAGCTGAACACCGAGAACATGCCGCCGAAGCCGATCGCGCCGATGCCCAGCGTCAGCCACACCTGCTTGCGCCTGAGCGCCGACAGCTCGCGCAGCGGGCTGGCATGCCGGTCGGCCGGCACGAACGGCACCCAGCGCCACACCAGCAGCGCGGTCAGCGCGCCGATGGCGCCGACGATCAGGAAGGCGGAGCGCCAGCCCAGCCAGGTGCCAACCGTGGCCGCGATCGGCACGCCCACCAGCGTGGCGATGGTCAGGCCGAGCATCACCAGCCCCACCGCCTGCGCGCGCCGCTCTCGTGCCACCAGGCTGGCGGCGACCAGCGCCGCCACGCCGAAGTACGTGCCATGCGGAAAGCCCGTCAGCAGGCGCGCGACCAGCATCGACAGGTAGGAAGGCGCCAGCGCGCTGGCGATATTGCCGGCGGCAAACATGGCCATCAACGCGATCAGCAGGTTGCGCCGCGGCCAGCGCGCGCCCAGCACGGCCAGAAGCGGCGCACCGATCACCACGCCCAGCGCATAGGCGCTGATCAGATGGCCGGCTTCCGGGATCGAGATTGCAAGGTCGCGCGCGGCATCCGGCAGCAGGCCCATGATGACGAACTCGCCGGTGCCGATGGCGAAGCTGCCGACGCCAAGCGCGAGCAGCGGCAGCCGGCCGGTGCTGCGGGGCGCTTCAGTGTCTGCGACGGGGAAAAGGGAAGACTGGGCGCCGCGGACCGTATCCGCGGCGGATTGTGCATGTGGGGCGGCCATGTACAGGATCGCAAGGTGTTCTTCGGATTGCCGCCCGCTGACGGGCGGGGTCCGGGCCCTCGCCTCTGATGCTCCAGCGTGCTCCTGTGCGGCGCGCAGGTCGTATTGTGCGGCAAAACGGCAAAACGTGCCGGCGCCTGCCCCCTACGCCGTGGCTGCTACGGCGCTCAATGCTGCAACTGGTAGCGCGCGAGCCAGTGCGCATATGGCGCCGCCACAGCGCGATCCGATTGATTTGGGAATGCTCGGGGCGGTTGCGGGCGGCGTTGCGCCGTCCGGTTGCAGCGACGCGGCCGCAGGAGCGGAGAAATGGGCGTCAACCAGACGCTGGCGCGTCCTAGAGGACTCGAACCTCTGACCGCTCGCTTAGAAGGCGAGTGCTCTATCCAACTGAGCTAAGGACGCGAAGGCGTGCATTCTACCGCAGCGCCGCCGCCGGGTAAAAAGCGAAGTGACAGGCGCCGCGCATCAGGAAGCGACGCGCGGTCGGCCGCGCGTGCCGTAGCGGCCATCGGCTACGGCGGCCTCGCTGCCCGCAGCGCTTGCCGCGGGGTGCATCGACACGCAGTTGCGCCCCTTCAGCTTGGCATCGTAGAGGGCGCGGTCGGCACGGCGCATCAGCGCGTCGGCACCCTCGCCGGCCTGGCGCACAGCCAGGCCGATGCTGACCGTGTAGGCGATCGGATCTGGCTCCGACGGGCACGGCGTGGCGCGCACCGATGTGGCCAGCCGCATGCAGGTCAACCTGCCATTCTCCAGCGCGGTATCGGGCATCACGATGGCGAACTCCTCCCCGCCCAGGCGCCCCGCCACGTCGCGCGCACCGCAGGCCTTGCGCAGCAGCCCGGCAAAGTGCCGCAGCACGCTGTCACCGGCCAGGTGTCCGTAGACATCGTTGATCGCCTTGAAATGGTCCAGGTCGACGAACGCCACCGTCAGCGGCTGGCGTTGCCGCTCGGCCTGCAGGCACGCCGCTTCGAGTTCTTCCCAGAACGCGCCCCGCAGCAGCACGTCGGTCAGGTCGTCATGCCGGGCGCGCCGCTCCAGCATGCGGCGCAGACGGTCGTGCGCCATCAGCGCAAAGCTGACCGAGGCGCCCACCAGCGCAAAGACATTGAGCATGGCCAGCTCGCCATCCCACGGTATCGGCCGCGGCCAGGCCCCGCCCTGCACCACTGTGGCCAGCGGCAGCGCCAGTGTCCACGCATTGATGCCCGCCGCGGCGGTGACGATCAGCACCAGCGACAGCGCCGCCAGCCGGCCCGTGCCGCGCGTGGATGGCACCGATGGCACAATGCTACGCGCCAGGTCGAGCAGCAGCAGGATATGGCATGCCGTCAGCAGCGGCTGCACTGCCGGCAGCGCCGGTGGCGCAACCATGTATTGCGGCGCCAGGTCCAGCCACGCCACGCCGGCGCCCGCCGCCAGGTTCAGCGCCAGCATTGGCGCGGTGCGGCCGGGCCGCCCCGCAAAGTGCCGCACGCCTACCGCCATCACCGACAGCGCCGCCAGCAGCGCCAGATCGGTCGCCTCCGGCACCAGCCACAACGGCCGCAGCTCCTGAACGGCGGACAGCACCGAAGCCATCGCCGCCGCCACATTCCCCAGCGCCCACGACGTCAGGCCGCTGCGGTCCATGCCGGCGGACCGGCGCAATACGACGCAAACCACCGCCATCTGCAGGGCAAACAAGCCCGCGATGAGCACAACTATGTGCGACTGAAACATCTTCATCCCGTCCAAGGCGACAAGCGGCGCTCCGCATGGCGCCACCCCTCCCTTTCTTGTACCGGTCCTGTGCCGGACCGTTGTGATAGTTCCCGCATCCTGGATCAGGCCGTTCCGGCGGCTGCCGCCCGGCAGGCGCAGACGCGCCGATGCGCTCTCCGGGGGGCGGGAGCGCTGTTCTTGTTGTGGTGATCAGGTCAGTCCGGAAGGAAAACGCAAACCGGGCGTTCCCAATAGCACGCCGGTCGGACTGGAGCGGTGCACGGATTATCGCAGCGCGCAAACCCAAGTCAAGCCAAAGCGCCCCCGCCAGAAGGGGGAGAACGCTTGCCACGCAACACCGCGGTGCGGTGCGCATCACCACATCTGATTGACCGCGCTCCCGGGAGCGGGCTACAATCGTCAGCTTCGGGGCGTAGCGCAGCCTGGTAGCGCATCTGATTTGGGATCAGAGGGTCGCATGTTCGAATCATGTCGCCCCGACCAGTTTTAAGCTTTGAGAATGACGGCCTGGACAGCAATGTCCGGGCCGTTTTTCTTTGGAACGCTTATTTTGGGTGCAGCCGCATTCTCACCACCGCGGCAACAACTCGGGCCAGATCAGCGCCGCCGCAGTCAGTATCAGCACTATCGCGACCAGCACGAGTCCCCGCATCGGACCATCGTTGCGGGCTTCGCCTTTGGGCACCCACGGCGGTGGGACACCTGCCTGCGCGGGCGCCGGAGGTGGGGGTGGCTGCTCAGCGCCGGCGGCCGACGCGTGCTTCGCGGCACGCGACACGAAATCCGGCTGGGCCAGCAGGAAACCCATCGGGGTCGACTGGCTGACAGCACCCATATGCTGGAACAGCAATTTGGACAGCGCCAGGCAATCGTCCAGCGCGATTTGCGGGCGGGGCCTGAAGATGCGCAGGTGCTCGCACAGTGTATCGAGCTTGTGGTTGGGGGCATGGAAGTACTGGGACCAGCGCACCTGCCGGACCGAGCAGCGCCAGCGCTTGCGCTGTATGTCGGGCAGCACTTTTTCGAGCATGCGGGCGTTGAATTCGGCCCCATGCGCCACCAGCACATCAGCGTCGTCGACGATGGCGCGGATGGCTTCGACGTCGAAACGCTGGCCGCGCAGCATCTCGGTAGTCAGGCCGTGCACGCAGGTGGCGGCCTCGCTGATCGCCACGGTGGGCTCCTGCGAACCGTAGTAGTCGGTAATCTCCCGCACGAGGCTGCCCGCACGCGGCGCTACTTCGACAAGTAGCAGGCCGATGCTGACGGGCTCGTCCGCTGGCGTGAGCCCCGTGGTTTCCGTACTGACGATTGCCACCCGCATGGGTACTCCGGTGTGGCCGTCCGCAAGGCTTGTTGGCAGCGGCCGCTCTGATCGTTTGCCTCTAGGTTAGTGCGGGCGCGCCAAACGTCATATCAACCAGATGGGCTAGCCGAAGGCGCCAGCCGGATGGATGCCGGCTGGTGCCTCCTATCCGCCGTGCCGCTCAGGCCGGCTGCCGGTCCGGCATGTCGTTGCGCCGTCGCTCGAGGTTGCAATACACATCCGCCGCCACCAGCCCGAACAGCGCATGGGCGAACAGGCTCTCCCAGCCACGGGCCTCGTCGAACCAGTTGAAATAGCGCCCGAACACATAGAAGTTGATCAGGTACACCACTACGCCGAACACTATGCCGACCACCGAGGCCAGGGCCATGCTTGAATCCAGTCGGAACGACGAAAGGATCAAGGCCAGCGCCGCGGCCAGGATAATCGACAGTGCGAAGTGAACGGTACCCGCGGACAGCACGATGGTCCAGTTGAAGGCATCGGCCGACAGAGCTTCTCGCCCGAGGATGATGGCTGCCACCATCTTCACCGTCCCCCAGGCGCCCTGATACAGCAGGAAGCGCGCAGTCAGCAGCTCAAGCACCATGTATGCCGCGCCGGCGATCAGGCCCGCCATCACGGCGGCCCGCCAGTCCGGCTTGCAGCGGACATAGCGGTGCGATTCCAGATGGAGTTCCATGGCAGTCTCCTTGCGAGATGCGGCCCGGCAGGCCGTACGAGTTAGTTCTAGCTCATACGACGCAAATACCAAGCGGCCACGTCGCCCTCAGGTGCGCCGTACATCACCACCCCAGCCCACTTATGTTGCGTTGCCCGAACCTGCGCTGCGGACCTGCGCCGGCAATGCTGCAACTGCGTACGTGGTATACTCGCGTAGTAGCCCCCGGGGTGTCCGTGCATCCCCTGTAACCGGGCGTTCTCACCAGCGCGCTTTCGCGAGCGCACAGCAGCCGCCGGCGCGGGCCCATCCGCGACGACATACAAACTGGCGAACCACCGGGTACACCTGCCCGCCCATCCTGCGTAGCGCACGGCCGCCCCGGCCGTCACCGGCAAGGCCGGCGCACGCAATCCGCGCCAGCCATGCGATACCGCTGACAGGACCGAGCACAGGCCGCGCGCGCCGCAAGCCGCGTGAGCTTGCTCCGAACCACCCCAGAGGCACGCTTCGCCGCCAGCGGCGATATGTGCCCCGGCTCCGTGTCGCGCCAATGTGGCGGCCGAGCCGACAGGAATTTTTGATAACGCAATCATGCAGCCTTTGCTGGCTGCCGAAAAGGAAGACAGATTGGCTAAGGAAGAACTCATTGAATTTGGCGGCGTGGTGTCGGAAGCCCTGCCTGACAACCGCTATCGGGTCACGCTGGAAAACGGCGTGGAAATCTGGGCATACGCTTCGGGCAAGATGCAGAAGCACCGCATTCGCATCCTGGCCGGCGACCGTGTCACCCTTGAAATGTCGCCCTACGACCTGACCAAGGGACGCATCAACTTCCGCCACAAGTCCTGAGTTTTTGCACGGCCGCGGCGGCGCTGAAGGCGCCGCCGGGCCTGCTGCGCTTGCACGCCCACGCGCTGTCACACCGCTGACACCGCGCGCGGACACACTTTCGGGCTGCCCACCGGCAGCCTGTTTTCGTTTACGTGCCGTCGTTGGCGCCAGCGCCGATGGCCCTGCGGAAAAGCCTGTCGCTTGCGCCGGTCGGGCCGCGTCACCATACTCGAAGCACGCACCCCTGCCCAGCCCGACATGAACCTGATCCTGTGGCGCCACGCCGAAGCCGAAGCCCTCCCCGACGCGCTCAGCCTGAGCCGCCATGCCGACCTGCAGCGTCCGCTCACCCGCCGCGGCCGCAGGCAGGCAGAAGCCTCGGCCAAATGGCTGCGCGCGCATCTGCCCGCCGATACCCGCGTGCTGTGCAGCCCCGCGGTGCGCGCGCGTGAGACGGCGGCCGCGCTGACCGGCGAGCCGGAGATCGTCGAGGCGCTCTCGCCCGGCGCCGATGTCAGCGCGGTACTGGCCGCCGTGGAATGGCCCGAGCGGCCCGAGCATGTGGTGGTGGTCGGGCACCAGCCCTGGATCGGCCGCGTGGCCAGCCTGCTGCTGGCCGGCACCGAAATGGAGTGGAGCGTGCGCAAGAGCGGCGTGTGGTGGCTCACCGGCCGCACCCGCGAAAGCGAAGCGCAGACCGTGCTGCGCGCGGTGGTGAATCCCGAATTTCTCTGAGGACTTGCTCAGGCGTTCCTGACGCCGGGCGACAGCGCCTCAAGCGCGCCGAATGCCGGCCACGCCCATTCCACGCGGCTCGGCCGCGTCACCTCACTCCCCATCGCTATCCCACAAAATCAGAAATTGCTGATGGCCTGCGGAATCTCCCGTCCCTAGAGTCGCTACGGTGTCGCCTGCGCGGTGCCGGGCTCGCCCTGCCCCGTGCATGGGCGCCGACCGCAGGTGTCACGGATTCCCCATGAACCGCCCGCCCCACCGCCAGCCCCGCCACGAGGCCCTCACCGCGCTGGCGGACCCATCACACGAAGATCCCCAGTCTCCCGCCGCGGCGCGCACCGTCACGGAAGCGTCATCGGCGGGTCACGGCACTGTCACCGGGCCTGACTACATTGCATCGCAACAGTTTCGTCACCAAAAGGACATACTGATGCGAGACCTCCCGACGCCTACCCAGCCGCTCTTCGACTCTCTGCCCAATGGCCTCGGCGGCCAGACGGCGCGGAGGCGTCTTCCTCGTCAATCGGATACGGCAAATGAGTCGCCTGCTCTCAGCGTGGCGTGGGCGCGCCACCAGGACGAAGTAGTCGAGGCGCAGCGCCTGCGCTACAAGGTGTTTGCCGAGGAGATGGGCGCGCGCCTGACATCCTCGGTGCCCGAACTGGACATCGACATGTTCGATGCCTACTGCGACCACCTGATCGTGCGCGACCTGGCCACGCTGCGCGTGGTCGGCACCTACCGCGTGCTGCCGCCGCACCAGGCCAAGCGGATGGGCTGCCTGTACGCGGAATCGGAATTCGACCTGGTGCGCCTGGCGCACCTGCGCCCCAAGATGCTGGAACTGGGCCGCTCGTGCGTGCACCGCGACTACCGTTCGGGCAGCGTGATCATGGCCCTGTGGGGCGGCCTGGGCGAGTACCTGCAGCGCTGGGGCATCGAGTCGATGCTGGGCTGCGCCAGCGTGCCCATGAGCGACGGCGGCCACTACGCGGCCAGCCTGCACCGCCTGTTCACCGAGCGCTCGCTGGCGCCAATCGAGTACCACGCTTTCCCGCGCCTGCCGCTGCCGGTCGAGGACCTGAACCAGCAGCTGGAGGTGGAGCCGCCCGCACTGATCAAGGGCTACCTGCGCCTGGGCGCCAAGATCTGCGGCCAGCCGGCCTGGGACCCGGACTTCAACGTGGCGGACTTCCTGACGCTGCTGCGCGTGAACGACATGAACCCGCGCTACGCCCGCCACTTCCTGGGCCTGAACAACGCCGCCTGAGCGGCGGCTTCCCTTCGGCCGCCTCCCCGGCGGCCGCTTTCCCCGCGCTCAGTCGTCTCAGTCGTAGACAACCTTGTAGCGCTTGCCGATCCGCTGCCATTCGTCGGCCTCCTGCGCGAGGCTGTATTCGATCAGCGGATTGGCCTCGATCCACGTCTTCGGCAGCTTCACCGTGAAGCCCTCGTCCAGTGCTTCGGCCAGCTGGCTGACGCGGATATCGGGCAAGGCCACGTCCGAGCGGCGGCGGCACAGCACGAAGGCCAGCCGCAGGCTGAACAGCATGCGCCAGTCGACGAACTTGCCGCTGCCCGAGAGCTTGCCGAGCTTGCCCGCATGGCCCAGCAGCAGCGTCGCCAGCCGCGCCTGGTCGGTCTTGGAAAACCCCGGCATGTCCGCGTGCGTGGCGATATAAGCCGAATGCTTGTGGTAGCCGCTGTGCGAGATCGACATGCCGATCTCATGCAGGCTGGCGGCCCAGCCCAGCAGCAGCAGGTTGTCCTCGCGCCGTTCGTTGGCAGGTTCCGGGAACTGTGCCAGCAGCGCCTGCGCGGTGCCGCGCACCCGTGCGGACTGGGCCCGGTCCACGCCATAGCGCCGCATGAACTGGTCGACCGTGACCGTGCGCATGTCCTCGTGGTGGCTGCGCCCGAGCAGGTCGTACAGCACGCCAAGGCGCAGCGCGCCGTCGGTGACGTCCATGCGGTCGATATCGAGTTCGGCAAACACGCCGAGCATGATCGACAGGCCGCCGGGCAGCACCGGGATGCGGTCCGGCTTGAGACCGGTCAGCTTGACGCGGTTAGTGTTTTCAGCCTTGATCAGCGCGCGCTTGAGCCGCTCCAGCCCCTCGCGCGTGATGCCGTGCTCAGACGGGTTGTCATTCATGCCGTTGAGCTCGATCAACTCGGCCAGCGCGCGCGCGGTGCCTGACGAGCCCACCGCCTGCTCCCAGCCGGCGGCGCGGTACTGGCGCACCAGCACCTGGATCTCGCGGCGCGCGGCCAGTTCGGCCTGCTTCATCGCGTAGTCATCGACATTGCCGCTGGGGAAGAACTGGCGGCTGTGCGAGACACAGCCGATATACAGGCTCTCCATCAGCTTGGACTGATAGCCACTGCCGATGATGAACTCGGTCGAGCCGCCGCCGATATCGACCACCAACCGGTTGCCCTGGCACGCCGGCGCATCATGCGAGGCGCCGAGGTAGATCAGCCGCGCCTCTTCGCGCCCTGCGATAACTTCGATCGGGAAGCCGAGGGCGCTTTCGGCCTCGATCAGGAATTCCGACGCATTCTTGGCCACGCGCAGGGTGTTGGTGGCCACGGCGCGCACCTGGTTGGGCGCGAAGTCGCGCAGCCGGTCGCCGAAGCGTCGCAGCGCGTCGATGCCGCGGCGGCGCGCGGGCTGGTCCAGGTATTTGTCGGGCGTCAGGCCGGCGGCCAGGCGCACCGGCTCGCGCAGCGCGTCGACCTGGAAGATCTGGCTGGCCGGGCCGCTGGCGGTAGGGGTTTCGTCCACCCGCCCGATCATCAGGCGGAAGCTGTTCGAGCCCATGTCGACGGCGGCCAGCAGGCGTGGGGAATTGTTCATCGTGTGATTGGAGGGCTGGTTCGCGTTGGCGTTGCGCGTTCATGCGATGGCGGCGGGTGCATGGTAGTGCCTCCGGCCGGCGCTCGCGCCCGGGAAAAATATGTCGTTGTCATGTCCACATCATGACAAAATCAAACTGTCATGAAAATGACACGTTGCTATGGAAAAGTCGCCACATTACCAAAGAAAGCCCATGCTCATGTCGACGACTCCGCCCAGTACGCTGCTCAATCGCGAACTGGGCATCCTGGAATTCAACGCTCGCGTCCTGGCGCAAGCGGCGGACCCGAAGATCCCACTGCTGGAGCGGCTGAAATTCATCTGCATCGTGTCCAGCAATCTGGACGAATTTTTTGAAATCCGCATGGCAGGCCTGAAAGAACAGATGCGCGACAACGCGTCGGGCCTGACGCCGGACGGCCTTTCTTTCCAGCAGACCTACCGGCTTGTCACCGAGCGCACGCAACGGCTTGTTGCTTCGCAGTATGACATGCTGCAGAACACCATCTTTCCACTTCTTGAAAAAGAAGGGGTCTTTTTCCACCTGACCACCACCTGGACCGACGCCCAGCGCGAATGGGCGCGCGAGTTCTTCACGCGCGAGCTGGCGCCGGTGCTGACCCCGATCGCACTGGACCCGGCCCACCCTTTTCCGCGCGTGCTCAACAAGAGCCTGAACTTCGTGGTGGAACTGTCCGGCAAGGACGCCTTCGGGCGCGAGGCCGACCTCGCCATCGTGCAGGCGCCGCGCGCGCTGCCGCGCGTGGTCAAGATGCCGGAGAAGCTGTCGGGCTACCCGTTCGGCTTCGTGATGCTGTCCTCCTTCATGCAGGGCTTCGTGCACGAGCTGTTTCCGGCAATCGAGGTGCACGGCTGCTTCCAGTTCCGCGTCACGCGCAATTCCGACCTGTTTGTGTCGGAAGACGAAATCACCGACCTGCGCGAGGCATTGCAGGGCGAACTGCCCACGCGCCATTTCGGCGACACCGTGCGACTGGAAATCTCGTCCGACACCCCCAACCCGCTGGCGCGCCGCCTGCTGCTGGAATCAGGGCTGGCCGAGCAGGACCTGTACCGGGTGTCCGGCCCGGTGAACCTGGTGCGCCTGATGCAGATCCCCGACATGGTGGACCGGCCCGCGCTCAAGTACTCGCCGTACGTGCCCGCGCCGGTCAAGGCCTTTGCCACCGGCGCGTCGATGTTCGATGTGATGCGCCAGCAGGACGTGCTGCTGCACCACCCGTACGAGAGCTTCAACTCCGTGCTCGACCTGCTGCAGCTGGCCGCGGCCGACCCCAACGTGGTCGCGATCAAGCAGACGGTCTACCGCACCGGCAACGAGTCGCTGGTGATGGAAGCGCTGATGACCGCCGCGCGCAACGGCAAGGAAGTGACGGTGGTGGTGGAGCTGCTGGCGCGCTTTGACGAGGAAACCAATATCAACTGGGCCGAGCGGCTGGAATCCGCCGGCGCGCACGTAATCTACGGCGTGGTCGGCCACAAGTGCCACGCCAAGATGCTGCTGATCGTGCGGCGCGAGCCCACCGGCCCCAAGGCCAAGCAGGTCAAGCTGCGCCGCTACGCGCACCTGGGCACCGGCAATTACCATCCGCGCACCGCCCGACTCTACACCGACTTCGGCCTGCTGACCGCCAACGAGGCGATCTGCGAAGACGTGCACCACGTGTTCCAGCTGCTGACCGGCACCGCCGGCACCATCCGGCTGAACCACCTGTGGCAGTCGCCCTTCACCATGCAGAGCAACCTGGTCGACCATATCCGCGCCGAGGCCCGCAACGCGCGCGCGGGCAAGCCGGCGCGGATCATCGCCAAGATGAATGCGCTGCTGGAACCGTCGATCATCGACGAGCTCTACAAGGCCTCGCGCGCGGGCGTGAAGATCGACCTGATCGTGCGCGGCGTGTGCGCGCTGATGCCGGGCGTGCCGGGCATGTCGGAAAACATCTCGGTGCGCTCAATTGTCGGGCGCTTCCTGGAGCACCATCGGGTCTACTATTTCCGCGCCGGCGGTGAGGACGTGCTGTACCTGTCCAGCGCCGACTGGATGGATCGCAACCTGTTTCGCCGCGTGGAGGTCGCCTTCCCGGTCTTGGACAGGGCACTGAAGGCGCGCGTCATCAAGGAAAGCCTGCAGGTGCACCTGCGCGATAATGCGTCGGCGTGGATCATGCAGCCGGACGGCAACTACATGCGCAGGCAGACCCGCTCCAAGCATCCGCATGTCAGCCAGAACGACATGCTGGAAATGTTCGGCGGCACGCCGTGAACGGAGCCGCTCGGATGCAAAGGAAAACCCCGCTGCGGCGGGATTTTTCTTTGTGTGTCAGGCTGCGCGCCGCGAGGAATCCGGCGCCTGCGGCGATGTCGAGACGCCCGTGGGAGGTACCGCGGCTATCGTCCCGTCGCCGCCCGCCGACCGCACGCTGCGCTCGAGCGGGAAGATCACCCGGAACACACTGCCGCGGCCAACCTCGCTGGTCACGCGCAAATCGGCATGGTGGCGCGACAGCACGTGCTTGACGATGGCAAGTCCCAGGCCGGTGCCGCCGGTATCGCGCGAGCGGCTGCGGTCGACACGGTAGAAGCGCTCGGTCAGCCGCGGAATATGTTCTGGCGCGATACCCAGTCCGGTATCGGCCACCGAGAACACTGCATGGCCGTCCTCCCAGCCAAGCCGCATCGTGATGCGCCCGCCGTCCGGCGTGTAGCGCACCGCATTGGACACCAGGTTGCCTAGCGCGGACAGCAATTCGGTTTCCGCGCCGCGCAAGCCCACGGTGGTGTCGATCTCGGCCGATACCTGGTGCCGCCCTTGCGACAGCGCCTCGGCGTCGTGCCTGAGATGCGCCACCATCGCCTGCACCGGCACGATGTCGTTGCCCGGCGCCTGCTCATCGCTTTCCAGCCTGGCCAGCGCCAGCAGGTCCTCGACGATGCTCTGCATGCGCACCGACTGCACCAGCATCAGGTCGATATAGCGCCGGCGATCCTCCTCCGATACCGGCAGGTCGCGCACGGTTTCCAGAAAGCCGGTCAGCACCGTCAGCGGCGTCTTCAGCTCGTGCGAGACGTTGGCGACGAAATCGCGGCGCATGGCCTCGGTGTTCTCGAGCTTGGTGATGTCCTGCGTGATGACCAGCTTGCGGTTGTCGCCATACGGCAGGATCTGCACCGCGATCACGCTGTGCTTGTGTTCGCCCATGTCGCGCATCACCAGCGGCTCGTCAAAGCGCTGCCGCGTCAGGTAGTGGACGAACTCGGGCCGGCGGATCAGGTGAGTGATGCGCTGGCGCACATCGCGCCGCGCATTCAGGCCGAAGTGCTGCTCGGCCACGTCGTTGCACCATTCGATCTGGTCGGCGTCGTCCAGCATCAGCACGCCGTTGGGCGAGGCCTGGATCGCCTGGATAAAGCGCGTGTGCTGCTGCTCGACCTGCAGCACCTGGGTGCGCCAGCGCTTGACCAGCCGGTGCAGCCGGTAATAGACCTCGCCCCACAGGCCGAGCGCGCTCGGGATTTCGCCGTAGACCGGCGCGTCCAGCACCTTCCACAAGCGGTTGATCTGGTACAGGTAATAGCAAAGCAGCGAGAACAGCGCGGCGCAGGCAAGCGCCAGCGCCGGCACCGGGCCGAAGGCCAGGTAGATACCGGCGGACAGCACCAGCAGACCGATCAGGATGGCCGCGGAACGGGCCCAGATGACATTCATGCGCAGGGTTCAGGCTTGCGACCCGGATTGTGATAAGGGCCGCTTAGTTGCGACGGAGTGTGCCACGATTTCGCCGCGCCCTGCCAGCAGCGTGGAGATCGGTGGCCGGACCGGGCGACGCGTGCCGCCCGGCCGGCCGGAAGCGTCAGGCGCCGGGGGTGCGCGCCAGCCGGTAGCCGCTGCCGCGCACGGTTTCGATCATATTGCTGTAGCCGCCCGGCGTAAGCGCCGCCCGCAGGCGCTTGATATGGACGTCGACGGTGCGTTCCTCGACAAAGACGTGGTCGCCCCAGACCTGGTCGAGCAATTGCGACCGGCTGTGCACACGCTCCGGATGCGTCATCAGGAAGTGCAGCAGACGGAACTCGGTGGGGCCCAGGTCCAGCTTGATCGGACCGCTGTCGTCCTGCCCGGTGACGCGGTGCGTGGCCGGGTCCAGCCGCAGGCCGTTGATCGCGACCACGTCGTCGGTGAGCTGCGGCGCGCGGCGGCGCAGCACGGCCTTGATCCGCGCCAGCAGTTCCTTGGGCGAGAACGGCTTGGTAACGTAGTCGTCCGCGCCGGCTTCCAGCCCCATCACCTTGTCCTGCTCCTCGCCGCGCGCGGTCAGCATGATGATGGGGATCTGGCGGGTGCGGTCGTTGGCTCGCAACTCCTTGGCGAAGTTAGCACCCGACTTGCCGGGGAGCATCCAGTCCAGCAGCACCAGGTCAGGCAGCACGTCGCTCATCAGCGACAGCGCCTGCTCGGCGTTGTAGGCCCGGATCGGATAGTGCCCCGCGTGCTGCAGGTTGACGGCGATCAGTTCAGCGATCGCCGGTTCGTCTTCGACAACGAGAATACTGCTTGGCATGTGTATCGTTCTCCGTATAGAACCCGTTTCATGATGTAACGGATTCTTAGGCCGCTCAGCTCAGCGCTTCGCGCTCCATGTCCTCGCGCGAGACATGGCGGACGTCCGTCCCCTTGACAATGTAAATGATAAATTCCGCGATGTTCTTGGCGTGGTCGCCGATGCGCTCGATCGCCTTGGCAATGAACAGGAAGTCCAGTGCGACCGAGATCGTACGCGGGTCTTCCATCATGTACGTGATCAGCTTGCGCACGAAGCCGCGGAATTCCTCGTCGATGGCCTTGTCGTCCTTGACGATGCGCGCCGCCGCCACGGTATCCAGGCGGGCAAAGGCGTCCAGCGCCTGGCGCAGCAGCGAGATCGCCATCTCGCCCGAGAGCTTGACCTCGGCGTAGTTGATGCTGTGTGCCGACGCATCTTCCATGATGTGCTTGGTGCGCTTGGCGACCTTCTCGGCCTCGTCGCCGGCGCGCTCGAGGTTGGTGATGGTCTTGGAGATGGCCATCACCAGGCGCAGGTCGCGCGCGGTCGGCTGGCGCCGGGCAATAATGTTGCCGCAGTCGGCATCGATCTCGACTTCCAGCGCATTGAGCTGCTGCTCGCGGGCGATGACCTGGTCGGCGACCTCACCGTCGAAATCGGACAGCGCGCGCATGGCGAGCTCGATCTGCGACTCGACCAGGCCGCCCATCTGCAGCAGCTTGGTATTGATCGCGTTGAGGTCGGCGTCGAACTGGGTCGACAGGTGCTTGTCTGGCATGGGATTCTCCTGGCCGCTGTTTGTATGCTACGCCTTGCGGTGACAATCGGCCGAATCAACCGAAGCGGCCGGTAATGTAGTCTTCCGTTTCCTTGCGGTGCGGCTTGATGAAGATCTTCTCGGTTTCGCCGAACTCGATCAGCTCGCCCAGGTACATGTAGGCGGTGTAGTCCGAGCAGCGCGCCGCCTGCTGCATGTTGTGGGTAACGATCACGACCGTGTACTCGTCCTTGAGCTCGGCGATCAGTTCTTCGATGCGGCCAGTGGAGATCGGGTCCAGCGCCGAGCACGGCTCGTCCAGCAGCAGCACTTCCGGGCGGATGGCGATGCCGCGCGCGATGCACAGGCGCTGCTGCTGGCCGCCGGACAGGCCGTAGCCCGACTGGTTCAGCTTGTCCTTGGCCTCGTTCCACAGCGCCGCCTTGGTCAGCGCCCATTCCACGCGATCATCCATTTCCGAGCGCGACAGCTTCTCGAACAGGCGTACGCCGAAGGCGATGTTGTCGTAGATCGACATCGGGAACGGCGTCGGCTTCTGAAACACCATGCCGACCTTGGCGCGCAGCAGGGCGATGTCCTGGCGCGCAGTCAGCAGGTTGTCGCCGTCCATGTTGATCTCGCCTTCGGCACGCTGCTCGGGGTACAGCGCATACATCTTGTTGAAGGTGCGCAGCAGCGTCGACTTGCCGCAGCCCGACGGCCCGATAAAGGCCGTGACCTTGCGGTCGGGGATCGACATGTTGATGTTCTTCAGCGCATGGAACTGGCCGTAGTAGAAGTTCAGGTTGCGCACGTCGATCTTGGCGCGTACCGAATCGGGAATGTCGATGACGGTGGATGTCATTGCGTTTCTCGCTTGCAGTCTTTGGGGCAGGACGGGTTGCGTGGTCCGGCCGCTTATTTCTTGAACAGGATGCGCGCCAGGATATTCAGGGCCAGCACGCCGATCGTAATCAGGAACACACCCGCCCAGGCCAGCTGCTGCCATTCGGTGAACGGGCTCATGGCGAAGCGGAAGATCGTCACTGGCAGGTTGGCCATCGGCTTGTTCAGGTCGCTGGTCCAGAACTGGTTGGACAGCGCGGTGAACAGCAGCGGCGCGGTTTCGCCGGCGATACGGGCCACTGCCAGCAATACCCCGGTCACAATCCCGGCGTACGATGACTTCACCGTGATCGACATCACCATCTTCCACTTGGGCGTGCCCAGGGCGAAGGCGGCCTCGCGCAGCGCGTTGGGCACCAGGTTCAGCATGTTCTCAGTGGTGCGCACCACGATCGGCACCTGCAGCAGCGCCAGCGCGCAGATCCCGGCCCAGCCCGAGAAGTGGCCCATGCGGGTCACCACCAGCGCGTAGACAAAGAGGCCGATCACGATCGACGGCGCCGACAGCAGGATGTCGTTGATAAAGCGGATAAAGCTGGCCAGCGGCGAGCTCTTGCCATACTCGGCCAGGTAGATGCCGGCCAGGATGCCCAGCGGCGTGCCGAACAGCGTGGCCATGCCGACCATCACGAAGCTGCCGAAGATGGCATTGGCCAGGCCACCGCCGGCGGTGTTGGGGGGCGGCGTCATCTGCGTGAACAGGTTCAGCGAGAGGCCACCTACGCCCAGCGTGACGGTGGTCCACAAAATCCACGCCAGCCAGAACAGGCCGAAGCCCATCGCCACCAGCGAGGCGGTCAGCGCATACAGGTTGGTGCGGCGGCGGCGCGCCTGCAGCCGGGCACGGATGGCATCCGCGTCAGGGCGGACCGCCGGAATCGATACGCTAGAGGTAGACACGGCTTGGCTCGCGTGGCTCATTTGGTACCCTCATTCTTTGCCAGTCGCAGCAGCAGCAGCTTGGACAGCGCCAGCACCACGAAGGTAATGAAGAACAGGATCAGGCCCAGCTCCATCAGCGCGGCGGTGTGCAGGCCGGCGCCGGCTTCGGCGAACTCGTTGGCGAGCGCCGAGGTGATGCTGTTGCCCGGCGAGAACAGCGAGGCGCTGTCCAGCAGGTTGGTATTGCCGATCACGAAGGTCACGGCCATGGTTTCGCCCAGCGCGCGGCCCAGGCCGAGCATGACGCCGCCGATGACGCCGGCGCGGGTGTATGGCAGCACCACGTTCCACATCACTTCCCAGGTGGTGCAGCCCACGCCGTAGGCGGATTCCTTGAGCAGCACCGGCGTGACTTCGAACACGTCGCGCATCACCGAGGCGATGTACGGGATGATCATGATCGCCAGGATCACGCCCGCGCACAGCAGGCCGATGCCCAGCGGCGCGCCCTGGAACAGCTTGCCGACCACCGGCAGCTGGCCGACCGTGGCGGCCAGGGGCTTCTGGAAATACTCGCCGAAGATCGGCGCGAACACGAGCAGGCCCCACATGCCGTAGACGATCGACGGCACCGCGGCCAGCAGTTCGATGGCGGTGCCGAGCGGGCGGCGCAGCCACGCCGGCGACAGCTCGGTCAGGAACAGCGCGATGCCGAAGCTCACCGGCACCGCGATGATCAGCGCGATCAGGGAGGTCACGATGGTGCCGTAGATCGGCACCAGCGCACCGTAGACATCGGCGGGGGGATCCCACTCCGCGGTCCACAGGAAGCGCGCGCCGAAGGTCTGGATCGACGGCCAGGCGCTGATCGCGAGCGAGACGATGATGCCGCCCAGCAGCAGCAGCGTCACGATGGCGGCGCCGCGCGTCAGGCCGCCGAACAGGATATCGCCGGTGCGGCTCGGGGGCTGGACGTTGCGGATCTCGGAAGGGGTAGTCGCCATGTTGGGAATTCAGGGTGGATCGCCGCTCCCGCCTGGGCGGGGAGCCCGGTGTCCGGGCCAGTTTCGGGCAGCCCGGACACCGGCCCCGCATTCACGCGGGGCCGACGATGCCGTCAGATCAGTACAGCGCCTTGCCCGAGGCGTCCTTGACGCTGGTCTTCCAGGTCGAGCGGATCTGGTTGACCACGTTTTCCGGCAGCGGCACGTAGTCCAGGTCGGCCGCCATGTTGGCGCCGCTCTTGTAGGCCCAGTCGAAGAACTTCAGCACTTCCGCGCCCTGCGCAGCCTTTTCCTGGTTCTTGTGGACCAGGATGAAGGTCGCGCCGGCGATCGGCCACGCATCCTTGCCCGACTGGTTGGTCAGGATCTGGTAGTAGCTCTTGCTCCAGTCGGCACCGGCGGCGGCGGCCTTGAAGGCATCGTCGCCCGGCTTGACCACGGCACCCGATGCGTTCTTCATGTTCACGTGGGTCATCTTGTTCTGCTTGGCGTAGGCGTACTCAACGTAGCCGATGGCGCCGTTCAGGCGCTGCACGAAAGCGGCCACGCCTTCATTGCCCTTGCCGCCGGTGCCGCCACCCGGCCAGTTGACCGTGGTGCCCTCGCCCACCGAGCTCTTCCAGTCGGGGCTGACCTTGGACAGGTAGTTGGTGAAGATGAAGGTGGTGCCCGAACCATCGGCACGGCGCACCGGCAGGATGTCCTGGTTCGGCAGCTTGGCTTGCGGGTTCAGCGCCTTGATCGCGGGGTCATCCCACTTCTTGATCTTGCCCAGGTAGATGTTGGCCAGCACCTCGCCGGTGATGGTCAGGTCGCCCGGCTTGATGCCTTGCAGGTTGATCACCGGCACCACGCCACCAATCACGGTCGGGAACTGGACCAGGCCCTGCTTGTTCAGTTCCTCGTCCTTCAGCGGCGCGTCCGAGGCGCCGAAATCGACCGTCTTGGCGCCGATCTGCTTGATGCCGCCCGACGAGCCGATGGATTGATAGTTGACCTTGTTGCCCGTTGCTTTTTGGTATGCGTCGGCCCACTTGGAATACACGGGCGCCGGGAAAGAAGCGCCTGCACCGGTAATTTCCGCCGCGAACGCAGTGCCTGCTACCACCATCGAAACGATGCCTGCCACGGCAGTCTTGACCAGCTTCATATGTCCTCCAGAGAACATTGGTTGGGAATGACAAATTTTTGACAAGACGAACTCTAAGCCCCCCATATGACAATTCCGTGACATCTTTAAATCTTCTCGAAACCCACTGCCAGCAAGGGATCACGGGCGCCAGCGCACTGTCATGACGCCGAAATATGACGGCGGTTAATTGCGTTCCAGCACAAAAAAACGCCGGGACTGGCCCGGCGTTCTTCGTGAGGGTGAGGCGTATCAGGCGCCCAGCGCGTCTGCCAGGGTTTTGGCTGCGCGCTCGGCCATCTCGGCCTGTTCGGCCTCGACCATCACGCGCACCACCGGCTCCGTACCCGAAGCGCGGATCAGCACCCGGCCGCGACCTTCCAGCTGCGGCTCGATGGTTGCGCGCGCGGCCTGCAGGCCGGCATGCGACTGCCAGTCGAAGCCCTTCTGCACACGCACGTTGATCAGCGTCTGCGGGAACAAGTCCACGCCTTCCAGCAGCTGCGCCAGCGTCTTGCCGCTGCGGCGCAGCGCCGCCAGCACCTGGAGCGCCGACACGATGCCGTCGCCGGTGCTGTGCCGGTCCAGGCACAGCAGGTGGCCGGAGCCTTCGCCGCCCAGCGTCCACTTGCGCTTGTTCAGCTCTTCCAGCACATAACGGTCGCCCACCTTGGCGCGCACGAACTCGACACCCTGGCGCTTGAGCGCCAGCTCCACCGCCATATTGGTCATCAGCGTGCCGACGGCACCCGGCACCGACTGGCCAACGGCCTGGCGGTCGCGCACGATCAGGTACAGCAGTTCATCGCCGTTGTAGAGGCGTCCGCTCGCGTCCACCACCTGTAGCCGGTCGGCGTCGCCGTCGAAGGCCAGGCCCAGGTCCGCGCCATTGGCCCTGACCGCCTCGATCAGCTTGGCCGGCGCGGTGGCACCGTAGCCGTCGTTGATATTGCGGCCGTCCGGCTGGTTGCCGATGGAAACGACGTCGGCGCCCAGTTCATGGAACACATGCGGGGCGATGTGGTAGGCCGCGCCGTGGGCACAATCGACCACCAGCTTGAGCCCGTGCAGGTCCTGCTCATGCGGGAACGTGCTCTTGCAGAATTCGATATAGCGGCCGGGGGCATCGTTGATGCGGCGCGCGCGGCCCAGTTCCTCGGAAGGCGCGCATACCATCGACTCCTCCATGGCGGCCTCGATTTCGGCCTCTACCTCATCGGGCAGCTTGTCGCCATCGGCGGAGAAGAACTTGATGCCGTTGTCGTAGTACGGGTTGTGGCTGGCCGAGATCACCACCCCGGCCGACAGCCGCAGCGCGCGCGTCAGGTAGGCGATGCCGGGGGTGGGCAGCGGCCCGGTCAGCAGCACGTGCACGCCGGCCGAGGTGAAGCCGGCTTCCAGCGCGGCTTCCAGCATGTAACCGGAAATGCGCGTGTCCTTGCCGATCAGCACGGTCGGGCGACCCTGCCCGGTCCTGGCCCCGTGGGCCAGCACCTTGCCGGCGGCATGGCCCAGGCGCATCACGAAATCCGGCGTGATCGGCGCCTCGCCAACCCTGCCCCGTATGCCATCCGTCCCGAAGTACTTGCGTGTCATTCGCTGATTCCCTTTCCGTTCTCTGTTCGTTGCTCCGTCAGGCGCTCTCTGGCGCTCTGTCCTGCACTTTTCCGGCGATGCGCCTCAGACCCCACCGACGGCTTCGTTGCGCACCGCCCACCAGGTCTTCACGGCATCCACCGTCTGCCCGACATCATGCACCCGTACGATAAATGCTCCGCGCTCTACCGCACACACCGCCGCGGCAATGCTGGCAGCGATCCGTTGTTGCGGCGCGCGCCCGCCGAGGATCGCACCTAGCGTGGATTTGCGCGAGATGCCCGCCAGCACCGGCAGGCCCTCCAGCGCCAGCCGCGGCAGTTGCCCCAGCAGGCGCAGATTATGATCGGGCGTCTTGCCGAAGCCAAACCCCGGATCGAGGGATAGTCGGGCGTCGTCGATACCGGCAGCGCGCAGCGCGGCGATGCGTTCGGCCAGGAACTCGGCCACCTCGGCGACCACGTCGTCGTAGTGCGGGTCTTCCTGCATGGTCTGCGGGTCGCGCTGCATGTGCATCACGCACAGGCCGGCCTGGCCGGCTTCCGGCGCCGCCAGCGCCTCGACCGCGCCCGGCATGCGAAAACCCCAGATATCGTTGATGAGATCGGCTCCGGCCGCAAGCGCGGCGCGCATGACCTCGGGCTTGTAGGTGTCGATCGACAGCGGCTTGCCGCAGTCGCGCAGCGCTTCGACCACCGGGATCACGCGGGCCAGCTCGTCTTCCAGCGGCAGCGCGGCCGAGCCCGGGCGGCTGGACTCGCCACCGATATCAATGATGTCCACGCCCTCCGCGATCATCTGCTCGGCATGGCGCAGCGCCGCATCGCGGCTGGTGTGCTGGCCGCCGTCGGAGAACGAATCGGGCGTAACGTTGAGGATGCCCATCACCAGCGGGCGCTGGTCCAGCGCAAAGCGAAAGCGTCCGCACTGAAAGTACCGGGTCTGAGAAGTCTGCTGCAAGGTCAGAATACTTGAGGAAAGTCTGTGCGCGAACCCGTCGCGCAAAAAGAAAAGCCGGTGCACCAGGCACCGGCTTCGGGTACAGCCACTACACAGCTACCACCATTACGTCGTCAGGCCGACGAAATCGCGGGATCAGGCCGTGGCAGGCGCGTTGGTCGGCGCCACCGGCGAGCCGCCCGGAGGCGTGCTGCCGCCGCCGTTCTGGCCCGACGCGCTGCGCGGCGGACGCGGCGGCTTGCCGGCCATGATGTCGTTCACCTGGTCGGCATCAATGGTTTCCCATTCCATCAGCGCGTTGGTCATGGCCTCGACCTTGTCGCGGTTCTCTTCGAGCAGGCGCTTGGCCAGCGCATATTGCTCGTCGATGATGCGGCGGATCTCAGCGTCGACCTTCTGCTGCGTGGCTTCCGATACGGTCTTCGACGACAGCTTGCCGAACATGCCGTCCTGCTCGGTGTCCACGTAGACCATGGCGCCAAGCGAGTCGCTCATGCCGAAGCGGGTCACCATATCGCGGGCGATCTTGGTGGCACGTTCGAAGTCGTTGGAAGCGCCGGTGCTCATGGCGTTGAGGAAGACCTCTTCCGCCGCGCGGCCGCCGAAGAGGATGGCGACCTCTTCCAGCATGCTGTCCTTGTACTTCGAATACTTGTCATGCTCCGGCAGCTGCCAGGTCACGCCCAGCGCCCAGCCACGCGGCATGATGGTGACCTTGTGCACCGGGTCAGCCTTGGGCAGCAGCTTGGCCACCACCGCATGGCCCGACTCGTGGTAAGCCGTGGCCCGGCGCTCTTCTTCGCGCATGACCGTCGACTTGCGCTCCGGACCCATGTAGATCTTGTCCTTGGCATCCTCGAAGTCCTGCATGTCGACCACGCGCTTGCTCCGGCGGGCGGCAAACAGCGCGGCCTCGTTGACCAGGTTGGCCAGATCGGCGCCCGAGAAGCCCGGGGTGCCGCGCGCGATGATCGAGGCGTCGACATCGTTGCCGATCGGCACCTTGCGCATATGGACCTTCAGGATCTGCTCGCGGCCGCGGATATCCGGCAGGCCCACGTAGACCTGGCGGTCGAAGCGGCCCGGACGCAGCAGCGCCTTGTCCAGCACGTCGGCACGGTTGGTCGCGGCGATCACGATCACGCCCGAGTTGGCCTCGAAGCCGTCCATCTCGACCAGCATCTGGTTCAAGGTCTGCTCGCGCTCGTCGTTGCCGCCGCCCATGCCGGCGCCACGATGGCGGCCGACCGCGTCGATTTCATCGATGAACACGATGCAAGGGGCCTGCTTCTTGGCGTTCTCGAACATGTCGCGCACGCGGGCCGCGCCCACGCCAACGAACATTTCCACGAAGTCGGAACCCGAGATACTGAAGAACGGCACCTTGGCCTCGCCGGCGATGGCGCGCGCCAGCAGCGTCTTGCCGGTACCCGGAGGGCCGACCAGCAGCACGCCGCGCGGGATACGGCCGCCCAGCTTCTGGAACTTCTGCGGGTCCTTCAGGAAGTCGACCAGTTCGACCACTTCTTCCTTGGACTCGTCGCAGCCGGCCACGTCCTGGAACGTGACGGCGTTCTGGTTCTCATCGATCAGGCGCGCACGCGACTTGCCAAATGAGAAGGCGCCGCCTTTCCCGCCGCCCTGCATCTGGCGCATCATGTAGAACCAGAACACGATGATCAGCAGGGTCGGCCCAAGGTAATACAGGGCCTGGACCAACACGTTAGGTTCGTCGTCCGCCTTGCCGGTCACCTGGACGCCGTACTTCATCAGGTCGCCGACCATCCAGATGTCGCCCGGCGAGATGATGGTGTACTTGGCGCCTTCCTTAGGCGAGACCACCAGGTTGCGGCCCTGCACGTCGACACGCGACACCTTGCCGTTCTTGGCGTCATCCATGAACTGCGAATAGGTGACGCTGTCCTGCGCACGGGGCTTGTCGAACTGCTTGAAGACGGTAAACAAAACCAGCGCGATCACGAGCCAGATTGCCGCCTTTTGAAACAGGTTGTTATTCAAGGCCGAACTCCTTTGCAATTGCCTTGCCAACGGATAGCTGCATTGTAATGCAGCGCCCGCCCTCGGGGGGAAACAGCGAAACTATGACGCCAATAGCAGCGGGTGGGGCACTTTCCCCTTCTTTTTTCGCCCTGGCCTGGATCGGGGTCGGAATCGGTCAATCCACCGTCTTGAGGTAACGCCCAAGGATAAAGGTCTCGGAAGACTTGTCTCGCGACGCCTTGGGCTTGCGTTTCGCGACCAGTTTGAACTGCCGTTTGAACTTCTCCACGATCTGGCTGTAGCCGCTCCCGTGGAAACACTTTACCAGTAATGCCCCCTCCGGCTTCAGATGGGCCTGCGCAAATTCCAGCGCGAGGTCGCACAGGTACTCGATCCGGGCCGAATCCGCGGAAGCCACACCCGACAAGTTGGGGGCCATGTCGGACAATACAAGGTCGATCTTGTCGCCGCCGGAGGCGTCCAGCACCACACTTTCGAGCTGGCGGAATACCGCTTCCTCACGGAAATCGCCCTGGATAAAAGTGACGTCGGCGACAGCCTCCATCGGCAGCAGGTCGATCGCGACCACGGCGCCGTCGATCTTGCCGTCCCTGGCCCGCGGCGACGCCGCCAGCTTGTTGCGGGCGTACTGGCTCCAGCTGCCAGGCGCCGCGCCCAGGTCGACGATCACCTGGCCCGGACGGATCAGCTTGTCCTGCTCGTCGATCTCCTTGAGCTTGTACGCCGCGCGGGCGCGATACCCCTCCCGCTGCGCCATCTTCACATACGGATCGTTGATGTGGTCGTGCAGCCACGAATGGTTAAACTTGTTTTTTGCCATGCCTAATACCAGCCCTGTTACCTGCCTGTTCCCCGCCCCCGTTGCCTGCCAACGCCGCGCGCCGAAGGATTTTCTACTGTTTTGATGATTTTGCCGCCCGACAGTGCCGGATTGACGGATAATACGCGCCAATCCGCATCCCGACCGCCGGCGAACCCCATGGGCCCCGCCGGTTTGCCGCCCCGGGCGGTCGTCGGAAGCCTGCCCTTGCCCGGCCGCCGTGTCCATGATTGCCGGCGTGGGCTGCAGCGCCAGATTTCCCAGCGCCTCAGCGCTCTATCCCTATTTAAAGCGCCTAATAATTCAGCGCCAACCTATGCCCGCTCTACAACTCGTCCCTGCCCAGCGCTCCGACCTGCGCTCCCGTGCCCATGCCCTGAACCCGGTCGTGATGATCGGCGCTGAAGGCCTGACCCGCAACGTGCTCGCCGAGATCGACCGCAGCCTGGCTGCCCATGACCTGATCAAGATCCGCGTGTTCGGCGATGACCGCGAAGCCCGCGTCGCCATCTACGAAGAGATCTGCGACGCGCTGAGCGCCGCGCCGATCCAGCATATCGGCAAGCTGCTGGTGATCTGGCGTCCGGGCGAAGCGCGCCTGAAGGAAAACCAGCCGGAAGACCTGGGCCGGCATGCGCCAGTCCGCCGCGGTGGCGCCGCCCCGCGCACGGTTACGGTCAAGAAGCCCAGCGCCGCGCCGAACCGCCGCCCGACCCGCAAGGAAGTGACGGTGCTCGGCAATGAGCGCGTTACCGCCGGCGGCAATGTGAAGCGTTCGCGCGCACGCCCGACCAGCCAGAAGAAGAAGGCACTGGGGTAATCACCCCGGCAGCCTGTGCAGGACAGGTCCGCCGCCCGGCGGCCCTGACTCCGGCGCGCCACCACCGTGGCACCGCCGGGAAAGCCGGGCTCACTCCCCGGCCGAACGCGGCGCCGAAGCGCGCCACACCAGCACCAGCGCCAGCAGGCTCTGCACCAGGTAGAAGGCGCTCGATACGCCGTGCAGCATGCCGAATTGCGCCTTGTAAGGCGATTCCGAGACCCCGACGCCCAGCGCCAGCGCCTTTTCCTTCAGGCTGCCCATGAACGGCTGGGTGCCGAAGTAGCCGACCAGCACGCAGCACAGCATGCCCAGCACCAGCCAGCGCAGCGCGCGGTAGCGATTGGCGCCGCGCCGGATCATCACGTTGCACAGCACCAGCTGCAGCACGCCGATGGTGACGCCGACGATGGCCTCGGTATGAAACAGGTGACCGGCGATCATGCCCGCCATCTCGCGGCTGGGCAGCACGGAAAACAGTGTCGGCGCCACCATGTAGCCGACCGTCCAGAGGCTGCCCGCCCATACCACCGTCAGCAGCAAAAAGATGCGGTGCGGCAGCGGTGGCAGGCTGTTATAGGAAGATGAGAACACAAGCCGGTCTTTCCGGTGGCCGGGCAAGCGCGAAGCGAGCCGGCCGGACCGGCGTCAGATATAGCGGACAGTAATGACTTCGTACTCGCGCTCGCCGCCAGGGGCCAGCACGGTCGCGACGTCGCCTTCGAACTTGCCGATCAGCGCACGCGCGATCGGCGAGCTGACCGAGATCTTGCCGGTGTCGAGGTCGGCCTCGTCATCGCCCACGATCTGGTAGCTGACGGGCCTGCCCGACTCGAGGTCTTCCAGGTCAACGGTGGCGCCAAAGACGATGCGGCCGTCGGTGTCGAGCTGGGTCGGGTCGATGACCTGCGCAGCGGAGAGCTTCGACTCCACTTCCAGAATGCGACCCTCGATAAAGGCCTGCTTTTCCTTGGCGGCGTCGTACTCGGCATTTTCCGAGAGATCGCCCTGGGCGCGGGCTTCCGAAATGGCATTGATCACCGCCGGACGCTCGACAGCCTTGAGGCGCTGGAGCTCTTCCTTCAGGAGCTCGGCGCCACGCTTGGTAATCGGAATGGTGCTCATGTCTCGTTCAACAAAAAAATGAGCCGCAGCGGAGCTGGAGCCATCCCCGGCAATGCTGCCAGGGCACTTCCGCTCAACCGCGGCTTTCAGACAGGATCGAACGCGGGCACGCCGGTTCGATCGACGAATTTGACGTAGTTTAGGCCAAGAAGCCCGCCGGCATCAACTCCGGCGGGCTTCCGGGCATCTGACCGGGCGCAAGCGCCCGATCGGTGGCGATGTGCCGCCTGCCTTACCTGGATAATCCTCAGGCCAGCGAGGCGTGCAGCCCCTGCAGGTCATAGACCTCCAGGCTTTGCATATGTTTCAGCCCCTCCACCGCGGCGCGGGCACCGGCGATGGTGGTGTAGTACGGCACGCGATTGGCCAGCGCCGAGGTACGGATCGAGCGCGAATCGGCGATTGCGGTGCGGGTTTCGTCCACCGTGGTGAACACCAGCGCCAGTTCGCCGTTCTTGATCATGTCCACGATATGCGGACGGCCGTCCTTGACCTTGTTGACCGTCTTTACCGGGATACCGGCGGCCTCGATGGCCGACGCGGTGCCGCGGGTGGCGACAATCGGGTAGCCCATGTCGTGCAGCATGCGGGCCACGCCGACGGCGCGCGGCTTGTCGCTGTCCTTCACGGTGATCAGCACGGTGCCCTTCTCCGGCAGGCGCGAACCCGCGGCCAGCTGGCTCTTGAACAGTGCTTCGCCGAACGCCTTGCCCACGCCCATCACCTCGCCGGTCGAACGCATTTCAGGCCCGAGCACCGGGTCGACGCCAGGGAACTTGTTGAACGGGAACACCGCTTCCTTGACGCTGTAGTACGGCGGGATGACCTCTTCGCCGATGCCCTGGTCGTCCAGCGACTGGCCGGCCATGCAGCGCGCGGCGATCTTGGCCAGCGACAGGCCGGTGGCCTTGGACACGTACGGCACGGTACGCGAGGCGCGCGGGTTCACTTCCAGCACGTAGACGGTATCGACGCCGTTGTTCTGCTGGATCGCGAACTGCACGTTCATCAGGCCGACCACGTTCAGGGCCTTGGCCATCGCGGCAGTCTGGCGCTTCAGTTCAGCCACGGTCTCGGCCGACAGCGAGTACGGCGGCAGCGAGCACGCGGAATCGCCCGAGTGCACGCCAGCCTGCTCGATGTGCTCCATCACGCCGCCGATGAATACGCGCTTGCCGTCGGAGAGGGCATCGACGTCGCACTCGATGGCGTCGTTCAGGAAGCGGTCCAGCAGCACCGGGGAGTCGTTCGACACCTTGACGGCCTCGCGCATATAGCGCTCGAGGTCGCGCGGCTCGTGCACGATTTCCATCGCGCGGCCGCCCAGCACGTACGACGGGCGAACCACCAGCGGGTAGCCGATCTCTTCGGCCAGGCGCAGCGCTTCGTCCTCGGCACGCGCGGTACGGTTGGGCGGCTGGCGCAGGCCCAGCTCCTGCAGCAGCTTCTGGAAGCGCTCGCGGTCTTCGGCCGCGTCGATCATGTCGGGGCTGGTGCCGATGATGGGCACGCCGTTGGCTTCCAGGTCCAGCGCCAGCTTCAGCGGGGTCTGGCCGCCGTACTGAACGATCACGCCAACCGGCTTTTCCTTGTCGACGATTTCCAGCACGTCTTCCAGCGTCAGCGGCTCGAAGTACAGGCGGTCCGAGGTGTCATAGTCGGTCGACACGGTTTCCGGGTTGCAGTTGACCATGATGGTCTCGTACCCGTCCTCGCGCAGCGCCAGCGCGGCATGCACGCAGCAGTAGTCGAACTCGATGCCCTGGCCGATCCGGTTCGGGCCACCGCCCAGCACCATGATCTTCTTCTTGTCGGTCGGATGCGCCTCGCACTCGCCATGCTCGGCCTCGTAGGTCGAGTACATGTAGGCGGTGTTGGTGGCGAACTCGGCCGCGCAGGTGTCCACGCGCTTGTAGACCGGGCGCACGTTCTGGGCGATGCGCGCCTCGCGCACGGCCTTGGCGTCGGTCTTCAGCAGCTTGGCCAGGCGGCGATCGGAGAAGCCCTTCTGCTTCAGGAAACGCAGCTCGGCCGTCGACAGGCTGTCCAGCGTGCGCGACTTGACCAGACCTTCGGTCTTGATGATGTCTTCGATCTGGGCCAGGAACCATGGGTCGATGTCGGTCTCGGCATAGACCTCTTCCAGCGACATGCCCAGGCGGAACGCGTCGCCCACGTACCAGATGCGGTCCGGACCGGCTTCGCCGATCTCCTCGACGATCTCGTCGCGGTCGGTGGACTTCTCGTCCAGGCCGTCCACGCCGACTTCCAGGCCGCGCAGGGCCTTCTGGAACGATTCCTGGAAGGTGCGGCCCATGGCCATCACCTCGCCCACCGACTTCATCTGGGTGGTCAGGTGGCTGTCGGCCTGCGGGAATTTCTCGAAGGCGAAACGCGGCACCTTGGTGACGACGTAGTCGATCGACGGCTCGAACGAGGCCGGGGTCGCGCCGCCGGTGATCTCGTTCTTCAGCTCGTCCAGCGTGTAGCCCACGGCCAGCTTGGCCGCGACCTTGGCGATCGGGAAGCCGGTGGCCTTGGAGGCCAGCGCCGACGAACGCGACACGCGCGGGTTCATCTCGATGACGATCATGCGACCGTCCTTCGGGTTGATCGAGAACTGCACGTTGGAGCCGCCGGTGTCCACGCCGATCTCGCGCAGCACGGCCAGCGAGGCGTTGCGCAGGATCTGGTATTCCTTGTCGGTCAGGGTCTGTGCCGGGGCTACGGTGATCGAGTCGCCGGTGTGGATGCCCATCGGATCCAGGTTCTCGATCGAGCAGATGATGATGCAGTTGTCCTTCTTGTCGCGGACCACTTCCATCTCATACTCTTTCCAGCCCAGCAGCGACTCTTCGATCAGCAGCTCGCGCGTCGGCGACAGGTCCAGGCCGCGCTTGCAGATCTCTTCAAACTCTTCGCGGTTGTAGGCGATGCCGCCGCCGCTGCCGCCCAGCGTGAACGACGGGCGGATCACGATCGGGTAGCCGCCGCTGCCGGTTTCCTGGGCAATGCGCGACTGCACGGCCATGGCTTCGTCCATCGAGTGGGCGATACCCGACTTGGCCGAACCCAGACCGATCTTGGTCATGGCGTCCTTGAACTTCTGGCGGTCCTCGGCCTTGTCGATGGCCTCCGGCGACGCGCCGATCAGCTCGACCTTGTACTTGTCCAGCACGCCGTGGCGATGCAGGTCCAGCGCGCAGTTCAGCGCAGTCTGGCCGCCCATGGTCGGCAGGATCGCGTCCGGGCGCTCCTTCTCGATGATGCGCTCGACCACTTCCCAGGTGATCGGCTCGATGTAGGTCACATCGGCCGTGTTGGGATCGGTCATGATGGTCGCCGGGTTGGAGTTGACCAGGATGACCTTGAAGCCTTCCTCGCGCAGCGCCTTGCAGGCCTGGGCGCCGGAATAGTCGAACTCGCACGCCTGGCCGATGATGATGGGGCCCGCGCCGATGATCAGGATGCTCTTGATGTCTGTGCGTTTTGGCATTGCACGCTCTCTTTGTTGGCCGGCCCGCTTGCATGCGGGCCGCGCCGGTAATCAGGGAATCCGTCCGGATTCGAAAATGTCAGCTTGTCCGCCGCTGCGCCTAGTTCACGGTGGCCGTCGCCAGCTTGGCGCCGAAGCCGATGAACATTGCGCCCACCCCGCTCGACATGCCCGCCGACAGGCGCCGGCGGCGCCGGAATGCGTCGGCCAGCTTCGCGCCCACGAAGATGATCGTGGTCAGGTAGGCGAAGCTGCAGAACTGGGCGACCAGACCCAGCACGGAGAACGACAGCACCGGGTAGCCGAAGGCCGGGTCGACGAACTGGATGAAGAACGAGATGAAGAACAGGATCGCCTTCGGGTTCAGCAGGCTGATCAGCAACGCCTTGCGGAACGGGTCGGACTGGTCGGCCTTGCTAACCGGCGCGGTGGCGGCCGCATCGCCGCGCGCGGCCCAGTTGCGCACCGCGCCGCGCAGCATGCTGAAGCCGATCCACGCCAGGTAGGCCGCGCCGACGTACTTCACCACGTAGAACAGCGCCGGGCTGGCCTTAAGCAGCGAGGCCACGCCCGCCGCCGACAGCACCATCAGCACGAAGTCGCCCAGGAACACCCCGCATGCGCCCTTGTAGCCGGCGCGCACGCCGCGCTGCGCCGCCACCGACAGCACGTACATCGAGTTCGGCCCCGGCAGCAGCACGATGAAGATCGTGCCCAGCACATAGGTCCAGAAATCGGTGATGCCGAAGGCGGTATGCATGAAGGCGTTCATGGGATGTCCGTGAGGTCTGCGCTGTTCTTCTTGCGTCCGCTTACTTGCGCGCGTCCGTCATCAACTTGATGAAGCGATCGAACAGGTAAGCCACGTCGTTCGGGCCGGGCGACGCTTCCGGGTGGCCCTGGAAGCAGAAGGCCGGCTTGTCGGTCAGCGCGAAGCCCTGCAACGAACCGTCGAACAGCGACTTGTGCGTCACGCGCACGTTCGACGGCAGCGTGTCGGCATCGACCGCGAAACCGTGGTTCTGCGACGTGATCACCACGCGGCCATCGTCCAGGTCCTTGACCGGGTGGTTGGCGCCGTGGTGGCCGAATTTCATCTTCAGGGTCTTGGCGCCGACCGCCAGGGCCATGATCTGGTGGCCCAGGCAGATGCCGAAGGTCGGGATGCCGCGCTCGATGAACTCGCGCGTGGCGGCGACGGCGTAGTCGCACGGCTCAGGGTCGCCGGGGCCGTTGGACAGGAACACGCCGTCCGGATTCAGCGCCAGCGCGTCGGCGGCGCTTGCCTGTGCCGGCAGCACCGTCACCTTGCAGCCGCGCTCGGCCAGCATGCGCAGGATGTTGAACTTGACGCCATAGTCATAGGCGACCACGTGGAACTGCGGCTTGTCCTGCTTGCCGTAGCCCTCGCCCAGCTTCCATTCGGACTGGGTCCACTCGTACGGTTCCTTGACCGAAACCACCTTGGCCAGGTCCATGCCGGCCAGGCCGGGGAACGAGCGGGCCAGGTCGATGGCCTTCTGGACGTTGTCTTCGCCGGCCAGGATGCAGCCGTTCTGGGCGCCCTTCTCGCGCAGGATACGCGTCAGCTTGCGTGTATCGATGCCAGCGATCGCCACCACCTTTTCCTGCTTCAGGTAGTGCGCGAGGGTGTGCTCCTTGCGGAAGTTCGAGGCCAGGATCGGCAGATCCTTGATGATCAGGCCGGCGGCATGGACTTTCGTGGCTTCGACATCCTCAGGATTGACCCCGTAGTTACCGATATGCGGATACGTCAGCGTGACGATCTGCCGGGAGTAACTCGGGTCGGTGAGGATTTCCTGGTAACCGGTGATGGCGGTGTTGAACACCACTTCGCCGATGGTATGGCCGGAAGCGCCAATGGAATAGCCACGAAAGACCGTGCCGTCTGCTAGCGCGAGAATGGCGGACGGAAAAGACGGTAACACGGGTAGGCTCCTGCTGGACTCACCCCGTGCCCGACCAATCGACGCCTCGTGCCTCCCAGGCTGGATCCGTGACGGCGGCAGCGGCATTGCGCCGATGCGGTCGGATCCGGTCGCGCCATGCTCTTTGCGTCACATTAAAAGTGGCGGGCAAAGGCGGCGCGGATGGGGGCGGCGGAAGGTGGAAAGCGGTAGGCGCTAGGGTGAAGGGTTCTGAAAGCGAAACTTTCGAATTATATCCCGCGCCACCCAATTTCTCAAGTTTTCAAGGACTTGCACGCGCCGGGGGCGTCGTCGCCACCCGGCCCGATATGCTACTCGGCGGTATGTCGCCACCGAGTGTCGTGCATCGGTGGCGACACTAAGCCTGCGGCGGCACCACGGCTGTCACCTCGATTTCCACCTTGGCGCGCGGCTCGACCAGGTCGGACACCTCGACCGCGGTCATTGCCGGGAAGTGCCGGCCGATGATGGCCCGGTAATGTTCGCCAATCGCCCCATAGGCGCCGACGTATTCTGCCTTGTCCTTCACATACCAGGTCATGCGCACGATATGTTCGGGGCGCGCCTCGCCTGCGGCCAGCACGTCGACCACGTTGCGCAGCGCCTGCGCCACCTGCAGGCCGAAGTCGTCGGTCTCGAACTCGCATTTGCCGTTCCAGCCGATCTGGCCGCTGACAAAGACGAGGCGACTGCCGACCTGCATTTCGGTCAGCGTGCCGTTGGCGTAGCCACGCGGGGGCGCCCAGTCGGGCGGTTGCAGGATCTTCATGGTGCTTCTTCCTGTTGATATCTGGATAAGTGGATGGAATTCCTGGATTCAGGCCGTATCGACCAGGTAGGCCGACATGGCCTCGCGCACGGCATCTGGCAACGGCTGCGGAGCAATCGAGCCGGTATCGACGCAGACCAGCCGCTGCGTCACTTCCATGCGGGTATCGTCATGCGGGCCGGCGAAGCGGATCGCGAGGGTAAAGCTGGACTGGCCCAGCTTCAGCACGCGCAGCTCGCGCGTCAGCACCTCGCCCAGCCGGCTGGGCGCCAGGAAGCGGCACTCCAGCTCGGCGGTCGGCACGCCGGCGCGGCCCTCGCCATGCATGGCATCGAAGGGCCAGCCCAGCGCCTCGCCGAACCAGTCTTCGATCAGGTCGTTGAGCATCTCGAAATAGCGCGGGTAGAACACGATGCCCGCGGCGTCGCAGTGCTTGAAGCGCACCAGCACGGTGTTGCGGAAGACGTGGCTCATGGCTTCCCCGCGCCGTTGCTGTTACCGCCAGTGCCGCCGTTGCCCTGCTCCGCCATCTGGCGCAGCCGGAAGCGCTGCAGCTTTCCGGTCTCGGTGCGGGGCAGCGCCGGCACGAACTCGATGCGGCGCGGGTACTTGTAGGGCGCGATCTGGCGCTTGACGTAATCCTGCAGCGCGGTGCGGGTGGCGTCGTCCGCTGCCACGCCTTCGCGCAGCACCACATATGCCATCACCACCTGGCCGCGCCCGTCGTCGGGCGCGCCGACCACGCCGCATTCGGCCACCGCCTCGTGCTGCATCAGCGCGCTTTCCACTTCCGGGCCGGCGATGTTATAGCCGGCCGAGATGATCATGTCGTCCGAGCGTGCCTGGTAGAAGTAATAGCCGTCCTCGTCGACGACGAAGGTGTCGCCCGGCAGGTTCCAGCCAGCCTTCACGTAGTTGGCCTGGCGCGGGTCGTCCAGGTAGCGGCAGCCGGTGGGTCCCTGCACCGCCAGCTTGCCGACCTGCCCGGGCGGCAAGGGCTGCATGTCCTCGTCGACGATCTGCGCGACATAACCGGGCACCACGCGCCCGATCGCGCCGGGCTTCACGTCCGCGCCGGCGCTGGAAATAAAGATGTGCATCATCTCCGTGCCGCCGATGCCGTCGGTCATCTCGATGCCGGTGGCCGCCTTCCAGCTCTGGCGCGTGGCGTCCGGCAGCGCCTCGCCGGCCGACACGCTCTTCTTCAGGCTGCTGAGGTCGAAGCGCGGTGCCAATGCGGCCATCTGGCGGTAGAAGGTCGGCGCGGTGAAGACGATGGTGGCACGGAAATCGTGGATCAGTTCGAGCAGCGTTTCCGGCGTCAGCTTCTCCGCCAGCACGGTGCTCGCGCCGATGCGCAGCGGGAAACACAGCATGCCGCCCAGCCCGAAGGTAAAGGCGATCGGGGGCGTGCCGCAGAAGATATCGTCCGGCTGCGGGCGTAGCACGTGGCGCGGGAACAGGTCGCACATCGCCAGCACGTCGCGGTGGAAGTGCATGGTGCCCTTGGGCTGGCCGGTAGTGCCGCTGGTGAAGGCGATCAGGCAAATATCGTCGCTGGCGGTGTCGCAGGCATCGAAGGTATCCGGCTTGCCCGCCATCGCGGCTTCCAGCGAGCCCTCGCCTTCGCCGTTGAAATACAGCGCGCGCGCCAGGCTCGCACAATGGAATTCGCCGCCCGCCTGCTGGTTGGCGTCGAGTTCCTCGCGCAGTCGCGCATCGCACAGTGCGGCGCTCACTTGCGCCTTGTCGATGATCTGCTTCAGTTCCTTGGCACGCAGCAGCGGCATGGTCGGCACGGCGATCAGCCCCGCCTTGATGGTGGCGAGCCAGCTCGCGGCCATCATCAGGTTGTTGGGGCCGCGCAGCAGCACGCGGTTGCCCGGCACCAGCCCCATGTCTTCGACCAACACATGGGCGATGCGGCTTACCAACGCCGCGAGCTGCGCGTAGGTGACCGTCTCGATCTTGCCGTCGCGGCGGTGGCGAATGGCGATGCGCTCGCCGTGGCCTTCGCGCACATGGCGGTCGACCAGTTCCACCGCGCTGTTCATCCGCTCGGGGTAGTCGGTGCCGGCATTGAAGCGGAACACCGGCCACATGTCCGGGGGCGGCAGGCGGTCGCGGGCGAAAGTATCGAGGTGGGCTGTGGTCGCCATGACTTGTCTCCGGTCTGCTCTCTGTGTCGATACGGCAGTTCTTGGTCGCTGGGTGGCCGGCGCTGCCGGCTCAGGCCTTGCGGCCGGCGAGCGTCTCGCGCGCAATGATCAGTTTCTGTACTTCGGTGGCGCCTTCATAGATGCGCAGCGAGCGGATCTCGCGGTACAGGCTTTCCACCCGCGTGCCGACCTTGACGCCGAGCCCGCCGAACATCTGCACCGCGCGGTCGATCACCTGCTGTGCGTTCTCGGTGGCCACCATCTTGGCCATCGCGGCTTCGCGCGTGGTGCGCTGGCCCTTCACGTCGCGCAGCCATGCGGCGCGGTATGTCAGCAGCGCCGCCGAGTCAATCGCCGTGGCCATATCGCCGATGGCGGCCTGCGTCAGCTGCAGGTCGGCCAGCACGCCGCCGAACATCGGGCGCTCGCAGGCACGCGCCAGCGCATCGTCCAGCGCGGCGCGGCCGAAGCCCAGCGCTGCCGCCGCGACCGAGGCGCGGAAGATATCGAGCGTCATCATCGCCACCTTGAAGCCCTGTCCCGCTTCGCCCAGCAGGTTGCCGAGCGGCACGCGGCAGTTGTCGAAGCGCAACGTGGCGAGCGGGTGCGGCGCGATCACGTCGATGCGCTCGGCGATGGTCAGGCCCGGCGTATCGGCATCGACCACGAAGGAGGAGATGCCGCGCGCGCCCGGCGCCTCGCCGGTGCGCACGAACACGCAGTAGAAATCCGCGATGCCGCCGTTGGAGATCCAGGTCTTGGCGCCGTCGATCACATAGTGGCTGCCGTCTTCCGACAGCCGTGCGCCGCATTGCATCGCGGCAACATCGGAACCGGCATCCGGCTCGGACAGCGCAAAGGCAGCGATCGCTTCGCCGCGCGCCACGCGCGGCAGGTAGCGCGCACGGACCGCATCGCTGCCGGCCAGCGAGATCGCGCCCGAGCCCAGCCCCTGCATCGCAAAGGCAAAGTCGGCCAGGCCATCGTGGCGCGCCAGCGTTTCGCGCAGCAGGCACAGCGAGCGCGAATCCAGCGCGGGCAGCGCGCCGCCGTGCGCGGCCGGCACGCAGTAGCGCAACCAGCCGGCTTCGCCGAGCTGGCGCACCAGTGCGCGGCAGGCGGCGTCGGTATCGCTGTGGTCGACATGCAGATGCTGCGCGCACCAGGCGTCGAGCTCACGCTCCAGCGTGCGGTGGGTGTCGTCGAACAGCGGCAGGTCGAGATAGGTCTTGTCTGACATCGCAGTTCCCCGGGGCTCAGTCGCCTTCAAACACAGGCTTCGACTTGGCGACGAAAGCCTCGTAGGCGCGGCGGAAGTCGCGCGTCTGCATGCAGATGGCCTGGGCTTCGGCCTCGGCCTCGATGGCCTCGTCCAGCCCCATATTCCATTCCTGGTGGAGCAGCTTCTTGGTCACGCCGTGGGCGAAGGTCGGGCCGGCGGCAAGTTGCGCGGCCAATGCCTGCGCCTGTGCCAGCACCGCTTCGGACGGATGCAGTGCGTTGAAGAAGCCCCACTGCAGGCCCTCCTCCGCGCTCATCGAGCGGCCGGTGTAGAGCAGCTCGCTGGCCCGCCCCTGCCCGATCACGCGCGGCAGCAGCGAGCACGCGCCCATGTCGGCACCGGCCAGGCCGACGCGCACGAACAGGAAGGCGGTCTTGGCCTGCGCCGTGCCCAGGCGCATGTCCGACGCCAGCGCCATCATCGCGCCCGCTCCGGCACAGATGCCGTCGACCGCGCTGATCACCGGCTGCGGGCAGGCGCGCATCGCCTTGACCAGGTCGCCGGTCATGCGCGTGAAGTCGAGCAGCTCCGGCATGGTCATCTGCGTCAGCGGTCCGATGATCTCGTGCACGTCGCCGCCCGAGCAGAAATTGCCACCAGCGCCGGTCACAACGACCGTCTTGATGTCGCTGGCGTAGCACAGCGCGCGGAACAGGTCGCGCAGCTCGGCATAGGAGTCGAAGGTCAGCGGATTTTTGCGCTCCGGCCGGTTCAGCGTAATGGTGCCGACCTTGCCATCGTCGGACACCGACCACAGGAAGTGTTCAGGCTGGTAGCCGGCAAAGCTGCGCTTGTGGTGGCGCATGTCGAGTGCGATCTCTGTCATGTTCTCTCTCAGGTCTTTGTTCTGTCGTTGTCAGCCGGCCATCACCTCGCCGCCGGCCACCGGGATCGCCTGCCCGGTGATCGCTGCGGCGGACGGCTGGCACAACCAGGCCACGGCGTCGGCCACTTCCTCGGGCTGCACCAGGCGGCGCTGCGGATTGCGCGCGGCCAGTTCGGCGCGCGCCTGCTCTTCAGTGCGGCCGGTCTTGCCGACGATATTGGCCACCGCATCGCGCACGATGTCGGTTTCGGTATAGCCGGGGCAGACCGCATTGACGGTGACGCCCTTGGCCGCCGTCTCCAGCGCCAGCGCGCGGGTCAGGCCGATCACGCCATGCTTGGCCGCGCAGTACGCGCTGACGTAGCCATAGCCGATCAGCCCCGCCGTGCTCGCCACGTTGACGATGCGGCCCCAGCCGGCGTCGAGCATCGCCGGCAGCGCCGCCTGCGTGCACAGGAAGGTGCCGGTCAGGTTGACGTCGAGCATGCGCTGCCACAGCGCGGCGTCGGTCTTCAGGAACGGGGCGCTGTGCGCCTGGCCGGCGTTGTTGACCAGCATCGACACCGGGCCCGCCTGTTCCGCGGCCGCGGCGAAGGCACGTGCCACGCTGTCGGCATCGGCGATATCGGCGGTGACGAAGAACACGGCGGCGCCTGCGGGGGCATGCTCGCGCAGCGTTTGCACCGTCGCCTGCAACGTGCCGGCATCGCGGCCCAGCAGCGTGACGCCGGCACCATCGGCCAGCAGCCGCCGCGCGATCGCGGCGCCGATGCCGCGGCCGCCGCCGGTGACCAGCGCGTGGCGCCCGGCCAGTGAAGCTGTGCTGCCTGTCATCCCTGCTTCTCCTGCGCAGCCGCGCGTTCGAGATTGGTTTCCAGCTGGCGCTTGCCGGCCTGGTATTGCTTGGGCCAGGCGATATCGCGGTATCCGATCCGCGCCGCTTCCTGCAGCGTCCAGGCCGGGTTGGCCAGGTGCGGGCGCGCGATCGCGCACAGGTCGGCTCGGCCGGCGGCGACGATCGAGTCGACATGGTCGGCCTCGAAGATCGCGCCCACCGCGATGGTGGCGATGCCGGCCTCGTTGCGGATGCGGTCGGCGAACGGGGTCTGGTACATGCGGCCGTAGGTCGGGGCCTGGTCGGGGCTGACCTGTCCGGACGAGCAGTCGATCATGTCGGCGCCGGCGGCCTTGAAGGCGCGCGCGATTTCCACCGCATCGTCGGGCGTGATGCCGCCTTCGACCCAGTCGTGCGCGGAGATGCGCACCGACATGGGCTTGTCTTCAGGCCACACCGCACGCACCGCCTTGAACACTTCCAGCGGATAGCGCAACCGCGCCGCCAGCGAGCCGCCGTATTCGTCTTCACGGGTATTGGTCAGCGGCGAGATAAAGCTCGACAGCAGGTAGCCGTGCGCACAGTGCAACTCGAGCCAGTCGAAGCCGGCTTCGGCGGCGCGCCGTGCGCTGGCCACGAAGTCGTCGCGCACGCGATCCATGTCGGCACGCGCCATCTCGCGCGGCGTCTGCGATTCGCCCGGCAGGTAGGGCAGCGGCGATGCCGAGATTACCGGCCAGTTGCCCTCCGGCAGCGGATGGTCCATCGCCTCCCAACCGAGCTGCGTCGAGCCCTTGCGGCCCGAGTGGCCGATCTGCATGGCGATACGCGCATCGCTGTTGGCATGCACGAAGTCGACGATGCGCCGCCAGGCGTCGCGCTGTTCATCGTTCCACAAACCCGGGCAGCCCGGCGTGATGCGCGCGTCGGGCGACACGCAGGTCATCTCCGCCACCACCATACCGGCGCCGCCCAGCGCGCGCGAGCCCAGGTGGACCAGGTGGAAATCACCCGGCACACCGTCGGTACACGAGTACATCGCCATCGGCGACACCACCACGCGGTTCTTCAGCGTCACGCCGCGCAGGCGGAACGGCGTGAACATCGGCGGCAACGGCTGGGGCTCGCGCAGCTTCAGGCTTTCCTGCGGCACGCCGGCCTGCTGGGCAAGCCAGTGCTCGAACTGCGCCACGTAGCCAGCATCGCGCACGCGCAGGTTCTCGTGCGAGATACGTTGCGAGCGGGTCAGCAGCGAATAGGCGAACTGCTCTGGCGGCAGGCTGCCCGCGTAGCGCTCGACGTTCTCGAACCACTCGGTCGAGTTACGTGCGGCGTTCTGGATCTTCAGCACTTCCACGCCGCGGGTCGCTTCGTAGCGCGCTAGCGCATCCGGCAGGCCGTCGTGGCCACTGCCGCGGATTTCTTCCGCCAGGTCGATTGCATCTTCCAGCGCCAGCTTGGTACCGGAGCCGATCGAGAAATGCGCGGTATGCGCGGCATCGCCCATCAGCACCACCGGCACGCGGCGGCCGTCGGGCAAGGTGTTCCAGTGCACCCACTGCCGGCAGATCACGCGCGGGAAGCGGATCCAGATCGCCGAGCCGCGCAGGTGCGCCGCATTGGTGATTAGCTTGTTACCGTCGAGATAGCGTGCGAACAGCTTCTCGCAATAGGCCACGCCCTCGTCCTGGCTCATCTCCTCGATGCCGGCCGCACGCCAGACGGGTTCCGGCGCCTCGACGATAAAGGTCGAAGTGTTGTCGTCGAAACGGTAGGCATGCGCCTGGAACCAGCCGTGCTCGGTCTTCTCAAAGGCAAAGGTAAAGGCGTCGAACAGCTTGTGCGTGCCGAGCCAGACAAAGCGGCACTGGCGTGTGTCGATGTCGGGCTGGAAAGTCTGCGCGTAGCGGGTGCGGATGCGGCTGTTCAGGCCGTCGGAGGCGATCACCAGGTCGGCCTGGTATTGCATCGCCAGCGCCTGGTCGTCGCTGACGTCGGTCTCGAACACCAGCTTTACGTCCAGCGCTTCGCAGCGGGCCTGCAGGATATTGAGCAGGCGCTTGCGGCCGATGCCGATAAAGCCATGGCCGCCGGAGCGGATGGTGCGCCCGGCGATATGGATGTCGATATCGTCCCAGTGATTGAAGGCGGCATTGATCTCGGCGGCGCTGACCGGATCGGCTTCCTTCAGGTTGTCCATGGTGGCGTCGGAGAACACCACACCCCAGCCGAAGGTATCGTACGGCCGGTTGCGCTCGACCACGATGACCTCGTTGGCCGGGTCCTGCAGTTTCATCAGCAGGCCGAAGTACAGTCCGGCCGGGCCGCCGCCAATACAAAGCACTCGCATCGTTTCGTCTCCTGCCGGCCGCGCCGCCATGTAGATCACGTCTAAATATTTTATGCTTCAAATATTAGACTGCATCACGACACATGGCAAGTACGCGATGCGGAGTGCCCGGCAAGACACCCCGCACCCGCCGGGCGCTTCAGACCTTCAGCGCTGACTGGATCTGTTCCAGCGCCCCCGGATCCTCGATCGTGGTCAGGTCGCCGGGGTCGCGCCCTTCCGCTACCGCCTGCATGGCGCGCCGCAGCAACTTGCCGGAGCGCGTCTTGGGCAGCGCGTTGACAAAGAATACGCGCGCTGGCCGCGCCACGGCGCCGAGCTGTTGCTCCACCGTCTTCATCAGGTCGCCTTCCAGCGCCAGCCGGTCCGCCGTCGTTGCCGTGCGCGCGGGATCGCGGGCGATGCAGAACGCCATCGCCACCTGGCCCTTGAGCGCGTCCTGCACGCCCACCACTGCCACCTCGGCCACGGCTGCGTTCGAAGACAGGCTCTCCTCGATCTCGCGCGTGCCCAGCCGGTGTCCGGCCACGTTGATCACATCGTCGGTGCGGCCCAGGATAAAGACGTAGCCGTCCTCGTCGCGCACGCCCCAGTCGAAGGTGGAATAGCACAGGCGGTTCGGCACCGCCTGCCAGTAGGTGCGCACGAAGCGGTCGTCATCGCCCCACACCGTGCTCATGCATCCGGGCGGCAGCGGGCCATCGATGGCGACCACGCCCTTCTGGTTGGACGGGCATTCCTCGCCGGTGTTCTCGTCGACGATCTTCAGGTCGTAGCCATAGGCCGGCACGCCGGGCGAGCCCAGCTTTGGCGGCAGCGGCTCGATGCCGCGCTGGATCGCGAGGATCGGCCAGCCGGACTCCGTCTGCCAGTAGTTGTCGACCACCGGCTTGCCCAGGCCGTCCTGGATCCAGCGGGCGGTGGGCTCGTCCAGCGGCTCGCCGGCCAGGAACAGCAGGCGCAGGCTGGACAAGTCATAGCGCGTGAGCCAGGCCGGGTCCTGCTTCTTCAGCACGCGGATCGCAGTCGGCGCGCTGAACATCAGGTTGACCTTGTACTGCTCAACCAGCCGCCACAGGATGCCGCCGTCAGGGCGGATCGGCGTGCCTTCATACATCAGCGTGGTCATGCCGGCCAGCAGCGGGCCGTAGACGATATAGCTGTGCCCCACCACCCAGCCGATGTCCGAAGCGGTGAACATGGTGTCGCCGGGCTTGCCGCAGAAGATGTATTCCATCGACGTGGCCAGCGCCACCGCGTAGCCACCGGTATCCCGCTGCACGCCCTTGGGCTTGCCGGTGGTGCCGGAGGTGTAGAGCACGTAGGACGGCTCGCTCGATTCCAGCCACACGCACGGCACCTGCTCGCCGGCGACGCGATCGCGCCAGGCGGCGTAGTCTTCGTCGCGACCTTCGGTGCGGGGCATCCCGGCCAACTGGCGGTCCACCAGCAGCACCTTCTCCGGCTGGTGCGAGGACAGCCGGATGGCCTCGTCCAGCAGCGGCTTGTACGGCACCACCTTGCCGCCGCGCGAGCCGGCGTCGGCGCTGATCACCACGCGCGGCTGTGCATCGTCGATGCGCGCCGCCAGGCTGACCGAGGCGAAGCCGCCAAATACCACCGAATGGATCGCGCCGATGCGAGCGCACGCCAGCATCGCGAACGCGGCCTGCGGGATCATCGGCATATAGATCAGCACGCGGTCGCCCTTCTGCACGCCCAGCGCCTGCAGGATCGCGGCCATGCGGTTGACCTCGTCGTGCAGCTCGGCGTACGTGAAGCTGCGGGACTGGTCGGTCTCGGTGGAGATCCAGTGCAGCGCGGGCTGGCTGGCGCGGGCCGCCAGGTGGCGGTCGACCGCGTTGTGGCACAGGTTGGTGCGCCCGCCCACGAACCAGCGCGTAAAGGGCGCGCGGCTGTTGTCGAGAACCTTGTCGAACGGGGTTTCCCAGTCGATGCGCGCCGCCTGTTCGGCCCAGAACCCCTCGGGGTCGGCCAGCGAACGGGCATGCACGGCATGGCTTGCCGTCATGGCTGTCTCCTCCGCGTCAGCGGTTGTTGTGATGATGGCGGTAGTTTGCCACCGGCGCGGCCGCGCGGGGATGGACTTTGGGAGGGGTGCCACGCCAAGGTCCGTTGCAGGCACAAACCCGGCACAGACCCGGGCACAAAAAAAGAGGGCGTGCCGCCGGCATCGCCCTCTTGCTCTACACCCCGCCGGCTCGCGCCGGCGCCCTGGCTTGCGTCAGCGCGCCTTGGCACCCTTGCTGCCGGGCTTGGCCGACGCCTTCACCGCCGGGCCGGACTTGGACTCGCGCGCCACGCGCGCCGGCGCCGCCTTGGTGGTGCGCCGCGGCGAGGCCTCGACCACCACGCGCTTGCGCGGCTCGGCCTTGCCCTTGGCCGAGACCCGGACCACACCGCCCTTGCCGGCCTTTACGCTCCGTTCCGCGCGTTCGGAGCGCTCTTCACGGTCGGCCCGGTCGGCCTGCTCGGCCCGCGCCGCCCGCACCGCGCCGGCGCCACGCACCGGCACCATCAGCACCAGGCTCTGTCCGGCCACCAGCTTGGTGCCGGACAGCTTGTTCCACGACTGCACCTGCCGCGCCGACACGCCATAGCGGCGCGCCACCGAGGCCACCGTATCGCGCCGCCCGGCGCGTACCACCACGCGGCGCGCGTCGGGCAGGTCAGGCTCCATCGCCAGCATCGCGCTGTCGGCCAGGCTCGCGCTGATGTCCTGGTCGTGGCGCCCCGAGCGCGGGATCATCACGGTCGAACCTGCCTTCAGCCGCATGCCCTTGGGGATGCTGTTGATCTCGCGCAGCGTATCGGCGTCGACGTTCAGCCGCGCCGCCAGGGCTTCGACGCGCTCGCGGCCATCCACCGTCACCGCGGTCCAGCTCGAGAGCCCGCCGCGGTAGGTGTTCAGGTTGTACTGGAAGCGCTCGGCATTGTCGAACGGCAGCAGGATCTGCGGATTGGACGCGCCCAGGATCACCGGCCGGTTGAACGACGGGTTGAGCGCCTTGAACTCTTCCACCGACATGTCTGCCAGCTTGGCCGCCAGGTTGACGTCGATATCGCGCGAGGTGGTCACCGTGACGAAGTACGGGTGGTCCGGGATCTCGGGCAGCTTGACCCCGTACGCCGCCGGGTTGGCGATGATGTTCTTGACCGCCTGCAGCTTCGGCACGTAGTAACGTGTCTCGTTGGGCATGGTCAGGCTGGCGTAATCGGTCGGCAGCCCGCGCGCCTGGTTGCGCGCGATCGCGCGCGACACCGCACCCTCGCCCCAGTTGTACGCCGCCAGCGCCAGGTGCCAGTCGCCGAACATGTCATAGAGCCGCGCCAGGTAGTCCAGTGCGGCGTCGGTCGAGGCCAGCACGTCGCGGCGCTCGTCGCGGAACATGTTCTGCTTGAGGTTGTACGACTTGCCCGTGCTCGGGATGAACTGCCACATGCCGGCTGCCTTGGCAGTGGATTGCGCCTGCGGGTTGAACGCGCTCTCGACAAAGGGCAGCAGGGCCAGCTCGGTCGGCATCTTGCGCCGTTCCAGCTCCTCGACGATGTGATACAGGTACCGGCTTGAACGCCCGACCATCCGCTCCATGTATTCCGGCCGCTGCGCATACCACTGGGTGCGGTCGTCGACCAGCGTGCCCTCCAGATCCTCCATGGCGAAGCCGCGCCGGATACGATCCCAGATATCGGTGGACGGCCCGCGCAGCCAGTTCAGGCCGCCCTGGTCGACATTGATGGTGGAAGTGGTAGAAGAAAGCGCCGACTTGTCGCTGAGGGTATTGAGCGGATCCTGGCGCTTGGCAGTCTGGGCGGTCGGGGCGCCGTTGGCATCGGCGTCAGGCGGCGTGGGGGTGCTGGCGCAGGCTGCAAGCAGCGCCGCGCAGGCCACTACCGCCAGTAATCGACCAATTTTCATTAAGTTCTCGAATCGTGACGCTAAAAGGTTGCGTGATGCTAAAAAAAACGGCCTATCGCGTCAATCAGATTTTCTACATAGCAAGGCCGCGCCATTCCTTGCCAGACAAGGGGCGACGGCCGGGACTGCATTATATTCAGTCAGCGGAAATTATCCTTCCAGCCGCGCAGTGCGCCGAATGCAGCGGCGTCGCTATCGGTACTTCCGCCCTGCGCCACCACCGCGTCACGCACCGCTGGCTCGCGCGAACGCAAGAAAGGATTGACCGCGCGCTCGTGGCCGATGGTGGTCGGCAGCGTCGGCTCACCTGCCTCGCGCAGCGCGGCGACCCGGTCCTCCCACGCCGCCAGTGCGGCATTGCCGGGCTCGACTGCTCGCGCAAAGCGTACGTTGCTGCGCGTGTACTCATGCGCGCAATAGACGCGGGTATCGGACGGCAGGGCAGACAGCTTGTCGAGCGACGCCAGCATCTGCGCCGGCGTGCCTTCGAACAGCCGCCCGCAGCCGCTCGCGAACAAGGTATCGCCGCAGAATACCGCGGGACCGGCCTCGCCCAGCTCGCCCACATAGGCGATGTGGCCGGCGGTGTGCCCGGGCACGTCCAGCACGCGCAGCGTCAGCGCCGGCTCGGCCAGTGTCACCACATCGCCTTCGCGCAAGGCCTGGGTGCGCCCGCCGATGCGCTCGCGGACCGGCCCCAGCACCGGCATCGCCTCGCTTGACGGGGTACGCGGGTGTGCCGCCAGCAACTCCGCCACGCCGCCCTGGTGATCGCCGTGGTGATGGGTGATTACAATAGCGCCCAGAGCCAGCCCCTTTTGCGCCAGGAAACGCTCCACCGGCGCAGCCTCGCCGGGATCGACCACGGCGGCGCAACGCCCGTCGTGGATGGCCCAGATATAGTTATCCTGGAATGCCGGGATCGGCTCAACCTTCAACATGCGCGTGCTCCTATGTCCAATCGTCCCACTCGCCCGATTGTAAGCTGGGAAGACTGGCTGGCCTCGCCTCCCGGTGAGTACATGCTGCGCTGGGAAGCCCAGCAGTATGACCGGACCGTGGCCGACGTCTTCGGCTACCACGCAGTGCAGTTAGGCCTGCCTTACATCGACACCCTGCGCGAGAACCGGATGCCGTTCTCGGCGCTGGCGCTGGACCCGTCCAGCGGCCCGCACGGGCCGCGCGCGGCACATCCAGACGCGCGCCAGCTGCTGTGCCGCTTCGACGAGCTGCCATTCGACGAGCAAAGCATCGACCTGGTCACCCTGCCCCATATCCTCGAGTTCACAGAAGACCCGCACGAGGTGCTGCGCGAGGTCTCGCGCGTGCTGATGCCCGAGGGGCGCGTGGTGATCACCTGCTTCAACCCGATGAGCCTGTGGGGCGCGCGCCAGGGCATGAACCGGCTCGGCGCCACGCCCTTCCTGCCCACGGACGCACAGCAAATCGGCTTCGTGCGCATCAAGGACTGGCTCAAGCTGCTCGGCCTCGATATCATCCGCGGCCGCTTCGGCTGCTACTGCCCGCCCTACCGCACCGACCGCTGGCTGCAGCGCGCCGCCTTCATGGAAAAGGCCGGCGACCGCTGGTGGCCGATTTTCGGCGCGGTCTATATGATCTCGGCGATCAAGCGCGTGCGCAATGTGCGCCTGGTCGGCCCGGCCTGGAAGAGCAAGCCGGCGCTGTCGCCGGTGGCGTCGCCCGTGGCCACGCCCACCGGAACGCACGGCAAGACGCCCGGCAAAGCGCGCTGACGCCGCGCGCCTTTTCGCCTCATTCGCCTTCAATGCGCCGCCCGCCACGCGGGCGGCCACTACGGAAACACATGGAAGAAGTCACGATCTACTCCGACGGCGCCTGCAAGGGCAATCCCGGCCGCGGCGGCTGGGGCGCGGTGCTCGTCGCCGGCACCAGCGAGAAAGAACTGTTCGGCGGCGAGCCCAACACTACCAATAACCGCATGGAAATGACCGCGGTGATCGAAGCGCTGCGCGCGCTCAAGCGGCCCTGCACGGTGCGGGTCTACACCGACTCGCAATATGTCCAGAAAGGCATCAGCGAATGGCTGCCCGGCTGGAAGGCGCGCGGCTGGAAGACCGCCGACAAGAAGCCCGTCAAGAACGCCGACCTGTGGCAGGAAATGGACGCGCTGGCGCAGCAACACCAGATTTCCTGGCACTGGGTGCGCGGCCACAACGGCCACCCCGGCAACGAGCGCGCCGATGCGCTGGCCAACCGCGGCGTCGAATCGATCGGACGCTGACGCCTCGCCACAACAACAACCGCGGGGCGCACGCGCCGCTCCGCTAGAATGCCCGCCATGCGACAAATCGTTCTCGATACCGAAACCACCGGCCTGAATGCCGCCACCGGCGACCGCCTGATCGAAATCGGCTGCGTCGAGCTGCTCAACCGCCGCTTGACGGGGCGCCACCTGCACTTCTACGTCAACCCAGAACGCGACATCGACGAAGGCGCGATCGCCGTGCACGGCATCACGCTCGAGTTCCTGGCCGACAAGCCCCGCTTTGCCGACGTCGTCCACGAGATCCGCGAATTCGTCGCCGATGCCGAGCTGATCATCCACAACGCACAGTTCGACCTGGGCTTCCTCGACATGGAATTCCAGCTGCTGGGCCTGCCGCCCTTCCGCCAGCACGCCGGCAATGTGATCGATACCCTGCGCGAAGCGCGCCAGATGTTCCCCGGCAAGCGCAACTCGCTCGATGCACTGTGCGACCGCCTGGGCATCAGCAACGCCCACCGCACGCTGCACGGCGCACTGCTCGATGCCGAACTGCTGGCCGAGGTCTACCTGGCCATGACGCGCGGGCAGGATTCGCTGGTGATCGACATGCTCGACAGCAACGCCGCCAACGGCAACGCGATCGCTTCGGCCGACCTGTCACGCCTGGTGCTGCCCGTGCTGCGCGCCAGCGAAGCCGAACAAGAGGCTCACCTCGCGCTGCTAAAGGGCCTGGACAAGGCCAGCGGCGGCAAGACGGTCTGGCAGGAAGCCATCGCGGACGAGCCGGGAAGCCTTGCTGCCTGACAAAAAATCAAAAAAGGGCTTTACAAGATACAGGGGCCTCGGCATAATCTCATTTCTCCGCTGCACGACGGCAACGACGACGCAGCAGCAGGGGTGGTTAGCTCAGCGGTAGAGCACTGCCTTCACACGGCAGGGGTCACAGGTTCAATCCCTGTACCACCCACCAGATTCGGAAAAGCCAGCCTTGCGCTGGCTTTTCTCATTTCCGGGGTTAGGACGCACTAACCCTTCGATTTCTGGCCTCCCTCGAATCGGTCCGGTTGCCACAAATTTGCCACACGCAAACTTGTGAAGGACCACGAATGGCGACTATTCGGCAACGGGGATCGAACTGGGAAGCCCAGATTCGACGCAAAGGCTGGCCCACCCTCTCCCGCAACTTCTCGACCAAGGGCGACGCCCGGGCATGGGCAACCGTCATTGAGTCCGAGATCGAGCGCGGCGTCTTCATTGATCGCACCGAAGCCGAAAAAAACAGCCTGGGCGATCTGATTCGGAGATACCTGCACGAGGTGTCCGCCCAGAAGAAGGGCGCGCAATCGGAGCGGTATCGTCTCACCGCGATGCTTCGCGATCCCCTTACGCAGGTGAAGGTCGCGGCTTTGTCAGGCAAGCTCATCGCCGAGTGGCGCGACAAACGCCTGAAGCAGGTATCCGGCTCGACAACGAACCGTGACCTGAACCTGATTTCCCACGTGATTAATGTGGCACGCAAAGAATGGGGAATCCACATTGACAATCCCGTGTCGATGATTCGCCGGCCCGCGGAAAATCGCGGGCGCAACCGACGCCTGGGATTTGGAGAGGAGGAACGACTCCTCGCCGCACTCGAAACACCTCCACGCGACCCCAGAGGACGCCTTGCCGGCCCTAGCAATCCCTGGATGCGACCACTCGTGATCGTGGCCATGGAAACCGCCATGCGGCGGGGCGAGTTGCTCTCGCTTCATTGCAGGGATGTCGATCTCAGCGACAGGTACGCTCGTCTTCACGACACCAAGAACGGCTCAGCACGCGATGTACCGCTTTCAACGAGGGCCACGGCCACCCTGGCAACACTCCCTCGTCATATTTCTGGCCGCGTTTTCCCCATTACCGCCGACGCGGTCAAGAAATCGTTCACCCGGGCCGTAGCAAGAGCTGGCCTGGAGGATTTTCATTTCCATGACCTCAGGCATGAGGCAACTAGTCGCATCGCCGACAAATTGGACAATGTACTCGAGCTTTCAGCGGTCACTGGACACAAGTCGCTGTCGATGTTGAAGCGCTACTACCATCCGCGCGCGCGGGATCTCGCGCTAAAGCTCGGATAACGAATAGGCCACAAAACACTGATGCGGCGTATGCAGTGGTAGCACCCACTGCACCCGCCTGACCACAACCAACCTTACAAGGAGGTTTGCTATGGCTGACGCCATTCTAGCCGCGCACCCGCTGCGCACCCTGCCCCAGGACAGCGACCTGTCCTGCGTGCTCGACCTGGAAAACCCGTTCTACATGACTCTGGAGCGGCTGGAAGGGCTGATCACGACCCAGCCAGCGGGCGAGATCCGAGCCTATCTCTATGGCCTGTGGGACATGCGCCGTGCTGCTGTCTACGCCGAGGGAGCCTGACATGCGGCGCGCACTATTGCTAGCCGCCGCCTTGGCCGGAGCCTGCCCGGCAGGGGCCGAGACAGTGGCAGACATCCTGCGGGCTGGCCAAGCCGCTGCGGCAGCGCTTGAAGCCCAGCGGCAGGCAGAGGAACGGGCTGTGTGGAAGGCCAACGAGGAGGCCATCGACAACACCCCGGTGTGGACGTGTACCTGTGTAAATGGTCAGGAGATCTGGAGCTTCAAGACCGTCAGGCAGATACGAGCCGAGAGCGGGGTCAGAACCGAACGCTCGCAGGCCCTATTCAACGCCTACCCGCAGATGAGCACACAACTCAACGCGCAGCTGACCAACCGTTGCCAGTAGTGGTCTATGGCAGGCTTCATGTCGCTCGCCATGAAGCACGAATTCGTTGGACTGCTCTGCACCAGTTGCTCACTGTCTCCTGCCGACCCATTACCGTCATTCAGGTCGCAGGGGCGTCAACGGCCGTTCTCAACTGCTGATTCAACCGGTGGTTGCAACGTATTGAGCGTATTGATGGTTGGTCTTCGGGGAGTTGGGAAAACGGTTCTCCTCGATCAGATGCGACACGACGCCGAAGCCAGCGGCGCTCACACTGTCGTACGGTGATGTCCATGGTATGCCTCTCAGTGGCGTTCAACCTCTTCGGGCTCTTTGGGTTCCGGCCAACCCGCAGGCCGCCATCCGCCTACTTCCTTGAACATAATTAGTTCTGGAATCAAGCATTCGAAGCTCTGGAGAGCCCGTTCCTTGATGAGTCTCCAAAACTCGGCTTTGAAGATTGCAAGCCCCTCCTCAAAATTGTTCAACGCAACGGGCGCAGCTAGGATGGCCGCCTCGTGAGCGCTCTCCATAAAGATTCTCTTCATGACATCATGCGGGTGCGACCACATGACAGTCGCATAGAGAACGTTATGAGCTGACCGCGTGTGTAGCACCGGCATTAACATATGGAAGCCACAGCTTTTATCTCTTAAATACACCCATTCAAGCACCAATTTTGTTTCGTCAAGAAGCTTAATTGATGTGATACGGATTTTGTGAGTCTCCAAGAATGGGCAATCTCTATTTTGCGCGTGAGCTAGCTCCTTCGCTCGTTCAACCACGGCCCGATTCTCGGGCTCGCCTTGCTGAAAAGTCACAACATTTCTCGACTCTCTTAATGGGGGAATCGCTTGTAAGTATTCCTCGCCGATATAAACGAGTCGGTAGCCATCATGGCCAAGATTTCGGTCCCGTTCCGGACACAGCTCAGGGATCCGTGAGTGGGCATTGCCTTCATAGACGGCATGAAGCCATTCAACCTCGTCCAACTTTTTCTGTACGCCGCGCCAAGTGAAAGTGGTATCCAGAAAGAGACCGAACTCCTCGCCGTTCAGTCCCGGCGGATGATCACGGTTGAATTCGCTAAGCCGTGCCGCCATATAGGGCAGCGCCGCGCCGTGATGAGTAGGGGAGTAGGCTTGAAAGGTATCAGCAATGGTCTGGCGCACGCCGACATTAAGCGAGCCCTGCAGTCCGAGGACCGTGTTTGCGTGGGCAGCCAAGGTGGTCCGCATTGGAATCAGGACGAAGCAATCAGAGAGAGGCTGCCTAAAGCGCTCAATACGGTATTGCCGGCGAATCGCCGAGACTATTTGGACCTCGCCGAGTGATCCCGGCAGAGGATGCTGTGAGCCTGTAGTGAATCCACGCGCTGACAGTCGTGATGGATCCGGTGCCAAGCTAAAAGTATCGCCGTTCCTACGCGGTTGGCAGACCCAGTCAAGTAGTTGGGGGTCGCTTAATTGCACAGGATCTGTGATCGCGTCCATAGTCGCCTCGTATAGTTAGTCAGGGCATCATAGTTAGTGCCCTTCGGTGTAGGGCCGCCGCACGCGCCAGGAACAGGATGCGGCGAGCGCGGCCGAGCAGTTTGCTGCTCGACGAGATCGAGTAGGCGCAGAACGGTCTTCGGCATCGGTCTGCCTCCCTTCGGTCGCACCTCCGGATCGTGACTGAATGGCGCATACCTTCCTCCTGCCTGAGCATGCGCCGACGATGCTTTAAGTCTAGTCCAAGGGGAAAAAGCCGCGCGGGACGCGCGCGAGGCTGCATCGAACCGTGCGTCACGCGATGCCTCCTAAGACCCAAGGCGGCGGAGGTCCCGGACGTGCCCATGCGGCTGGAGTTCAGGCCCGGCGAGGCCGCCCAGATCCGACTTCGGTGCCGGTCCGACGCTCACCGATGTGTACACCGGCGAGATCCACAAGACCTGGTACTTCGTCATGACGCTGTGCTGGTCCCGGCATCAGTACGTCGAGCTCGTGCGCGACCAGACCATTGCCACCTGGCTGCAGTGTCACCGACATGCCTTCGAATGGTTCCATGGGGTGCCGGCGCGGCTCATTATCGACAACCCCAAGTGCGCCATCATCAGGGCCTGCCTGTATGAGCCGAACGTCCAGCGGGCCTACGCCCAATGTGCCGAGGGCTATGGCTTCCGCATTGATCCCTGTCCGCCACGGGACCCACAGAAGAAGGGCATCGTGGAATCGGGAGTCAAGTACGTAAAGAACAGCTTCGGGCCCCTACGCGACTTCCGCGACCTCGCCGATGCCAACCGTCAGGTGCGCGCCTGGGTCATGGCTGAGGCCGGCATTCGTATCCACGGCAGACCCGGCGTACCTGTGTCACGTCCATGCCCTCGGCCTCCGCGATCTCGGCCACCGACGCCGCCCGCTGCTCGCCCAGCAGGCGTTGCCAGTGGTGCGCCAGCCCGAGCGCCCGCATCAGCGCGGTGCCAAAGCACGACCCGACCCGGGCTCACCCTTACATCTGTATCCTACGATCGGCTACGGGCATCTCTGCGATCCGAGGCACCCACCGATCACGGAGGCCGAGGCAGAGCGCTACCTGGCGCACGATCTGCAAACAGCGCTCGCCGCCACGCTGCGCTACTGCCCGGTGCTGGCCACCGAGCCAGAGGGACGGCTCGCGGCCATTGTGGACTTCACGTTCAACCTTGGGGCTGGACGCCTACAGACGTCGACGCTGAGGCGACGGATCAATCAGCGGGATTGGACCGCTGCAGGACAGGAACTGCGGCGCTGGGTCTATGGTGGCAGGAAGGTGATGCCGGGACTCGTCGCCCGCCGAGAAAGCGAAAGTATTCTTCTCCTGAAGTAACGTGAGTCAATCAGCCAAGACTGGTTACACATAGAGCACTGATCATCCCGAATTCAGATGCCCGGCTGCAGCTCAATCCGCACCTCGCGAGCCTTCCCCTCTCGCTCAACAGATAAAACGACAATGTCGCCCACCCGACGATCATCCAGTTGCGCCAAGAGGCCAGCAACACCGTCAATGGACTTCCCGTCAACAGCGGTGATAAGGTCGCCGGGCACCATCCCTTCCTGAGTAGCGCGTATCCCGACCAGCCCGGCTCGCTGCGCTGCCGAACCGGGCTGTACCAACAGGACAAACACGCCACGGCGGCCGGTGACCATCTGCAAGCGCGCATTGAGTTGCTCGTCCACTTCAATACCCAAAGCCGGGCGTACGTACTTGCCGGTCTTGATCAGCTGCGGCACCACCCGCATGACGGTGTCCACCGGCACAGCGAAGCCAATGCCAGCCGACGCGCCGGACGGACTGTAGATGGCGGTGTTGATGCCAATGAGACGCCCGGCGGAATCGAGCAGCGGCCCGCCGGAGTTGCCGGGGTTGATGGCGGCATCGGTCTGGATCAGATGCTCGATGGCAGGGCCGCCGGCATCACCGGGCAGGGAACGATCGAGTGCTGAAGTGATGCCCGTGGTTAGGGTCCAGTCCAGGCCAAAGGGGTTGCCAATGGCGAAGACCTTTTGCCCCACCTTGAGGTCGGCGCTGGTGCCAACCGGTACGGCCGGCGGACGCTTGAAGCCAACGCCGATCTTGAGCACTGCGATGTCGTGAGCCGGACTTGCGCCGACCAGGGCGGCCTGATAGTCGCGACCATCGGCGAGTTTCACCGTCGCTTGTGAAGCGCCCTGGATGACATGAAAGTTGGTGACAACGTGTCCCGCGTCATCCCAAATGAATCCGGAGCCGGTTCCGCGCGGTACGGAGAAGACGTTACGGGTCCAGACATCCCGAACCAGTTGGGCCGTGGAGATGTACACCACCGAATCGCGTGATTTCTCGAAGAGTTCGATGGTCGAACGTTCATCGGCAGCGAGATCTCCGCGAGGGGTGACCGTTCTCTCGGTGGCCTGTCGGGGGCTGAACCACGCCTCGATCGCCGGCAGGAACTGCCACAACAGCATGAGCGCTGCGATACAGGCGGTGATGACCAGCCAGCGCCGGAGAAAATGGTCTGGTGCGAGGCGGCCGTAAGGGTCGTGGTAAGCCATGGGATGTCTCCTAGTTCGAATCAGCGCCAGAGGCCGCCGGGATACCAGCGCGGTGAGCGCATCGCCTTGACGGATTCCGGAACGGAGTAGATGGAATCAGGCCGCAGCGTCACAGGATGCTGGGGCACGAGTTCAAGTAGCCGGGCGATGCGCTCCGACGTCGCCGGATGCGTGCGCAACCAGGACGGTTCCGGATTGCCCCACCCCGGCATGAGCCACGCGCGCCAGGAGCGACTCACCCGCTCGATCTTTGCCAGGGCCGATGCCAGACCGTGCGGGTCGCCGGTCAATTGCGCGGCCAATAGATCGGCATCGAATTCACGTACGCGGGACAAGCCAAGCTGAGCGAGCAGTGCCAGCTGTGGCGAAGCCGCCAACAAGAACAGACCGAACCAATTCACGTCTGCGACTCCGACGAGCAATGCAGGCAGGCTGAGAACAATCGCAACCTGCCCCAGCATGGCCAGCACGCTGGTGAGGCGGCTGATGTAATCGGCCAAACCCATGACACGGAGATCGTCATTGGCGATATGCGCCATCTCGTGTGCAATGACCCCTTCCAACTCACGCGGTGTGAGGTTGCGTAACAGGCCCTCGGTGAGCGCAATGGCTGAATGGCGCTTCGAACCGGTTGCAACGGCATTGACGACGGTGCTGGGCACATAGTGTGGAGTCGGGACGGCAGGCAAGCCCGCGCGGTTGGCCAACTCGCGCACCATCGCCCAGATTTCGGGTGCTTCACCCGGCCGGATGACACGCGCGCCATACAACTTCAGCGTCAGCGCCGAAGCTGCCGCCGGTTCGAGTAACAAGGCGAATAGGCTTGCTCCCAGGGCGACCCAAAGACCCGTTTCGCCGAATAATAGGCCACCGGCGAGTGCGGCGATACCGATCAAAGTCAAAACCAGCAGCGCTGTCTGCAGGCGGTTGCTCAAGCGATGCTGTGGCCAGAATTGACGTTCGTCGCGTGGGTCACTCGCTGCCATGCATGGCGTCCTCGGCAATTCGGTCATCGCGCTCACGCAGCAGCCAATAGGTCAGACCCAGGGCCAGGGTGGCGCCAGCCAGCGCTGCGACTTTGGCCGGGCTGACATCGGGATCGAGGATCACGAACTTGCGGGACAGCGCGATCAACCCGATCAGGATGACCGTCTTGACCTGAATGATGCTGTCACGGCGCAAGACCACGCGCACGATGGAATGCTTGAATTCCATCGCGATCAGGAGCGTCATGATCATGCCGAACACACTCTGGAAGATCTTGTGGTCGAGCGGATTGAATGCATCGATGATCAGCAGGCTGAAGACAATTTGGATCAGCTGCACCAACGACACCACGACAATCACCGCGATCACCACTGAAAGGATGAGGGCGACGGTCTGCTCGAAGCGTTCGTAAAACGTCATCACCGCCCATTCACGACGGAGTCGTTCGAATGTCGTCCCGGTCTGATTGCTGTTATTCATGCGCCACTCCTCCAAAAACAGGCCATTCCAACCATTCAACGCAGTTGCGCGGATACCCACCGCACGATGTCCTGCGCCCCCATGGCGCCGGCCTGGCGCGTGACTTCACGCCCCCCTTGAAAAAAGACCAAGGTCGGAATGCTGCGAATACCGAACTGGGCGGCCAAATGAGGCTCTGCCTCGGTATTCACCTTGGCTAGCCTGATCTTGGGTTCAAGCAAGCGCGCCGCCTGCTGATACTGCGGGGCCATCATCTTGCAGGGCCCGCACCACGGTGCCCAAAAGTCGATCAGCAAGGGAATGTCGCTGCGCTCCAGGTGGCGCGGGAACGTCGCCGCGGTCAGTTCAATGGGCTCGCCGGTAAAAAGGGCACGCTGGCATCGGCCACAGTTGGGCTGGTCATTGAGCTTTGCTGCTGGCACGCGGTTGATGGATTGGCAGTGCGGGCAGACGATATGAACGCTGTCGCTCATGACATGGCTCCTTTGGGGTTGAGTTGTTGTGAACCCACCGTCGGGGCCGATATTTCGCTCGTCTCGCACTTCAGCCCTTGGGTCAACTGGCGGATGTCGATTTCGTCGAGCGTTTCTCGCGAAAGCAGCTCGCGAGCGCATCGCTCAAGCACGTCGCGATTGGTTTCAAGAATTCGGTAGGCGCGATCGAATACCCCCATTACGATGTCACGAATCGCCTGATCGATGCGCGCCTGGGTCGATTCGGCCACCCGGCAGCCCCCCTGCGCCAGTTCGGGCGCATCGAGAAATCGCGGCCGCTGCGCCTCGTACGCGATGTAGCCCAGGCCTTCGTCCATGCCATAGCGCGTGATCATGTCGCGGGCGATGTCGGTAGCCCGCGCAAGGTCGTCTGCCGCGCCGGTGGAGAGCTCGCCGAAGACGAGCTTCTCGGCGGCGCGTCCTCCCAGCAGGACGGCGATCTTGTGCTCCAGATCGGCGCGCGTCATCAGGAACCGATCCTCGGTGGGGCGTTGCAGCGTGTAGCCCAGCGCGCCGATGCCGCGAGGGATGATCGAGATCTTGTGGACCGGGTCGGTTCCCGGCAACGCCAGCGCCACCAGTGCGTGCCCCATCTCGTGAAAGGCCACCGTCTCGCGCTCCTTCGGGTTGAGCACGCGATTCCTCTTCTCGAGACCGGCGACGATGCGTTCGATGGCGGCGGTGAAGTCCTGCAGCTCAACGGCCGATGCCTTGCGCCGTGTCGCGGTCAGTGCCGCCTCGTTGACCAGATTCGCGAGATCGGCGCCGGAAAAGCCGGTCGTCAGCGCGGCGACCTGTTCGAGATCGACGTTTGCCGCAAGAGTGATTTTCTTGGCATGGACCTTCAGGATATCGAGCCGGCCTTTCTTGTCGGGTCGGTCCACCAGCACCTGGCGGTCGAAGCGGCCGGCGCGCAGCAGTGCCTGGTCGAGAATCTCCGGGCGATTGGTCGCGGCGAGTATGATCAGCCCCACCGAGCTGTCGAAGCCGTCCATTTCGGTGAGCAGCTGATTGAGCGTCTGCTCGCGTTCATCGTGGCCGCCGATGGGCCCGCCCACACCCCGCGCCCGGCCGAGCGCATCGAGCTCGTCGATGAAGATGATGGCCGGCGCCTGACTGCGCGCCTGCTCGAACAGGTCACGCACGCGCGCCGCCCCCACGCCGACGAACATCTCGACGAACTCCGAGCCGGAGATGGAGAAGAACGGCACGCCGGCCTCGCCGGCTACCGCCTTGGCCAGCAGCGTTTTGCCCGTGCCGGGTGGCCCGACCAGCAACACGCCCTTGGGAATCCGGGCGCCCAGACGACCGTAGTCTTGCGGGTTTTTCAGGAAATCGACGATCTCGACCAGTTCCGCCTTGGCCTCATCCACGCCCGCAACATCCGCGAACGTCACACCGGTGTTCTTTTCCACGAAAACCTTGGCGCGGCTCTTGCCGATGCTCAGGAATCCGCCCATGCCTTGCTTCTCGGCGAAGCGGCGAAACAGGAAGAACCAGACGCCGAAGAACACCACGGCAGGCAGAATCCACGACAGGATGTCGCGCAGCCAGGTGCTCTCCACCACGCGCGCATAGGGGACGTTGTACTTGGATAGGCGTTCGGCCAGATCGGGCTCGACCCGAGTCGCAACGATCATGGTCTTGCCCCGGCCGTCCGGCGACTTCAGGCGCCCGGTCACCGTGCGATCCGACACCAGCACTTCGGCGACGCGGCCTTCGGCCAGCGCTTTCTCGAATTCGCTGTAGGGCACGGGCTCGACGGTCTTCGCCGCTTGCCAATAGTTCTGCAGCATCAGCAGCAACATGAAGGCGACGATCCAGTAGCCGATGTTCCATTGATCTTTCTTTTCCATGGCAGGGAATCCTCGAAACCGCTATTTCGACGAAAGGCCGCCAACGTGGCAGCAATTCAATGCGCCACCTGAATCAAGCCACAGGTCACGCCCGTTCATGAGGAGGTGCCCGGCCGCATCAAAGAGAAAGCACGGGCTGCCCGTCTCGAATTTTCAGGATTAGGGCAGCCCCGCGCTTCATGCTTTTTCACTTTCGGACTTCTTCTTGCGCGCCCCCTTGTTCGACTCCTTGGACGAGCCCGGCGGTTGCGCAGATTCGGCGGACGCTTCGTCGCTGGCCGGAGCGGGTTGCTTTCGCTCGAACTCGACCCGCTCCGCCTTGTCGTCCCAACGTGTACAGGCGTGATCACCCTTGCCGATGCCGCCGCCGAGCATCTCGCGCGCCAGTGCCGTTTCCAGCTCGCTGCGGATCAGTCGTTTGAGCTCGCGGGCACCGAATTCGGGCTTGTAGCCTTCTTCCGCGAAGTGATCGACCAGCGTCCCATCGAACGTCAGCGTCACGCCCTGGCTCGCGGCATTGCGGGCCACGCGATCGAGTTGCAGGCCGACGATGTGGCGGATCTCCTCCTTGCCCAGCGCATGGAAGACGATGATCTCGTCGATGCGGTTGAGGAACTCGGGGCGGAAGTGCCCGCGCAGCACGTCCATCACCTCTGTCTTGGTCTTCTCGTACTCCTCGCCGGCCGCTCCGCGCGCCTTCAGCCGGCGCTGAATGATGTCGGATCCCAGGTTGGACGTGGCGATGATAATGGTGTTGGTGAAGTCCACCACGCGACCCTTGCCGTCGGTGAGCCGCCCGTCGTCGAACACCTGCAGCAGGATGTTGTAGACGTCGGGGTGGGCCTTCTCGATCTCGTCGAGCAGCAGCACGCTGTAGGGCTTGCGACGGACCTTCTCCGTGAGCTGGCCGCCTTCGTCATAGCCGACGTAGCCCGGGGGAGCGCCCACCAGCCGTGCCACGGTATGGCGCTCGCCGTACTCCGACATGTCGATGCGCAACAGGGCGCCCTCGTCGCCGTAGATGGATTCGGCCAGCGCCTTGGCGAGCTCGGTCTTGCCGACGCCGGTGGGGCCCAGGAACAGGAACGTGGCCACGGGCTTGCCGCCTTCGCGCAGACCCGCGCGCGACAGCCGCACCGCATCCGCCACAGCGCGTACCGCCTCGTCCTGCCCCACCAGGCGCTCGTGCAGCCGCTGCTCCAGGTGCAGCAGCTTCTCGCGCTCCTCCACCGTCAGCTCATTGACGGGGATGCCGGTCAGGCGCGAGACGATCTGCGCCACGTGTTCCGCCTTGACTTCGGCGCTGCCCGAGCCGCGCTCGCGTTCCCAGTCCTCGACCAGCTTCTTGAGTTCGGCCTCCTTGGCATCGATGCGCTTGCCGATCTCCGCCGCCTTGTCGTATTGCTTGCGGGAAGCCACGTAGTCCTGCTCCCGGCGCAACTGGTGCAGTTCGGACTCCAACTCCTGCACCGCAACGGGGCGGGCCGTCGCCGATAGCTTCACGCGGGCGGCAGCCTGATCGAGCAGATCGATGGCCTTGTCCGGCAGGAAGCGCGCGGTGACGTAGCGGTCGGACAGCTCGGCGGCCGCGATGATCGCGTCCTCGGTGATGCTGACCTTGTGGTGCGCTTCGAAGGTATCGCGCAGGCCGCGCAGGATCATGATGGTCTGCGCCACCGTTGGCTCGGGCACCATGACCGGCTGGAAGCGCCGCTCCAGCGCGGCGTCCTTCTCGATGTACTTCTGGTACTCGTTGAGCGTCGTCGCGCCGATCAGGTTCAGCTCACCGCGCGCCATCATCGGCTTGAAGACGTTGGCCACGTCCAATCCGCCTTCGCCACCGCCCTGGCCGGCACCAACAATGGTGTGCACCTCGTCGATGAAGAGGATCAGCTCGCCCTGGTGCTCGGAGATCTCCTTCAGCACCTTCTGCACGCGTTCCTCGAACTCGCCACGGTACTTCGCGCCGGCCACCATGGAATTGATGTTCAGCTCTACCAGGCGCTTGTCGCGCAGCGTCTCGGGCACCTCGCCGGCCACCATGCGCTGTGCCAACCCCTCGACGATGGCGGTCTTGCCCACGCCAGGCTCGCCGATCAATACGGGGTTGTTCTTCTTGCGCCGCGCCAGCACCTCGATGGTGGTTTCGATTTCCTGCGCGCGTCCGATGACCGGGTCCAGCTTGCCCTCACGCGCCATCTTGGTGAGATCGCGCGAATACTTGTCGAGCTCCGGCGTATTGGTCGGCGTCTCGGCGCGGCCATCCTCCGCACCTTTGCCGACCACCTTGTTTACTTGCTGGCGCAGGGCCTGCGGCGTGAGGCCATAGCGGCGCAGCAAGTTGGCGGCCAGCCCTTCGCCCTCTTCGGCCAGACCGATCAGGAAGTGCTCGGGCCCGACGTAAGAGTGTCCTAATTCATTGGAGGCGACGAAGGCGCGACTAAGCGCATCCTTCACGCGTGGCGACACGCCGATCTCGCCTTCAAACGGCTTGTCGCCGCGCTTGGCTTCGGCTTCAATCTGGCGTTTGAGGTCATCGACCTTGATCTTAAACTGGCTCAGGATGGTCTTGACCACGTCGCTGTCGGCCAGCGCCAGCAGCAGGTGTTCCGTATCGACTTCGGAGCGACCGAACTCCGCGGCACGCTTGGCAGCTTCCTGCAACAGGGCCTCGGAGTGTTCGCTGATGCGGCTGGCCAGCCCGCTGCCGCGACGGCGCGGCGTGCCAGCCCCTGCGGAGGCTGGTTCGCCGAACGACGCATCGACCACTTCATCGGCATCGGCCGCAACTGGTGCCGAGTCTTCTCCGATGCGGAAGAAATCGCTGCCCAGAAAATCTTCGAACAACCCGCTGCGCGAGCCGAAAAGGGCTTCCAGCGGGGAAATGGTGCGCTTTTGCTGGCGCACCAATTGGCGGTAGTGATCGTCACACAAAAGCATGGTGCTGTGGCGACCATTGAGATTGGCTTCCACCCGCACCTTGGCAGGTTGGCCGCAGACTTGGCATTGTTTTCTGGCCATGCTGGCGCTCCTTGGGTCATTTAGATGACGAGGTGCAGCATGCCGCGGCACCTCGTCTCTTGGTTGGTCTTCGTGGCGACCGCAACGGAATTTCCGAGTTAGCTTTCAATCGGAATCGAACGGCCGTGCTTCGGTGCACTCGCTTCGCGCTTGTCCATGGTGATCGTGAGCACCCCATTCTTGAATGAGGCCTTGATCGAATCCTGGTTGGCATCGTCAGGCAGGTTCAGTGCACGCTGGAAACTGCCGTAGGAGCGTTCGACACGATGGAAGCCGCCTTCCTTCTTCTCCTGCTCCTGGCGCTTTTCACCTCGCACCATCAGCACGTCGTTGTCGAGCGTGAAGCCCGGCAAGTCACTGCGCTGTACCGGCAGCGAAGATGCTGTCTGCTGCTCTTCTTGCTCCTTCTTGAACCAGTTCCAGGGAGCCCACTTTTTGAGATCAAGATCCATGTGTAACCGTCCGCTGAAGGCCGTGTGCGTAAGGTGAATGTATCCAGAGTAGTCACCATCAGAATTTGGTGGGGACTACTTTGGAGTCTCTGGCAAAACGGGGCGGTCGCCTGCACGGGAGCCGCAATCACCCGATTGAACTCAAACGTAGGCTGGCAGAAGCTGCGTGCGTGCCAGGCGTTTTTGTTTCAAAGCTAGCGCTGGAACACGGCCTGAACGTGAACATGGTCTTTCGCTGGCGTCGCATGTATCGCGCGGGCCATTTCGGTACCCCTGAGGTTGCGAACGACCCACTGCTGTTGCCCGTCATCGTTGAGGCACCCCCAGTCGAAGGATCGGTCGACGTGCCTCCTGCAGGGGAACCAATGCGATCAGCCGGAAGCATCGCCCACCGGAGTCATACGGTTGCAACTGGCCAAGGGACAAGTGAGCATTGAAGGCCGGGTCGATCCGGAAGTCCTGCGCACGGTGGTGCAAGCCTGAGCCAATGAAGGGGCCGCCGGCGAACACCCGAATCTGGGTTGCCGCAGGTTTTACGGACATGCGATGCGGCTTTGATGGCCTGGCGGCCAAGGTGCAGACGGTACTTCAGAAGGATCCCTTCTCGGGCCACGTGTTCATCTTCAGAGGCAAACGTGGCGATCTGCTCAAGTGCCTGTATTGGCGCGATGGCGGACTGTGCCTGTTTGCCAAACGGCTGGAACGGGGGCGCTTCGCATGGCCGCGCGCCGAAGGTGGGATAGTTGGCCTACTGCACTATTAAGCACATCATAGGTGTGTAAAAAACCTTCGACTGCGTTTTCTGGAGAATCAACGACTTAGCAGCTAACTCAGCTAGCGCTCCCCCGCATTAGAACCGGAAATGGCGAGACTGCCGTGACGCGAAGCGCAAATTCGCTGGACTGCGCCTCACCGGTTGTACGGCAGCTTTCGAGGTCCAACGGTCATCCGTGAGCCCGCGGACGCCGAAACGTTCACGGCCTTTCCGGACGGTCACGGATCGCGGGAAAGGGTCGATCAACGCTGCGCCGTGGGTGTCCGTCTCCGGAAGGGCGGCGGGATCACTCCCAACCCGGAGCGGCCTGTAGCTCACCGAAACGCGGTCGGCTCGAACAGCTCTTGAATAAGGATGAGGCGCGCGAGAAGGTGACGGGGCTCTGCTCACCCTTTGCAATCGAGCGTGGCCGGCGCCTCCGCCGCGAGAGCGGCGGCGATCAATGTCATTCCGGGGAGCTTTCCGCTTCCACCGGATCATCGCGCTGACGCATGAGCCAATAGACCCCGCCCAGTGCCAGGAGTGCGGCGGCCAGTGCGCCAATTCGGTACGGATCGGTGTTCGGATCAAGAATGATGAATTTGCGCGCGATCGCGAGCAAAGCAATCAGCACGACCGTTTTCACCTGCACGATATGGTCGCGTCGAAGCATCACGCGGATGATGGAGTGCTTGAATTCCATCGCGATCAACAACGTCATGATCATGCCGAAGACCGTCTGGAACACAGCATGATCCAGCGGGTTCAGCGCTTCCCACACGAGCAATACGAGTACCGCGCGGATGAGTTGCCACATTGATATGGCGATGATTACGGAAATGACGCCGCTCAGGATATACGCGACTGCCTGTTCGAAGCGCTCGTAAAAGCCAAGGACGCGCGGCTCCAACCGCAGTGCGTCCATCACTCTGCTGGCCACATTTCTGTTCTCATTCATGGTGAGCTTCCATGTTGTTCATGGTTGCTGTCGTATGCGGGTTGTTTCCAGCTATACCTGTGTGGGTCAGGTTTCCTTGCTCGTTGGAGGTGCGAACCTCTTTTGAGCGTGTCGTATGCGCGCCGTTAGCGGCGTCGGTCCCGCAGTGCCGCCGGGTGGCGTGGCGAATTATTGCCACGTCACCCGCCGGGCACGCTACCGTCCGACCCTACACGCCGAGGAACTTACTTGATCTCGATCTTCCTGACCGCGGAGCGCGCGGAATCCGTTTTCGGCAAACGAAGCGTCAGGACGCCCTTGTCAAACTTCGCATCCGCCTTGTCGACGTCGACCCCTTCGGGCAGCGGAATCGTGCGAGTGAATGAGCCGTACGACCGTTCCAGCCGGTAGCAGCCATTTTCCTCGCTCCTCGTGTCCTGCTTCTTCTCGCCACGCAGGACCAGGACGCCGTCATCGATGAACGTCTGCAAATCCTCGCGACCCAATCCCGGCAACTCAGCGGTGATACGCAGCGCGTCGCCGTCGTCGACGACATCGATGCGCGGCTGGAACTGCGACGAACTGAAGTCGCCGAACCATCGGTCAAGACCGCCGACGCCTGCGAAGGGATCGTGCAGCAACTCGCCCATCGCCCGCCACGGGTCCGACGAAAAGAGCAGGGACGCATCGCGCCACCCGGTCAACCAATGCTTCGACGTTGGCGCACTGGACGAAGGTTGCTCGCCGGCTTTTTCGGTTTGCGTTTTGCGCAAGAATTTGAACGGGTTCCATTTGCTCAGATCGGTGTTCATTTCATCCTCCTACGAATTGCATGGTGATTGACATGCAGTACGCACGGAAAGGCCCGACGCCGCCAAGACGTGCTACGCGGCCAAACCCAGCGCTTGCACCGGTTCGCCTAACACACCGCGATTGATCAGTTGCACGGCGTATTGCATGGCGTCGCGTTCGGCTTCCTGCCGGCTGCGCCACCGCTCGCCGTAACGCGGCAGATGCCAGTCCGCTAGCACTTCGCCGTTCATGCAAATCTGTACGATCGCCACATAACCGTCAGGAGCGGATACCGGCGTTTGAATGTGTCGAACCGGCACTGCACGGATGTTGATTTGATGCCCTTTCCAGGATTCCTGTGTCACGTCATTCATAGCGAACTCCGAGAAGTACAGTGGTGGCGATCCGCGGGCGCCACACCTGGTTTCCTCATTGTCGTGATGGTGTGCTCCGGCTTACCCGAGCTTGACCTCTATGCGACGAGGCCGGGCTTTTTCACTGCGCGGAATGCGTAGCTTCAGCACACCGTCCTGCAGGTTCGCCTCGATCTTGGCCGTGTCGAAGTCTGGACTCAGCGTGAAGGCTCGGAAGTAGCTCGGTGCCGGTATTTCGGCATGCAGCAGCCGCAAGCCGTCGGGTGTCGGCACGCTGGCCTCGGCCTCGATCACGAGGTTGCCGTCCTGCACCTTCACATCGAGCCGGTCCTTCGAAACGCCGGGCAGATCGGCGACAACTGTGATGCCCGTTTGGTCTTCGAAGACATCGACGGCCGGCACGATAGTTCCCCGACGTTCCCCGGACTTCGCCTGCGTGCGCGGCGTCACGCGGGTTTTCTGTTCGCGTTCGACAACTTGAGTGGTATCGCTCATGGCTCTCTCCTCAAATCATTGGACCGTAATCGACCGGGGCCTGGACGACTCATGCTTGCTGACCGTCACGCACAGACAGCCGTCGACATAACGCGCCTGCACCTTGTCGGGGTTAGCGTTCTGCGGGAGTTCGATGACCCGCCTGAAGGTGCCGGCGAAGCGCTCCTCGGCGTAGACCTTCCGGTCGCTATCGCCATCGGGCACTGATGGTTTGCGCTCGCCGCTGATCGTCAACAGGCCCTTGCCGATCGAAACGTCGAGTTCGGCCGGTTTCATGCCGGGCGCGAAAGCGACGATCTCGATGGTGTCGTCGGTGACGCCGATGTTGACTTGCGGGAACGCACCGCGCCTGGCGGAGCGGATGCTGGATGGGAAGCCCCCGAAGAGTTCGTCGATCTGCCGCTGAAAGCGGTCGAATTCGCTGAAGAGGTCGTTCCCGAAGTAGAGATCACTCATGGTCGTATCCTCCTTTCATCCACAAAAGGAAGGCGAACGGGCGTACGCGCTCCAGTTCGCCTGCCAGATACCTGACAAACAAATGAAACACGCAGCGCGATAACGCGACTGCCTGAGCGAGATTCAAAATAGGAACGCCTCCGCGAAATTTCAAGAGGTCGCAGGGTCACGTCGCCCGAGCCTTGAAATCCGCTCTGTCGCCCCTATTCTCGACGCGCATTGCGTTTTTTCACAAGGAGGCGAGTATGGATTTCGATGTGGAATGGCTGACGCTGGGCAAACACCGGGCGTCGCGCAACAAGCCATGGCGCGATTGCGCGATGGCGAGGCAATCTTCGTGACATCGCCTGCCGCGGGTTGCCACCTGGAGTCCGTGCAACTCGATTTCGGCGCGTTGACGCCGGCATTCACAGCCGCCAGCGACAGCGCTGCTGAGGCATCGCCGGGCGCGACTCCGGGCGGTGAACATGCCGATCTGGATGCCGACTACACGTTCCGCTGCAAGGCGCCCGCAGCGCTCCATCAGGTCGCGTAGCGGCCGACATGCGATCGATCGTGCCAAGATGTTTGTCGGAAAACCGGGCATCCGGGTTGATGCCATCCACGTGGCCAATGGACGCTGCCCGCCCTGCGAGCGACCTCTTTGGAGGCTGGCAAGTTATTCCACCGCCGGAAGGTGCAGCGTAACGGTCGTGCCCTTGCCTACTTCGCTCTCAAGAGAAGTATGGCCGCGATGCAGCAACACAATCTCGCGCACGAGGGCGAGGCCCAGACCATCGCCGGCCGACCCGCGCTGCAGCTTGCCGCGGAAAAACTTGTCGAACACCAGCCTGAATTCGTCGACTTTGATCCCCATGCCTCTATCGGTCACTTTCAGCACGGCGTTGCCGCTTTCGTCCGACGCTCTAGCGACCGACACGTTGACTTCTCTCCCAAGGCCGTACTTCACGGCATTCTCGAGCAAATGGCGTATCACGCTGGCGAGGGAGGCGGAGTCGCCCATCACATAGACTGGCTCTCGCGCAGACTCCAGAGTCACCCGGTTATCGTTCCCAAATTCTGCCTCAACAACGTCTCGCACGAGACTTGCGAGATCCACCCGGCGAAACGTCATCTCGGATGCTCCAAGGGTTTCCAGGCGCGTCAGTTGAAGATGATTTGAAACGAACTGGCTGATGCGCTGGGCTTGCGAACGAATCGTGCGATAGATGCCAAGGCGTTTTTCCGGGGGGATCAGATCGGCGGCGAGGAGGTCGGCATATCCGACGACGTTTGCGATGGGAATCTTGCTTTCAGCTTCTACGGTAGCAATGAAATGCGATCTGACCCGTTCCTCGCGCCGCATTGCGCTTACGTCGCAGACAGACACCACGCAGCCAGCGCCGTCGCTGGTATGTACAACACGGATTGCATAGCTGGATGAGTCCGCTATATCGAACTCGATAACGCTGCTGAAGTCGTGTGAGGCTGCGGTCCGGTCGATCTCCGCAAGCAGTTCGGACGGGGTGGCTGAGTCCCGCGTGGGACGTTGGCCTCGATACAGAAGGTCAACGAACCGTTGTGGCGTGGCGCCGCGCAAGTCCCCAGGCGAAGCGCCTAGGGTGTCGCACAGCCCGCCGTTGGCGTCTTCCACCTGGCGATCCTTATTGAAAATGGCAACGCCGCCCGGCACGGCAAAGAACAGCGCATGCAGGTGCTGGTTCCTTTCTCGTAGCCGGCGGCTGACCACTGCCTCCCGATGCGCCAGCTTCGCCATCCTCATGATCGACTTTGCTTGGCGCATCTGGACGAGGATGATCAGTGCGGATACCAAGCTTGCGATGCAAGCGACGAGGAGCAGCCTGCCGCGGTACACTGATAGTGCTTCATGGCGGTTGTAGCCGACCACAACCGCTAGGTTTCCTCTCGATAGCCGATGTACGCCATAAATGCGCTCGACGCCGTTCAGTGGGCTGTTCTCCACCACTTCGGCGTGGGCCGCGGCAACTACAGCTCGCCGGGCTGAGGAGCTCGCCGGCAGTGGCTGCCCAGGGTCGTAAGCCGACCCGCTCCAACGCACCCGGTAGATGAAGTCATTGGTACCCAGCAGACCGATTGCACCCTGGCTGCCCAAATGGATGATGCTTTGGGAGATGTTCGTCAGCGAGAGTGGGTCAAGCGACACCGCGACGACCCCCACGAAACGGCCTGTCGGCGCCACGATTCCCTTGGAAAGCAGGACTACCCAGCGACCTGAACTACGCCCCCGCAGCGGCTTGCTGACAAACAATGTTGGCCTGGGATTGTTGGCATGTACGCGGAAATGCTCGCTATCGCCTACGTCAAGCGCTTCGAAGGTCGGATTGGTCGATGCCCTGAGGACGCCCCTTTCGTCCAGAATCGCGGTTTGAAGGAAGGATTCGGCACTGAGATGACCGTTGCGGGTCCATTCGGCAAGCGGCAAGTCCGGACCTCGTTCGATGACGGCGCCGCCTACCAGAGAGGTCAGTTGGTCCGCCTCCATCAATGTGCGCTCGACGTGCTGGCCAAGGGTATAGGCAAGACGGTCGGCATCGACCTGGATCCTGCGTAATTCGCTGCCTCTGTCCCACCCGGCCCACAGGGCGGATCCCAGCCAGACCAACAATAGGAGCATGAATGCCGAAATACCCGGGGTGATGGTGCCCGCGGTGCCTTCCGCCACTACCGGCCTATATATCTCCAGACCCATGAATCCTGGCCACCCCGAAAAAAAGTAGGTACAGACAGCCGCTAGAGGCGGCGCCGTCGAACGGCGAGGTGGTGCAACTGCCGGAGCACTAGGAAGGCCGGTGCGTGGTTGCGTCTCTCTCCAATATGTGCAAATATGATAGCAACATACTTGTATATGTGCAAAATCGATATACAATGCACGCACGGATCTTTGGGGTGCGTCACATCCCGCGATTTCGGATAGCAGCTTTAGGCTTGGTTGGCGTCGCGCTGGTTTGTCACCAGCGATCGCAGCATCGATAGCGGAATGGGCTTGGAGAACACATGGATGCGCTTGGGAAGACCACCAAGATCGGCGATCGCGTGCTTGTCAAGCGACGTCACGACCACAACTTGCGACGTGGCACCTTCTGGCCGTGCGTCGAGTGTCCGGCACAAACGAAAGCCGTCCATGCCCGGCATGACGAGGTCGAGGATGATCAGGTCGGGACTTGACCTGCCAATCTGGAGTAGCGCATCGTAGCCATTTCTTGCTTGGAGAATCTCGATTGGGGGCGCCAGGTTCGCTAGGGCGGCGGAGTATATCTCCAGCAGGTGTTCGTCGTCCTCTACCAAAAGGACGCGAAACACTCTTTTGTGGTGATCGGTGCTACGCCCGCTCGACTGATCCCGTTGGTCCGCCACCAGGCGGTCCACCACCTCGGCCGGTATGCGTCGATGACCACCGTCTGTTTTCCATGCCGGGAGGCGTCCGTTTGCAACCCAGAGTTGGATCGTGCGTAGCGAAACGCCAAGCTTCTCAGCAGTGGACTTGGTGGAGTAGTAGCGCGGATCGGTCATCTGGCTTGTGTCATGTGACGCAACCGTGGTGCGAGGAGTTGCGCTTGAATCCCATTATTCTATAGGAAGACGAGAAAACACAACTTCTTGCCAAGAATAAACGCAAATATGATAGTCCCTCGACAACCTGGCGATCGGTGTCAGGTTTTCTTCGGTGCACCCTACGTGGATAGCCTGGGCGACTGGCACGGTAAAGGCAAATCTGTGTGGAAACAGAACCTGGCAAATGAAGTGCTGTTGATATCTGTGCCGAAGCACCACCCTGCGAATCGCTCGACGGTCTTGCTGCTTTGCTTCTTCGGTGCCTATGAAATTGCGCTTTTACCGGCCGGCTGCGACAGCAGCGGCAGGTTCCAGGAGCCGGCGGTTTTGGCCGGCGATCGCTCTATTCACTTGCCTCTGGGGCGCAGTTGCGTTGTGGCGCATTCTTGCAACCGTAGGTGACGGTGCTCGCGAATCCCTTTCCAATATCAGTCAGCGCTCGTTGACGATCATCGTGCTTTTCGGACTGATTTCCTTCCTCCTGATCGTGCGCTTGCACCTTACACAGGCTCGGACAATGTATGAACTCGCGGCTCTGGCCGAGCGGGAGGCGGTCATCAGCGACGGTCTGAGGAAAAAGAAGGAGCGGCTGCGCACGTTATTCCAAGCGATGCCCGACGGTGTCGCCGCACTTCGGCACGACGGGGTCGTTGATGAAGCCAACGATGCTTTGTGTGACATGCTTGGCGTATCGCTGAGCCAACTGCGCGGCGCCACACATCGCGCATTCGTCCAGTTGCTCTATCGCGGGCGACAGCCTTCGCGGCATGGCTGCAGCGCAGCCGAACTGCTCGCTGAGCTGGACCGCACCAGCGCCGCGACGGATTTTGCAGCGCTGATCGAGTTCGACGTGCCCGACTCGCCAGCCTACGAGGTTCGCCTGGTTCATGCAGCCGACGGAAATGGCACGGTGCTGGTGCTAAGAGACATGACCGATCGCATCCGGCACGAACGGATGAAATCCCATTTCGTGTCGACAGTCGCGCACGAACTCAAGTCACCCATGGCGAGCGTTGCGGGCTACGCCGAGTTGCTGGCGGAAAACACGGTCCCGCAGGAAAAGCGGCCACGCATCTACCAAGCGCTGCGCTGCCGCGCAGCGCAGATCAACGCAATACTCTCCGACCTGCTTGACCTGGCACGTATCGAAGCGCGTAGCACGGGACAAGCCGAGATGCAGGAAGTCGACATGATCTCGCTCGCCCGTAGTGTGGTCGCCAACGCGTTCTCGGAAGAGCGGCGGATACGCATAGTGGCAGCGCGTGAGCCGGTCATCGCTATGGGCGATCGGCAACAGCTTGAACGCGCCATCCGCAATCTGATCGACAACGCCCTCAAGTATTCAGCACCGCAAAGCGCAGTCGAAGTCGTGATCGCCGCCGCTGACGCCGGCGACAAGGTCTCGATTTGCATCCTTGACGAGGGTATCGGCATGACGCAGGAAGAAGCACACATGGCGTTCAACTGTTTTTACCGAGCCGGCCGGCCTGGCGGGCCGAGTGGCACGGGTCTTGGGCTGACCATCGTGCGGCAGATCGTACTGCAGCACTGCGGCGAAATTGTGCTGGATACTGAGGCCGGGCGCGGTACGTCCGTCACCCTTTACCTACCAGCGGCAGCGTGAGAAGCGGGCGTGGCGAAGCATCGGTCTTGGCAAGGATGCTAAGGCGTACCTTAGCTGGCGGGTTCCGAGGCCATGGGGCACGGCTGTTGCGGGCACTGCGCAAGTCTTCTGCGACGGATGTGCGCCGGGGCCTGCGAAATGGCGAGTTCATTCCGTACTATCAGCCGGTGATCGACCTTGAATTGGGGGCGTGCCTCGGCGTCGAAGTGCTGACCCGCTGGCAGCATCCGCGTCGCGGCCTGCTCGAGCCGGGCGCCTTCATCTCCGTTATCGAACAACGACGGATGGCGGTGGCGCTGACGCGAACCCTAATCCCACAAGTTGTGCGTGACCTGTCGCAACTGGCGCTCCCGCCGACATTCCACGTGGCGTTCAACGTCACCGGCGAGCACTTCGCCGATCGTGCGTTCTGGGCCGACGACTCGCCTGTGTTCGACCTGCTAAGCGCCAACGTGACACCCCTACTCGAGATTACCGAACGCAATGCGATTGTGCTGAGCGAGCCCCAGCGCAGCGAAGTCAAGCGTGCAAAGGCGCGGGGGCTGAAGCTGGCAATCGACGACTTCGGCACGGGGTACTGCAGTCTCGCGTATTTCAAGACGTTCGATCTCGATGTCATCAAGCTTGACCAGAGTTACGTCCAAGCCGGGTCAGGAGATAGAGTCAGTACCAAGGTCATTGACGTGATCGTCGAGTTCGCGAGGGCGTTGGACCTCACGGTAATAGCCGAGGGCGTGGAAACCGAGGACCAGCGGGCTCGGCTTATTGCCAAGGGAATACGCCTTGCGCAAGGATATCTCTTCGGCCGGCCGATGGCGCTTTCGTCCTTGCGCCCCTGGCTAGGCGAGCGTGCGCACGGCGTGCCGGTATCAAAAGTCGGATACGGAACCACAAATGACTTTGGGGATTCCGCACCCTAATATGCAAAGGAAGCCTCATGGGCCCTCGACCTGCAACGGCGCAATGGCCAATGAAGCAACATTCAACATCGCGAATTGAATGACCGCTTGCTGGGTGGAACCGACGCCTGAACGTCCAAACAACGGTGCGTGTGAGTGACGCTTCTTGGCCGACAGCGGTCGTGCGCTATACCGGCGCCGAACCCGGGCTTCTCGACCAATCAGCCGTTTCAGCCAGGTGCCGAGAAGGGGCCGATAACGACTATGTCCGTCACCCTGGGGCAGCCGCGCCCACATCAACTGCACGGCAATCCAGCCAATCTCGGATTTCCAGTCCAGCAAGTGCGCACGTAGTCCAGCCAATTCCCTTTCCCTACACGAAGAGTTAGCGGGGAAAGGCATACAGACCGGATGTATGTCCGCTAAGGCAGCCGAGAAGCCGTCTGTGACTAGCACGTCGGCGGACGGAGGCCCCGGCTAACCCCTTCGCGAGCGATTTGGCCGCCCGTCGCGAACGATTCCAGATTGGGTGAAAGCTATCCCACATTCCAGCGCCAACCAAGCTTACGGCTGAGCATATCCCGCAGCCGAGGCATGCTGGAAATCCAGCCCTTCCGCACCACCTCAGGCGAGGGAACCATATCCTCGGGATGCAGCGCAAAGTAGCGCTCACTGGCGTGTCCGATGCGTTCAGCTTCAAGGGGAAAGCGAGATTGGATAACCATCGCGGCGAGGCGAAAAATGTTCGCCTCCCGTTGGTCGCGTGCAACGGTCACCTGTCCGCGTCCGGCTGCAACGCAGCGGAGCAGCATTTCGTCCTCTACATCCCTTGGGTTTTCCACGGCGAATGCCTTCCTCAAAGCTGGGTGAATGCCATTCCAGATTGGGTGAAAGGTGCCAGAGAAGCGCCTCATACGGTACTTATACTGGAACCGGACCTCGTCGGTTCGAGTCCGGCGCAGGCCCCTCTAGGGTCGCGCGGGGCAGCTGAGACTTGCATGCTAATGGCAAGACCCGATCCCAGCCACGCGCCCCCGTGGCGCTGCGGCAACCATTTGAACGCAATGCTGCGGAGTTGCCGGCACATTGGCAGGCGCGCGCAGTTTATGTTGCAAACAGTTGCGAATTCGACCTTGACATCTGCTAATCTCAAAACCGAGTCCCGCCAATGGGCGGGGCCAGCAGCAGAATGCCTCAGGAACGGGAAACGGATTCGGGTCAGTGCGCAGAAGAAAGAAGTCAATCATGCAGCACTCTTTGAAGTACCGGATGGCGTTCGCCACTGCGGGTGTGGTGACGCTGATCATCGTGCTGCGCGCCCTCTACGCCCAGTACTACGCCTACGACAGCCTGAAAGGGCTGTTGCAGGAGCAGCAGGACACGCTGGTCCGGCTGGTGGCCGAACAACTCGACGAAAAACTGCAAGGCCGCGCCACAGCACTGCGGCGCTTGGCGCGCCAGCTCTCCCCGATGCTTTCCGCCAGGCCGGCCGACCTGCGCCGCGCTGCCGAAGGTGTGATCGACATACCAGACACCTTCAACGCCGTCTTCCTGGCCACCCCGGACGGGCAGATGGTGTTCAGCACTGCCGTGCCAGACGGCGTGCGCCTGCGGCTGGACGACCGCGACTACTTCCGCGATATCCGGCGCGGCCAGCAATTTGCCGTGTCGGACCTACTTCAGGGCAAGCTGACCAACGCGCCCGGCGTGGTCCTCGCAGTGCCGTTGCATGGGCCGGGCGGAGAACTGCGCGGCGTGGTCGGCGGCGTGCTGAACCTGTCGGCCAACAATTTCCTGCGCGAACTTGCGCACGCCCGCGCGGGCATCACCGGCAGCTTTTGCCTGGTCTCCGCGGGATCCACGCCCCGTTATGCGATGCACCCCGACCCCGCCCGCGTGCTGACGCCGGCGCTGGCGGTCGGCGAAGCCTGCGGTGCCGAGCAGCCTGCCTCGTATTCGGAGGTGCTGCGGCCAAGACAGCCGATCGTGGCGCGCTACCTGCTGGCGTCCAACGGCTGGGAAGTGGTCTCGGTGCTGCCGGCGTCCGAAGCCTATGCGCCGCTGATCGACGTACGCGAGCGCACCTTCATCGTTGCCGCCGTGTCCTTGCTGGTGGCCGCCGCGCTGATGTGGCTGGTGATGCGCCACCTGCTCGAACCGCTGCAGCGGCTGCACCGGGCCGTGCGCCAGATCGCCACCAACCCGGCCGCACTGGCGGACCTGCCCACCGGCCGCCCGGACGAGATCGGCGAACTCGCCACCACCTTCGCCGAGGTGGTGGCGCAACTATCCGAGCGCGAAGCCGCGCTGAAGGCGGCCAAGGATCGCGCCGCCGAGAGCGAGAAGCGCATCGAGGCGATCGCCAACCATGTACCGAATTTCGTTTCGTTCATCGACATGCAGCAGCGCTATGTCTTTGTCAACCAGGCGTACGCGCAGCACTATGGCCTGCCGGCGCAGCAGATCGTCGGGCTGTCGCTGCGCGAATTGTGGGGCACGCAGGAGTACCTGGCGTGCCAGCCCTATCTGGAACAGGCTTGCGCTGGCCGCGTCGTGACCTTCACACGCGAAAGCGCCGACGGCAACGAATGCATGGAGGTCACCTACCAGCCAGCCTGGAACGATGCGCAGGACTCGATGATCGGGTTGCATATGTTCGGGCGCAACGTCACCCACGAGCGCGAAAAGCTGCGCAACCTGGAGGCGCAGACCGTCTCCGACTACCTCACCGGCCTGCTCAACCGCAAGGGCTTCGACCGCCGCCTGGCCGAATGCATGGGGCGCACGAGCGCCGGCGGGCGGCCGCTGGGGCTGCTGCTGGTCGACCTGGACGACTTCAAGGCCGTCAATGACAACTACGGCCACCCGGTCGGCGACCGGCTGCTGATGGCCTTCGCGCAACGGCTGCGCGCGTGCGTGCGCAAGGGCGATGCGGTGGCGCGCATCGGCGGCGACGAGTTTGCGGTGATCGTCGACGGTGTTGCCGACCGGCATGCGCTGGAGGCCGTGGCCAACGCCATCGTGCAGGCCGCGCGCATGCCGTTCCTGGTCGACGGGCACACGCTCGCGGCCACGGCCAGCGTAGGCTCGGCGCTGCACAGTGCCAGGCATGCGATGACCGTCAGCGAGCTGTTCATGCACGCCGACATGGCGCTATACGATGCCAAGCGCCACGGCAAGGCGTGCCATGCGGCGCAGGCCGAAGCGTTGGCCGAGGTACTGGCCGAAGCGCAAGCGGCCGAGAAGGTGGCCGAGAAGGCGGCCCCCTCCCCCGAGCCATCCGGCCTGACGACTTAGGCCAAGGCGCAGGACAGCACGAAAGTCAACGGGCGCCAGCGGCGCCCGTTGCAGTCGATCAGGTGCGCGGAGCAGACCCCGAGGCCCGCTCCGGCCAGCTTATCGCACCCGCCCTTCTTTCCACGCCTGCAGCAGCTTGTCGTAGGGAATGGTTTCTCCCTTCGGCTTTTCGTTGTCCAGCTTCTTCCACGGCGCGTGTTCGGTGGACAGCCACTTGGCCGGATCGCCCTTCGGGTTGAGCTTGGGCGCGCAGTTGCTCATGCCGGCGCGCTGCAGCCGGGCCATTACCTGGTCCATTTCCTCGGCCAGCGTGTCCATCGCGGCCTGCGGGGTCTTCTCGCCGGTGACCGCGGTGGCGACGTTCTTCCACCACAGCTGGGCGAGCTTGGGATAGTCAGGCACGTTGGTGCCGGTCGGCGTCCAGGCGACGCGCGCCGGGCTGCGGTAGAACTCGACCAGGCCGCCGTACTTGGCCGCGTTCTTGGTCAGGTAGTCGTGGTGGATGTCGCTGTCGCGGATAAAGGTCAGCCCGGTCAGCGACTTCTTCAGCGACACCGTCTTGGACGTGACGAACTGTGCGTACAACCAGGCCGCCGCCAGCTTGTTGGGGTCGGTACTTTTGAAGAAGGTCCACGAGCCCACGTCCTGGTAGCCGTTCTGCATGCCCTGCTTCCAGTACGGGCCATATGGCGACGGGGCCATGCGCCACTTGGGCGAGCCGTCGGCATTGACCACTGGCAGGCCCTTCTTGGTCATGTCCGCGGTGAATGCGGTGTACCAGAAGATCTGCTGCGCGACCTGGCCCTGCGCCGGCACCGGGCCGGCCTCGGAGAAGGTCATGCCCATCGCCTGCGGCGGGGCGTACTTCTTCATCCAGTCGATGTACTTGGTCAGGGCATAGACCGCCGCCGGGCTGTTGGTGGCGCCGCCGCGCGAGACCGAGGCGCCGACCGGCGTGCACTTGTCGTCGCCCACGCGAATGCCCCATTCATCGACCGGCATGCCGTTGGGCAGGCCCTTGTCGGCGGTACCGGCCATCGACAGCCAGGCGTCGGTGAAGCGCCAACCCAGTGACGGGTCCTTCTTGCCGTAGTCCATATGGCCGTAGACCTTCTTGCCGTCGAGTTCCTTCACGTCGTTGCTGAAGAAGTTGGCAATATCTTCGTAGGCGGACCAGTTGGTCGGCACCCCCAGGTCATAGCCGTACTTGGCCTTGAACTTGTCCTGCAGGTCCTTGCGCGCGAACCAGTCGGCGCGGAACCAGTAAAGGTTGGCGAACTGCTGGTCGGGCAGTTGGTACAGCTTGCCATCCGGTGCGGTGGTGAACTTGGTGCCGATGAAGTCCTTTACGTCCAGCCCCGGGTTGGTCCATTCCTTGCCGGTACCGTTCATGTAGTCGGTCAGCGGCAGGATCGAGCCATAGCGGTAGTGCGTGCCAATCAGGTCCGAGTCCGAGATCCAGCCGTCGTAGATGGACTTGCCGGACTGCATCGAGGTCTGCAGCTTCTCGACCACGTCGCCTTCCTGGATCAGGTCGTGCTTGACCTTGATGCCGGTGATCTCCTCGAACGCCTTGGCCAGCGTCTTGGATTCGTATTCGTGCGTGGTGATGGTCTCGGAGACGACGCTGATCTGCGTGACACCCTTGGCCTTGAGCTTGGCGGCGGCATCGATAAACCACTTCATTTCCGCCTGCTGCTTGTCCTTGGCCAGCGACGAGGGCTGGAACTCGTTGTCGATCCACTTCTTCGCTTCCGCCTCGCCCGCCCACGCGGACCCGCAAGCCAGCGCCGCCGCGCAGGCAAGGGCTGACATCCCCAACTTCACGTGCACTCTCATCGACGTCTCCTCAAGATTTCCCCTCCCCGGCTATGGTCTGGGTGGCGGCCCCGGGGCAGGGATAAGCCGCAAATTCCCGTCAATCCTGCAAACAACCTTCCATCAAACCTGGCCGTCCTCAGCCCTTGCGCATGATCAGCGCCAGCACCAGCATCGACACCCCGAAGCTGATCCAGACCGACGGCTCTTCCCCCAACGACAGCCAAGCAGTGACTTTCTCGCCCAGCCCGACCCACGCGAGGTTGACCCAGGCCGCGCACATCAGGCCGATAAACAAGCGGTCGCCGCGTGTGGTAGCGATCGGGAGAAAGCCTTTGCGCAGCACCGAAGGCGCGCGTATTTCCCAGATGGTCATGCCGATCAGCATGACCACGATGCAGCCGAAGAACACCGCTACCGGCGTCGTCCAGACCATCCAGCTCAGCATTGCGCCGTCTCCTCTTGATGTGACTAGCGTTGATCCATGCACTCACACGCGGCCCATCGCAAAGCCCTTCGCGATGTAGTGCCGCACGAACCAGATCACGATGCCACCCGGCACGATGGTCAGCACGCCGGCCGCGGCCAGTACGCCCCAGTCCATGCCCGAGGCCGACACCGTGCGCGTCATGGTGGCCACGATCGGCTTGGCGTTGACCGAGGTCAGCGTGCGTGCCAGCAGCAGCTCGACCCAGCTGAACATGAAGCAGAAGAACGCCGCCACGCCCACGCCGGCCTTGATCAGCGGCAGGAAGATGGTCAGGAAGAAGCGCGGGAACGAGTAGCCGTCCACATAGGCGGTCTCGTCGATCTCGCGGGGCACGCCCGACATAAAGCCTTCCAGGATCCACACCGCCAGCGGCACGTTGAACACCAGGTGCGCCAGCGCAACGCCCAGGTGCGTGTCCATCAGCCCGATAGTGCTGTAGAGCTGGAAGAACGGCAGCAGGAACACCGCGGGCGGCGTCATGCGGTTGGTCAGCAGCCAGAAAAAGACATGCTTGTCGCCGATGAACTGGTAGCGAGAGAAGGCATAGGCCGCCGGCAGCGCCACGGAGATCGAGATCACCGTGTTCATCGCCACGTAGATCATCGAGTTGACGTAGCCCGAATACCAGGACGGATCGGTAAAGATGGTCTTGTAGTGCTGCAGCGTGAATTCCGCCGGCCACAGCGACAACGTGGACACGATCTCCTCGTTGGTCTTGAACGACATGTTCACCATCCAGTAGATCGGCACGAAGGCGAACAGCAGGTAGACCAGCAGGAAACCGGCGCGCCACCAGGTGGCGCGGTTGGCGGGGGTGCGCATATCAGCCATGGGGCATGTCCTCGCTGCCGGCGGTGCCCGCGCGCTGCATCCAGTTATAGAGGATGAAACACATGAGCAGGATGATCAGGAAATAGACGATGGAGAACGCCGCCGCCGGGCCCAGGTCGAACTGGCCCACGGCCTTCTGCGTCAGGTATTGCGACAGGAACGTGGTGGCGTTGCCGGGGCCGCCGCCGGTCAGCACAAACGGCTCGGTATAGATCATGAAGCTGTCCATGAAGCGCAGCAGCACTGCGATCATCAACACCCCGCGCAGCTTGGGCAGCTGGATATAGCGGAACACCGCCAGCCGCGACGCGCCGTCGATCTGCGCGGCCTGGTAGTAGGCGTCCGGGATGGCGCGCAGGCCGGCGTAGCACAGCAGCGCCACCAGCGGCGTCCAGTGCCAGACGTCCATCACCAGCACCGTGACCCAGGCATCGAAGGCGCTGCCGGTGTAGTTGTAGTCGAAGCCCATCGCCTCGAGCGTGGCACCGAGCAAGCCGATATCGGTGCGCCCGAAGATCTGCCAGATGGTGCCGACCACGTTCCACGGGATCAGCAGCGACAGCGCGATGATCACCAGCACCGCCGACGCCTTCCAGCCCTTGGCCGGCATCGACAGCGCCAGCAGGATGCCAAGCGGGATCTCCACCAGCAGCACCGCCAGCGAAAAACCCAGCTGGCGCAGCAACGCATCATGCAACTCGCCGTCGCGCAGCACGGTGCGGAACCATTCCGTGCCGACGAACACGCGCCGCTCCGGCGAGATGATGTCCTGCACCGAGTAATTGACGATGGTCATCAGCGGCAGGATGGCGGAGAACGCCACGCACACCACCACCGGCAACACCAGCAGCCAGGCCTTCTGGTTGACGGGCTTCATGACACCAGTTCCTCGTTGACGTAGTAGCAGGTATGGCGGTTGAACAGCGACAGCCAGGCGGTGTCGCCCGCGCGCAGGCTGGCGGCTTCAGTGCCGAGCCGCGCGCGCAATGTGCCGGCCTGGCCGCCGGCCTCGTGTACGGTGCCGGTCAGCAGCCAGTAGGTGCCGATGTCCTGCGCGCGCTCCACGCGCACCGGCACCGCCTGCGCGTCGCGCTCCGGTGCCAGGTTCAGGTATTCCGGCCGCACGCCGATGCGGAAGCTGCCCGCTGCGCGCAGCGCGGCCTCTACCGAAGGCGTCAGCGTCGGGGTGTAGCGGCGCCCGGCCAGCTCGACCGCGTCATCGCGCCACTGGCCGGTCAGGAAGTTCATGCCCGGCGAGCCGATGAAATGCCCGACGAAGGTATGCGCCGGCCGCTCGAACAGCGCATCGGCCGGTCCCACCTGCACCGCCTTGCCGCGCGACATCACCACCACCTGGTCGGCAAAGGTCAGCGCCTCGGTCTGGTCATGGGTCACGTAGATCAGCGTCAGGCGGAATTCGTGGTGGATCTCCTTGAGCTTGCGCCGCAGCTGCCATTTGAGTTGCGGGTCGATCACGGTCAGCGGCTCGTCGAACAGGATGGCCGACACGTCGTGCCGCACCAGCCCGCGGCCGAGCGAGATCTTCTGCTTGGCGTCGGCGGCCAGGCCGCTGGCGCGGCGGTCGAGCGTGGACGACAGGTCCAGCATCTCGGCCACACGCCCTACCCGCTCGCGCACCTGCGCCTCGGCCACGCCGCGGTTGCGCAGCGGGAAGGCCAGGTTTTCGCCGACGGTCATGGTGTCGTAGATCACGGGGAACTGGAACACCTGGGCGATGTTGCGCGCCTGCGGCGTGGCTGCGGTGACGTCGCGGCCGTCGAAGGCGATGGTGCCGTGCGAGGGCCGCAGCAGTCCGGAGATGCAGTTCAGCAGCGTGGTCTTGCCGCAGCCCGACGGGCCCAGCAGTGCGTAGGCGCCGCCGTCTTCGAAAGTAAATTTGAGCGGCAGCAGCGCGTAGTCTTCGTCCGTGCGCGGATCGGGCACGTAGGAATGCGCGAGATCCAGGTCGATGCGTGCCATGTCAGCCCCCTGCCGCAGCACCAGCTGCACCGGCGCCGCCGCCCGGCACGTCGACCGCCAGCCCGCCGGGCCGCCGCGGCGCATGGATGCGGCGCCCCCCAGCGTCGAACAGGTAGATCTGCTCCGGCAGCAGGTGCAGCGAGATCGGTTCGCCCAGCTGCAGGTCGAGCACGCCGGCGAACTGCGCCACCAGGTTGCCCACCGGCGTATCGGCATGGACAAAGGTATCGGAGCCGGAAAGCTCGGCCAGCGCCACGCGCCCGGGCACCGCCACCGAACCGGACTCGCCCGCGAGCCGCAGCGCCGAGGCGCGCACGCCCAGGGTAACCGGGCCGTCATGGCCGCCCACGCCGGGCACCGGCACCGAAATGTCACCGGCCAGCGTGACCCAGCCGCCCCGCAGCATGCCCTCGACCAGGTTCATCGGCGGATCGTTGAATGCGCGCGCCACGCGCAGCGAGTCGGGATAGTGGAAGACCTCGGGAGTCGGGCCGTACTGCAGCAGCTCGCCGGCGTCCAGCACCGCAGTATGGCCGCCCAGCAGCAGGGCCTCGCCCGGCTCGGTGGTGGCGTAGATCACGGTGGCGTCGCCGTGCGCGAACAGCTGGGCCAGCTCTTCGCGCAATTCCTCGCGCAGCTTGTAGTCGAGGTTGACCAGGGGCTCGTCCAGCAGCATCAGTGGCGCCTCCTTGGCCAGCGCGCGCGCCAGCGCCACGCGCTGCTGCTGGCCGCCGGACAGCTCCGCCGGGTAGCGGTCGAGCAGGTGGTCGATATGCAGCCGCGCCGCCAGGTCGCGCACATGCGCGGCAATGTCGGCAGCCGGGGCCCGGCGGCGCAGCCGCAACGGCGAGGCGATGTTGTCGAACACCTTCATCGACGGGTAGTTGATGAACTGCTGGTACACCATCGACACGTTGCGCTCGCGCACCGCCATGCCGGTCACATCGTGGCCGTCCACCGTCACGCGGCCCGCGCTGGGTCGGTCCAGCCCCGCCATCACACGCATCAGCGAGGTCTTGCCCGCCTGCGTGGCGCCCAGCAGGATGGTTACCGCGCCGGAGACCGGCGCGAGCGTCATCGGATAGAGATACGCCTGCGAACCCACCTGCTGTGCGACGCCTTCCAAACGAAGCTGCATCCGGTCTCCATGTTCGATATGCTTTCCACATCACCGCTTTCGCATGACGCATGCGCACAGATCTTGGCTTTACGCTCGTTTTAGCAATAAAACGAACATAAAACAATAGTGCAGCGCATCATTTGTTTTCGTTTCTGTTTGAACTAGAATCCCGGCATGACCCTTAATCCCCGCCAGACCGCCCTGCTCGAAGAAGTCCGCAGCCAGGGCTTTGCCTCCATCGACGAACTTGCGCGCAAGTTCGGCGTGACGCTCCAGACGGTGCGCCGCGACGTCAATTTGCTGGCCGAGACCGGCATGCTGGCGCGCTTTCACGGCGGCGTGCGGGTGGAAGGCTCCACCACCGAGAACATCGCCTACCGGCAGCGGCAGGTGCTCAACGCGGAAGGCAAAGTGCGCATTGCGCGCGCGGTGGCCGCGGCGGTGCCGGAAGGCTGTTCGCTGATCCTGAACATCGGCACCACGGTGGAAGAGATTGCGCGCGGGCTGATGCACCATCGCGGGCTGCGCGTGATCACCAACAACCTGAACGTGGCCAACATCCTGGCCGACAACCCCGATTGCGAGGTCATCGTTGCCGGCGGCGTGCTGCGCTCGCGCGACCGCGGCATCGTGGGCGAGGCCACGCTGGAATTCATCCGGCAGTTCAAGGTGGATATCGGGCTGATCGGCATCTCGGGGATCGAGACCGACGGTACGTTGCGCGACTATGACTTCCGCGAGGTCAAGGTGGCGCGGACCATCATCGAGCATTCACGCGAAGTGTGGCTGGCGGCGGACGCCAGCAAGTTCAACCGCCAGGCGATGGTTGAGCTTGCGCATGTGTCGCAGGTCGACCGGTTCTTTACCGACGAGCCGCTGGCGGCGCCGTTCGACCAGATCCTGGCCGACAGTGGGGTGAAGTGTGTGGTGGCGGGGCGGGAGTGAGCCGCACGTACGGCATCCCCGCGCAGGCGGGGATGTGGCGGCGTTGCGCACGCAGCGCTCCCCCGCATGCGGGAACGCCGGGATGAAGGACTTACTTGAACACCACAGTCTTGTGGCCGTTCAGCAGGACGCGGCGTTCGGCGTGCCACTTGACCGCGCGCGCCAGCGCCACGCATTCCACGTCGCGGCCCACTGCTGTCAGTTGCTCCGGATCCATGCTGTGGTCGACGCGCTCGATTTCCTGCTCGATGATCGGACCTTCGTCCAGCTCGGCGGTAACGTAGTGCGCGGTGGCGCCGATCAGCTTCACGCCGCGATCGTGCGCCTGGTAGTACGGCTTGGCGCCCTTGAAGCTGGGCAGGAACGAGTGATGGATATTGATCGCGCGCCCTGCCAGCTTGCGGCACAGGTTGTCGGACAGCACCTGCATGTAGCGCGCCAGCACCACCAGGTCGATCTTCTGCTCTTCCACCACCTCGAACACGCGCGCCTCCTGCGCTACCTTCTGTTCGGCCGACGCGTTCATCAGCGGCAGGTGGAAGAACGGCACGTCGTACGACGCGGCCAGCTGGTAGAAGTCGCGATGGTTCGACACGATGGCCGCGATCTCGACCGGCAGGCCGCCCACCTTGGCGCGGAACAGCAGGTCGTTCAGGCAGTGGCCGATCTTGGACACCATGATCATCACGCGCGGCTTGACCGCGGCGTCGTTCAGCTCCCACTGCATGCCGAACTGGTCGCCCACCGGCGCGAACGCGGCCTTCAGTGTGTCCAGGTCCGGGCCGCCGGCGGCGGGCATGAAGTGCACCCGCATAAAGAAACGGCCGGCGTACTCGTCACCGTACTGGTCCGAATCGACGATATTGCAGCCGTGCTGGAACAGCAGGCCCGAAACGGCGTGGACGATGCCCGGCTGGTCAGGGCACGAAAGGGTCAGGATGAATCCGGTGTTGCTCATGATGTGTTGTTCTGTCGGAGGGGCGCGGCGCGGGGCCGGGAAACTCAGGTCAGCGTGGTCCGCGGGGAAGAAAACCGCGGCACCGCCTCAGGCGCGACGATCATCGCTGCCGAGCCAGCCGCGCCGGCGAAGGGCATCCAGCGTCACCAGTGTCGCATCGACCGTCATGGCGCCGCTCGCCATGATAGCAAGCAATGCGGGCAGGCCGACGCGCCTGTGTTCGCTAACCTCCCCATCCTGGTTGCGCGGGGTGAAGGCGGGCGGCAGCAGCAGATCATAGACGTAGACCTGTTCCCACTGCACGCCTTCGGGCAGGTCGCGCAGGACCTCGATCATGCCGTGCGCCTGCGCGCCCTGCGCCAGCGCGGGCGGGATGCCGGATTCTTCCTCGCACTCGCGCACCAGAGTCGCCAACGGATCGCTGCCGTGCGGCATGCCACCGGCGACCAAGTTGTCCCACATGCCGGGGTCGACCGCCTTGGCGGGGCTGCGCCGCGAGATCCACAGCGCGGGGCCGCCGTCGACCTCACCATCAACGATGCCGTTCATGTGCGAGGCGAAGGTCAGCAGCCCGAGAAAGCGCGCCACCGCTCGCTCCACCACGGCCACCGCGGGCGCGTCCAGCGCCGGGGTGACCGCGAACAGTTCATGGCGCCAGCCGCGCACATGCCCTGCATCGGCAAGTCGGTGCGCCAGCGCTTCCAGCGCGGCGCTGCGCACGTCGAAATCATTGCGCCCAGGCAGCAGCTCCGCGGCAGCAGCGTCGTCTTCAGGTCCGAGGATGCAGCCCATGCCGCGCAGGATGCCGGCATGCGCACGCGGCAGCCAGCCGACCTGCTGTCCGGCCACCATCAGGCGCAGCTTGCTGGCGGCATCGAAGCAGCTTCGCGCCGCCAGCGACGCGGCGATCCGCACGGCGTGGCTGGCATCGGCACCATCGCCGGCGAGGTCCCCAGGCTGCATCGAAGTCATTTTGGCCATCACGAATCCAGGCGCCGGCTGGGCCGGCGCGCCTTGTCATTTTCAGGATTGAACGCATGAACCAGCAAGCAGCGCAGGCGCAGCGCCCCGCCCCGCCCCAGTCCGCCGAGTCGCAGTACGTGCTGGCGCTCGACCAGGGCACCAGCAGCTCGCGGGCCATCCTGTTCGACCATGAGGGCAACGTGGTGCGGCTGGCGCAGCGCGAGTTCCGCCAATATTACCCACATCCCGGCCACGTCGAGCACGACCCCTACGAAATCTGGCAGTCGCAGCTGGCGGTGGCGCACGCGGTGCTGTCCGATGCCGGCATCTCGGCCTCGCAGGTGCGCGCCATCGGCATCACCAACCAGCGCGAGACCACCGTGCTGTGGGACCGCAAGACCGGCGAGCCGGTCGGGCGCGCGCTGGTCTGGCAGGACCGCCGCACCGCGCCGATGTGCGAGGCGCTGCAGGCCGCCGGCCACGGCGAGCTGTTCCGCGAAAAGACCGGCCTGATCATCGACGCCTACTTCTCCGGCACCAAGCTGCGCTGGATGCTCGACAACATCGAGGGCGCGCGCGAGCGCGCCCAGCGCGGCGAGCTGGCCTTCGGCACCGTCGACACCTGGCTGATCTGGCAACTGACCGACGGTGCGCGCCATGTCACCGACGCCTCCAACGCCTCGCGCACGATGCTGTTCAACATCCACACGTTCGCGTGGGACGACGCGCTGCTGGCGCTGCTCGACATCCCGCACGCGCTGCTGCCCGAGGTGGTGCCGTCCAGCGGCGAGGTGGCGCGGACCTCGGCGCGCCTGTTCGGCGTGGAGATCCCGATTGCCGGCATCGCCGGCGACCAGCAGGCCGCGACCTTCGGCCAGGCCTGCCTGTCGCCCGGCATGGCCAAGAACACCTATGGCACCGGCTGCTTCCTGCTGATGAATACCGGGTCGCAGCCAGTGACTTCGCACAACCGGCTGCTGACCACCATCGGCTGGCAGTTCGGCGGCCAGACCCAGTATTGCCTGGAAGGCGGCGTGTTCATGGGCGGCGCCACCATCCAGTGGCTGCGCGACGGACTCAAGATCATCAACAGTGCGCCCGAGGTCGAGCCGCTGGCGCGCCAGTGCGACGACACCGGCGGCGTGGTGCTGGTACCCGCCTTTGCCGGCCTGGGCGCGCCGCACTGGGACGCCTTTGCGCGCGGCACGCTGGTCGGCATGACGCGCGGCACGGGCCGGCCGCAGATCGCGCGCGCGGCGCTGGAGTCGATCGCGCTGCAGAGCGTGGACGTGCTCGAGGCCATGCAGAAGGACGCCGGCATCTCGCTGGCAGAGCTGCGCGTGGACGGCGGCGCCTCGCGCAGCGATCTGCTGATGCAGATGCAGGCGGACCTGCTCGGCACCCCGGTGGTACGCCCGCGCGTGACCGAGACCACCGCGCTGGGCGCCGCCTACCTGGCCGGCCTGGCCACCGACTACTGGAGCGACCCGTCGCAGATCGCGCAGCAATGGCAGGTGGAACAGCGCTTCGAGCCGCACCTGTCGGCCGACGAGCGCGGCCACCGGCTTGCGCGCTGGCATCGCGCCGTGGACCGCTCGCGCGACTGGGCACGCGAGGACGAGGCCGAGCGCGGCGGCCACGGCTGACGGCCGCCTTTTCCCTTTTTCGCTACAACGCCAGCCAACCAGCACACACCCCCGATAAGCGTCATGCAAAGAATCACCACACCGATCGAGCCCCCCAAGCGCGCCGCCCTGCTCGCCACCCTGGAGCGCGAGCCGCGCTGGGACGTGATCGTCATCGGCGGCGGCGCCACCGGCCTCGGCACCGCGGTCGACGCCGCCTCGCGCGGCTACCGCACGCTGCTGGTCGAAGCCGCCGATTTTGCCAAAGGCACCTCGAGCAAGGCCACCAAGCTGGTCCATGGCGGCGTGCGCTACCTGGCCCAGGGCAATATCAGCCTGGTGCGCGAGGCACTGCACGAGCGCGGCCTGCTGGCGCGCAACGCCCCGCACCTGGTGTGGCCGCTGGGTTTCGTGGTACCGGCGTACCAGATGTTCGACCAGCCCTTCTACGGCATCGGCCTGAAGGTCTACGACATGCTGGCCGGCAACCTCAACCTGGCCGGCAGCCGCTGGCTGAACCACCGCGAGGTGCTGGCCGCGGCGCCCAACCTGGCCGAGCATGTCAGCGGACGTCCGCTGCGCGGCGGCAACCTGTACTTCGATGGCCAGTTCGACGATGCGCGGCTGGCGGTGGCGCTGATGCGCACGCTGTTCGACGTCGGCGGCACCGCGGTCAACTATATGCGCGTGACCGGACTGAGCCAGCAAGGCGGCGTGATCAGCGGCGTCACGGTGCAGGACGTGCTGGGCGACGCCACCTTCCGGCTGCGCGCGGACTGCGTGATCAATGCCACCGGGGTCTGGGTCGACGCCATCCGCCAGATGGAAGACGGCCACGCGCGCACCATGGTCGCGCCCAGCCAGGGCGTGCACCTGACGCTGCCGCGCAGCTTCAATCCCGGAGGGCGCGCCATCCTGATCCCCAAGACCGACGACGGGCGCGTGCTGTTCGTGGTGCCGTGGAACGGCCACACCATCGTCGGCACCACCGACACGCCGCGCCGCGACCTGCCGCTGGAACCGGACGCCGGCGCTGACGATGTCGATTTCATCCTGGAGACCGCATCGCGCTACCTGGCCAAGGATCCCACGCGCGCCGACGTCACCAGCGTCTGGGCCGGGCTGCGGCCGCTGGTCAAAGCCACCGGCGAGGCGTCGACCGCATCGCTGTCGCGCGAGCATACGATCCTGGTGTCCAAGGCCGGTCTGATCACCGTCACCGGCGGCAAGTGGACCACCTACCGCAAGATGGCCGAGGACGTGATCGAAACCGCGATCCAGCGCCAGATGGTGCGCGCCGCGCCCTGCGTGACCGCCGAACTGCCCCTGCACGGCGCCGCGGGCCTGCCGTCGGACCTGCCGCCGCCGGACTCGGTATCGCCGGACCGCTACTACGGCAACGAGCTGGAAACGCTGCGCGCCCTGCCCGGCTACGACCGGATGCTGGCGCCCGCGTCCGGGCTGACCGAGGCCCATGTGCGCTTCGCCGCCCGGCACGAGCTGGCCCGGCGCGTCGAGGACGTGCTGGCGCGCCGCAACCGCGTGCTGTTCCTGGACGCACGCGCCGCCGTGGCAGCCGCGCCGGCCGTGGCCGCGATCCTGGCCGAGGAACTCGGCGAGAACGAAGCCTGGCAGGCGCGCGAGATCGAAAGCTTCCGCGCACTTGCCGCCGGCTACATGCTGGGCTGAGCGGGCCGCCGGCGGAACTGCCGCCGCCGGCACCCGTCTGACCTGCCCGGCACGCAACCCCTCCGCAAAGGCAACCCGATGACGAACCGCCCGCCCCTGATCCTCGCTCGCACCCTCGCACTGCTGGCAACTGTTGGCGCCTGTGCCACCGCCCATGCCGCGCGCGCCCCCGGCATCGACGGGGTGCGTTTCCAGGAGGTGCGCACCGTGCACTACCAGTGCGACGGCGGCAAGACACTGTCGGTGCGCTACTTCAACAGCGCCGACAACCAGGCGGCCGTATTCCGCCTTGACGGCAAGCCGGTGCTGGCGGTCACCACCGTGTCGGCGTCCGGCGCGCGCTATGTCGGCGGGCGCTACGAGTGGTGGACCAAGGGCGAGGAAGGCACGCTGCGCGACCTGATGCAGGGCGAGAATGCCACGCCCGCGCTGGGCGGCTGCCACGCCAAACCCTAGCGGCCGGCGCTGTCGCACTGCATCCTCTTTTGATGCAGCGGCGTTCCGGGCGATAATGCGGGGATTGAATCAGGGAGAACACCATGGACGAGATTGAAGATCTGTCCGATCTGCCGATGCCCCGCTTTATCTGGGGCTTCGCCGTTATCGCAGGCAAAGGCGGCGAGGTCATGCACGACGAGTTCGAGTATCTGACCCACACCCGCAGCCCGCGCTTCACCTGCCGGGTAGTCGAGCTTGAAGACATGCCGGCGGAAAGCGAGGAAGACGCCATCGACGGCCGCATCGTCCACGACGACGACCCGAGCCGGATGTTCTATATCACCGACGCCGGCATGGCGCTGGTCAACTTCCACCTGTTCGACAAGATGCCGGACAAGCAGAAGTTCAAGCGCATCTGCGACGAGGCCATCGCCAACTGGATGCTGCGTCGCGAATTCCTCGACGACGAAGAAGAGGACTGACGCTGCGGGGGCACGGGCAGGCGGCGGCCTAGGCTGCCGCCCGGTAATCAGCCCTCGCCCTGCTCCGGCGGCAGCGCGCCGCCCAGCAGTTCATTGAGCAGCCCGGTCATGCCGCCCGGGTGCTCGGCGGCAAGCGCCTGCAGGCGCTTCGCCAGCGCGCCGTCCAGCTTGCACGCAAAGGGCACCAGGCCCTGCTCCTGATCCAGCCGGCGCTGCTCGCGCCGGTCCGGGCGCGCGGCGGCGCCACCGGGGATACCGCCCCGGCCCGCCCCAGCCTGCTTCAGGCTGTTGGCGATCTTCAGGCCCTTGTTTTTTTCCAGGTCCGTTTTCTTCACGGCGTCATCCGAAAGTCTGTCGAGGCCGGTATTGTACGCACCCCCGGCACACACCGGCGCCAAAGCACCAGGCCATCGGCGCCATGGCCGGTCCTAGTCGTTGCACACCTCGATTAGTTCGGCGGCCACCCGCTGGATTTCCGCATATATGGAAATGGCGTCCATCGGCCCGGTGCAGCCCACGGCCGTGGCCTGGCTGGCGTCCGCGCCGGGAGGCAGGAACACGAATGCCATGCCGGGCTGCCAGCCGGGATGCTTGCGCAGGCTGTCATTGAGGATGTCGAGATACTGCGCGCGCGTGAAGACGTGCTTTGCCATTGCTACCTCCGGAGCCACTGCCGATGCGCCGTGCGGGCGCGGGAGTCATGGCGGGGATCGTAGCATGGCAGTACCGGCCGGCGTCACCTTGCGGCGCCGGCCGGCGGGCGGATCAGCACTCGCCCTTCTTGGCGTGGCCAGGTGGGCAGTGGTAGCCCTTGTCCTTGTGGCCTTTATCCTTGTGGTCCTTGTACCCGCCCTGGTCCCAGCGGCCAGGCACCAGCACCCAGCCGTCGCGCGACTGGATCCACCGCGGCGACTCATAGACATAGCCGGGGCGCTCGCGATCCCAGCGGCCCTTCTTCCAGGCGTGCTTGTGGTGGTGGTCGTCCCAGTCCCAGTAGCCGGGCATCCACACATAGCCAGGGCGCGGCGCGGGCACGACCTCGTACATCGGGGCCGGCGGTGGCACGCCGATGGCAATATTGACCGACACCTGGGCCATCGACGTGGCACTGAACGTCAGGCCCGAGCCCAGCACGGCTGCTACCAGGATGGCCCTGGCGGGCCGGAGCACGCGATGTGTCATGGAAGCCCTTTCTTGTGGAGGAACATGCGCACAGTCTAGCGCGCACGCCTTGGCGCGCAATGTAAGAAAGGGTTTCCGATTATCACAACGACGCCGGCGCGCAACAGTGTCTCGCGCGCCGGCGGACTAGTGATCTTCAGCCATCGCCTTGAGTTGGGCCTCGCCCGCGACGCGCGCGGCGTCAGCCGTGGTAAAGGTGTCATCCGAGACGATGGCGCGGCGAATCTGCTGCGCGCCGAAGTCAACCAGCGCGATGATCCACACATAGCGCCCCGCCTGGGGTGCGGTCTGCACGAAAGCTTTCAGGTTGGGCCGGGATTCACTTGCCATGATCCATCTCCTTGCTTGAGGACCAGCTTGGGACGAGCCTGAGACATGCCGCAGCACAGCTGTGCTGGGAACTCTAGCACATGGCCCGCGCACTTACCGGGCACCGGCCTCGTTGCCGTAGGCACGCAATTCGCGCGCCCGCGCCGCCGTCATCCGGGCCATGCAAGACGCGCCCGCCACCCGCGCCGCCGTGCCGCCGGCCGGATCCGCCACATAGGCGCAATTGGCATCGCGGAACTGCAGCCACTCGCGCTGCGCCACCCGCAGCAAACCCGTGCGCGGCGCCACCAGCCGGCGTAGCAAGCCCTGGTAGGCGGTATTCAGCGCAATGTCCTGTTGCCGCAGTTCGGCCGAGGTACAGCCGAGCATGTCGGCCGTCGACCCGGCCTTGGCCATGCAGCGCTCGTATTCCGCGCTCAGGCCATTGCTTTCCGTGGCGCTGGCTGGCGTGGACGCCGCAGTGAGGGTGAAGATGGCAAGGCAGGCGATGGCGCGCATATGGGTTCTCCCTTTCCTTGGTGGCGTGACGCAACGTGGCGGAGGCGTCCGGTACCGCTCAGGCCAGCCAGCGTCCCAGCGTGGCTACCGCGATATTGACCAGCCCGAGTACCAGGTTGGTCCCCACAGCCTGCCGGATCCGGTTCAGGGCGGCACCGGCGGCCGGCCAGTCCTGCGCATCCACGGCCCGGCTCAGCACGCGGTACGGACCAAACCAGACATAGCAGAAAACCACCGCCATGACGATGCCGATGCCCGCCATCAGATGCCAGTTGCGTGGGGCACCGGCCATGCCCACGGCGACCATCATCGCCACGCCACTCAGCACGATGACGATCACCGCGGCCCAGACCCAGGGGAAGAAGCGGCCGAACACGCCGCGCCACAGCCGCAGCCGCGCCGGCGGCTCCAGCACGCTGCCGGCCACCGGCCGCAGGCACAGGTAGGCGAAGAACATGCCGCCCACCCAGATGGTGACGCTGGCAACGTGCAGGAAGCGGAGCAAGGGGTCGGCGATCATGGCGGCATGCGGCGGCGAGGCGCGCTTGGGGGGTGGAAGGGGACGAAGGGGCGAAGCCACATTCTATGTGTTGTGTCCGCCACGGCGAAGACCTGCAAGTCGCGCCGCCACACTTCAGGAAAACCTCCGGGAACCGATAAACGTTCCGTAACATCCAGCGCCGCTTGCGGGCTACACGAAAACGCTGCTTCCGAAGCCCGTTTTTTGGCCCCGCGCGCGTCATTCTTGAACGCCTGATCGCCCGAAACACGCGCCCGAACAATACCCGCGGCCGTGGCCAGCCAGCACGCCTCAGCCGCACCGCAAACCCATCCCTGACCATGGCTCCTGCCCCAGCCAGCGCCCTTTCCCGTGCCGATCTCACGCATCCACGCCCGCTGCTGCGCCGTTGCCTGCCGGCCCTGCTCGCCGCGACGCTGGCCGTGCTGCCCGCGATGCTGCCGCCGGCGGTGACCGCGCAGCCCGCGCCGCAGCGCACCGACCTGGTCGCGCGCGTGGTCTTCAGCCTGCTCGGCTACGCGCGCTGGCCCGTGGAGCGCGACACGGTGCGCCTGTGCGTGGACAACGCCAGCCGCTATTCCGCGCGGCTGATGGAGGGCGGCACGCTCGCCAGCGGGCGGCCGGTGCAGACGCGCCAGGTCGACGTGCTGGCCGACATGCTGCACCCGGCCTGCGATGCTCTCTATGTCGGCGCGATGAACGACGCCCGACGCAAGCGCCTGTCGGCCGAACTGACCGGCCGTCCGGTACTGGTGGTCACCGAGGAAGACTTCGAGTGCGAGGTGGGCAGCATGTTCTGCCTGAACATCCGCGACAACCAGGTCTTGTTCCGCGTCAACCTCGACACGCTGGCCCGCAGCGGCGTGCACGTACACCCCGGCGTGCTGCAACTGGGACGCCGCAAGGGAGCGCCGTCATGAGGGCGCGCAAGCCGGCGCCGGGCACTCCGGTCCGCCCCACACTCTACAGCGTGCTGCGCCGCATCCACCTGGGCGTGGCGCTGATTGCCGTATTCACCGCGGGCGTGTCCCTGACCGCGCTCGGCATGACCGCGCTGCGCGTCTATGCCGACCACAACGTGCGGCTTGTGGCCCGCTCCATCGCCTATACGCTGGAGGCGCCGGTGGTCTTCCACGACCAGGCGGCCACTGGCGAAACGCTGGCGGTGATCGCCGCGTCCGAGGACATCGCGCGCGCCACCGTCTACGACCGCGACAACCGCGTGCTGGCCGAGTGGCGGCGCCCCGGCCAGCCGCAGCTGACTGGCCTGCCCCACGCGCTGGGCGAGTGGCTGAGCATGGGCGCCGTCGACCAGCCGATCCTGCACCAGGCACAGCAGGTCGGCGTGCTGCGCGTCAGCGGCGACCCGCGCAACCTGCTGCACTTCCTGCTGCAGGGCGCTCTGGGCCTGCTGGGCTGCCTGCTGCTGACCGCGGTCGGCGCGCACTACCTGGCCAGCCGGCTGCTGGTGCAGATCGTCGAACCACTGCGCAACCTGATGCGAGTGGCACACGCGGTGCGCTCCGAGCGCGATTTCGCACAGCGCACGCCACCCGCCAGCATCGAAGAACTCAACGCGCTCAGCGAAGACTTCAACGGCCTGCTGGACGAACTACAGACCTGGCAGAACCAGCTGCAGCACGAGAACCGCTCGCTCGCCCACCGTGCCAACCACGATGCGCTGACCGGCTTGCTCAACCGCGCGGCCTTCGTCGAGGCGCTCGAGCGCGCCGTGCGCCATGCCGCCGCCAACGACGAGTACGCGGCGGTGCTGTACCTGGACAGCGACGATTTCAAGCGCATCAACGACCACCACGGCCATGCCGCCGGCGACGCGGTGCTGGTGGCCGTGGCCCAGCGCATCCGCGCCAGCCTGCGCGCCGGTGACACCGTGGCACGCATCGGCGGCGACGAATTCGCGGTGCTGGCCGCCGCGCTGCGCGCGCCCCGCGACGCCATCCATATCGCCGAACATATCCTGCAGGCCATGGCCGCCCCGATCGCCCTGCCCGACGGCAGCACGGTGCGAGCGTCGCTGAGCATCGGCCTGGCCGTCTTCCCCGTCCACGCGCAAGGCAGCCAGGCGTTGCTGCACGCTGCCGACGCCGCCATGTACGGCGCCAAGCGGCGCTCCGGCGGCATCTGGCAAAGCGCCGAACCGCGCCTGGACGTCACGCTGTGAGAATCCTCATGACCGAACCTTCTGCCCTGCGCTGTTTGATGCCGCGCTGGAAATTCTGGACGGCAAGGCCGTCTTCAGTCCCCGAACGGATTGGGCGCGCGGTTCTCCAGCGCTTCGTTCAGGTCGAACTCGTCGCGCACCTTGTCCACCACCGCGCGGATGCTGGCCTCATAGCCAGTAGCGTTGCCGAAGCCTGTCATATTCCAGTTGCGGCCGCGGGCATCTCGGGGATGCGGCACCGGGGCCGGTACCCGCACTTTGGCCCCGTCCTCACCGATTTCATAGATTTCCTGGATGCGCCGGCTCACCTCATCCTGCAGGGCATGCCGGCCGCGCTCGCGCTTGGCCATGACTGACTCCACGATGGATCCGGGGCCATCCTAGCACGGGGGTACGGGTAAGCTCAAAGGGCCGTCTTGGCCGCCTGGTAGGCAGCGTAGAGGCGCTGGAAAACCGGCCCCGGCACACCCTTGCCAACGGTGCGGCCGTCGATCGTCACCACCGGCAGCAGCTCCTTGCTGGCTGACGACAGCAGCACCTCGTCGGCGGCAAACACCGCTTCCTTTGCAATCCGGCGCGCCTCCATTGGAATCTCCAACGCCGCGCAGATCTCCTCCATAAAGCCGTAGCGGATGCCTTCGAGGATCAGGTTGTCCTTGGGCGGCGCCAGCACGCGGCCATCGCGCACCACCCAGACGTTGGACGACGACGCCTCCGTCAGCCAGCCATCCCGGAACTGGATCGCCTCGGTCGCGCCATGCTCCGCCGCATGCTGCGCGGCCAGCACGTTGCCCAGCAGCGAGGTCGACTTGATCTGGCAGTTCAGCCAGCGCCGGTCCTCCATCGTCACGCACGCCACGCCCTGCTCGCGCATCTGCGCCGATGGCAGTGCCATGGGGTTGGTCATGATCAGCACCGTCGGCACCACTTCCTTCGGGAAGGCATGGGCACGCTTGGCCACGCCGCGCGTCACCTGGATGTAGACCATCTGGTCTGACATGCCGTTGGCCTCCACCACCTCGCCGATCAGTTCCATCCACTGACCCGCACTGTGCGGATCGGGAATCCCGATGGCCTCCAGACTGCGATGCAGCCGCGCCAGATGCTGCGCGCCGCGGAACGGCTTGCCGCCGTAATACGGGATGACTTCGTAGATACCGTCGCCGAAGATGAAGCCGCGGTCGAGGACGGGGATGCGGGCTTCGGAGAGTGGGGTCAGGGTGCCGTTGAGGTGGACGACGGGGTCGGTCATGGTGGGCTTGAACGGAAGAAATGGAGGGAATGCATTGATTGTTCCACACCGCTCTCGGGAGGCTTATGCAAGATTCGCATGACGGCGCCGTGGTCCGCGGCGCGCGAATCGCGACTCCATGGCACACCAGAACCAAAACCCGTAAAGCAAAAACCCGCAGGGCTTGCGCCGTGCGGGTTTTGTCTGAATTCTGGCGGAGAGAGGGGGATTCGAACCCCCGATGGGCTATTAACCCATACACGCTTTCCAGGCGTGCGACTTAAACCACTCATCCATCTCTCCGGGAAGTCCGCGATTATAGCAGAGTTGTCCGACGAATCCAGTGCTTCGTCGCGATACTTCGCCTTACCCTGCCCTACCCCTTGCGCAGGTAGGTCACCAGCCGGTCGATCACCGGCGCATTGCGCGGCGTCAGCAGGCTGACAATGATGGCCACGGCAAACCCCGCGGGCACGCCAAAGGCGCCGGACGCGATCGGGTCGACGCCGAACCAGCGGTTGCCGAAAATGCCGGTCATCTTCGTGAAGAACGGATAGTTGACGAAGATGTAGTACACCGCCACGGCCAGCCCTGCGGCCATGCCGGCCACGGCGCCGGCGGCGGTGGTGCGGCGCCAGAAGATGCCGAGCACCAGCACCGGGAAGAAGCTGGATGCGGCCAGCGAGAAGGCTGCGCCCACCAGGAACAGGATATTGCCCGGCCGCAGCGAGGTGACGTAAGAGGCAAACAGCGCTACGCCAAGCAGCACGATCTTGGCGGTCGTCACCCGCCGCTGATGGCTCGCCTGCCTGTCGACCATGTGATAGAAGACATCGTGCGACAGCGCATTGGCGATCGTCAGCAGCAGCCCGTCGGCAGTGGACAGCGCCGCCGCCAGCGCCCCGGCCGCGATCAGGCCGGAGATCACGTACGGCAGCCCGGCGATTTCCGGGGCGGCGAGCACGATCATGTCGGGCTGCAGCAGGATTTCGGCCCACTGCACGATGCCGTCGCCGTTGACGTCGCGGATGCCGAATACCGGCGGGTCGACCTTGCGCCATTGCACCACCCACTGCGGCAGCTCGGCATATGAGGTGCCGACCAGGTGCGTAAAGAACTCGTACTTGACCAGCGCCGCCAGCGTGGGCGCGGACACATAGAGCAAGGCGATGCAGAACACCGCCCAGGCTACGGAATTGCGCGTTTCCTTGACCGACGGCGTGGTGTAGAGCCGCGTCAGGATATGCGGCAGGCTGGCGGTACCGACCATCAGGCAGAACACCAGCAGCACGAAATTGAGCCGCTTGGTCTTGCGCTCCTGCTCCGACTCCGCGGGATAAGGCTCGGTGGAGGACAGCGAATGGCGGCTGCGCGCGAGCGCATCTTCGCGCTGCTGATTCCATTGCTGCTGCGCGGTGCCCGCATCGCGCGGGAACTCCAGCCGCTCGCGCTCCAGTGCCTTGAGCTCGCGCAGCGGGGCGTTGCGCGCACGCAGGTCCTGCAGGCGCGCGTCTAGCGCGTCGCGTTCCTGCATGAAGGAATCCGGCAGCCGGGCGATGCGTTCCTGCAGCAGGATGGCCTGCTGCTTGTAGTATTCGCGCACGGCCTGCTCGGCGGGCTCGCGTTCGAGTTGCTGCTCGCGCGCGTCGAGCTGCGCCAGCAGCGTGCCGTAGCTCAGTTGCGGCAGCGGTTCCTGGTGGTGCTTCCACGCGATCATCGACACCGTAACCAGGAAGGCGGCGATCATCATGATGTACTGCGCCACCTGGGTCCACGTGACCGCGCGCATGCCGCCGAGGAACGAGCAGACCAGGATGCCCGCCAGCCCGAAGAAGATGCCGACGGCAAACTCCACGCCGATAAAGCGCGTCACCACCAGGCCCACGCCCTGGATCTGCGCCACCAGGTAGACGAACGAACACAGCGAGGCCGCCAGCACGGCGATGGCGCGCACCGGCAGGTTGCCGCCGGGCTTGCCGTTGCCGTAGCGCGCGGCAAGGAAATCGGGGATGGTATAGCCGCCGTACTTGCGCAGGTATGGCGCCAGCAGAAAGGCCACCAGGCAGTAGCCGCCGGTCCAGCCCATCACATAGGCCAGGCCTTCATAGCCGGACGAGAACAGGATGCCGGCCAGGCCGATAAAGGACGCGGCGCTCATCCAGTCGGCCGCGATCGCCATGCCGTTGAACAAGGCCGGCACGCGCCGCGAGGCGACGTAGTACTCGTTCAGGTCCGAGGTGCGGCAGATCAGCCCGATGCAGGCATAGATCGCGATGGTGACAAACAGGAAGACATAGCCGAGCCACAGCGCATCGGCATTGGAGCGCTCCAGCAGCCCCATCATGGCGACGAAACCGAACAGCCCTAGCGTGAACAGGCCGTAGTACAGCAGCAGCCGGCGGCGAAAGCGCGACTGGGCATCGGGCATGGGGGCGGCGGTCCGTGGTCGGTGGGGCGCTATCGTAACAAACCCGCCGGCGCGCGGAAACGCGGCGGCGGGTTCGGCGGCAGATGCACGGCTACGGGATTACTGCGCCTGCTTGAGCTGCTCCAGGATCGCCGGGTTCTCCAGCGTCGAGGTGTCCTGCGTGATTTCCTCACCCTTGGCCAGCGACCGCAGCAGGCGCCGCATGATTTTGCCCGAGCGCGTCTTGGGCAGGTTGTCGCCAAAGCGGATGTCCTTGGGCTTGGCGATCGGGCCGATTTCCTTGCCGACCCAGTTGCGCAGCTCGGTGGCGATCTTGACGGCCTCTTCGCCAGTGGGACGCGCGCGCTTCAGTACGACGAAGGCGCAGATCGCCTCGCCGGTCATGTCGTCCGGGCGGCCCACCACCGCGGCTTCGGCCACCAGCGAGTTCGCCACCAGCGCCGACTCGATCTCCATCGTGCCCATGCGGTGCCCCGACACGTTCAGCACGTCGTCGATGCGGCCCATGATGGTGAAGTAGCCGGTGTCCTTGTCGCGGATCGAGCCGTCGCCGGCCAGGTAGAGGTTGCCGCCGAGCTCCTCGGGGAAATAGCTCTTCTTGAAGCGCTCCGGATCCCCCCAGATGGTGCGGATCATTGCCGGCCACGGGCGCTTGACCACCAGGATGCCGCCGTTGCCGTTGGGCAGGTCATGGCCGGTCTCGTCGACGATCGCGGCCATGATGCCCGGCAGCGGCAGCGTGCACGAGCCCGGCACCAGCGGCGTCGCGCCCGGCAGCGGCGTGATCATGTGGCCGCCGGTCTCGGTCTGCCAGAAGGTGTCGACGATCGGGCAGCGCTCGTTGCCGATGTTCTTGTAGTACCACATCCAGGCTTCGGGGTTGATCGGCTCGCCCACGGTGCCGAGCAGGCGCAGGCTGGACAGGTCGTATTGCTTGGGGTGGATCTTCTCGTCGGCCTCGGCGGCCTTGATCAGCGAGCGGATCGCGGTCGGCGCGGTGTAGAAGATGCTGACCTTGTGGCGCGCGATCATGTCCCAGAAGCGGCCGGCGTTGGGGTACGTGGGCACGCCTTCGAACACCACCTGGGTGGCGCCAGCGGCCAGCGGGCCATAGGCAATATAGGTATGGCCGGTGACCCAGCCGATGTCCGCGGTACACCAGAACAGGTCGTCGGGCTTGATGTCGAAGGTCCACTTCATCGTCATCAGCGCCCATAGCAGGTAGCCGCCGGTGCTGTGCTGCACGCCCTTGGGCTTGCCGGTGGAGCCGGAGGTGTAGAGCACGAACAGCGGATGCTCGGCGCTCACCGGCTCGGCTTCGCAGGTGTCCGGCTGGTCCGCGCTGACGTCTTCCATCCAGCGGTCGCGGCCTTCGGTCCAGGCCACGTTGCCGCCGGTGCGGCGGTAGACGATCACGTTCTTGACGGCGTCGCAGCCGCCCAGTGCCAGCGCATCATCGGCGATCGCCTTCAGCGGCAGCGCCTTGCCGCCGCGCATCTGCTCGTCGGCGGTGATCAGCGCCACCGCGCCGACGTCCACTAGCCGCTCCTGCAGCGACTTGGCCGAGAAGCCGCCGAACACCACCGAATGCGTGGCACCTAGCCGTGCGCAGGCCTGCATCGCCACCACGCCTTCGATCGACATCGGCATGTAGATCACGACCCGGTCGCCCTTCTTGATGCCAAGCGACTTCAGGCCATTGGCGAAGCGGCAGACCTTGCCATGCAGCTCGCGGTAGGTGACGCGGCTGACGGTGCCGTCGTCGGCCTCGAACACGATCGCGACCTTGTCGGCGTTGCCGTTCTGCAGATTGCGGTCCAGGCAGTTGTAAGACGCGTTGAGCTCGCCGTCTTCGAACCACTTGTAGAACGGCGCGTTGCTCTCGTCCAGTACCTTGGTGAAGGGCTTGTTCCAGTGCAGCAACTCACGCGCGTGGCGGGCCCAGAAGCCCTCATAGTCGCGCTCGGCTTCTTCGCACAGCGCCTGATAGGCCTCCATGCTGGGGATCGCGGCTTGCCTGGCGAATTCCTCGGGCGGGTTGAACACGCGATGCTCGTGCATCACCGATTCGATAGCGGACATAGGTCTTGTCTCCTGACTTTGGACTGGCTTTGGCTGCCACGTTACGCCCGACGCCTTACTGAAACCTGACGCTCGGCGGCTGCGCGCGCCCACGGCACGGTTGGGGCAGTTCCCGGTGCGCATGCTGCAGCGCAGCAGGAACAGTCCAGCCATCGGGGGCGAAAGTGCGGCCTTCTCCATTAGGCTAGCACAGCTATAATGCCGCGACCCCTATACCTGAACGCGGCGCTGACCCTTGCCGCGCTCCCCAGGCCCACCAGCCCGCCGTGCCATATGCCGGCCCGCACGCCGGACGACCGAGGCAGTAACCTGTGTCCGCCAACCCTCCCGTCCAGACCTCCGCCTCCCCCCCCCCGTCTACGCCCTCTTCCTGATCGCCTCGATGGCGCTGGTCGGCAGCAATGTCGGACTGGGCAAATCGATCATCGCGCATGTGCCGGTGCTGTTGTTCGCGCTGCTGCGCTTTGTCATCGCCATCATCTGCCTGGCGCCGTGGTACCGGCCGGCGCGCATGCGCCGCGTCTCGCGCGGCGAATGGCTGAACCTGTTCCTGCAGGCGTTCTTCGGCACCTTCCTGTTTACGCTGCTGATGCTCAACGGCGTGCGGCTGACCAGCGCCATGGCCGCAGGCGTGATCACCAGCACCATCCCCGCCACGGTGGCGATCCTGTCCTGGCTGCTGCTGCGCGAGCGGCTGTCGCGGCGCACGGTGGCATCGGTGCTGCTGGCGGTGGCCGGTATCGCCGTGCTCAATATCGCCCGCGGCGACTCGCATGGCACCGGCAGCGGCAGCCAGGCCTGGCTGGGCAACCTGATGATCCTGGGCGCGGTGGCGTGCGAATCGATCTACGTGATCCTGTCGCGCCGGCTCACGCAAACGCTGGCAGCAATCGAGATCTGCGCCTATACGCACCTGATCGGCGGGCTGCTGATGCTGCCGCTGGGCCTGGCGCCGCTGCTGACCTTCGATGCCTCGACGGTACCTACGCAGACCTGGCTGATGCTGCTCTGGTATGCGCTGTCGGCCAGCGTGTTCTCCTTCTGGCTGTGGATGAAGGGCATCCGGCATGTGCCGGGGCAAGTAGCGGGCGTGTTCACCTCGGTGCTGCCGGTGGCGGCAGCCACCTACGGCATCGCCTTCCTGGGGGAGAAGCCGGGCTGGCCGCACGGCGTGGCGCTGGCGTGCGTGCTGGCCGGAATCGTGCTGGCGAGCTGGCCGGGCCGGATCGCGCGCGGCGCGTGGCGCGGCAAGGCGGCCGGCGCGGATCCGGGCGCGGCGGGCTGAGCCACGCGGGCGAGAAATGGTAACGGTCTTCGGTTACGGTCGGTAACACAGCCCGGTCATCTGCGCTTGGTACAATCCACGCCGACTTTCAACTCGCCGACACCGCCCCGCCCATGGCTTCCAATCCAATGACCAGGCCGCAGACCATGCGGCCGATCCCGAGCATCATCTTCGCGTCGCGCTGGCTGCAGTTGCCGCTTTACCTGGGCCTGATCGTGGCCCAGGGCGTCTATGTTTACCATTTCCTGGTCGAAGTCTGGCACCTGCTGGCGCATGTGACGGAATTCGACGAGAACAAGATCATGCTGGTGGTGCTGGGCCTGATCGACGTGGTGATGATCTCCAACCTGCTGATCATGGTGATCGTGGGCGGCTACGAGACCTTCGTGTCGCGCCTGGGCATCGACAACCACCCGGACGAGCCGGAGTGGCTGGACCACGTCAACGCCGGCGTGCTCAAGGTCAAGCTGTCGATGGCGCTGATCGGGATTTCGTCGATCCACCTGCTGAAGACCTTTATCGATGCGGAGCAGCGCACGACCCACACCATCATGTGGCAGGTGGCGATCCACATTGCCTTCCTCGCCTCTGCGGTGGCCATGGCCTGGGTGGACCGGATGGTGTCACACCCGGCCGGCACCCATGCGAAGTCAGGGACACATTGAGACGACGCTGAGCGTTGGCTTCACACCGGACCGCGGCCATGTGCCGCGGTTTTTTGTTTTGAGGCGCCGGCGCCACCTCCACGCGTGTAGACCGATGTATGCAGACGGGCAGAAGGCCCCGGCTCAGTGTATGATTTCGCGCTGTGTTTCACCGCTGCCCACCCCCCACAAAATGACTGTCATCAAGCAAGAAGACCTCATCCAGAGCGTCGCCGACTCCCTGCAGTACATCAGCTACTACCACCCGATGGACTACATCACCAGCCTGGGCCGCGCCTATGAGCTGGAGCAGAGCCCGGCGGCCAAGGACGCGATCGCACAGATCCTGACCAACAGCCGCATGTGCGCAGAGGGCAAGCGCCCGATCTGCCAGGACACCGGCATCGTCACGATCTTCGTCAAGGTGGGGATGGACGTGCGCTGGGATGGCGCCACCATGGGCCTGACGGACATGATCAATGAAGGCGTGCGCCGCGGCTACACGCACCCGGACAACGTGCTGCGCGCGTCGATCGTCAGCCCGCCCGAAGGCGCCCGCAAGAACACCAAGGACAACACCCCGGCCGTGATCCACTACGAGGTCGTGCCGGGCAACACCGTCGACATCCAGGTCGCGGCCAAGGGCGGCGGCTCGGAGAACAAGTCCAAGTTCGTGATGCTGAACCCGTCCGACTCGATCGTCGACTGGGTGCTGAAGACCGTGCCGACCATGGGCGCGGGCTGGTGCCCGCCGGGCATGCTGGGCATCGGCATCGGCGGCACGGCCGAGAAGGCCATGGTGATGGCCAAGGAATCGCTGATGGAGTCCATCGACATCCAGGACATCATCGCCCGCGGCCCGAAGGACTGGGTCGAGGAACTGCGCGTCGAGCTGTACGAGAAGGTCAATGCGCTGGGCATCGGCGCGCAGGGCCTGGGCGGCCTGGCCACCGTGCTGGACGTCAAGATCATGGCCTGCCCGACGCACGCCGCATCCAAGCCGGTCGCGATGATCCCCAACTGCGCCGCCACCCGCCACGTGCACTTCACGCTGGACGGCAGCGGCCCGGCCAAGCTGGAAGCGCCTGACCTGTCGCAATGGCCGGAGGTCGAGTGGGAACCGAACACCGAGACCTCCAAGCGCGTCGACCTGAACACGCTGACGCCGGAAGAAGTCGCCTCGTGGAAGCCGGGCCAGACCCTGCTGCTCAACGGCAAGATGCTGACCGGCCGCGACGCCGCGCACAAGCGCATCGCCGACATGCTGGCCAAGGGCGAGAAGCTCCCGGTGGACTTCAAGAACCGCGTGATCTACTACGTCGGCCCGGTCGATCCGGTGCGCGACGAGGCAGTCGGCCCGGCCGGCCCCACCACCGCCACGCGCATGGACAAGTTCACCGAGATGATGCTGGCCGAAACCGGCCTGATCTCGATGATCGGCAAGGCCGAGCGCGGCCCTGTGGCGATCGAAGCCATCAAGAAGCACAAGTCGGCCTACCTGATGGCCGTGGGCGGCGCCGCCTACCTGGTGGCCAAGGCAATCAAGGAAGCCAAGGTGGTCGGCTTCGAAGACCTCGGCATGGAAGCGATCTACGAGTTCGACGTCAAGGACATGCCGGTGACGGTCGCCGTGGACAGCGAAGGCACCTCGGTGCACAAGACCGGCCCGGCCGAATGGCAAGCCAAGATCGGCAAGATCCCGGTCGCCGCGCTGTAAGCAAGGCAACGCGGTAGAATCTGCCGTCGCGCTCGAAAAAAGCCGGGTTCCGACCCGGCTTTTTTCTGCCCAATTTTCTGTTGCCCTCCCCTCCCGTGAACCCCGCACCCATCGGCGTCTTCGATTCCGGCCTTGGCGGCCTGTCCGTGCTGCGCGAGATCCGCACGCTGCTGCCGCATGAATCGCTGCTATACCTGGCCGATTCGAAATACGCGCCGTACGGCGAGAAGCCCGAGAAATTTGTCGAAGCGCGCACCCTGCAGGCCTGCGCATGGCTGATCGCCCAAGGCTGCAAGGCGCTGGTGATCGCCTGCAACACGGCCACCGGCCATGCCGTGGAACTGCTGCGCAAGCAACTGCCGCTTCCGATCATCGGTGTGGAACCGGGCCTGAAGCCGGCCGCCGCGGCCAGCCGCAGCAAGGTGGTGGGCGTGCTGGCGACCGCCAATACGCTCAAGAGTGCCAAATTCGCGCGGCTGCTGGCGTCGCTGGATGGCGAAAGCCGCTTTATCTGCGAAGCCGGCCTTGGCCTGGTGTTGCTGATCGAGCAAGGCGATGTCGACGGCCCCGCCGTACGCGAGCGCCTCGATGCCTACCTCACGCCCATGCTCGAAGCCGGCGCCGACACGCTGGTGCTGGGATGCACCCACTACCCTTTCCTCTCCGGCACCATCCGCGCGATGGTGGGCGACCAGCTGGCGCTGGTGGACACCGGTAGCGCGATTGCGCGCCAGCTCGCGCGCAAGCTGGCCGAGCACGGCATGGCTGCCGCGCCCGATGCCACGCCGCACGACCGCTTTGCCTCCACCAAGGACGCCGCGCACCTGCGTGCCATGGCAGCCACGCTGCTGCAGGTGCAGGCCGATGCCGAGACAGTGGTGATTGAGCCGGCGCCCGCGCTGTAGCCGACACTGCGGCCGGTCCCCTCCCTACTGCAGAAAGCCCAGCGGACGGTGCTCCCGCACCTCGGGCTTGATTGCATGCTCCTGGCGCAGCTGCGCCAGGAATTCATCCGGTGTCAGCGCCTCACCCAGCAGCACGCACTGGCGCTTGACGGTGGCGAAGTCGCCCGGCGTCAGGCAATCCATTGCATCGAGTTCGCGGCGCATGGCGTCGGTCAGGCGAGACTCTTCGCCATCGAGCGCCTCGTCGACGAACATCGTCGCCCGCTGCGCGGGCTTCAACGACAGGAAACGGATCTTGAACGAGAAGCGCCGCAGCGCGGCCTCGTCGATGCGGTCGAACAGGTTGGTGGTGCAGACAAAGATGCCGTTGAAGCGTTCCATGCCCTGCAGCATCTCGTTGACCTCGGAGATCTCATAGTTGCGCACCGCCTGCTGGCGACTCTGCATGAAGCTGTCGGCCTCGTCCAGCAGCAGCACCGCACCGTCTTCCTCGGCGCGGGCAAACATGGCGGCGATCTGCTGCTCGGTCTCGCCGACGTACTTGCTCATCAGGTCCGAGGCGCGGCGGATCATCAGCGGCAGGTCCAGCTC